>NZ_JAFBIQ010000049.1 GCF_021531315.1 Oscillibacter valericigenes | reverse complement strand
CGCGGGGAGAGGGGCGTTTACATCGCCGGAACCGAGCCGCGCTGCGATGGCACGGCCGCCGCGTGGTGAGGCCCTATACCATAAGAAGGGAACGGGCGTGATCATGGTGATCCATAATGTGCGCTGCGAGCTGCTCGCGGCCATCAGCGGCAATCGTTTGGAGACGGTCATCAAATACATTGACCCGCACAGCGAAAGCGGGCGATATGAAAATATCCCTTGTTCTGCGTTGGTATCTGGAGGCAGTTCTGCGAGTAACGCAAAGAACCTTCTTGTTTTTACAAAGAGAAAACGGTATGATAGATGTACTCTCAGCAAAACAGGAGGCAAGCACAATGATCACGACCGTACTTTTTGATTTGGACGGGACCCTGCTCCCGATGGATCAGGACGCATTCACCCGCGCCTACTTCAAGCTCCTTGCGGCAAAGCTCGCGCCGCACGGCTACGAGCCGAAGGAGCTGGTCGAGTCCATTTGGTCCGGCACTGAGGCCATGGTCCGCAACGACGGTACGCGCACCAACGAGGAGGCGTTCTGGGATAAGTTTGCCTCCATCTATGGCGAGAAGTCAAGGGCGGACGAGCCTCTCTTTGAGGATTTCTACGCCAACGAATTTAGCGGGGCGCAGAGTGTCTGCGGGTACGACCCCCGCGCGGCGGAGATCGTCCACAGCCTGCAAGGACGCGGCTTTCGCGTGGCGCTGGCGACCAATCCCATCTTCCCACGCATTGCGACCGAGAGCCGCATCCGCTGGGCAGGGCTGGAGCCGAGCGACTTTGCGCTCGTCACCACCTATGAAAACGCGACCTATTGTAAGCCGAACCCCGATTACTACCGTGAGATCCTTGAAAAGCTCGGCTTGAAGGCGGAGGAATGTCTCATGGTCGGCAACGATGTGGCGGAGGACGGCGCGGCGCAGAAGCTCGGTATTCCGGTATTTTTCCTCACGCCCTGCCTCATCAATCCGCAGGGGAAGGACATTTCAATGTTCCCGCACGGCGGCTTCGACGAGCTCGCCGCCTACCTTGAGCAGCTGAATTGAGCCGCCGCAGCGGACTTGCGGAAGTCGATCATGATCCTTTTCTGCGCTTTGGAGAGCTGAGCATCTCCCGCATTGTGCAGAGTGTCCGTCTCTATCGGGACCTCATCTGCTTGTAAAATGGATCGTGATCGGGCAGATCTCCGCTTTTGTCCCCACGCGCATATCGGGCCCGAACACACCGACGCCGGAGGTGACGATATTGTGCATCTGCCCCTTTCTGAGATACCCGCAGGCATTCTCCCACATCAGCCCGATCGTGAGGTTCCCCGGGAACATCTGACCGTCATGCGTGTGACCGCAGAGGTCTAAATCGACGCCCGCCTGCGCAAGCTCCTGTAATTCCTTGGGCTGGTGATCGAGGACGAGGATGGGCTTGCTCTTGTCCATACCCGCCGTGATCTCCTCCGGCGTTCTGCGTGTTTCGATGCCGCGGCCCGGCCGATGCGCGTCGGGGCGGCCGTAGAGATAGAATCTCCCGTCAATGAGCAGCCCCTCCTCGTGCAGGAGCGTGATGTTCGCTTCCTTCAAAAATTCGTCCATGCGCGGGTCGCTCTCCTTTTTCTCGCTCTGGCGAAAGGTAAAGCCTGCAAGCACCGGCTCTTCGATGTCGTGGTTGCCGTAGCAGGCGTAAACGCCGTATTTCGACCGGATGCCGCGCAGCGTGGCGGATATGGTCTCGGGCTTGTCCACTGCCTCCCACTCATTGTCGAAGATGTCGCCCGCGATGACGACGAGATCCGCGTCCTGCTCGTTGATCTTCTCCACCATCTGCCGCATCTGTTTTTCTCCGATGTTGTAGCCGAGGTGCAGATCAGCCACGAGCATGACCTTCAGCTCCTCCATGCCCTCAACGGTCTTGCTGACCGTCACCTCATACGGCGTCACATGGATGATGCGCGCATTGATGACGCCCCAGACAGACGCCGCCAAAATGGCAAACGCGCACACGCAGCCTGCGGCGCGATACATCCGCGTCGTGACGAAAATGTGACTGAACGGCAGCGCGTGACCGAGCAGCAGCCGCAGGAGGTCCGCCGCGATGACCGCGAGCAGGATATACAGCAGCACGCCGAGCCAGTAGTTGCCGACGAGTTTCATTGCGCGCCGAAATCCTCCCTCGGGAAGAAAGAACGCAATGACAATAGAGCAGACCAAAAATGCCTGCACCGCCACAGGCAGTGCCCAGTGGCGCACCGTGCGAAAAAACGGGAACCACGCCTTTACCCAGCCCATCACGCGGCACAGCAGATAGTAATTTGCCAGCAAATACACCGGCGCAAGTAAAATTGCGATCATGTTGAATATACTCTCCCGGATGGCGCTGACTCGTTGAGTCGGCGCCCAAAATGAGACGATAGAATGATATATGTGACAAGGAAACGGTCCGAGCCCTTCGGCTCGGGCCGTTTCTTGGTGCTTGCCGGAGCGCAATTTCTTCCCTTGTAAACTTCGGTTTCGGCGGCATATTCATCTTTCTCAGCATAAACATCCCTGAAAGAAAAAATCGCTAAACTTATTTTACCATGCCGCAGGGGCGTTTTCAAGAGATCTTATCGGTTCGACAGCTGCACAAATAGGCAGCGCGGCCCCGCGGGGCCGCGCTGCCTCGGCACAACGACGCGTTCGTATCATTGATAGGCGCAATAAAGCCGTCTCGGGTCGGGACGCTCAATGCTCCGATACCTTCTCCAGCTGCGGCACTTGCTGTTCTCTTGCCGGCGGCGTTGCTTCCTCCCCATAGCCCCTGACCCAGTCGATCAGATGCGATGAAATCGTAACGGTGATCAGCGAAAAGACGATCCGCAGTGCGGGGATATAGCTCAGCGACAGCAGCAGCACGACGACATCCGTAAATAGATATGACCGTGACAGCTTCCAGCGAAACACCCGAGAGATCGTCAGCGCCAGCGCGTCGTCTCCGCCGCTGGAGCCGCCCTGCCGCACGATCAAGCCGACGCCGACGCCGACAAGCATACCGCCCAGCACGGCGGCGAGCAGCGGGCGCTCCGACAAATCGGGCAGCATCGGCGGGAAAAGCTCCCAAAATTTGTAGAAGAGCGACACAAAGAACGTGGAGATCACGGATATTTTGATAAATCTGCCGCCTAAAAATTTGAACGCAAGCAAATAGCAGGCAATATCCAGAATGGGGGTGATATAGGCAGGCGATACTTTCAACCAATGCTCAATGAAAAGCATCAGACCGATGACGCCGCCCTCCGTGATGCTCGTGCGCTGATGAATGTTGTGGATGCCAAAGGTGCAGAGCATCGCTCCCAGTAAGATCAGCAGTATTTTTCTTATCGTCAGTCCATCTGTCAGCTTGCGCCATGGAACAGCCGCGCGGGATCTCATTTTTGTTTTCCTCCTTGATACCCTTATGAGTTTATGCTATCATCATAAACTATATAGTAACTATAAGGTCAAGAGGTTTTTATGAACGAACTGTTTTCGATCGGCGAGCTCTCCAAACATCAGAATATTTCCCGTCAGACTCTCATCTTTTACGATAAGATCGGTCTTTTCTGCCCCGCCTATGTAGACCCCGAGAACGGCTATCGCTATTATAGCGCCACGCAGCTCGACTATTTGGACACGATCTGCATGATGAAAAAGATCGGCTTTTCGCTCGAGGAGATCAAGTCGCACATGAAGGGCTATACGCTCGACACCTCTCTTGCGGCGCTGCGAAGGCAGCTCGCCATCATCGACCGTCAGATTGCGGATCTGCAGCTCATCAAAAGCCGCGTGGAGCATCGCTGCGCGCAGTTAGAGCAGTCCGCCGCCATCCATGCCGACAGCACAGCGGTGTCGGTGGAGCAGGTAAAGCGCCAGTACCTTTTGCTGCAGGAGGTCGCCGCGCCCTATACGCTCGAGGAGGTCAGCATCGCTACCAAAAAATGCTTTGTCCGCTCGTTTCGGGAGCAGCTCCCCATTTTCTTTCAAAGCGGAGCGGTCGTGCCGCTCGAGCGCATTCGTGCGGGGCGGTATACCGAGGCGTCCTTTGCCTTTCTGCCGATTGAAAAAAGCAGCGCCAAGAGCGTCGTCAAGCTCCCTGCCGGGCAATGCACGGTCACCTACCACACGGGCGACTACCTTTCCATCGGCAGGGCATACGAGCGCATCCTGGAATATTGCCGCTCTCATCGGCTCAGCGTCGTTTCGGACGCTTACGAGTTTGCGATCAACGACTATCTTTCCACCGGCAACGAGGCGGAGTACATTACAAAGATCCTGTTTTATGTGGAGCAGCGTCGGTGAAACCACGATGCGAGAGGAGATGCCGCGCAAAAAAATAAGCCGCCCGGAGGGGCGGCAAATCAATGCGGAAACGCGAACAGAAATGAGAGAATCTGTGTGTATGGCTACTTCCAACTATACTGATAACAAGTATAATAGCACCCAAGATTATAAAAATTCTGCCTATAATGTTCGATCATCCTTTTCTATATAATAACCCAGTACAAGGAAAGCAATAGCTATCACTGTAAGAATATTCTGCATTTTCTGGCCACTCATCCTGCCCTCCCTGTCATTCAGCCTATTGGTATAACGATTTTATATTAAGTGCACAAAAAAGGCAATGGAGTCTATTATCACCACACTTGTCCATTAAAGCACACTTTCAATAGAAATGATAAATCCGAACACATGACCCACCTGGATCATGTAGTTCGGATTATCATTGTTTGGTCCGAGTGACAGGATTCGAACCTGCGGCATCCTGCTCCCAAACTTTTGAATAAAAATTTTTCTACTTTTTCCGACGATTTATAGATGCTTTTGCTTTATTATGGATGCTCTTCGCAACTCTTGACTACACTGTTTCCGCACACTCCACGCCTGTCTGTAGTCAAACATGTGGTCAAAAACCGCTTTCTGAACACCCTCGTGACAGGGGACAGAAAGCGGTTTTTAGAGTTTACCGGAGTGCCGCGGACGGATGATTCGTCGCTCTAGTTTGTCGCATTGTACCTCTGCTGAGGAGGTTAAGCAAGTCCTTTATATAAGGAACGGCGGCGCAGAATTTGCATCGCT
>NZ_JAFBIQ010000048.1 GCF_021531315.1 Oscillibacter valericigenes | reverse complement strand
GCTTCTCTATGAGGACGTGGGCGACAGCTATATCGGCGCGGTGTTTGCTGCCCGCTCAATGGAGCTGTGGCTATATGGAGAAGAAGCGCAGACAATGGAAAGAGCAACAGGAACGGGAGAAAGAACAGCAGGAAGCTCTTGAATTACCCGCTGCTTCCACCGAGAAAGGAGAACGCATAGCATGAGAATACTCATTGACAATGGCAACACCCCCGCCGCCCCGCGCCCGTATATCGGGCATTACGGGCGGTTGCGGAAAGCCTACCTTGAACAGTACCGCCCCGACCTCTACACCGCCCTTGTCGCAAATGAGAAGCTGCATGAGCATTGCGCCGAGATTGACGAAGCCGCCCGGAGCCGGATTGACCTTATCATGCCGCAGCTTGCAAGGAGCGCGGGAGCTACCGAAGCACTCAAAGCTACCGACCCCATGAAATGGGTGGGACTGATGAACGCTTGCAGGGCGCAAGCGGAGGAAATCGCCAAGTTTGAGCTAATCTATGTTTGACGGTCAAGAGCCGGAAAAAACAGAAATCCTGCGATAACAGCCGCCCCGACGATACACTCCCTGTCCGGGCGGTTTCTATTTGAAAATCCTCATTTTCCCCAAGTCAAGAGCCGGGAAAAACACCCGAAAAATGCCCCTATTGCGTAACAGGGGAGCAGAAAGGAGAGTTTATGAGAACAGGGCTTACGAAGCAGGAAAAGACCACCGATATTTGGTTTGACGAGAAAGACCCGCTAATCCATATCCGCACCCACAACACCGACTTAAAGAAGCGGCTTGCCGCCTACGCCGGACAGCACCCCGACCAGTGCCGCCAGACCGACGCAGACCCCGAAACGGGCTGCATAGAGTTTGAAATCCGCAAGGGGCGTTTCTCTTTCCGCCTGACCGCCCCATACAGTGAGGAACGGCGCAGAGCCGCCAGTGAAGCGGCGAAAGCTGCCGCAAGCAATCTCACGCGAAGTATGGTATAATTTTTTTGAAAAACTTTTGGATTTGATGTAGTATTCGCCGCTAAAACCGTAGTATATAGGTGAAGCCGGAAAGGAGGCGGTGCGATTGATGGAAGATGAAAAAATCATTGACTTGTTTTTCGTGCGTTCAGAGCAGGCCATACGAGAGCTGGATAATAAATACGGAAAAATATGTCACAACTTCTCGTATAATATCGTGAACAGCAGACAGGACGCGGAGGAATGCGTGAATGACGCCTATCTGGGCGCATGGAACGCAATCCCCCCGGCGAAGCCCAACCCTCTGCTTTCTTACATCGTAAAAATCGTTCGGAACATTTCATTGAAGATTTATTACAGAAAGGAAGCAGCCAAGCGAAACAGCATTTATACGATCGCCATGCAGGAAATCGAAGCCTGTATCACAGACCAGAACACCGTAGAAGATGAAATTGAAGCCAGAGAGTTAGCCCGTATTATCGAGAGCTTTTTGGACACGCTGACCGTCGAAAACCGCGTCATCTTCATGCGCCGCTATTGGTTTTCCGATAGCTGCAAGGACATAGCCGAGCGAGTGGGTCTGACGGAGAAAAACATATCCGTCCGACTTACCCGCATCCGCAAGCAAATGAAAAACTATCTAATTGAAAGAGAGGTGTTCGTATGAATACAAAAAAGTTTTCGGAAGCAATGGACGAACTTGATGATAAATACATTAACGAGGCCATTCAGTATCAACGAGCAAAGCAAAAGCATAATTGGTTTCTGAAAGGGGCAATAGCTGCTTGCTTATGCTTGTGCATTGCTATTGGATGGCTTGTATACGATCCATCTTCTGATTTTGTTTCGGTACCAGGTTTGTTCACTATTACTGCATACGCATTATCTCCAAGTGAGGAATTGGATTTCATGGAAGAATATGAAATGGTACAAGGTATTGAAATGCCCGTAGAATATGGTTGGAGCCAGGAAGTGTCCTGTGTACCGGGGCTGCCCTTCAAGTTGTCAATGGCTGATTGGCCAAATGCTACATTTGATATTTCTGTTGATGGAGGACATTTTGTACTTTGGGTCGATGATAAAATAATTCCTATGGATTCCACTTTTAGTGTCAATAATGATACGAACATATACTGGGTAGACTATCTAGATGAAACAGAGACCGAATCTCATGTAGGAACTTACGCCGCAAATAAAGTCTACGCCGATATGGTGGTGCGCGATGGCGATAACATTATTGGATATGCAGTTATCAAAATCTATACACACGACCCCGAAGATCAACATGTTCGAACCTTCGGTGCCGTGTTGCTACAATCTGTTTCATTCCCTCTGGTTAATGGCGAGTATCAAAATGTTACAGAGGAATATGTAAAGTCGCAGATTGAACAGATAAAGCTGGCAGATTAAAATACTGTTAAAAATATAGCACTCGCAAAGGGCAGTTGTTTCAAGAGAGAAGCAACTGCCCTTTGCCTATCTCGACAGACAGAAAGGAGCCACCCATGACAAAACCCAGGGAGAAAACCCACGAGGAATTAACTGCCGAGATTGAGCAGAACAAGAAGAAAATCCGGCAGTATGAAAACCGGGAAAAGGTTTTGAGGCAAAAGCTGTCCCGCGAGAAACGGCGGGAACGAAACCACCGGCTGATCGTCCGGGGCGCGGTCTTTGAGAGCATTGTGCCGGAAGCCAAGAGCATGACCGACGAGGAAGCCGCCGCATTTCTCTGGCTTGCCCTAACAGGGACGGAAGCTCGGGAATATCTGAAAAAACGAGCCGAGGGCGGGAAAAGCGAATAATCCCTTTGGAACAAAGGGCGCACTTATACACCCTTGCGGGCGTATGCGCTCTGCCGAGGGCTGTATCTCCGCACAGGGATTTTCCCCGCGCTCCGATATTGGCGGCTTTGCCGCGGCAGGGGACGCTACACTTCCCCTGCGACAGCTTGCGCTGTCTACCCTTTTGTGTACTTGCCGGAAGCGAACACCTTGCTTCGCAAGCTATTCACTTCCAACAAGTCTGAATATCACTCTAACGGAGGCGATACCCATAGCCATTTACCATTGGAACATCGGCATTGTGAGCCGAGGAAAAGGCAAATCAGCCGTTGCCGCAGCCGCCTACCGAAGCGGCGAAAAGCTGACAAACGAATGGGACGGAGTGACCCATGACTACACCCGCAAAGGCGGTGTTGTCCATACGGAAATCATGCTGCCGCCCCACGCACTGCCCTCATTCGCTGACCGTTCAACCTTGTGGAACAGCGTGGAGCTTTACGAGAAAGCCGGGAACGCCCAGCTTGCGCGTGAGATTGACGCGGCGCTCCCCATAGAATTATCCAGAGAGGAACAGATCCGGCTTGTCCGGGAATACTGTTCCTCTCAATTTGTTTCCAGAGGAATGTGTGTGGATTTTGTTATCCACGACACCAACAGCGGCAACCCCCATTGTCATATCATGCTGACTATGCGCCCCCTTGACGGGCGCGGTGCGTGGGCGGCGAAGTCCAAAAAGGAATATGACCTTGACGAAAACGGCGAACGTATCCGCTTGCCAAGCGGCAGATACAAGACGCACAAAATTGACCTCACGGGCTGGAACAGCCAAGAGAACGCGCTTGTTTGGCGCAAGGCGTGGGCTGACTATACCAACGACTTTTTGGAGAGAAACGGAAGCCCGGAGCGTATCGACCACCGCAGCAACGCCGAGCGCGGCATAGACGAGATACCCACCGTCCACATGGGCGTGGCGGCTTGCCAGATGGAGAAGAAAGGTATCGCCACCGAGAAAGGCGAACTGAACCGCAGTATTCAAAAGACAAACCGCCTTATCCGGGAAATCCGGGCGCAGATTGGGAAGCTCAAGGAATGGATTGCCGACCTGTTCAAAGCGCGGGAAACCGCCCCGGAGCAGCCGCCGCAATCTCCCAACCTTGCAAATCTGTTGATGAAGTATTTGAGCGTTCAGAGAGAAAAGAGCCGGAAGTATTCGCAAAGTTGGCAGCACCAACACGCAGCCGACGAACTGAAAACCATAGCGGCAGCGGTCAACTATCTTTCCGAGCATGGTATCTCTAATCTTGATGAACTGGACGCTTCCCTTTCCTCTGTCAGCGATAAAGCCTATTCAATCCGGGAGGGAATGAAAACCGCCGAGGAACGCATGAAGAAGCTGCAAAAGCTAATTGAATACGGGAAGAACTATACAGAGTACAAGCCCATTCACGATGAGCTGAAAAAGCTGCAAAACGGCTGGACAAACAAGCGCGACAAGTACGAGGAAGCCCACCGCGCCGAGCTGACCCTATGGAACGCAGCAAGCCGCTATCTCCATGCAAATCTGCCGAAAGGAACAAAGACCTTGCCTATTGCGGAATGGGAACAGGAATATGCTGACCTCAAAACACAGAGGGACAGCGATTATACCAAACTGAAAGAGACCCGCGCCGATGTTTCCGAGCTTCAAAAAATCCGCAGGTGTGTGGATATTGCACTCCGCGCCGACCAACCGGAGCAGACGCAGAGCCGCACCAAGCGGCATGATATAGACCGCTGAAAGGAGTTGAACTTTTATGTATTACACCCAAGAACAGATAGACCGAGCGAACCAAGCCGACCTTGTTTCGTTTCTGCAAGGACGGGGCGAGCAGCTTACCCGCGCCGGAAATGAATACCGCTGGAAGTGGCACGACAGCTTGACAGTCCGGGGAAACAAATGGTACAGGCACAGCCAGAGCAAGGGCGGCGCACCCATTGATTTTGTCATGGAGTTTTTCGGCAAGAGCTTTACCGAAGCCGTTGAAATGCTGACAGGAGAAAAAGGCGAAGCACCGCCGCCGGACAGACCAAGCTCCGCGCCCCTCTCTGACTTCCGGCTACCGCCCCCAAACAGCGACAATAGAACAGCGAGGAACTATCTCACAGCAGCCCGCCGCATTGATGAAGATGTGTCGGGCTTTTTCTTTTCCACCGGGGATATTTACGAGGAAGCCGCCCACCATAACGCCGTATTCGTCGGCAGAGATGAAAGCGGCATACCGCGATACGCCCATCAGCGCGGCACAGCCGGGAGTTTTCGGCTTGATGTGAAAGGCAGCGACAAAGCCTTTAACTTCTGCTACCGTGGCGAGGGCGAAAGGTTGTTTGTCTTTGAAGCCCCGATAGACCTCTTATCTTTCCTCTGCCTGTTCAAAAAGGACTGGCAGAAGCAAAGCTATCTGGCGTTGGGCGGCGTGGGAGAAAAAGCCCTGTTGCGCTTTCTCTCTGACCGTCCGAACATCAAGACCGTTTTTCTCTGCCTTGACAGCGACGAAGCCGGAAACGACGCTTGCAGCCGCCTTGCAGAGCTTGTGCCGGAGGGCTTGACCGTCCATCGGCTTATCCCTCTTTTCAAGGACTGGAACGAGGTATTGCAGCACCGGGCAGAAATCACAGACGGGAAGTATTTGCGGGAAGCAATCTACGGCTTGAAAGAGCCGCCGCAGGAAGAAACCGTTGAGATTATCCGCATGAGCGAGGTTGACACACAGACCGTTGAATGGCTATGGGAGCCGTATATTCCCTTTGGGAAAGTAACCATTGTGCAGGGCAATCCCGGCGAGGGCAAGACCACTTTTGCCCTACGCCTTGCCGCCGCCTGCACCACCGGGGGAACGCTGCCGGGAATGAAGCCCTTGCCGCCATTCCAAGTAATTTACCAGACCGCCGAGGACGGGCTGGGCGATACCGTCAAGCCACGCTTGATAGAAGCCGCCGCAGACCTTGACCGGGTGCTTGTGATTGATGAAGCCAAGCGGGAGCTTATTCTCCCGGCTTGCCGTGCAGCCGCATGACTTTTTTTAAGAACGCCATCTGCTGCTGGAGACACAAAATCT
>NZ_JAFBIQ010000047.1 GCF_021531315.1 Oscillibacter valericigenes | reverse complement strand
AATTTTCACCTTGACAAGAGTCATTTCATAACAGTCAATGAAAAGAAACTTTCAACCGTCCAAAAATCGCACCACTGTAACCAAAGAAGAACGCCTCCGGTAGCGCAGAAATTGCACCGCAATAGTCAAAGATAAGGCGGCACGGCTCCGAGGGGCAAATGATAACTTTCTGATAACGATTCCGTTTTTCGGTAGCTTTGTCCCATTGGTTACGGTATTGTTCGTTGGCAAAGGAGGCTGATTTTATGCCGAAAAGACGAGCAAACGGCGAGGGCAATATCCGAAAACGAAAGGATGGACGATGGGAAGGCCGGTACACAGTCGGTCACGATCCCGAAACCGGCAAGGCCATCATTAAAAACGTCCTCGGCAAAACACAGGCAGAAGTCAAGGAAAAGCTGAAAAAGGCAATCGAGGAAAATGTCGGCATCGACTACGGACGGGCCAAGACCTACACGGTGATGAGCTGGTTAAAAAAGTAGTTAATGAGTGGGATAGAAAAAGCGACCGCAAAAGCGGTCGCTTTACTGATTGGGCAGGTTTTTCAGAGCAAAATCAATGCATTGATTGATGAAATCACTGCGGCTCAAATCGTACTTTGCGGCAGCACTGTCGATCTGCGCCAGCTTATCGGGCGATACTCGAATGGTGATCGGCTCCTTTTTATACTGCTTCGGGATGAAATTCTCCATAAAATCACGTATAATTAAAACCATCTCGAAAGGGGGTGGTTTTAATTATTTCTCCTTTCCTCAAAAAGTTATATTGCAGGAGTAGCTACCTGCTTTATAATCAGAACAAGCACTGTGGATTTGTATCTATAAAATTACAGCATGACTGTTCGGAGGTGACTCAAACCACAGTGACTTGTCTGAATTGGTAATCAGTTGGGTAACGCTTGACGTTTCATTTGCGTGAATACATGGACAAGCCTTCTGTGGAAACAGCAGTGCTAAAAAACAGATAGAGGAGGAAACCAATTGTACTTTGTAGGAATCGACATTTCAAAATTCAAGCACGACTGCGCCATCGTTGATGAGCTTGGCGATGTCATCACACCCTCGTGGTCGTTCCAGAATGACCGCGAGGGGTTTTCTTTGCTCAAGGAGTTGCTTGATGCCCTCGATGGCGAAAAGAAGATAGGGCTTGAAGCTACCGGTCATTATGGGCAAAATCTGAAGCTGTTCCTCGAAAACAACGACTTCTCGTTCATGGAGTTTAATCCGCTTCTGATCAACCGATTTGTTCACAGCAAATCGCTCAGAAAAACAAAGACGGATTCCATCGACGCTCTCATGATCGCCCAATATCTGATGACGGTAGAGTACAAGCCCTATCCACCGTCATTTTACACGCTTGAAAAGCTAAAGTCACTAACAAGATTTCGGGACAGCCTGATTCGGCAGCGGAGCAAGCAACTGGTTGCGTTGACAAACATCCTTGACAAGGTCTTCCCTGAGTTCAAGCCTTTTTTCAAGGGAAGATTTTCGGCAACGGCACTGTATATCCTTTCCCATTACGCTTCTCCAGAGAAAATATCCAACATGAATTCCAAGTCCTATGAACCATTGCGGCGTCTATCTCGAGGAAGATTCTCCATGGTGGATTTTGTTGAACTCAAGACGCTGGCCAGAAATACGGTCGGTTCAACTTTCGACTATTTGCTTCAGGAAATGGAGATCACCATCGATATTTACAACCAGCTTCAAAGCAAGGTGGAGGAAATTGAGTTGCAGATCCATGACTGTGTCCTTGGCCTTGCTCCGCCTATGCTGACCATTCCGGGAATCGGTGTAGCTTCCGCCGCGGTTATTCTTTCTGAATTTGGTGATCTTTCCAAGTTCAACAGTCCATCCAAACTGCTTTCCTTTGCCGGAATGGAGCCTGGTTATTTTCAATCCGGCACTTCAGAAAGCACTGGAAAGATGGTAAAGCACGGTTCTTCCCATTTGCGCTATGCCATGATGAACTGTGCGCAGACAGTGATTAACAACGAACCGACTTTTGCGGCCTACTACGCCAAGAAACGCGCCGAGGGCAAGGAGCACCGCGTTGCTCTTACCCATGTTGCTAAAAAGCTTTTGCGGGTTATTTATACTCTTCAGGCGAAAGAACTGTCCTATAACCCCGCTCTCGTTCGCTGACCCATGATCAACTTTTTTTGAAGTCCTCGGAAGAGGGCTTGGTTTTCTGCGCCCTTTTCTGACCAGATGAAAATTTTTCAATTTTCCCTTGACTTCTTATAGTTGGTCACCTCTTGCAATATAGTATGCTTTGATGTATTCTAAATATAGGTTCATTATTAGCATACAATATCGCTTTTGTCGAGGTGAGGTCATGCCGAATTATCAGATGTTATATGTGGCGCTCTTTCGTGCGGCTGAGGATGCCGTCAAACAGATGGATGCGCAGAATTATGGCACAGCAAGAGAATTGTTGATAGATGAGGTCAGGTCGGGCAGGTGTGCCTGTTTCCCAAATGCAGAAAAAGAAGGTCTGCTGGAGTGCTTTCAAGATCCGACTTTGCTGCCGTTGGAAAAGAAGTAGATCTCTCGAAACCTCACAGGGGCAGCACCAAGCGGATATAGACGAAGGCCAAGTCGAAAGCCGCTGCAAAAATTGGCAGACAGCTCTTTGCGCAGCGCGTGCAGTCGTTCTGTCGCGAGCCTGCAATGAAGTGGGTCACGGGCGCAGCCCGTGGGCGTTTTCTCGCCGCTTTTGCGCGGTCAAAAGCGGCGCCGCCGGAGGCGGGAGCCTCCCTGCCGACGCGGTTTCGCGTTAAAAACGGTGTCATCCATGCTGGGCCACTACTCTGCGGGCTTCACACTGGATACCTAAGGCGTCTGGACAGGAACGGCTGTGGGTGCGCAACGGAAACAGCGCGGCAAACCTCAATACACTGGCTCATATCTCCGCTCTGGCGGTTGCGTTGGCCGCCGTTCTGCACGGCTCTCACTCCTACCGCTCTGCCAAACAGCTTCGGCGTTCCGCCTGATCTGTCTTTTCCATACCTTTTTCAGGCGCGGGGGGTACCGTGCTATGGTTTTTGCGCCCTTGAGATGCCCTAAGCTCTTTTGATTCCCGTTTCCCTTGTTTGTGGGCTGCTCCTTCTGCCTGTTTTGCTCATCACTTTTCACTACTAAATAACGATGAAGGTTGTACTTTTTGGACATAAAGATAGTGATGTTTGATTAATCTGTAAATTTAACTAATACGAAAAGCTGTATTATGTACAAGATAGACAAGCCAATATTAAAAATAGATAGTATTCTGCACATTTGACAGATTGTGTGGCTGCGGATTCTGTGGCTACTATCTCGCATACATCAGCAAAAGGAGGCCACAGGATACTGTGGCCTCCTTTTGAAGTGGGTATTTAAATAATTATAAAGGACTCAGTTCCGAAATGATTTGGTACAATGGTTTGCAGTCTAGCCCCGAGAGATGCTGCTCGACGAAATTATCCGCAAAAAGCTGGGCTGGCGTTTTCGTTTTCAGGAGTCCGTGCTCCATAATTCGATTGAGCATTGCTGCGACTTCCGCTCTTGTAACAGGATCCTCAGGGGCAAATCGGCCATCTGGATAACCTTTAATGACTTGAGCTGCCGCAAGACCTTCGACTGCTTCGCGGTATGGAATGGAAATGTCATCGGCATCTAAGAAAGATATGTCATTTGTTGAGATGTCTATTTGTGCAAGGCTTGCGAGAAGAGCAGCGGTAAACTCTCTGGATGCTGGCTCTTCGGGAGAAAGTTTTCCCGCATCCTCATTCAGGATTCCAGCTTCATACGCGGAAGAAACAGCGCTATAATACCACTTGTTTTGAGGAACATCAGAATACCTGTTGTCATATTCTCTCTGCTTATCACGCCCGCCGGCCATAATAACTGAAATGAGTTCTGCACGGGTGATATTACGTTCTGGGCCGAACAAATAAGCAGGGGGAACATCCTCAGACCTGTATCCAGAAAAATAGCCTTCTTGCGCTGTGCGATAAACACTATAAACATACCACGGAGCACCGACGTTGCGAATTCGTTCCTCTTGCGTAGCAGCAAGCTGTCCAGCGGCCCGCCCTGTAAGGTCCCATTTTCCATCTATGTCACGGAACACAATGTATCCAAACTCACTGCTGATTGCCTGCGGTAGTTTACGGCAGAAAGCAGTGTACCTACCATATTCGTAGACAAATTCTTGGAGTGTTAGAAAGTCGCTGGATTCGGGGACTCCATTTGGATAATCTGAGTTATATATCTTACCATTGATAAAAGCGAATTGTTCCTTGTTCGTCCATCCATAATGTGAACAGATATCGGCTTTAAGACTTTCTTCAACGCCGACAGTTTGAAGGTCATAGTTATTCTCAGCATAAGATACAATGGCGTGCGGTCCCATACCATAATCAGCTCCCATCGGCGATTGCATAATCGCATTTGCGTTTAGAGATAAAAGAAGGAGCGCGATAGTCAGAATACTCATTTTTTTCATTCATATAACCTCCAAATCTGTATCAACATTTTATGGATATAGTGCATTATTGAACACATTAAATTTCCCAAATCTGCTTACGGAGCATGTTCCTAATCGTAATATTACTCATAATAGCATTCCTTTCTGTCTGCAAGACTTATGTTTTTTCGGTTGGTAGCTAGCATAATATAAAACGTGCATTCCCTAAAATTTTGGACACGAAAGGAATATTTTCTTGAAAATATTTGAGGCTTCAACAAGCCGCAGAGAAAATGAGACTCCTGAGTATATCTTGCTTTCTCCTTTCCTAATTTTAGCCTTGTAGGCCATCAATATTTTTGCTTGCAGCCGTTCAATGCCATCGTGTCATTCTATTGTGACTATACTGCTGCGCCGCTCTAATCTTGGCGGAGACAATTAAACAAATTATTGGAATTGTCTATCGTTCCCTGTGCTTATCAGATTGCTTTGCAGCATCTCCCTCGGCACCTTGTTCAGCAGCTTTTCCATCCGCCTGTACCGTTCCTCCAGCACCGTGAGCTTCGCGCGCTGCTCGGCGCTCTTGCGGCGTTCGGCGGTCAGCTCGTCCTTTAGTGCTTCGTTTTCCTCGGCGCTGCATCGCTGCATGGAAAGCGACTGTGACACAGCCCCCTGCATCCGCTGAATCTCTGTCTGGAAAGATTCCACCTCCGGCAAAAGCTGTGCCAGCAGCGCAATTGCCTCTTCGCGCTTCTTGCCTGCGTTGAACACATTGATGTCGTTCAACGCAGTTTCCAGCCTTTCTAATTTCTCGTCCATCGCGGTCACTTTCTTGTACCATTGCGGCGTCAGGTGCTTACGCTTCGTTTCAACGGCGGGTGTGCCGCGTTCCAGCTCCGGCCAGCGTGCCGCCATGCAAGCGTAAAAATCATCCTGCCAGTAGATCATCGCTTTCTTGTTGCCGAGAATCTCTTTTGCGGACAGCCGCTTATCTTCCGTCAGCGGCACGAAGCACAGGTGTAGATGCGGTGTTTTCTCGTCCATGTGTACCACGGCGGAAATGATATTTTCCTCACCCACGCGCTCTTTCAAGAAGTTAAATGCCCTCGTGAAGTATTCCGCCATTTCCGCTTCATGCACCTTTGCAAACTCGGGGCTGACCGTCACCAGCGTGTCCACAAATTTCACGCTGTCCTTCCGCACACGGCAGCCCGCCATCCTGATGCGGTGTCGGATCTCCTGCTCATAGCTCCAACGCGGCGTGACTATGTGGTAGTTCTGCATGGTACGGTTTTTGTCAATATCCGGATTGCTGGCGTAAATCTCTTTTGTCCGCTCGTGGTGGGCGCTCAGCGCCTTGGACGCGCCGCCCTTATGCTTGGCAAATCGTAAAATGGCATACGCCATCACTGTTCCTCCTTTGTCATATTTGGGGACGAAGGAGCGGAGAATCCCCACCACGACTTTCTGAAAAAGTGCGTCCGTGAGGTGTCGATCCCGACACCTCACGTTCTTCTTTTTCGGTCCGGTCAAAATCACGGACTGGCTGCGGCCAGTTCGTGATTTCTCCCGTCCCCCGTCGTGATGGGTATAACACACTAGACTTTGTACCAAAGTCCGTGTGCCAGCCGTTCCC
>NZ_JAFBIQ010000046.1 GCF_021531315.1 Oscillibacter valericigenes | reverse complement strand
GCGGCAAAGCTCCGCGTCGCACAGATTGAATACGAGAAGTCCATCGGCCAGCTTCGTCCTCCGAAGGTCACACGCTCCGCGCGAAATAAACCCTTGGTAAAGGATTTTCTGACGATAGGTGAGCTGATGGACGAGTATGTTCAGCTTTATGGTCTCAACCATTGGGGCGATTCTTATCTCTCCTGCAGCCGTCACCGAATCGATGACTACATCAAGCCCTATCTCGGCAATGTGCTTGTGCAGGATCTCACCACACATGATTTGGACCTATATTATGACAGCCTCCGCGATAAGCCCGCTGTCGTTCTGAAGGGTCATAAAAGCGCTGGGAAAACCGTTTCTCCGCAGGTCATCGAGAAGGTCCACGCTTTGCTCCGCAGCGCCCTTAACCAAGCGGTAACATGGGGCTATATCAAGCAAAATCCCGCGCTGAACGCCACCCTGCCACAGTACGAAAAAAATACACGCTCGGTATGGACCTTCAGTGAAGCGCAAAACGCTGTCGAGATTTGTGACGACCCCATTCTGCGCCTTGCCATGCTGCTTGCTATCGGCTGCTCCATGCGTATCGGCGAAATTCTCGGCTTGGTATGGGAAAATGTTCAAAACAGCGAGGACGCTATTCAGAACGGAACCGCCTGTATTGTCATCGACCGTGAGTTGAAGCGCTGCGATAAGAAAAGTCTTAATGATCTGGAGACGCGCGGACGCTCAAAAGTGCGCTTTATCTTCCCCGAAATCAAGCGAAAGCGGCCTTGCACAACAGTCCTTGTGCTAAAGGCTCCCAAAACGGCAAGCAGCATCCGCAATGTCTATCTCCCTAAAACCGTTGCCAAAGCGTTGCAGGAAATGAAAACTCACCAAGAAGAAGAAAAAGCCTTGATGGGTGCTGCCTATACGGACTATGACCTTGTACTCGCGCATGAGGACGGTCGCCCCTACGAGGAGCGGCAGATCGCCGACTTGATCCGCAAATTCAATCAAACGCATGAATTCTCCCCCGTTGTCTTTCACAGTCTGCGCCATTGCAGTGCTTCCATGAAGCTGCAGCTCAGTGGCGGCGACATTAAAGCGGTGCAAGGCGATACCGGCCACGCACAGGCGCGAATGGTTACCGATCTGTACGCCCACACAAGCAACGAGGATCGACGTCAGCTTGCGAAAAAAGTGGAACAAAAATTCTTTCGTCATGAGAGCGCCAAACTGAAAGAAAAAACAGCCGTTGATGAAGCACAAAAAGCCTATCAACTGCTGTTGGAAAAACCTGAAATGGCTAAGTTGATCATCGCGATGATGGATCAAAACTCAACCTAAACGACGACTGTTGGAAAAAGTGTTGGAAAATCCAACATTTCGCCTCTACTCATAAAAAGCAAAAAGCCCGTAACCCCTATGGTTACAGGCTATTTGTGGAGCTGCTGGGCAGATTCGAACTGCCGACCTCATCCTTACCAACCGGAATTTGAAACTTTTTATAATATTTTCCGTTCTTTTATGGTCTTTTCCGTTCCATTTCATTTGTTTTCCAGCACTTTTTAAATCTGTTTTTTCCACATATTCCACGCAGGTCTGTGGCTGTTTGTGTGGTCAAAAGGCTCTCCCGCCGAAAACGCGAGGCTGCAGGGAAAGCCTTTTCTTGTTTACAGTTTACCCCTGTCCAGAGAATTAAACAGCCCTTTCTCTGCCCTTCCAAAGAAACGCTACATGGGCACTCTGGTGCCAGGGTATCATTTAGGGGATCGGTTTCACAGAGAAACCGGCTGTTTTCATATTGGGGTGGATAACAATGTCTACAATAGCAAAGGAGGAACTCGAAGAATACTAAGAAGCTATGCATTATAGGAGACACGGAAGACTTTTAACAATTGATAGGAATCATGTTACTGCAGCTGCGTTTGCGGATGAATTTATAAAACCGAAAAACAAAAGAGTGTGGAATTCATAATTAGCAAAGGCTCCCCATCACCGAATTACGTCCAGTGGTGAGGAGCCTGTTTTTGATTGCAAGTCAGGTGCTAATTCCCTGACCGTTCTTAAAGGTAAAGCGGATGCGGTCTGTGTTCGGATCAAGCTCACCAAGTCGCCTGAAAAGCTGCTCAAGCAGAATACGGTCTTCTCGAATCTTCTCTAGGCAATTGGTTTCATCGAGCAGAAGGTCCATCAGCGTATCGCCGTCTTCGGTATTGAGTGCTTCGAGCGACAACTCTCTATAATCAAACATTGCGCCGCATTAACCAAAGAATAGCGCCAACGCATCATAATTTGGAAACAAAAAGCGCAAAAACTTGGACTCCATGAACTGTAGCGCACCTAATTGCGAATCTTCGTCCCTTATCTCCTTCTCATTCCTTGACAGTCATAATTTGCTTATGCTAAAATAATCTTAGTTGTTAACTATCAACTATCATACTGTAAAGGAGGAATATCAATGGCTGTGGCATCTGCTGACAAGAAAAAACTCGGCAAGTGGATCAAGCAATCAAGAGAAAGTAAGCACCCCTACCTCTCTCAGCGTCAGCTGGCACTGGCCGTCGATATTACAAACGCATCTTTGAGTTCAATTGAAAGCGGAATGAACTTTCCTTCAGAAGATGTATTTCTCAAGCTGTTAGATCAGCTACAACCTCCAGCAAGACGTCGTGATGAAATGTTACGTTTGTTCGCCGAAGCCAAAGGAACAGCTCCCCCCGATATAAATGCACGACTGCGCGAAAAACCGCAATTGTGGAATATCGTACGGCAGCTAATCGAAGCAGATCCGACTGAAGAACAGATGGCGCAAATATCTCTCGAAGTTCAAAGGCTTTCAAAAAAGGTGGAGGTTACTTATGAGTGAATTGCAGCAATTTGGTGGTGATTGGACAATCGAAAAGCTTGATATTCTGACTGGATATTTAGACGCCTATCTGACGGCTCTAAAAAATTTTCATTTTAAAAAGATCTATATCGATGCTTTTGCCGGCACGGGTAGCATTACCACACGTGATGGACAGCGTGAGATTGCAGGTTCGGCAAGATTAGCCTTGCTTGCCGATAACCATTTTGACCAGTACTACTTTATTGAAAAAGACAAGAAGAAAGCTGCCCAGCTGCAGCAGATGGTCAATGTGGAATTTCCCAAGCTCTCAAAATGTGTACATATTAAGCAGGGTGACGCAAACACAGAACTCACATCAATTTGTTCTGCAATCGATTGGAGATTTAATCGGGCGTTACTCTTCCTTGACCCCTATGCCACGGAAGTATCGTGGACAACTCTTGAGACCATAGCAAAAACGGAATCTTTTGATGTGTGGTACCTGTTCCCGTTCTCCGCCTTGAATAGAATGCTCCGGCGTGATGGGCATATGGAGCAGTCGTGGATTGACTGCATCAATCGTTTGCTCGGAGACAGCAACTGGATGGATGAATTCTACAAAGAGGATCCTCAAATCGACCTTTTTAGCGACAACAAGATAATAAAGGATGCCTCATCAAAAGATATTGAGCAATATATTCTTAGACGTCTATGGTTCGATTACACCAACCCATTCTTCCCAGGGGATAATCTCATCCATGATTTCCAGAAATTCTTCCCGCTTGGTTTTCTTCTTACGGTAGCTGTACTCGATGTCTGTAAATGTTTCCTGCTTCATTGTCCGGCACCACCATTGTTTTGATGGTGTTATTATACCATATCTCGAACCTGTATGGTAGTGCGGATTAAATCAGAGGTTCCATAGGTCTGTTTGCCAAGCCATTGATTTCAAAAGGGTCCATAAGTCAATGGGGCGTGTAAGCGCCGGTGTAAATTCATTACCATTGATGCAGGAATTCCATTTAAATTCTTTTGCTGTTATGACCGCGCCAGCTGACAATGGGCCTTGAAGAATGTACAAACCTTTGCAACATATTGATTTCTGTACTTAAAAGCGAAGTCATCTGGTAATTCATTACTTCCATTTTAATGTAAATTAACATTATATTTTATATATAAATTCATTGACATATTTACATTACTATCATATAATTTAAATGTAATACTATAGAAAGGGGGGCTTCGCTTTGGATATATCTGGTTTATTTAAGAACCTTGTATCAATCACTCAGTTTAACAAGGGGCAGGCTTCCCCTTTGTTTTCTCGTGCTCAAAGAGGAGAAACACTTCTCGTAATTAAGAACAATACGCCTGTTGCTGTTATCTTATCTCCTGAAGAATACGAGATTCTTCGAGCTTTTCCAAAAATGTACAATAAGATGCTCGAAACCTCGTATGCGGACTGCTCTGAAGAAATCAATGCCCTAATGGGCAAACTTAATGTTTATGACAAGGGTGGAGACTTGCATGTTTGATGTTGTTGATTTCAGCACTTGGAAGGAATATGACGGTTTTGCGGAAGGTAGTGGCCGTAGCGAAAAAATCTGGTTGATTTCTGAAACCGGACAAATCGGACTTTTTAAATACCCCAAGATTGATCCTGAAGATGGTAAAGAAACTACAGAACATATTTCAGAACATCTTGCTCATCAATTAGGTGAAATCCTTAGGATTCCTACTGCGACTGTAGATGTTGGATTCCGAGATGAACGCATCGGAAGTATGAGCTACTTGGTGCGCAAGAACGATGAGGCGCTGTGCGAAGGAATCAACTTTATTTCGGGTCGATATCCTAGCTTCAATGCTGAGACAATGCAAGATGAGGATAGCGGAATCTACTATTGTATCGATCATATATTTGGTTCTGTTCCTGAAGTAGTTCCTCAAGAAATATGGTTAGAGATGATGCTGTTTGATTATTTAATCGGAAATACTGATCGCCACCAAAGTAACTGGGGTCTACTCTTGAAGGTCTCGACCGATAAGAAAAGAATTAGGCTTAGACGTTGTCCGTTATATGACAACGGTTCTTCTTTATGCTGCTATGTAAACGAGAGCCAACTTGCTGCATATGCCGGACGGGATACGAAGCGTTTCGATGCATTGGTTGATTCAAAGTCGAAATCAATGATACGCATTGATGGATCAACAAAAAAACGTCCCAGTCATTCAGATGTTGTGCGTTTTCTGTTGACAGAATTTTCTGATACCGAAGTAATAGCCAGAAACTTTATTAGCCTTTTGGATGCAGCAACGATTGACGCATTGCTCGATCAATATCCAGCCACCATTCTCAGCAGAGGGAAGAACCAGCTAATTCGTCGATATCTTCATAGAAAAATAGAATTATTGGCCCAGATTTTGACTGGAAAGGATAATGATAATGTTGGAGTTTGATAATTATTTATATTTGATTTGGAAAGATCCAAAAACAAGGCAAAATTTTACGATTGGAAAACTTAGCCACAATAAAAAATATAAATTTGAGTATTGTAAAACGGCAACAGCGGCTGAAAACGCCGGTTGGACACGATTAGATGCTTTTCCTGAATCAAAAACTTATGAAAGCGATGTGCTTTTTCCTGTTTTTTCGAGTAGACTGCCTGATCGAAAAAGACGAGACATTGAGAAAATTTTGGAGAAGTATGCTCTAGATGAGTTTGACGAGTTTGAACTGCTGCGCAAAAGTGGCGCACGCCTTCCTATCGATACCTACGAATTCGTTGATCCAATTTTTCCTGAAACGGAAAGCATTGAGCGTGATTTTTATGTTATGGGCATCCGACATCATGCAGCTTGCGAAGGAAATAACTGTGATCTACTTCCTCCGGTAAATGTTGGTGATTTGCTGCTTCTTAAGGAAGAACCCAAGAATAAGTACGACTCGTTTGCTATTCGAGTATTGACTAATCAAGGAGCGCACTTGGGTTATATTCCACGCTACTACAGTCAAGCAATTGCAGAACGGCTCCAAAAAGGGATGACATATTCTTGTGAGGTACTCGAGGTTACGTCTGAAAGCAATTGCTCTGAATGTATCAAGGTAAGACTTAATATGCCATGTAAGATAGAAAAATGACTTATTGGAGCAGTTATGTCGTAATAGCAGGTATTTTCAAATAGTTTCATTAGAAGAACAATCCGCGAGTCCTTGACACATACGGACTTGTTGGCGTCGGGAGTTCCCAACCATATTTTGTCGGGAATAACGAACCATTTTTTGCCGGAAAACTGGGAGC
>NZ_JAFBIQ010000045.1 GCF_021531315.1 Oscillibacter valericigenes | reverse complement strand
CTCAGACCATCTCCAACGACGTTATCAACGGCACCACCGCTTACACCGTTGAGTTCGCCGAGGAGTATTACTCCGACCTGCGTCTGACCAAGACCACTGAAGACTTCGGCCGTGACGCCAACCAGTGGAAGTACAAGACCGTTGAAATCGGCACCTATGCCGACGACAGCGATCTGAAGGAAACCTACACCGCCAAGGCCAAGCGCGGCGACCTGTACAACCTTGTCGGTTCCACCGTCGTGGACGGCATCAAGAACGGCAAGTATAACTTCGAGCTCTATGTTGACGGCAAGAAGGTCGCTAACCCGAACCCTGACAACTACTTCGTGAAGAACAGCTCCTCCGCGACCGGTACCACCTATGCTGATGGCCTGTCCGGCAACGGTGTTCTGACTGAGGTCTATATGGACAACGACAACAATGTGAAGATCGTTGTCGTCTATACCTACCTCGTGCAGGCGACTGCCGACTACAACAGCATCAAGGGCATTCTCTCCATCGAGTACAAGGACGTCAATGCGGCTGACAACAACGATCCCACTCTCCCCGTCACCATCGAGAACGATGACGTGAATGTTGAGGGCTTCAAAGCGGACGATTACATCCTCGTCACCTATTCCCGCTCCGCGCGCGAGATTAAGTCCGCTGTTAAGGCTGAGATCGTGACCGGCGAGGTCAGCGAGTACACCGAGGATGACTATGTTATCGTCGGCGGCACCAAGTACTCCTACAGCAAGGTCGTCGGCAATGGTGCTGACGAGTCCAAGACTCAGTACACCATCAAGGAGAAGGCCACCGTCGTTCTCGACCAGTACGGCTACATCATCTGTGTTGACGATGCTCTGGCTTCCAGCAGCTATGTCTTCATCAAGGAAACCGCCAAGTCCAACGGCGTGGGCAACCGCGTTGCGGCTGACGCCTACTTCACCGACGGCACCAACGAGACCATCATCATCAAGAAGGCTGACGGCAAGACCGATGCGAACACCAAGCTCCTCGCTGACGGCAGAAGCGCTGCTAACACCAGCGATGGTCAGGGCAAGTGGTATACCTTCAGCAAGGATTCCAACGGCGAGTATACACTGAACGCGCTCAAGAGCACGGTCACCCGCGCGGTGGGCACGGTCACTTACACTGTCGTTAATCCCGCTGTTGGCAAGGATGTCATCAAGAATGACAAGATCAAGTTCATGCCCAATGCCGCCGGTACCTACGGCAGCCCCAGCGTGAATGTTGCCGACGTCAAGGGCAACAGCTCCACCGTGTTTGTCGTGCTTGAGGCGGACGGCACCGTGACCACTGCCACCGGCATCAAGAACGCTCCCAATGTCACCACCGGCACTACCGCAAAGAGCCCGAACGCTACCATTGTTGCCAGCGTGAAGAACAACGGCGCGTACGCCGAGTATGTCTTCGTCGACCTGACCAAGGATAGCGATGCGACCGTGGACGGCTCCGAGAACGCTGCCGACTACATGCTGCTGCTCAAGTACACCGGCAACAAGACCACCGACTCCGAGAACAACACCTACTACAAGTATAAGGTGCTCTTCGACGGCCAGGAGACTGAGAAGTACATTGACTCTAACATCACCGGCAGCGATGCCAACGGCTTGCTGTTGCGCAACATCAAGGAGAACAGCAAGGGCTTTGTCACCGGCGGTGCCACGTTTGACAACAGCACCAAGCGCGTGAACATCGCCCTCGGCACCGCTCCCAACAACACCGTCTCCATCGACAAGGAAACCATCTCTATCGGCGGTCAGGACTTCTATGCCGAGAAGGCCAACGTCACCCTGCTCATCAACAAGGGCGCGAACAACGACCTGATCGATCAGGGCAAGGATTATCAGCTCTATCAGACCAGCGCCAAGGCGGCTGCGGCTCTCCTCAAGGGCTACACCCTCAGCGGTGCCTCTAAGGCCTATGTGCTGCGCGACGATGACAACAGCGATATCGCTAAGAGCATCTATATCTTCGTTGATAGCGCGACCTCTCCCGCGGGCGGCTCCGGCTCCGGCAGCGGCGAGGACCAGATCTCCAAGAATGGCGATGCTACCGTCGAGTACTCCATCCGTCGGAACGGCGCCATGAAGCTGGCTGTGACCTACACCGCTCCCGAGTTCGTTGCCATGGTTGACGAAGTCGAGGTGAATATCCTGTCTGACGGCGTGTATGTGGACACTGTCACCTTCTCCACTACTAGCAGCCCGGTCACCCTGAGACAGGATGCCAAGAACGCTCTGCGCTACACCGGCACTGGCGCCACGGCTGCCGGCCTGTTCACCGAGGGTGAGAACATCACCTTCGAGCTGGGCGATGAGTCCTTCAGCGATATCTACGTCAAGTACGTTGGCGCTGACGGCAAGACGCCTGTCACCATGACCAGCGATACCAACATGACCATGTCCACCACTGCTCAGTCCTCCTTCGCGGCTTCTGCCTCCAACAAGGAGTACTCCGGCAACGCCAACTTCGCCCTCGTGTCCGGCGCTAAGCTTGGCACTGGCACGACCCTCACGACCGGCGTTGCTGTTGACACCTCCGCAAACACCATTCTGGTTCACGCTACTTCCTCTGACGCGTGCATCACTGCCAACGGCGATGCCTATGTCGTGATCAAGGTCACCGGCCTGGGTGCCCCCACCTACACCATCAGCAACGCCAGCACCTCTGGTCAGGCCAGCGTTCTGAATACCCTCAACAAGTACGGCGTGACCCCCGCCACGCCCTACTCCGGCACTGGCGCTAACCTGAAGGTCACCGTGACCGCCAACAAGGTTGCCAACATCGCTAAGGATGAGCCCGTTGCCATTGAGGTGAAGGGCGCTGCCGGTTCCACCGTTGCCGTGAATGCCAAGCCCATCAAGGTCGTCCTTGACATCGCCGGCACCGAGTTCGTCCTGGTTTGGAAGAACGACAACACTAACCCCGCTGCTGCCGTTAAGCACAATGTCAAGATCACGGGCAATGCGGACGTCACCGTCAAGAGCGTCACGGAGCTGAGCACTCCCACCGTGAGAACCATGGAGGTCAAGCAGGGCCTGAGCGCTGACTGCCTGTCCACGAACGCTCCCGGTGATGCCGACCTCATCGTTGTCACCTTCAGCGAGAAGCAGACTTCTGCGCCCACTCTCACCGTCTATGACGCTGATGGCACCACTACCAGCACTACGCTGACGGTTGGTACCACTGCAAAGGTCGACACCGACGGCTATGTTTGGAGCTACGCCGTGTCCCGGAACGCTACGGATAAGGACACCACCTATGTGCTCACCTACGCGGCCAACGCCATTGCTGGCGCCAACGGCACCAACGAGGCCAAGGTCGAGTGGACCGTCAAGGGTCTGACTTTCGCTCTCAAGGCGTAATCACACCCATCGGATCATGTGTCTGACATGGTAAAAAACAGATAAAGCAAGGCCCGCTCCGAAAGGAGCGGGCCTTCTTTTTCATTCATCCATCGGCAGGAGCGCCATGTAGGTGTAGGTTTGTCCACCCTCGTTGAGGACGGTGCTGGCGGTATCGCTGGTGGTGTAACGGGAAATGGTGACACCAGTTTCCGTCCAATTACATTGTGCGTGGGCGAAGGCTCCATTGCTATACGTTAAGAACATTTTGCTGCCCCGCAGGATCATGCCAAACTCTCCCAATACGTCGCGTTGAATGAATACGGCCATCGGCTTTGCCGAAAAGGTGATGGAGTGGTTTAACGTGCCGGTGCCGCGATAGGTGCCGTATTCGATCTTGCAGTTGCCGCAGCCAGCGAGGGCGGCGGCGTGGGCCGCGAGAGTTTCGTCGATCTTCGCGTTGTCGGCGTTGAAGTCGTCCATCAAAATGCGGTCGGTTTTCGCCCACTGGTTGAGCTGGTAGTTGGTGGTTTTTTTCATGCTTTCCTCCTGATTTTTACGTTCAGCAATTAGAACAAAATTTGATTTTGAAAGCTGACAAAGCCCCCGAAGGTGCTCAACCTGTTTTCTATTCAGTTTTGCGTTGCGCGGCGCGAAAGCGCGGCGGCTTTTTCTTCCGCGCGGCAATACCTCCGCCCACAGGCTTTAAGTTTTCTTCCCACTGCGGACAAAGTCATTACACCCATAGGGCGTAATGTGCGCTTTGGTGTCCCGCAGCGTGCAACGAGAGGAAAAAATTTCTCCAAGGTGTAAAAAGCTCCGGCGGGCATCTCTGCCCGCCGGAGGAAAAGCTTTCCGCGCCACCCACTTGACAATCGCGCGCACCGCGGCTATAATGAAAACAGAAAGGGACGCTGCGACAAGCGGTCGACCCATTCAAATGAGAAGTTTTCTAAGCGAACTTAGAAACCGTCACTTTGCCGAGTGGCGGTTTCTGCTTTTCACAATGATCGTCACGGTGAACCGTCCGATATGTAGTGTGATCCGCATGGTCTCACCCCCTTTCGGGTGGTGTGGCCGACCGCCTGCCGTCTGTGCAGCGTCCCAAAACTATTGTACCATCTGATAGGAAAAAGTCAAGCCCTCCCATGCGGGAGGGCTTGACTGCGTTTTACTTGCTGAATTTGGTGAAGAGCATCACGATTGCGGTGATGGCGGCCATAACGGCGAAGATGCCGAGCATCCCCTGCCACATGATGGTCAAAGCGGCTTCAAGAGCAGTCATTTTCCGTTCCTCCTTATTTCAAAAGCTGCGGCACGAGGTTGAGGATCATGCCGCCGGCGAGGACGCTGGCGATCTGTCCCGCGACATTTGCGCCGACCGCATGCATGAGCAGGTGGTTGTTCCGGTCGGCCTCAAGGCCCATCTTCTGAATGACGCGCGCGGACATCGGGAAGGCCGAAATGCCTGCCGCGCCGACCATCGGGTTGATCTTGGTCTTGCTGAAGAGGTTGAGGAACTTCGCGAACATGACGCCCGCGATAGAGTCAAACACGAAAGCCACAAGGCCGAGACCCATGATGATGAGCGTATTTCGGTTCACGAACTGATCGGCGCGCATGGAGAACGAGATCGTGATGCCAAGCAGCAGCGTGATGAGGTTTGCAAGCGTGTTCTGCGCGGTCTCGGAGAGGCGGTCAAGGCAGCCGCACTCGCGCAGGAGGTTGCCGAACATCAAAAAGCCGACGAGCGAGACGGACATCGGCGCGATGAAGCCCGCGATGATGGTCACAAGGATGGGGAAGCAGATGCGCAGCGTGCGCGAGACATTCTTGGGGTTGTAGGGCATGTGGATGCGGCGCTCTTTTTTCGTGGTGACGAGCTTGATGGCGAAGGGCTGAATGATCGGCACGAGCGCCATATACGAATACGCCGCGACCGCGATAGGCCCGATGTAATCCGAGTGCAGCACCTGCGAAACAAGAATGGAGGTCGGTCCGTCCGCCGCGCCGATGATGCCGATGGAGGCGGCGTCGGCAAGGTCGAAGCCGAGCAGCACCGCGGCGACCAAGGTGAAGAAGATGCCGAACTGCGCCGCCGCGCCGAAGAGCAGCATCTTGGGGTTCGAGAGCAGGGGGCCGAAGTCGATCATCGCGCCGATGCCGATGAACAGCAGCAGCGGCAGGGCCTCGCTGGCCTCAATGGTCGTTTCAAACAGCCATTGGATGATACCCTGGCTCTCGCCGATGCCCTCGACCATCTGGTTGAGCACGCCGGAGCCGGGCAGATTGACGAGGATGGCGCCGAAACCCATCGGCAGAAGCAGGGCGGGCTCGTAGTCCTTTTTGATGGCAAGGTAAATGAGCGCGAAACCCACGAGGTACATCACGCCCTGCTGCCATGTCACGGCGCGAAAGCCGTCAAGCAGAAAGCTCATAAATGCAACACACTCCTAAGTTCAAATTCGGGAAAAAGAAAAAGACCTCTACCGTCGGCAAGCCAAGCTCCCTTCGGTAAAAGTCTTGCCATTTCATGGGCGGACCGGAGGCAAAGCCCCGTGATGACGATCCGTCCAACGCCCTGCGGCGCCGGCTACTCCCTTATTACTTCGGGTATCATAGCATAGGAAACGCACGATGTCAAATCAATTATTGCCGTTCCGTAAACTTCTTAGCAGGGGCTTTACTCGTGGCGCAAAATCGTATAGAATAAGGGCAATTCTTATGGAAAGCGTGATAGATTTTGCAGAATTTCTTTTATAAGCTCCGCTGCGCAATGGCGCGCTTCATGTACGGGCGAAACGGTGCCGACCAGCTCTGCTGGGCGATCCTGATCGCCGAACTGGCGCTGAGCCTGCTCTCAAGCCTTATCAGAAATCAGTATTTCTCCGCCTTCGCGCACTATGCTTCGCTTTTTCTCTGCGTATACCTGTTTTTCCGCCTGTTCTCGCGCAATCTCGAAAAGCGCCGCGCGGAAAACGCGAAATTCATGCAGTGGTGGGGTCCGAAGCAGAGCGCCCTGCGCGGGGCGAAGGCCCGCCGCGCGGATAAGGCACACAAATATGTCAAATGCTCCTGCGGAACCTATTGCCGCGTGCCGCGCGGCGTCGGAAGGGTCGAATTGACCTGCCCGAAATGTGGGAAAAAGCAAATCGTAAAAACATAGAAAATGTATTCTTTCAAAAAAAGCGCCGAGAGGCGCTTTTTTTGTTTATCCTGATGAGCACTTTTTGAACAAAACAGCGATGTCTACCCGATGGCTACCCGCTGAAACGCCTGGGGCGCAAGGGCTTGC
>NZ_JAFBIQ010000044.1 GCF_021531315.1 Oscillibacter valericigenes | reverse complement strand
GCAAGCCCTTGCGCCCCAGGCGTTTCAGCGGGTAGCCATCGGGTAGACATCGCTGTTTTGTTCAAAAAGTGCTTGTGCAAAAGAGAGAAAAATGTATTTTTTTGAATGTACAGAAAGTTTTCAGATTGGTATAGCCTTTTCGGCAAGAGCATGGTATACTGCAAAGTACAGTATTTCTGAGGAGGAAACACCATGAAACGAATGCTTGCATTGCTGCTTGCGGCGATGATGACCGTAACGCTGCTCGCCAGCTGCGGCGAAAAGCAGCCGACTGATGATGTGCCTGAGCTCCCTGATACGGAGCAGGGCGGCAATACGCCCAATGTTGTGCCCGAACCGGAGCCTGAGCCCTATGTCGACCCCTACGAGGCGGTCAAGACCTATTGGAGCGAGGATCAGCTCACGCAGTCGTGGGGACCGGAGCAGGTCGTCGAGCATATCTTCTTCCACCCCGTCATCGCCTACCCCAAGTGGGCCTTTCACGACTGCGGCGCGAGCCAGAGCGAGCGCTACGGTCTCGATGACTGGATGGTGACCGCGGACGAGTATGCGAAGATCTTACAGGCTGTCTATGAAAAGGGCTACATTCTCGTCGCCATTGAGGATGTGTGGAGCGAGGTCACGGACGAGAGCGGCACGCACATGGTGCGCAACACGCTCAAGCTGCCTGAGGGCAAAAAGCCGCTCATCATCAGCTTCGACGATGTAAACTATTATCCCTACATGCTCGAGCAGGGCTTTACGAGCAAGCTCGTGGTCGGCGATGACGGCGAAATTTGGGCGGAGTGCACCGATCCCTACACGAAGGAGACCTTCCTCACCAAGGAGGGCGACGCGACGACGATGCTCGACGAGTTCGTGTACGAACACCCTGACTTCTCGCTCAACGGCGCGAAGGCCATCTACTCGCTCACCGGCTACTACGGCATCCTCGGCTACCGCACGCAGGACGACCGCGACATCGCCAAGGACAGCCCTGACCGTCCCGCGTTCGAGGCCTACCGCGCCGCCGAGATCGAGGCGGTCAAACCCGTGATCGCACGGCTCAAGGATACCGGCTGGACCTTCGGCAGCCACACCTGGGGGCATATCCGTCTCGAAAGCAAGCCGCTCCAGACCATCATCAACGACACCGAACGCTGGGCCGATGAGGTCGGCTCGCTGGTCGGCCCCACGAATGTTCTCTTCTACCCGCACGGCGGGCGGCCGGACGGCGACGACTGGCACAAGACCGGCGAACGCTTCCAATACCTCCAAAGTCAGGGCTTCCGCATCTTTGCAAGCGTCGGCGTCAACTCGTTCAGCTATGTCAAAAAGGACATCTCCGCCGTCATCTGCGACCGCCTGCACCCGGACGGCACAACGCTGCGCCACTCCCGCAGCCGCTATTTGCAGTTCTACAACGCAGAGGACATCATCGATCTTTCGGTCCGTCCCGACCTTGGTGTGGACTGGTAAGGAGGCGCGGAATGACTGAGCGGGAATTGACGCAAAAGGCGGTCGAGATGCTCGAGCGCGCCTATATCCCCTATTCCCATTTCCCCGTCGGCGCGGCCCTGGAGTGCGAGGACGGTGCGGTCTATACCGGCTGCAACATTGAAAATTCCAGCTACAGCCTCACGCTCTGCGCCGAGCGCACCGCTGCCGTCAAGGCGGTCAGCGAGGGGCATACCAAGTTCCGCCGCATCGTCATCGCCGGCAACAGCGAGGATTTCTGCTACCCCTGCGGCGCGTGCCGCCAGTTTCTCTATGAGTTTTCCCCCGATATGGAGGTCATCTGCCTCAACCGCGCACGCGAGGCAAGGAAGATGACGCTCCGCGCGCTGATGCCCTGCGGCTTTGACAGCACATTTCTTTGAGAATTCCAAAAAAACTTTACAGATAACAGGTGATCAACATGGTAGACATTACGAAAATCGCGGCGATCTACGCCGATGCCGAGCATTACAGCGGCATGACCGTGACCGTGGGCGGCTGGGCCAAGACCATCCGCGACCTCAAAACCTTCGGCTTCATCGAGCTCAACGACGGCTCCTGCTTCCGCAATCTGCAGGTCGTCATGGACGCGAACATTCTCGCGAACTATAAGGAGATCGCATCGCAGAATGTTGGTGCGGCGCTCGTCGTCATCGGCGAGGTCGTCCTGACACCCGAGGCCAAGCAGCCGCTCGAGCTCAAGGCGACCGAGATCGCGGTCGAGGGTCCGTCCACGCCGGACTATCCCTTGCAGAAAAAGCGCCACAGCGTCGAGTTCCTGCGCACGATCCAGCACCTTCGCCCGCGCACGAACCTCTTCAACGCGACTTTCCGCGTGCGCTCCGCCGCAGCCTTCGCCGTGCATGAGTTCTTCCAGAAGCGCGGCTTCGTCTATGTCAACACGCCCATCATCACAGGCTCCGACTGCGAGGGTGCGGGCGAGATGTTCCAGGTCACGACGCTCGACCTTGAGAACGTCCCCAAGACCGCGGACGGCAAGGTCGACTACTCGCAGGACTTCTTCGGCAAGAAGGCCAGTCTGACCGTTTCGGGCCAGCTCAACGCCGAAAACTTCGCCATGGCCTTCGGAGATGTCTACACCTTCGGCCCCACCTTCCGCGCCGAAAACTCCAATACCGCGCGCCACGCCGCCGAGTTCTGGATGATCGAGCCGGAGATGGCCTTCTGCGACCTCGACGGCAACCTTGCCGTCATGGAGGCGATGGTGAAATACATCATCACCGCCGTCATGGAGCGCTGCCCCGACGACCTCGCGTTCTTCAACAGCTTCGTCGATAAGGGACTCATCGAGCGGCTCAAGCACGTCGCGTCCAGCGAATTTGGCCGCATCACCTACACTGAGGCCGTCGAGCTGCTCAAAAAGCACAACGACAGGTTCGACTACAAGGTCGACTGGGGCACCGACCTCCAGACCGAGCATGAGCGCTATCTCACCGAAGAGGTGTTCAAGCGCCCCGTGTTCGTCACCGATTATCCCAAGGAGATCAAGGCATTCTATATGCGCATGAACGACGACGGCAAGACCGTCGCCGCGGCGGACTGCCTCGTGCCCGGCATCGGTGAGATCATCGGCGGCAGCCAGCGTGAAGAGCGTCTTGAGGTGCTCGAGAGCCGCATCAAGGAGCTCGGCATGAACCCCGAGGATTACTGGTGGTACTGCGACCTGCGCCGCTACGGCTCCTGCCGTCACGCAGGCTTCGGTCTCGGCTTTGAGCGCATGGTGATGTACCTCACGGGCGTGAGCAATATCCGCGATGTGGAGCTGCACCCGCGCACCGTCGGCAACGCGGAATTTTAAGTAAAACGCAGTCAAGCCCTCCCGCATGGGAGGGCTTGACTTTTTCCTATCAGATGGTACAATAGTTTTGGGACGCTGCACAGACGGCAGGCGGTCGGCCACACCACCCGAAAGGGGGTGAGACCATGCGGATCACACTACATATCGGACGGTTCACCGTGACGATCATTGTGAAAAGCAGAAACCGCCACTCGGCAAAGTGACGGTTTCTAAGTTCGCTTAGAAAACTTCTCATTTGAATGGGTCGACCGCTTGTCGCAGCGTCCCTTTCTGTTTTCATTATAGCCGCGGTGCGCGCGATTGTCAAGTGGGTGGCGCGGAAAGCTTTTTCCTCCGGCGGGCAGATTTGTCAAGCCGGAAAATTTTTTTGTGCTCGTTGCACGCTGCGGGGCACCAAAGCGCACATTACGCCCTTCGGGTGTAATGACTTTGTCCGCAGTAGGGGAAAATCATAAAGCCTGCGGGCGGGGGGCATTGCCCGCGCGGAGAAAAGAGAGTGGGGCGGCCGCGCGGGAGAAAACGGCGGCGGAGCCGCCGCGCCCGCGGCGCGGGGCGCGAAAAAGCGGAGAGAAGCCAGCCGCAGAGAAAATGCAAGAGCCGCCGCGCCCGCGCGGGCGGCAGCGAAAAACTGAATAGAAAAAACAGGTTGAGCAGCTTCGGGGGCTTTATCAGCTTTCAAAATCAAATTTTGTTCTAATTGCTGAACGTAAAAATCAGGAGGAAAGCATGACTAAAACCACCAACTACCAACTCAACCAATGGGAGAAAACCGACCGCATCATGATGGACGACTTCAACGCCGACAACCAAAAGCTTGACGCCGCGCTGGCGCGGGTGGAGCGCCGCTCCGCGTTTCACACCATTCTGGACGTGACCACCACCGAGGACCTCAAAAACGCCGCGTGGCCGCTGAACATCGACTGGACGGAATGGAAAAGCGTGACCATTGAGATCATGCCCGCGGAGGGCAGCCAGACGATGGTTCTGGGCTACTCCGACAGCACAAGCTCCGCGATCCGCTTTCTTGAACCGTCATGGAACGTGATGATGGGCTTTCCCGGCGGATTTCCGGACGCGGTGCTCTCGCTGATCTGCTTGAACGGTGCGGGCTCGCTGGCAAGCTGCGCGCCGTCCTCAATGGTCCGTTACCGCCACTTTACCCATATCGGGCTTTTTTCCCGCAGCGGATATGCCGACAGCATCCTAAAGGCCGGCTCCCGTATTTTGGTCCGCGGCGAAAAGCTGTGAGGCAAGAGAAAGACCCCCGCTCGAAAGAGCGGGGGTCTTTTTTGTGATTTGCTATTCAGCTAATCACAGCTCTGCCGATTCTTAGGTGTAAGAAGCAGTCAGAGTGCCAACGGTGGTGGAAGCAACAGTAAAGCTGAAACGGAACGTCGCGGAGTCAGTACCGTAGTTAACGCTCGTCAGCGTCAGAGTGTTGGACGTTGCGGTAGTAGCACCGCCGGCAACAGCGTCCAGCGTGTTCCAGTCGGCAGCAGCACCGGTGGAGGTCAGCTTGACGCTGGCAGTGCCGGCACCGGTAACAGTCAGAGTACCGGTCACCGTCTCACCCTCCTTGGCGCTGTACTTATCCAGAGCCCAAGTGAAGGTCATGCCGCTAACGCTGGTGCTATCAGCCACAGGAGCGGTAAAGGTAACAGGAGTCTTAACCTCATCCACATTGACGGTGATCTTGCTGGCGTCCACATCAGCAGTCAAGTTGGTGAAGGTGTAGGTCACATCATAATCCTCGCCCTGCTTGGTCTTGTCAGTATTGAGGACCACGCTATCCTCCTTCAAGACAACCTCGTAGTCCTTAGAACCAATGTTGGCAGAGGAAATAGTAACCTTGACGCCCAGCTTGTTGTAGAGGGCAACAGTGTCAGAGCCAGCGGTCTTAGTGTTGACCAAAGCAACAGTGCCGGAGGTCAGATCGCCAGCAGTGGCGGCAGTGATGGTATTAGTGACCTTCACATAGCCGGTCTTGATGACCGTGGCCTTGCCACCCGTAGCAACCAGAGCAGTGGTGCTGGTGGTGTTGTAAGCAGCATAGGAGTCGGTGCTGTTGCTGCTCTTCACATAGCCAGTGCCCTTACCGGTGATGTTCTTCTCAACGGTGGTAGAGGCAGCGGTAGAGTCGAAGGTGGAGTTTGCAGCAATGTACTCGACGACCTTGCCATCCACAGTCAGAGTGACATACTGGCTGGTAACAACAACGAAGGAGTAGCTCACGCCGCCCTTGGTTGCCATGATGGTGCCAGCACCCAGAGAACCGGTAACAGTGTAGCCGGCGTTGGTCAGAGCGTTCACAGCGTCAGACATCTGAGCGGCGGAGCTCTTAGCAATGTCGATCTCGGGAACGGTGATGGTAGCGCCGGAGATGTAGGCCACGGGCTTCTCACCGGGCTGGAGCTGCTGGCCGCCGCCGTTATTGACGCCGCCCTTGGTGAACTCGGCCTTTGTGACGGTGACGAACAGCTCGCTGATGATGGAGCCGCCGGTCTCGGTGACCTTACCGGCATAGTTGTAGTCGATCTTGTAGTCCTTGAGCAGGTCGCCCAGCGCCTTGCCGCTCAGATTGACAGCGACCTCGTAGTCAGCGGCCTTGTCCTTGTTCAGCTCTTTGGCGCCATTGAGGGTGACGAGGGTGATCTTGGCATTGTCGGCGATGGTGTAGTTGCCGCCTGCGAGGGCGAGCGCGCCGTCGGTGTAGGTCAGGAACGCGCTGCTGGCGCTGCCGCCGATATACTTGGTGGCAGTATCCTGGCCGACCTTGCTGACCTGCGTGATGTAGTTATCGCCGTTCACGCGGGTCTTGTTGTACACGGCATAGATGTTGCTGCCGCCGAGGTACTTGCTGTCGAACTTGACGACCTCTTCCTTACCGTTCTCGTCAAGGACCTTGTAGGTGTAGTACATCTTGTTGTCGGTGGTCTTGTGCTCACCGTCGAACTTGACGTAGTAGACCAGAGCGCTGTCCTCGTTGCCGGAGATGACGGCATTGCCGCTGGTGGAAACGAAGACATAGTAGGCGTAGCCGCTGGCCTTCTGGAGAAGCGCAACGTTTGCCTTGGCGCTGCCCTTGAGGATGATGTCGGGGATGTTCTTCACGCCGGTGTAGACGTTGACATCACTGCCGTCGTCAACGATGACGATGGTCTCGTTGTTGGCAAAGATGCCGAGCGTCTTGGCAAGATCGGTAGGATCGGCAAGGAAGTTGACCTTGTCGTTCTTCATGATCTGAGCGCCGGAGGCGTTGCCGTTGTAGCTCTTGCTGACCGGGGTGTACTTGCTCTCAACGTTGTACAGGGTGTACTCGTTGGCACTGTTGCTGGAGTAGGTGTACCAACCCGTGGCCGCGCCCTTGATGGCAGCCTTGTTGCTGGTCAGAGCGCCGCCGATCCAAGCTTCCTTCACGGTGATGTCGGCGGTGGTGCCGTCGGTGAAGTAAGCGGAGGCAACGACCTTGCCGTTGGACAGGCCGGAGGGCTGAGCAAACTCGGAAACGTAGACGTAGTTGCTGGAGACGATGGCTTCGTCAACGGCAATGATGTAGCCGTACTTGTCGAGCACGACACGCGCGGTCTGGCCGACGGTGTAGGTGGTGCCGCGGACCTTATCGATCGTAGCACTGCCGCTGTAGGTGCTCTTCTGCGTGGTGGAGGAATACTTGTAGGTGGTGCCGCCGAGGGTCACATTGTTGTCCAGCTTGTAGCCGGTGACCTCGCCGGAGACGACCTCAGCCGCGTCGATGGACTGAACGGTGTACTTGTTGGACTTACCGTCCGTGGAGGCGGTGACGAGGATGTAATCGTCGGACTTGAAGTCCTTGATGTTGAAGTCCTCACCGTCAACAACGATGTCGTCGAGGGTGATCATGGTGTCGCCCGCGGCGGTCAGAGTGATGGTGTCCTTCTTGACATTGTAATCGCTCGCAGCCTGGAACAGGTAGGTGCGGATGGTGACGATGGTCACGTTGTTGTCGTCGTCGACATAGACCTCGGTGTAGTCGCCGTTGCCGGTGTCGTTGACCGTGGTGCTGTCGTTCTTGGTGACATATTTCTTGGCGTCAGCCTTCGCA
>NZ_JAFBIQ010000043.1 GCF_021531315.1 Oscillibacter valericigenes | reverse complement strand
GCTTCTCTATGAGGACGTGGGCGACAGCTATATCGGCGCGGTGTTTGCTGCCCGCTCAATGGAGCTGTGGCTACTGGAGGATATGGGCTTTGCCGTCGTTGCCAAATTCAGCGTGAACGCAGGAGAAGGCGAATACGTCACCGAGTACCGCGTCTACAAGGGCAGCGATTGGGCAGACAGCGAGATTTCTCTGGATTTGGAGGACTTGGTGGCCGAGCTTGCCGCCCTGTGCGATCCCTACTACGAACACGAGCAGCCCATCTATGAGCTGTGATGTGGGAAAGGAGTGAAAACGGAGCGGCTTCCCCATGCGGGAAACCATTCAGAACGCAAACGGCAAGCAGTTTCACGCCGTCAGCCTGTCCGGTGGCAAGGACAGTACCGCCATACTGCTTTTGATGATCGAACGGGATATGCCCATCAATATGGTGCTGTCAGCGGACACCGGCATGGAGTTCCCGGAAATGTACGAACACCTTGCCAAACTGGACGAGCATCTTTTCCGGGAGCGCGGCATCCATATTACCACGCTGCGGCATCCCAAGGGCTTTGAATACCTGATGTTCGACGAACCCAAGCAGAAGCCCCGCAGTCTGGAAAACCATGCAAAGCTGGGCATCCCGCCCTACGGCAACGGCTGGCCGGGAATCCGCGTCCGCTGGTGTACCGGGCAGCTCAAAACGCACCTCATCACCAAGGAGGTCAACCGGCTCAAAGGCGAGCTGGGCGCGATCCACTATGTCGGTATCGCCGCCGATGAAGCGTGTCGCTGCAAGGATGAGCGGTATCTCCTCGTGGAATGGGGCATCACGGAGGCGCAGGCGCTCCAAGCCTGTTACGACCGTGGCTTTGACTTCGGCGGACTGTATGAGATTTACCACCGTGCGTCCTGCTGGTGCTGCCCGTTCCAGCGTATCGACGAGCTGCGGAAGCTGCGAAAGCATCACCCGGAGCTGTGGGAAAAGCTGCTGGAGCTGGATCGCCGTGCGCTGGCGCAGTTCGGCACCGGCCCGCTGGGACAGTTCAAGCAGAACTGGAGCGTAAAGCGGCTGGATACGCGGTTTGCCGAGGAGGACGGCCAAACAGGTTGACTGCCCTGCGGAAAGGATTGAAGCAATATGGCTGTATTTCGCGTTGAACGGACGCGGGATTACACGGTGATGTGCAACCATCACCTGAAAGACAGCAATCTTTCCCTGAAAGCCAAGGGGCTGCTCTCCATGATGCTCTCCCTCCCCAACGAGTGGAATTACACCACGCGGGGGCTGGCTGCGATCTGCAAGGAGGGCGTGGACGCCATCGGGAAAACGCTCAAGGAGCTGGAGCTGGCGGGCTACATCATCCGCCGTCAGCTTCGCGGCAAGGACGGGCGCATTTCCGACACGGAGTACACCATCTTCGAGAAGCCCCGAAAGCCCTCTCCACCGGATACGACTTTACCAGATACGGAAAACCCGTATCTGGATAACCCGGATACGGAGGCACCGGATACGGATAATCCCGCGCAATTAAATACTAAGAAATCTAATACTCAAAAATCAAATACTGATCTATCAAGCACTCATTCATTCTTTCTGCCTGCGGCGGACGGAATGACGGACGGATTTGAGAAAAAAGCGGAGATCAGAGAGCAAATCGAATACGACATTCTCTGTCAGCAGTATGACCGGATGCAGCTTGATGAGCTGGTGGAGATTATGCTGGAGGTTGCTATGAACCGCAGCCCCACGGTCAAGATCGGGCGGGATGCGGAGTATCCCACCGGCTTCGTGCAACAGCGCTTTGAAAAGATTACCTCCATGCACATCGAAAAGGTCATGGACGGTATCCGCGAGAACACTACCCGCGTTTGGAACACGAAAGCCTATCTCATGGCGGCGCTGTTCAATTCCGTTTCCACCATCGACAACCACTATGCCATGCTGGTCAATCACGATTTTCACGGCGGCCCCTAAAGGCCGCTTTTTTTCATGCCCGATTTTGGGAGAAAGGATTTGATACCGATGAAACGCCCCCTTGCCTACATCACCGCTCCGTGGAGCGAGAATGAGTTTGAGAACACCGAAAATGCCGCCAAGTATTGCAGGGCGGTCTATGACGCGGGCTTTTCGCCCGTCTGCCCCACGCTGTTTCTGCCGCTGTTCCTACGCGATGAGATTCCGCAGGAGCACAAGGACTGCATCGACATGGCGCGGGAGTATCTGCGCCGCGCTCGTGTGCTGGTGGTTTGCGGCAGCACCGTGGATGAAAGTGTGAAAAACGACATCGCCGTGGCCGAGCGCCTGCGGATCACCGCCACCACGCTGGACGGCATCCTGACCGTCAAGGGGCAGGGGCGCAGAAATGAATGAGCATCTTCTGCACCGGCTGGTGGTACCGCCTTAGTGTCCCGGCATTCTCCCTGCAAATCCAAGGAAAGGAGCGTGATAAGTCATGCAGGAAGAAGTTGAACAGAGAATCGTATCCCTGATGATCTCCTGTGGGAAGCTGGGTGAACAGGAATTTCGTAAGGCCGTTGCCAAGCTGCTGGAGCAGCTAAAAAACGGCCATCAGAAGCATCAGTACAGCAAGGCCAATCCCCACGGAAAAATGACCGTCAAGCAGCTCGCCGCCAAGGATAAGGGATTGCAGAGCATTGAAGTCACCGATCAGAATATCGGCTCATTCAATCGGATCGCCCGGAAGTATGGCATTGACTTCGCTCCATTCAAGGTCAAGGGCGAAAAGCGGTACATGGTGTTCTTCAAAGCGCCGGACGCCGACGCCATGACCGCCGCGTTCAAGGAATACACTGCCAAACAAGTCAGGAAGGCGGAACGCCCCTCGGTGCTGAAAAAGCTGCAACACTTCAAGTCGCTCATTCAGGCGGCTGTGGTGGACAGGACAAAGCGGAAGGAGCTGGAACGATGAAGCAAGTCAACGTCAAAAAGCTCATCCTTCCCAACATCCCGTATGTGTTCATCGCGCTGCTGGCCACCAAGGTCAGCGAGGCGGTGCGGCTGGCTCCCGGTTCAGACGCTTCCACGAAGCTCCTGAACATTATGACCGGCCTGAACACAGCGTTTCACTCCCTTGTCCCCAGCTTTCATCCCATTGACCTGTGCGTGGGCGTTGCCGCCGCCATCGCTATTCGGCTGGCGGTCTATATCAAGGGCAAAAATGCCAAGAAATTCCGCAAAAATCTGGAGTACGGCAGCGCCCGTTGGGGAACCGCCGAGGACATCAAGCCCTACGTCGATCCCGCATTTGAGAACAACATCATTCTCACGCAGACGGAGCGGCTGACGATGAACAGCCGCCCCAAAGACCCAAAAACGGCGCGGAACAAAAATGTCCTGATCGTCGGCGGCAGCGGTTCGGGCAAGACCCGCTTTTGGTTGAAGCCCAATCTGCTCCAATGCACATCAAAAACCTATCCCACCAGCTTCGTCGTCACCGATCCCAAAGGGGACATCGTGGTTTCCTGCGGCCATGCGCTGCAAAAGAACGGGTATCAGATCAAGATTCTCAATTCCCTGAACTTCAAGAAGTCCATGCACTACAACCCGTTCGCCTACATCCACTCGGAAAAGGACATTTTGAAGCTGGTCACGACGCTGATTGCCAACACCAAGGGCGAGGGCAAAGCCGGTGACGATTTCTGGGTGAAAGCGGAAACGCTGCTCTACACCGCCCTCATCGGCTACATCCACTATGAAGCGCCGGTGGAGGAACAGAACTTCTCCACGCTCATTGAGTTTATCAATGCGATGGAGGTGCGCGAGGACGATGAGGACTTCAAAAATCCGGTGGACTTGATGTTCGACGAGCTGAAAAAGCGCAAGCCAGACCACTTCGCCGTCCGCCAATATGCCAAATTCAAGCTAAGTGCCGGCAAGACCGCTAAGAGCATCTTGATTTCCTGCGGCGCACGGCTTGCTCCCTTTGACATTCAGGAGCTGCGGGAACTGACGGCCTATGACGAGCTGCAACTGGACACGCTGGGCGACCGGAAAACCGCCCTGTTCATCATCATGTCCGATACGGATGATACCTTTAACTTTCTCATTTCCATGTGCTATACCCAGCTTTTCAACCTGCTGTGCGAAAAGGCAGATGATGTGTACGGCGGGCGCTTGCCGGTTCACGTCCGCTGCCTGATCGATGAGGCCGCGAATATCGGGCAGATACCGAGGCTTGAGAAGCTGGTAGCGACAATCCGTTCCAGAGAAATCTCCTGCTGCCTTGTCTTACAGGCACAGAGCCAGCTCAAAGCCCTGTATAAAGACAGCGCAGATACGATCATCGGCAACATGGACTGCTCCATCTTTTTGGGTGGAAAGGAACCCGGTACGCTGAAAGAGCTGGCGGCGGCGCTGGGCAAGGAAACCATCGACAGCTATAACACCGGCGAGAGCCGTGGCCGCGAGGTTTCCCATTCGCTGAACTATCAGAAGCTGGGCAAGGAACTGATGAGTGTGGATGAGCTTGCCGTGCTGGATGGCGGCAAGTGCATCTTGCAGCTTCGCGGCGTCCGCCCGTTTCTGTCCAACAAATATGATCTCACCAAGCATCCCCTCTACCGCTACACAGCGGATTATGACAAGAAATACGCCTTTGACATAGAGCGTTTTCTGTCCCATCGCCTCAAGCTCAAGCCGGATGATGCAGTTGAGGTGTATCAGGCAGACCTTTCCGGTGAACCTGTCGCCTGACGGCGGCAGCCTATCTTGACGAGTTCCATCTTCTTTTGAAGGAGGAACAGACGGCTTCGTACAGCGTCGAGATCTGGAAGCGCTATCGCAAATGGGGCGGCATCCCCACCGGGATCACGCAAAACGTCAAAGACCTGTTGTCCAGCCGCGAAGTGGAGAATATCTTTGAAAACTCCGATTTCGTGTATATGCTCAATCAGGCGTCCGGCGACCGTCAGATTCTCGCCAAGCAGCTCAACATCTCGCCCCATCAGCTCTCCTATGTGACCCACTCCGGCGAGGGTGAAGGGCTGCTGTTCTACGGCAACACGATCCTGCCCTTCATTGACCACTTCCCCAAGGACACCGAGCTGTACCGTGTCATGACCACCAAACCGCAAGAGGTGGCGTCGGCATGAAAAGAGAACCGCGTTTACAGTTTTCCGACGCCGATCTCGCCGAGCCGAAGCTGGAAAAGCCCATCAAGCGGGTGAAAAAAGCGGAGGCCAAGGCGGATAAGGCGCAGGCCAAAATCCCCAAGAAAACCGTGGTCAAAAAGGAGCGCGGCTTTGATCCTGCCACCGGCAAGGTCAAAACGCAGCTCCGTTTTGAGGAAGTGGATAAGAAAAAGCCGCCCTCAAAGCTGACCCATGCCGTGCAGGATGCCCCCGCCAACCTCATTCTCTCTCAGGTTCACCGGGAGGTGCGGCAGAGCGAGGATGACAATGTAGGCGTAGAGGCCGCGCACAAGGTAGAGCAAGCCGTGGAGAGCGGCGGGCGGCTGGTGCAGTCTGCCCACCGCGCCCATCAGCTCAAGCCTTATCGTGCTGCCATCCGTGCAGAGAAAAAGCTGGAACGAGCCAATCTTGACGCGCTCCAGAAGAAAGCGGAGATCGACAGCCCCACCAGCAATCCCGTTTCCAAATGGCAGCAGAAGCAGGCAATTAAGAAGCAGTATGCCGCTGCCAAGCACAATCAGGCGGCGCAGACTACGGCAAAGGCGGCAGAGAATACCGCCAAGGCCGCGAAAAAAGCCGCTGAAAAGGCTGAGAAAGCGGGCAAATATGTGTGGGAACACCGGCGCGGCTTTGCCATTGCCGCCGCAATTCTGCTGATGCTGGCGTTTCTGCTCAACGGCCTGTCCTCCTGCTCGGTGATAATGGATGGCGTCGGCTCCGGGATCGCGGCCAGTACCTATCCGTCGCAGGACGCCGATATGCTGGGTGCGGAAGCGCAGTATTGCGAAATGGAGGCAGAGCTTCAGCGCTACCTCGACACCTACGAAAGCACCCATGACTACGATGAGTACCACTTTGATCTGGACACCATCGAGCATGACCCCTATGTACTCATTTCCATGATTACGGCGCTGCATCAAGGGGAATGGATGCTGGATGAGGTGCAGGGTACGCTCCAAATGCTCTTTGACCGCCAGTACATTTTGACCGAGGATGTGGTGGTGGAAACCCGCTACCGCACAGAAACCGACACATGGACGGACGCGGACGGCAACACCCATACGGACACCTATCAGGTGCCGTATGACTACTACATCTGCACGGTCACGCTGGAAAACTTCAATCTCTCCCATGTTCCCGTCTACATTATGAGCGAAGAACAGCTCGGAATGTACGCCACCTATATGGCCACCCTCGGCAACCGTCCCGACCTGTTCCCCGGTTCAGGTTACATCGGCAAGTATGTGGAGGGCAGCTATACCGACTACGACATTCCCCCGGAGGCGCTGGACGATGAGGTATTCGCCGCCATTATCAAGGAAGCGGAAAAGTATCTCGGCTACCCCTACGTTTGGGGCGGCAGCAGCCCCTCCACCTCGTTTGACTGTTCGGGCTTCGTCAGTTGGGTCATCAATCATTCCGGTTGGGATGTGGGCAGACTGGGCGCGCAGGGACTTTGCAACATCTGTACGCCCGTATCCTCTGCCAACGTCAAACCGGGCGATCTGGTGTTTTTCACCGGAACCTACGATACCCCCGGTGTCAGCCATGTGGGTATCTACGTCGGCAACAATATGATGATCCACTGTGGCGACCCGATCTCTTATGCGAACTTAAATTCAAGCTATTGGCAGTCCCATTTCTACCGCTATGGGCGCTTGCCGTAAAGGAGAGTGAACGATATGAACCCGAAAATCATGAAGCTCCGTGGAGAGCTGGAGAAGAACAAAGGCAAAATCTCTGATCTGCAAGGCCGCAACCGCGAGCTGGAAAAGCAGATTCGTGAGCTGGAGGACACCGACATCATCGGCATGGTGCGTGAGAACGGCATGACGATGGAGCAGTTTGCCGAGCTGTTCCGCCGTATGCAGGCCGCGCCTGCACCGGCCACTTCGGAAAAGGAGGCGTTGAACCATGACTAAAAACACACCGCGCATTTTTATCAGCCTGCTGCTGATGCTCCTGTGCATCGGGATTCTCCCTGTTTCCGCCTTTGCCAGCGGCGGTGATTATCCTGATAATGCGCTGCCTGCCGCCGAAAGCAGCGCCGCAGACGCACAGGAAACAAAACAGATCGGCACGGTCACGACCAACGGCGGCAACCTGAACGTCCGCACCGGCGCGGGACTGGACAACACCGCGTTTACGCAGCTCCCCAACGGCACGGTGGTCGATGTGATTGGCAGGGACGGCGATTGGGTAAAAATCCTGCTGCCCGCCCGTGTGGGCTATGTGTACGGCGGCTAAAAGACCTCTCCCGCTTAGGGCGCGAGTACATTGAAACTGGCCGGTATCTGCGCCGGGTATTCCCGGCCTA
>NZ_JAFBIQ010000042.1 GCF_021531315.1 Oscillibacter valericigenes | reverse complement strand
GCCAGAGCGGAGAATAGGAATCATTGCTTGTCTCGTTTACGGTGCGCAGCTCGAAATATTCTGATTTCTTATCCGTGTACGCACCTACCCATATTTCTTGACGGGGATGCGGATAGCTTTTCCCTGACAGCATGGCGAGCCTCCTAATAGACTGATGGAAAGATTTTATAAAAATTCTATTGACAAACAGCATATCAATGGATATACTTCAGTCAATGGACGACTTAGTAAAACTAATATATATCAAAAAGTCCATTATGTCAAGAACAATTTTTGAAGGAGGTCACACATGAACAACAACTATGAAAATCTGCCTGCGGTGCTGAACGCCAATCAGTTGGCCGCAGCACTGGGCATCTCCCGGGCCGGAGCCTACCAACTGCTGAACACCGCCACATTTCCAACCCTGCGGATCGGCAAACGGCTGCTGGTGCCGAAGGACAAGCTCATCGACTGGATCGAGCGGAACACAGGAGGTGGCCATGTGGGAGGATAAAGAAACGACTGCCCCGATTCCATCTGTTGCACCAGATGGGGAGCAGCCGTCCGCGCTTGCACGCACGGACAGTATAACAGCTTTTGAAGAACCACACAAGCGGTTTGGGAAAATTCAGGCCATGACCATGCCGGAGCTGATGGAAACGCGCTTTCGCGTCCGCCCGACGGTCATCGACGGACTGTTGCCGGCGGGGACTTACCTCCTCGCCGGCGCGCCGAAGATCGGCAAGTCCTTTCTCGTCTTGCAGATGGCCTATCAGGTGAGCATGGGAGAGTCGTTTCTCGGCTTCTCTTCCCGGCAGGGTACGGTTTTGTATCTTGCCTTAGAGGATACCTGTGAGCGATTGCAGAAGCGTCTGGCACAGATGACGGAGCAGGACAGCGAGCACCTGATCCTCTCCGTTTTCTCTGAAACGCTGGACGAGGGCCTGACCGAGGGCCTGACCGACTTTTGGAGTGAGCACACGGACACGGTGCTCATCATCATTGACACCTTGCAGCGGGTGCGCGGCCATACGCCAGACAACGGCAGCTATGCCGCCGATTATGACACGCTGGCAAGGCTGAAGGAGTTTTCCGACACCTACGGCATCACTGTGCTGGTCGTTCATCACACGCGCAAGGAGGGTGCGGAAGATGTGTTCAACACCATCTCCGGCACGAATGGCTTGATGGGCGCGGCGGATGGCGCGCTGATTCTATACAAAGACAAGCGCACCGCTTCGGATGCTGTTTTAGAGGCGGTAGGACGCGACCAGCAACAGCTTCGATTGCACATCTCTTTTGATGCCGCACATCTTCACTGGGAGCTGGTCGAGGTGGAGACGGGACGGTTCAAGGAACCGCCGAACCCGCTGGTCGAGCTTGTTTCTCGGCTGGTGAATGAGGAAAATCCATCGTGGAACGGCACAGCGACAGAGCTCGCGCAGTGTCTCTCCGAGATGGACAGCAGCCGGAGCTTCACACCCAACTGGATCGTACGGACGCTGAATGTGCAGCAGGAGAATTTGCTGCGCGAGTATGGCGTCCGCTATGTTTCCTATCGCACAAGAGAGGGCAAGAGCCTTTCGCTGCGGTGGGACGGTGTACGGTAATGTACGGTATGTACGGTAAAAATGGGAGTGGGGGTATCCCCTCAAAATACCGTACATTATCGGACATACCGTACACCGGCAAGGTCATTTCCCGCGCCGGCAGGCGGCGGGAAATGACCGCTTGAGGGAGTCCAGAGGGAACGGCTGGCACACGGACTTTGGTACAAAGTCTAGTGTGTTATACCCATCACGACGGGGGACGGGAGAAAATGCGCGGGGACGCCGCTCCCCGCGCATTTTTGACCGGGCCGAAAAAGAAGAACGACAGATGACGGTATCGTCATCTGCGTGCGCACTTTTTCAGAAAGTCGTGGTGGGTATTCTCCACTCCCTCGTCCCCCAATACGACAAAGGAGGAACCGCGATGGCTTATGCCATTTTACGATTTGCCAAGCACAAGGGCGGCGCGTCCAAGGCGCTGAGCGCCCACCACGAGAGGACAAAAGAGATTTACGCCAGCAATCCGGATATCGACGCGGAACGCACAAAGCAGAATTTTCATCTGGTCACGCCGCGCTGGAGCTACGAGCGGGAGATCCGACACCGCATCAGGGCGGCTGGCTGCCGCGTGCGGAAGGACAGCGTGAAATTTGTGGACACGCTGGTGACGGTCAGCCCAAAGTTTGCGGAAGCGCACGAATCAGAAATGCCGGAATATTTTGAGCGGGCGCTCGGCTTTCTCAAAGAGCGCGTGGGCGAGGAGAATATCTTTTCCGCCGTGGTGCACATGGATGAGAAAACGCCGCACCTGCATCTGTGCTTTGTGCCACTGACGAAGGACAACCGGCTGTCTGCCAAAGAAATTCTCGGTAACAAGAAAGCGATGATCCAATGGCAGGACGATTTCTATGCCTGTATGTCGGAACGGTGGCCAGAGCTGGAGCGCGGCGCGCCCGCCGTTGAAACCAAGCGCAGGCACTTGACGCCGCAATGGTACAAGAAAGTGACCGCGATGGATGCCAAGCTGGAGAAGCTGGAAACGGCCTTGAACGGCATCAATGTGCTGAACGCGGGCAAGAAGCGCGAGGAGGCCGTAGAGACCTTCAAGCAGCTCTTGCCGGAGGTGGAGTCTTTTCAGGCAGAGATTCAGCGGATGCAGCAGGCCGTGTTACAATCGCTCTCCATGCAGCGATGCAGCGCCGAGGAAAACGAAACGCTCAAGGACGAGCTGACCGCCGAGCGCCGCAAAAGCGCCGAGCAGCGCGCAAAGCTCGTAGTGCTGGAGAAGCGTTACGAGCGGGCCGAAAAACTGCTGAAGCAGTTGCCACCAGAGCTGTTGAACAGGCTGATGCAAAAGAGTGAAAAGGTTAAAGTATAATTAAATGGGAACAGTTGGGAATTCGCTTACTGCACTATTGCTGGTAATCGACATTTGTCAGCAATTTTCAGTTGTATGGGGAAAAATCAGGTATATAACCTTTCCCCATCATATTGAATTCAAACGAAAGGCGTGTTATAATGGGGAAAAATCAGGTATTGTTCTTGTCCCAGATGGAGGAAAGCAAAATGGCAAAGCAGGTTCACATCCGCGTAGATGATGATATTTATAAAGAACTTAGCGACTATTCTGTAGTAAGTGGGCAGTCCATGCAGGATTGCCTGTCTGTAGCAATCAGGCAAATGCTCGTCAAGGCGAAGGAAGAACCTTCTCAGAATCGTAATGGGTACACCTTTATTGATTTATTTGCAGGTATTGGCGGTATGCGACTTGCATTTGAATCAGCCGGGGGGCTCTGTGTTTATTCTAATGAATGGAACAAGTACAGCCAGCAGACCTATTACGCAAACTTTGGTGTGCAACCGGACGGTGATATTACAAAGGTTCAGGCTGAAAGCATCCCGGATCATGATATTCTTGTAGCGGGATTCCCCTGTCAGCCGTTCTCAATCGCCGGGGTTTCAAAGAAAAACAGTTTGGGGCGTGCTACTGGATTTGAGGACAAGACCCAGGGGACGCTTTTCTTTGATGTATGCCGTATCCTGAAAGCAAAGCGTCCGAAAGCGTTTATGCTGGAGAATGTCAAAAATCTTTGTAGTCATGACAAAGGCAGAACTTTTCAGATTATCCAAGAATCTCTGCGGGAGCTGAACTACAAAGTATTCTTCCAGGTCATTGACGGAAAAGGCTATGTACCGCAGCACAGAGAGCGTATTGTCATCGTCGGCTTTGATAAAGAACGGTATGGAGAGGATGTCAGTTTTTCTTTTGATCTGCATCCATTGAAGAAGCAGCCAGTCGTGCGTGATATTCTTGAAAAAGAGGTCGGTGAGAAGTATACGCTTTCAGATAAACTCTGGATTTATCTTCAAAACTATGCTGCAAAACACCGTGAAGCAGGCAATGGTTTTGGCTACGGAATTGCCCCCTTGGACGGAGTGAGCAGAACGATCAGCGCCCGTTATTATAAAGACGGTTCTGAAATTCTAATCGAACAACGCGGAAAGAATCCACGTCGTCTAACACCGCGTGAGTGTGCGAGATTGCAGGGATTCCCCGACAGCTTCAAAATTCCGGTTTCAGATACGCAGGCATATCGGCAGTTTGGAAATTCCGTTGTTGTTCCGCTTATGTCCGATGTCGCAAAGCTGATTGTTGCAAAGCTGGAACAACTCGATACTGATCCGCAAATCGAAATTGCTTTTCCCAATATTCCGCAGAGGAAGGTGATATAAATGCCAGAAGGATACGCAATTCAGGCAATACAATCCGTGTTAAATAGTCAACAGGCGTACTGTAAGTTTTTATCGGCAAATGATTCTGGCGCAACAGGTGGTCATCAAAGCGGTATTCTGATTTCAAAAAGCGCAAAAAATATGATGTTTTCTCAAGACCTCAAGGGCGAAAACATTCTTAAGCGGACGGTTGAAATTCGCTGGCAGGATAATTCCTGCACGCAAAGCAGTTTTACGTACTATAGCAGCAAGAATGAGTTGCGCATTACTCGTTTTGGAAGGAACTTCTCTTTTTTGAGCCCTGAACAGACAGGCGCTCTGTTTGTTTTTACGAAACAGGATGCAGATCAATATAGCGGCTTTTTCCTTGAAACAGAAGAAGACATCAATCAGTTCCTTGACGCATTCGGTATCAGCCCGACAGAAACAAATCGGTTGATTGATGCTGGACAAGTGCAGGAAGAAACGCAAGAGCGAATTGCCATTCAGGAGTTTATTGCAGGGCTGACAGTAGATTTTCCTCTCTCAGAAGAAATGTCCGCAGCAGCTCGTGACATTCAGAATCGTGTATATGACCATCTTGAATTTATCTGCACAAATCCTGACCGCAAGATCATCGACTGGACAAACACGGAGTATGCACTTTTTCGTGCGATTGAACACGCACGATATGGGGATGCCATCGCACGCGGATTTACGTCCGTAGACGAATTTATCACGATGGCAAATATGGTTCTGAACCGCAGAAAGAGCCGTGCAGGAAAGAGTCTGGAGCATCACCTTTCTGCAATCTTTGACGGCAATGAAATCATATACACCGCACAGGCTGTTACAGAGGGCAACAAGAAACCGGACTTTATCTTCCCTTCGCAGGCATCGTATCATGATATGACTTTCCCTACAGAAAGGCTGATCTCTCTGGCTGCAAAAACGACCTGCAAGGATCGTTGGCGTCAGGTTATCAATGAAGCCGACCGTTTGCGTGACAGACCCAAATATCTCTGTACGCTCCAGCAGGGAATCTCCCCTGCACAGATGGACGAAATGCAGAGCGAGAATGTTATTCTCGTTGTCCCACGGCAGTACATCACGTCCTATCCCGCAGATCGTCAGGACAGAATATGGACGCTTTCAAAGTTCGTTTCTTATGTGCGCGAGGTTGAAGGACTCTGATGGCAGATATTGTTTCTCCGGAAAAGCGCAGTCAGAATATGTCTGCGATACGGTCAAAAAACACACAGCCTGAAGTGTATCTGCGGAAACTGCTTTTTGCACAGGGCTATCGTTATCGGATTGCAGACAAGTCTGTTCCGGGGCATCCTGATATTTTTCTGCGTAAATATAACACTGCGATTTTCGTCAATGGTTGCTTCTGGCATCGTCACCCAGGCTGCAAATTCGCATATACGCCAAAGAGCCGCGTGGAATTCTGGCAAAAGAAGTTTGATGATAACGTCCAGCGGGATGCTGTGGTGAAAGCTGAATTGCTGGAGCGTGGCACTAAGTGTTTAGTTGTATGGGAATGCGCTATAAAACGGATGGTAAAAGATAGGCAGTACGAAATGGATATGGTCGAAAAGTGTAAGCAGTTTCTCACATCACCGGATCTGCTACAGGAATTTTGAGTAGTGAAAAGGAGAGGCAATTTGAAGTATACTGAACGGCAAATTTTGAGAATGGCTGCACCCATTAGCAAAACCGAGGATGAAAAATGCAAAAATGCTATTAGAATGGTGCGCGACGCCATGAAAAGGCTAAACTACACCGATGATGGAAAAGAAATCCGCGCATATGCTGAAGATTCATTTGCCTATGCACTGGATTTGCGCCAAATGTACTCAGATAAAAAGATTACCATCTTGGTTCAAGGATCATATGCCAATAAGACAAATATTCCGAGCGAGAGTGATGTTGACGTTGCAGTGATTCTGGAATCTACATTTACAAGTGCTTACCGTGCTGGCGTTCAACGAGAGAACTATGGGTTTGTAAAAGGAACATTCTCGGCTGAAGAACTCAAAGACGAAGTTGAAAAAGCCTTAAATGAACATTTGGGACATCAAGGTATCGAGCGACATGACAAAAGCATCAAAGTAACTGGGAATACCTATCGAGTTGATGCCGATGTTGTGCCAGCATATCGGTATCGAGATTATTCCGCTGATTGGAATAACAACCCTGAAAATTATGTTGGCGGCATCGAAATACGCCCCGATAGTGGTGGGCGCATTATCAACTATCCGGAGCAACATATCAAAATGGGGGTTGTCAAAAACAAATCGACAAAATTTAACTTTAAGAAGTGTGTCCGCATCGCAAAGAATATGCGTGAGGAAATGGAGAAATATGGTTACACAATTTCTAATAAAATATCCTCTTTTGGAATTGAGTCGCTATTTTGGAACGTGGACGACCAAGCATATACAAAGTACCCCAGCACTCTGAGATACACTTTTGATGAGGCACTAACATTTTTGGTAGACGATTTTCAAAATTATAATACATATACAGAGGCGAACGCAATCAAGCCACTTTTTCCTGATGAAGCCACGAAAAAAGAATATCAGAAATTCATTTCTGATATGCATCATTTTTTTGAGTACGACATAACGGAGTATTAAAAATTATGAGTAATCAGCAGAAAAAGTTCATCAATATTTGTGTGTGGTGTGCTGTTGTACTCTTTGCAGTTCGGTGTTTTCTTTCTTGGGAAAGCATACTTAAAGGTGTTTCCGTATATGACCTGTTTGGATACGCGGGGGAAGCGATAGGTATAGCGGTACTGCTTGCAGGGATATATGAGAAGTTTCTATGGAGGATTAACCCATTTGAAAGCACTCCAAAACTGTCAAAGCAGTACACTGGCACATTTAAATCAAGCTATGACCAAGTTGAACGAAGTGCTTCTCTTGAAATTCGGCAAACATTGCTTTCTGTTCATGTAACACTAATTTCCGATGAAAGCAAAAGTAAATCTCTTTCAGCGTCTATCGATGAAATTTTGGGAGAAATTCAACTAACATACTGCTACCTGAATACACCAAAATCTGCATACAGAGATAGGAGCGAAATTCACTACGGAACGGCAACATTGTCTATCTCAAATCCGAAAGAAATAGACGGGCAGTATTACACCGACCGTAAAACCATTGGAGATATGCATTTCATTGCAAAGTCATAAGAATTCTATGCGGTGAGAGGAATGTATGATTTAATGCATATTACAGCAATAGAGAAACAGTAATTTTAGCTGGAGTGGGCTAGGTATCTATTTTACCCAGCCCACTCTTTTAATTACCGAAAAGTATAGTCATGTAGCACTGTTTCCTCCGCTACACTACGGATGTTATTCATCGCCCCCACCCACGCTATGTTCGCGTCGGGCGTAACTAACCGCCAGACGTCGGGAGTTTGCAGCCAAAAATAGTCGGAAAAGAAAAAGC
>NZ_JAFBIQ010000041.1 GCF_021531315.1 Oscillibacter valericigenes | reverse complement strand
CTATCAGCAAGTCCTGGCCGAGCTGAGAGCGAAGTACGAAAAGAGAGGATAAGGTTGTTTTCTGATTGCAGACTTATCGATTCCTTTTTAATGATTGACTATCAGGATTTGCAGGGCATCGGCATGACCGAGAAGCTGGCACTTCTTACGTTGATTGCGCTCTGTTCGATTGCGCTTGGAAAGCCGACCCTCAGCAGTCTGGCTGTACTGGGTGAGATCAGTATTGCGGGGACAATGCTCAAGGTGGACGAGTTGGCAAATGCCCTTCAGGTCTGCCTCGACAGCGGCGCGAAGAAGGTCCTATTGCCGATCACATCGGCGGCTGATCTCGGACTTGTTCCGGCAGATTTGATCGGCTCCTTCAATCTTGTGTTCTATCAGAGCGCAGAGGACGCGGTATATAAGGCACTGGGCGTTGAGTAATTCCGATAAAAAGGGGTGAGAGCAATATGCGCTGTCCTTGGTGTGGAAATCCGGCAACGACGCACGGAGATTGGTGGGAGTGCTATGATACGAGCTGGCAGCAGGATGTTGACGCGCTGGAAGCCCGTGTCAAGGGCTATAAGGCGGAGAAAGATGCCACCGAGGAAGCCGAGCGTCAACGAATTGCAGCCGAGAATGCTGCAAAGCGGGAACAAAGTCTGAAGGATCAGTATTCCGGAAAACTGCCCGTAGAAGGAATGCCGGTGAGCTGCTTAAAATACACTTCGCTCGGTGAACCAGACAAGAGGCTGAACTGCAAAAACTTTGAAAAGTTGGAGCAGAACCAGAAGTATTTCAATGTTTACTGGTATGATGAAAACGGAGAAATAATCGCTGCTGGGATGTGCGCTCAGTGGAAAGATGACAGCGAGTATATGCTGAAATCTTTCTCGCAGTATTATCCGTCAGGCAGTAATAAAGGACAGACCTTCAATTACGGCAGTGGAAGCAACACTTCCGGAAGCCTCCGGGATGACTATGATAGCCCCGAAGACCTCTGGGAAGATAACCAAGATTGGTACGAGGACGAGGACGAAGCGTGGGATGAGTGGTACGATGGTTGAACCGTAAATGAATATGAAAAGCCTCTGCCGATACCTGGATAGGGTATCGGCAGAGGCTTTTGCTTGCCTTATGGGTATTTGGACAAGCTTGATCTGTTGCTGAAACCGTGTAGGGAAAATAATCAACGTGTATATAGAGAGTAGTTTGTAATTTGTTCGATAAAGACTCCGCGAGGCATTAAGCGAGAGCTTTTCCGAGGCATTGGAGGTTAGACAGTACAAAAAAATTGCGAAAGACGCAACGCAAAGTTTGCGGCGCTATAGACAAAAAAGAGTTACTTTCCACAGTAGCGGGCGATGAAGGGAATGGTATTGCCCTCGTCCAGCAAGCGCACAACGTTTTCCACGTGCTGCGCGCTCTCGCCGAGCTCCCGGGCAAGCGTTTGAATGATATCCATAGAAATTCCTTTCGTTGCATGGTTTACTGCCAGCGGCGGCAGACGCCCAAGCGTCCGCCGCCGCCTATTTTACCACAGCCCCGGCCGGATTTCCAGCGCAAAGGCTTCTCACGAAATAGCAGATCCGCCTCTGTATCACACAGAGGCGGATCTGCTAATCCTATGATGCCCACGGCGGCGAACGCTATGAGCTTATTCAGCACAGCATCACCTATCGTTACTGTGTTTTTATCTCAGGTTCTTCCGGAAGAACTCCTGCGCATTCTTGTACATTACGCCATCGGCATCCTCCTGCGAAACGCCTCGGGAGATCAGATACTCGTAAATCGACGCCGCCTTGGCCGGTGTATTCAGGCACTCCGGCAGGAGGGAACCGTCGAAATCCGAACCGAGAGCAAGATTCTTTTTGCCTCCCAGCTCAAAGAAATGCATGGTGTGACGGTAGATATCGTCAAGGCTGTGAACTTCGCCGTCGTCGCGCAGGAACTTCACAAAGTAATTCAGACCAATCAGGCAATCGCGCCTGACCATCTCTCGGATCATGTCGTCTGTGAGGTTGCGCTTGTGACTGCACAGCGCACGAGCATTGGAATGCGTGGCGACAAAGGGTTTGGCCGCCACCTCCAGCAGATCGGCAAAACCGTGGTCGTTGAGGTGGGAGACGTCGACAAGAACGCCCTCTTTCTCCATCTCGCGCACAGCTTCCTTGCCAAACTCGCTTAGGCCATGGTCAGTGGTGTGACCGGAGCCAAGCTCGTTTTCACCGTTCCATGTCAGCGTAATGGCACGCACACCCTGCTCGGCAAGTGTGTGAACACGGGTGATATCACCGGCGAGCGCGCTGCCGTTCTCAATAGTCAGAAATGCGGCGGCCTTATTCTCAGCCCAAGCCTTCTCCATATCGGCGGCATTGCGGCAGGGAGCCACACGGTCGGAAAACTTTTCCATCTGGCGATAGAAGTTTATGCGGTTCTTCTCGAAATAAGCGATGGCTGCATCGCCGCGCTCCTCATCCGGAATGAAGACTGCGTAGAACTGCGCCCAATGCACATCATTCGGCATGTTGCTCAGCTGCAGCACGCGACCGGGATCGTCCAGCGTGTCCGGGTTGCCGGTGTTGGCATACTTCCAATCTGCCAGAGTGTCACAGTGCAGATCGATCAAACCATAACTGTTCATTATACTAATTTAAAAATCCTTTCTTTGACTTTACGCCCGCGGGTCGAGCTCCTCGCAGGAAAGCACTTCCTTGCTGCGTGTGTATTCCTCATACCGGAGTCCACGATCTGAGGTCTCAATTTCGCCGACCTGGTTATCATAGGGGTCGGCGCGCCAGAACTGCTTTTCAACGGTAAACGGCGCTTCAAACTCGCTGTTGGCCACCATGCGGTATGCGTCGATGTTGCCAAAGTAGAACTTGCGGCGTTCCTCATTCTGCGCCCTCACCGCCGCCGTGCCGTAGCTCGGGTCGGCATAGAGCCAGCCGTATGGCGCGATATAGAAGCGGGACCAGTCGTGTGCGCCGCAGAAGTCCGGCTCAGCGGTCAGGCCGCTCTGCCACCTGGCGGGAATGCCAGCGCAGCGGCACATGGTGATAAAGAGCAGGGCAAACACACCGCAGTCGCCGGTGTAGCTGCGCGCCGCAGAATCCGGGATGCACTCGAGAATGAAGTAGGACGGCATGAAGGTATACTTCATGTTCAGCGTGATGAAGTCGTAGAAGATACGCGCCTTTTCCAGAGGATCGGTCACACCCTCGGTCAGCGTCTCCACAAGGGAACGAATAAACGGGGTGAAGACGATGTGCGGCGCCTGCTCCTGCGTATCGAAATCAGGCTGTACGGCGTCTGCCTTCATCGTGGAAACATCGTGGTAGCGCGCCGTGTGGACATAGGAGTACTCCACATAGAGCTCGTGGTTTTCCTCCATGTTCTCCTCCCAGCAGATCGTGCGCTGCGCCGCATTCTCGGGTGCGAGCTTGCCGGTCTCGGGATACATTTTCTCGATGCGGATCTCGCTTTGCTGCTCACACTCGGCAGGGATGGGCAGGTGAACGCGCACGAACATCCCCGGCGTGAAGCGCTCGTCGTTCACACGGACGCTTGCGCGAATGCGGATGCGGTTAGAGATGCCGCCGTTTTCACGCATCAGGCGGCGCACGCGGTCGAGCCGGCCCTCGCCCTGTTCCTTTGTTACGCTCTCAACGCCGTGCACCTGCACGCCTGCGCGGGCGGCAAAAGAGGGGTCGGCTTTGCACAGCGTCTCAAAGAAGCGATCCAGGAAGTGCATCTCGCCGTTGACATAGAGCCAGCTGATTTTGCCGGCGTCCACGCGCTCGTCGAACTCTTCCTCGGTGAAATCGGGGATGTGCGCGCGCACCACGGCAAGTGCGGCGGCACGGTCGAACGGGTAATTCTGCGGGATTCGGCAGATGATCTCGCGCTCGGCGGTCAGGCACGCGCGCATCGCCTCGGACAGGTTGTCCTGCGCAAGACGAAGATCGATGAGGCGGATCGCGCCTTCAAAATCGCCCCATGCCTTGCGCCGGGCGATATCGTCCGGCAGGCCAATGTTCAGATATTGCAAGGTATCGTTAATATTCATAAAAATAACCTCTTTGTGAATCCTGCTCCCACGGCACGGGCCGCAGGAGCAGGAAAAATCATCCGGCGGGGATCATGCAATCATATGCAGGATCGCACCCATGCCAAGACCAAAAATATTACCAATAGCAGCGCCAAGAACACCCATCAGAACACCGATACCCGCAAAGGAATCGTCATAGGCGCAGGCAATGATCGGCGCAGAAGCGGAACCGCCGATATTGGCGACCGATGCCGTAGAGACCATGCAAAGATCCCAGTGGAAGATCTTGGAGAGGATGTACATACCGACAACGTGGATCGCAAGAACGAACACGCCGTAAACGACCCACATCGGAGCTTCGACCAGCGCATTGAGCGGAGCCTGCGTAGCGAGCAGGGAGACGACGGCGTACAGCAGGACGCTGGAAAGCTCTTCAACAGCAGGAAGCTTGCCGAGCGGGGTCATTGCGCAGACCAGACCGAGAACGGTGACGAACAGCGTCGTGCAGGTGCCCTTGTCGAACATGGCAAGGCCGATCTCCTTGAGGCCGTTATTCATGACAAGGCCGATCTTCTGAGACAGCGCGGAGACGATCAGAGCAAGGCCGATAAGCCAGATCCAGTCGGCAGCTTTGGCCTGCTTTTTCTCGTTGGCGACCTCTGCGTTGGTAGCGGCTGCAACGGCCTCAAGCTTGGAGGTGTCCGCCTTAACGGACTTGTTCCACTTGCCGGCATACTTCACAGCAAAGAGCAGCAGCGCAATCCATACGGAGTAGCAGACGGTGTCGAGCGTAAGAGCGCAGGCGTAAGCGCCGGCATCGACCGGCAGAGCATCCTGCATGGCAGCCATGTTGGCGGAGCCGCCGACCCAGGAAGCGTACAGAGCTGCGGTAGCGCCCCAGATGGTCTCGCCGCCCCCGAGGGATCCCTTGAAGATCGGGAAGCCGACGATGAAGCCGAGCGCAAGAGTGATCGAGCAGCCAAGGAAGATGGAGATCATGCGGCCGGAGAGCTTGGCGATCTTGCGGAAGTCGCAGCGCAGCAGCATGACGAAGATCATTGCGTACAGAAGGTTATTCTTCAGTACGCCGTAAGCGGCACTGACGCCTTCGGAATTGTACAGGCCCAGGGTACAGAAGACCATGTTGAGAATATAGATCCATACCAGCGGCGGGACCCAGTTAAAGACTTTCCACTTGGTGTATTTTTCCATTGCCAGCAGCCCGCCGGCCAGGAACATCAGGAATGCGATGAAAGTAAAACCGTTTTCAATAGCAGGTAACATACTTTTCTCCTCCAAAAAATATATTTCTTCTCAGCAGGGCGGTACCTGGACCCGCTGCAAAAGACAAAACAAAAAAAGCCCAACAAAACCGAGCGTTTTTCAACGCCTGATCTTGCTGGGTTTCACACGCGGCACCACGAGGGAACTCATGGCAGGCGACTGCGAAGCAGCCATATACAGTTATGCGTAATCAGGTTTCGCTTTCCGGCTTGCCCGTCATTGACCGCCAGCGCTTGAGCGCATCGCGGTAAGCGACAAGTACGGCCCGGCGGGACGAGCCGCCGTATCGTCTGTTGAGCGTGTTCTCCAGCCACACATCAATCTCCGGAAAGACCTGCCCCACAAAAAGCTTGCGCAGGAAGGCCTCCGTCGTGGCAATTGTATGGGTGCAGCTGAAATCGAGAACCTCGGATGTCAAGTCGTCGACCTCAAACGCCATATAAAACGTGCCGTAGTTTTTTGTGATGGCGTTGTCCGAATTTGTTCTGGACTCGCCAATGACAAAAACCGAATTGATCTGATTCAAAGAACCGTCCTTCCTTTCACAGGAGAATGCTTGGAATGTATAATCAAAAACGCCCTGCATCAGCATCATTGGTTGCCTTTATTATAGCGGCCATTGCCCGAGTTGTCAATATCATCTTGTCATGCCAGATGATTCTGCCGTTTTTTGTCGATAACGCACAACGATTCCTTGTCAAAAAATCGCTAAGGCACATAAACTATGGTCAAATCAACGATTATCACCTTCCCCCTTGCAATTGCAGTCTGGACATGGTAGCATAAATATGCTTTTAAAAACTTGATTATCACTGCTGCTTTACTTTGCTTGAGAATGCCGCAACGTTCTTCACCGCAAATAAAACCCGGCAAAAGACGTGGATTTATCGCGCCTTTTGCCGGGGTTTTTCTTTTGCAGCAGCCAAGAGAGGTGAGGAGCCGCCGCCATAATACGCCGCGCATTCACAGAATCACACAATATTTGAGGAGGAATTCATCACATGAAGAAAAGACTTTGCTCATTGCTACTTGTCCTCACGATGCTTTCCACGCTTCTGGTCGCGCCGGCTTCCGCCCTTGAGGCAGACGGTTCGACTAGCGCCGGCAACGAGACTTACGTGTATCTCGGCGTGAAGGATTACGGCACCGTGGAAGCTGACAGCAAGCCCGACTTTGTCCATCGCTTCTACACCAACGGTGAAGAAGTGCAGTATACCATCGCCAGCAGTGACAATAAGTACGCCGTCCAGAACAAGCTTCAGGAAGGCTATGTCTACGATCTGTCCACTCAGGGCAGTGTTGTGACTGACGCGAACCTCGCCGCGGCCAAGGCCGAGGGCAAGATCGAGTCTGCCACCGCTTCCTCCGTGACAGTCGGCGGCAAGACCTACGACATCGCCAACGTCTACGAGATCACCAACAACACCGCCGGTAAGGCGACTGTTACCGCCAAGACCGCTGCCGACCTCACCGCCGGTGCGACCGTCAAGGTCTACGGCGACACCGCGTTCCTTACGTTCGTGGCAGAGGACTATACCGCTCCCGTCAGCGGCACGCCCGGTGAGCGCACCCTCAAGAATTACCTCCAGACTGCGATGAACCCTGTCGGCACCGCGCTGTACGTTTATGGCGGCAGCTGGGACTGGCAGGATGTGAACTCTTCCAACCAGGCGCTGACCATTGGCCTGCCCCAGAGCTGGATCGACTTCTTCCAGCAGCAGGACGCCAACTACACCTACAAGAACAGTGCCGACCCCGCGCACAGCTACTATCCGCACAACAGCTGGAACCAGTACTACTACGCCGGTGTGGACTGCTCCGCCTATATTGGCTGGACCGTCTACAACGTGATGCACACTGAGAGCACCACCAACGACCTGAGCGACGGCTACGTGATGAGCGCCGTCAAGATGGCCAAGACCTTTGCAGAGAAGGGCTGGGGCACCTGGACGCGCGATATCAAGTCCTTCAAGCCCGGCGACATCTTCAGCATGAGCGGCCACGTGTGGACCGTCCTCGGCGTCTGCGACGACGGCTCCATCGTCTTCCTGCACTCCACGCCTTCCGACAGCAAGGCCGGTCAGGGTGGCGGCGGCGTTCAGCTCAGCGCCCTCAACCCCAACAGCGACGACGACAAGAACTGCGAGGCCTACAAGCTCGTCACCAAGTACATGACCAAGTACTACCCCGAGTGGAGCGATCGTTATGACGCCGTGCTGAGAAGCTACATCTCCTACGCCACCCCTGCCACCGGCACCGAGTACAAAGAGACCTGGTCCGGCAACTTCAGCTGGAATCTCGACAGCTCCGGTCTGACCGACCCCGACGGTTACGCTGATATGAGCGCCGCCGAGATCCTTGCCGACCTCTTCGGCGACGCCGAGACGCAGCCCAGCCAGAAGGGCTTCAACGATGTCAAGCCCGGCGACTACTTCTATGACGCCGTCAACTGGGCCGTCGAGAAGGGCATCACCACCGGCACCAGCGCCACGACCTTCTCCCCCAACGCATCCTGCACCCGCGCTCAGATCGTGACCTTCCCGTGGCGCGCCAGCGGCAGCCCGGAGCCGAAGACTGCCAGCAATCCCTTCACCGACGTTGCAGCCAACGCTTACTACTGCGAGGCTGTTCTGTGGGCTGTTGAAAACGGCATCACTACCGGTACCAGTGCCACGACCTTCTCCCCCGACGCTCCCTGCACCCGCGCTCAGGGTGTGACTTTCCTGTGGCGCGCCAACGGCAGCAAGGCCGCCTCCGCCGCTGCCTCCTTTACCGATGTTGCATCTGACGCCTACTATGCTCCGGCAGTTGCCTGGGCGGCAGAGCAGAACGTCACCGGCGGTGTCGGCAACGGTCTCTTCTCCCCCGACACCACCTGCACCCGTGCTCAGATCGTGAGCATGCTGTATCGCCTTCGGTAAATAATTATCTTTAATAGGCGCTGAGTCATCCCCTCCTACAGCCTGAACGCCGCGGGCAATTGCCGTGGCGTTCAGGCTATCTTATTCTCAAAATTCAGAAAGGACAGTGCGTTTTATGAAATTTTCCAGCAAGGTAGAAAAATGCGGCCTGTCTCCAATGCGCAAGTTCCACCCGTACGCGGTGGCGGCCAAGGCGCGCGGCATCAACGTCTATCACCTGAACATCGGCCAGCCTGACGTGCAGACGCCCCCCGCCTTTTTTGAGGCCATCCGCAAGTTTGAGCAGCCGGTGCTCGCCTACGCACCCTCCCCCGGCATCCCCGAGC
>NZ_JAFBIQ010000040.1 GCF_021531315.1 Oscillibacter valericigenes | reverse complement strand
GACCTCAAGCTCAACTCCGACACCACCGACGACTTCGGCCGTCCCTGCGTGGAGTGGTTCTGGAAGGCTGACAGCATCGGCGTGTATTCCAACTCCGACGATCTGGTCGCCACCTACACCGCGGAGGTCACCGCCGCTGACATCTACACCGCTGTCGGCAAGAGCGTTTCCGACGACGTGAACAGCGGCAAGGCCAAGCTCACGACCTTCATCGACGGCGCAAAGACCGTTGTTGCGAAGGCTGACGCCAAGAAATATGTCACCAAGAACGACAGCACCACGGTCAACGACACCGGCAACGGCGACCTGACCGAGGTCTATGTCGACGACGACAACAACGTGACCATCGTCACCGTCCGCACCTATGTCTTCCAGGCTACCACCGATTACAATGCCAAGAAGGACACCGTCACCCTGACCTCTGCGGGCGACACCTCCATCCTGCTGGATAACGCCACCCTCGATGGCGACGACTTCGACATCAAGGATATCAAGGCTGACGACTATATCCTTGTCACCGCCTCCACGGACGGTAAGTCCAACAAGTACACCGTCCAGTCCGCCGATGTCGCCGAGGTTCTCTCCGGCGAGGTCACCGGCTACAAGGTGAACAACAACGTCACCGTCGGCGGCACCACCTACAAGTATTCCTCCACCACCGTGAAGGGCAGCGCGGACACCCGCAACACCCAGTACACGGTCGGCCAGAATGCTGCGGTCGTGCTCGATAAGTACGGCTACATCATCGCCGTCGACAAGGCTGTGGTTTCTTCCAACTACGTCTACGTTTCCGAGTTTGCCCAGCCCTCCGGTCTGTCCAGCGGTAAGGTCGTTGCCTCCGCTTACTTCACCGACGGCACCACCGCCGACATCACCGTGAAGGACGCCTACATCAACGGCGCCATGACCAGCAACAAGGGCACCATCATGGGTACCGCCGTCAGCGGCAAGTACACCGAGAACGCCGGCTGGTACACCTACTCCAGCAACAGCGCCAAGGAGTACAGCCTGTACAAGGTTGAGGACAAGTACACTCAGGCCCCGTCCTACTACTTCACCGGCGACAACACGGTCGTCATGTACAACGACAAGGTCTCCTTCATCAACGGCAAGACTCTCTACGCCAACAACGACACCATCGTTATCGTTGACGACGGCGACGACGTCTCCGTCTACACCGGCGTGAAGAACATCCCCGACATCAAGCTCACCTCTGCCTCCAGCACCGCGACGATCAATGCTCTTGCCAAGAGCAACAACTACGCCTACTATGTCTTCGTCCGCGTCAATGGCTCCGCCAGCATCGCCGGCAATGAGGACAGCGCTCTGGTCTACTACGTCAAGTATGACGGCACGCACAAGACCACCGACAACAAGATCTACTACACCTACAAGGTTCTCGACGCGAACGGCAAGGAAGAGGTCGTCAAGGCCGACACCATGCTCGGTAACCTCAACAACGGCGACATCTACGCCGTGTACAACAAGACCCGCATGAACAGCGACGACGAGATCACCAGCGTTGACGCCATCACTGAGGGCGGCAAGTACATCGCCGGCACCAGTGCCGCGGATGCCGCGCTGATCTACACCGCCGGCGCCCTGACGCTGGACAAGAACGGCACCAAGATGCACTACACCCTCGCCGACGACGCCAAGATCACCCTCGTGGTCAAGAAGAGCGCCAACGCGCTGAACAAGGACCATGCTGCCGATTACGAGGCGACTGTCGGCATGACCGGCAAGACCCTTGGCGACACCCTGAAGGAATACAAGCTGAGCTACAGCTATGCCGGTAAGGTCACCGACAACCTTGGCTCCGTTATCAGCGAGCTGTTCGTCACCGTTGATGCTGCCAAGTACACCGCGGGCGGCGAGAATAACAACGGCGGCAGCTTCAGCGACAAGGCCGCGACTGTGAATGTTGCCGACACCTATCGTGTTGGTCAGAACGTGATCTTCAACCTCACCGCTAAGCGCGCTGACTTCATCCCCGACGGCGCGAAGCTGACCGTGACCTATGATGTGTACTACAACAATGTGAAGGTCCTCCCGAACAAGACTCACACCTTCAACAATGTCACAACTGACTCCGTGACGGATGTGGTACAGGAGACCATCAACATTGCCGGTTTGGCCGGTACCCACGGCGCGGACGTCAGAGTCGACGTCACCAAGGTTGAGACCAACAAGGTCATTGTCAAGTATGTTGACAAGAACGGCAACGCCATCGCCAACTCTGCGTTTGCCACCACCAGCAGTGCGACCGTCTTCGAGGTTGATACCGGCAGCGGCAAGAGCTTCACGTTCCAGCTGAACTCCACCGATAGCACCACCTATGTGAAGGCTAAGGCAACTCAGCTCAACGCGAAGGGCGAGACGGTCGTCGTGAAGGACGACACCACCGGCGCGAAGGCGAATGTTAAGAATACCAACTTCTCCGATCTGACCATCGCGGGCACCAGCGCTGTGACCGTCAAGCTCAACATCGCTCTGAACCAGCTGAACGAGAGCTACAGCTTCACTCAGCTCGACTCCGCTGAGGCTCTGAGCACCTTGTATAAGACCGGCACCACCACCAACTACTCCGGTCTGGGCGAGAACATCAAGATCACGATCAAGGCCAGCAAGACCTCCAGTATTGGCTACAATGAGCCTGTCGGTATTGAGATCGAGGCCAACGATGTCCTGTCTGTCAGCGCTAAGCCTGTGAAGATCACGCTTAACATTGGCGGCGAGGACTACGAGCTTGTCTGCGTGAACGACGGCTCTACCAAGGGTAAGACCAGCGAGGTCGTTAAGATCACCGGCAACGTGGGCAAGGCCACCGTGACCAAGGTCGAGGCTCTGCCCATGCCCACCGCTACCTTCAGTTCTTTGAAGGATGCCACGGACAATAAGTTCCTCGATAAGGGTGTCGGCTATGAGGACGAGATCACCATCGTCTTCAGCGAAAAGCAGGCTTCGGCTCCCGCCCTCACCACGGTCACGACCATCGCTTTCGCAGCTGGGGACCTTGCTGCCGACGGCATGTCCGCGACCTACAAGGTGACCACCGGTCTGGCTAACGCGACCACCGACGGTGCCTTCAAGATTGCTGCCGGTGCCATCAAGGGCGCCAACGGCTGCACCAACAATGTGGATATTACCTTCAATGTGAAGGGCCTGAGCGTCACTAAGGCCTAAGCCTGACGCAACGCGAAGCTCCGCTGTAAAAAGCAAAAAAAGGACCTCCGGGCTTTCGCCCGGAGGTCCTTCTTTGGGGGTCAGTTGCTTTCCGTCGGCTCCGCCGCCAGCAGAGCGATGTAGTGGTATTTCCCACCTCCGTTCAGCGCGTCGAACACTGTGTTGCCGCCATCGCCCCGCGACCACGTCACGCTGTTGCCATTCCACTTTGTGAGCAGGCGCACAGGGTATTTGCCCATTTTGCCGTTGGACGGGTCGATGATGGAAAAGCCATAAGCGCAGCCCTGCATGAGAAAGCCGGTGTTGCCGCTGTCCGCTTGCTGGATCATCACCAGCAGCGGCTTGCCGGGGAAGGTCAGCGTGTAGCCGTCCGTGTTGCCGTCGCCGGTGTAGGCGCCGTATTCGATTTTGCAGTTGCCGCAGCCAGCGAGGGCGGCGGCGTGGGCGGCCAGCGCTGCTTCAATTTTCGCGTTGTCGGCGTTGAAGTCGTCCATCATAATGCGGTCGGTTTTCGCCCATTGGTTGAGCTGGTAGTTGGTGGTTTTAGTCATGCTTTCCTCCTAAGTTTTACGTTCAGCAATTAGAACAAAATTTGATTTTGAAAGCTGATAAAGCCGCCGAAGCTGCTCAACCTGTTTTTCTATTCAGTTTTTCGCTGCCGCCCGCGCGGCGGCTCTTGCATTTTCTTTGCGGCTGGCTTCTCTCCGCTTTTTCGCGCCCCGCGCGCGGGCGCGGCGGCTCCGCCGCCGTTTTCTCCCGCGCGGCGCAGCTCTCTTTTTTCCGCGCTGGCAATACTCCCGCCCGCAGGCTTTAAGTTTTCTTCCCACTGCGGACAAAGTCATTACACCCATAGGGCGTAATGTGCGCTTTGGTGCCCCGCCGCGTGCAACGAGAGGAAAAAAATTTTCAATTCCATAACAAAGCACCGCGACGATGTGCTATAATGAGCACAAATCACCCACCAAAGGAAGTGCTTTATTATGGCAAAGAAACAATTCAAGGCAGAGTCCAAGCGCCTGCTCGACCTGATGATCAACTCCATCTACACGCACCGCGAGATCTTCCTGCGCGAGCTGATCTCCAACGCGAGCGACGCCATCGACAAGCTCTGCTACCTCTCGCTGACCGACGACAAGGTCGGGCTGGACCGCGGCGATTTCGCCATCACGCTCACCGTCGACCGCGACGCGCGCACGCTGACCGTCAGCGACAACGGCATCGGCATGGACAAGGACGAGCTGGAGAATAACCTCGGCGTCATCGCGTCCTCCGGCTCCTACAAGTTCCGACAGGAGACGGAGCAGAAGGACGACATCGACATCATCGGCCAGTTCGGCGTAGGCTTCTACTCGGCCTTCATGGTGGCGGACCGCGTCACCGTCGTCACGAAGAAGTACGGCGCGGAGACCGCCTATCAATGGCAGTCGTCCGGCGCGGACGGCTACACCGTCAGCGAATGTGAGAAGGCGAGCGTCGGCACCGAGGTCATTTTGCACCTCAAGAGCGACACCGACGAGGAGAAGTACGGTGAGTACCTCGACGGCCACCGCCTCTACGAGCTGGTAAAGAAGTATTCCGACTACATCCGCTACCCCATCCGCATGCTGCGCCCGACGCGCAAGGTCAAGGAGGGCAGCGACCCCGAAAAGCCGGAGTACGAGTATGTGGACGAGATGACGACGGTGAACTCGATGGTGCCGCTCTGGCAGCGCCCGCGCAGCGAGGTCGCGGACGAAGAGTACGAGAAGTTCTACCAGTCCGTCGCCCACGCCTTCGATAAGCCCCGGCGCATCATCACCGCGAGCGTCGAGGGCGCGGTGACCTATAAGGCGCTGCTGTTCGTCCCCTCGCAGCGCCCGATGGATTTTTACAGCGAGGGCTATGAAAAGGGCTTGCAGCTCTATTCCGCGGGCGTGATGATCATGGACCACTGCGACGCGCTGCTGCCGGATTATCTGCGCTTTGTGCGCGGCGTGGTGGACTCCCCCGACCTGAGCCTGAACATCTCACGCGAGCTATTGCAGCACGACCGTCAGCTCCGCGTCATCGGCACGAGTTTGGAGAAGAAGGTGCGCGCCGACCTGGAAAAATTCCTCAAGGACGACCGCGCGGGCTACGAGCAGTTCTATGAGAACTTCGGCCGCGCCATCGGCTTCGGCATTGCCGGTCCTGACGGCGAGCGCCGCAAGGACGCCTTGCAGGACCTGCTGCTGTTCTATTCCTCGACGGAGAAAAAGCTCGTCACCCTGCGCGAGTATGTCGACCGCATGGCAGAGAGCCAGAAGTATATCTACTACGCCGCGGGCGAGAGCGCGGCGGCCATCGACCACCTGCCGCAGACCGAGCTTTTGAAGGAGAAGAACTATGAGGTGCTCTACCTCACCGGCGAGACCGACGAATTCACGCTCCAGATGCTCGGCAAATACGCCGACCGCGAGTTCCGCTCCATTCTCGACGGCGAGCTGGACCTCGGCGGCGAGGAGCAGAAGGACATCGACGAGAAGCCCGCGCTGATGCAGTTCGTCAAGGAGGTCCTCGGCGACAGGATCAAGGAGGCGAAGGTCTCCCGCCGCCTCAAGACGCATCCGGTCTGTATGACCGCGGGCGAGGGTCTGAGCTTCGAGATGGAGAAGTATTTCAAAAACTTCCAGATGCCCACGCCCGTCAAGGCGGACCGCATTCTGGAGCTGAACACCGCCCATCCCGCCGTGCAGGCGATGGAGTCCGCCATGGCGGACGACCGCGAGAAGGCGGAGCTGTACGCGAAGATCCTCTACGATCAGGCGCTGCTCATCGCGGGCCTGCCGCTTGAGGACCCAAGTGAATATACCGACCTTGTCGCCCGGCTGATGAAGTGAGAACCGTTCCCTGCAAATTGATCTGGGAGGACGCCGTTATGAAAAAGCTCTCCGCAGTTTTGCTGTCTTTGCTGCTCCTGCTCACCGCCTGCGGCGCTCCGGGCCAACCGGACAACGCCGCACCATCAACCCCCGATGATGCGCTCGCCGCCGAGACCGCGCTCTGCGCCAAGGAACTGCCCGAGGCGTGCCGCGTGTGGTTCGACATTGCCGAGACCTCCGGCACAGCGGAAAAGGACAGCAAGCTCCCGCTTGCTGAGCGCGCCGGCGATGGCGCGTGCGACTACCTCGCCATCCGTCTGCCGGACGGCAGCTACACCGACCTCATTTTGGAGGGCAAGCCCGCCGAGGAAGGCGTCACACTCGCCGACTTTTCCGGCGGCGGCGCGAAGCAGGAGGGCTCCTACGGCCGGCTCGCGTGGAACGGCGAGCTGTACCACGCCTTCACCGTTTCGGCGAAGGACTGCGCCATTCCGAACCTCTTCGCACCGGAGGGCGGCATTCTCTGTCTGAATATCTCCGGTGCGTGTACGGTGGACGGCGGCGGCACGGCGTATGGCTGCTTCGAAGGCTTTGACTGTGTGCTGGTCACCGGCGAGGGTGCGCTGACCATCACCAACACCGCATGCCTCGGCTGCGGCGGCGGAGACCTGCCCGTTCCCGTGCTGGTGCTCGACGGCGGGGCGACGCTTCGCTGCGAGAGTATCCGGGCAACACCGAACGAGGGCGGTGCACCTGCACTCGCCCTGCTCGGCGGCACACTCTGCACCGATACGCTCTGGCTGGAGGGCGGAGAGCTCGTCAACGCGGGCGGCACGCTGCTTGCGCGTCAAGTCCTCGGCCTCTCCCGCGCGGTGTTCCGCGGCGGTATGTCGCTCTTTGACCATGTGACTGACAGCGACGGCGCGATGCTTGTCCTCTCCGGCGGCAGCGCCTGCATCTCCGGTGATGTCCCGCAAGGGGCAAGCGTCGAGGGCGGCGCGGGGTACCTCAGTGTGCCGGATCTCTCGACCCTGAGCGTCCATGCGGCAGAAAACGACCGCCGCGTGCATCTGAGCGACAACGCTGCCTACGGCTCGATCTACCTTTCCACCACATACAGCGAGGATTGGGCGGGCGCCGTCTCCGGCGCGTCGTGGGACAGCCTGAGTGTGTCCTCTTCGGTCGAATGGTTTGTCGGCACGCTGACGATGGAAAACGGACACGCGAGCGAGCTTTTGCCGTGGGGTGCTCTGCATCTGAACCTTCTTGGGGAGAACACGGTCGACACTGCCCTCGGCGGCACAGGACTCCTGCTCACCGGCGGCGGCTCGCTCAGTGCGGGCAAGGTCAACCTTTGGGGCTGGGGCGGGGCACACCACCCCTGCCTCGTTGTGACCGATAACACCTCTCTGCGCTGCGGTGAGCTGAGCATGGGCTTCGACTCCGTTAACGGTGAATGTCTGCTGATGATGGATCGCGGCAGTCTGCATGTCGAGGGCGAGACCTGGCTTCAAAAAGCAGCCGTCGACCTCCGCGGCGGCGAGGCGCACTTCGCCGGAGCGGTCAGCATCGAGCGCGGCAGCCTCTACATCACTGGCGGCACCGTCACCTTCGACGAGGGGCTTTGGCTCGGTGAGGGAAGCATCTACATCTCCGGCGGTACCGTCCTCGTCCCCGGCGGTGAGGACGGACTGATCACCGACACCGGCAAGGTCGTGATCGACGGCGGCACCGTCCGCGAACCGTAAGTCAAGAAATGAAAAGAGACGCGAGCCGACCGCTCGCGTCTCTTTTTGCCGATTTTCGGCGACAAAGCGTAATATTTTCCGCAAATGCTACGCTTTGTATTCAAAAGTCCATCAACGCTGCCGCACTGTGGACGAAAATGCACACCGCTATTCCCACCGCTGTCGGCAGCACGACGCCGAGAAGCGTCCAGCGCGCGCTCTTCGTCTCCCGCGCGAGGGTGAGGGTCGTCGTGCCGCATGGGAAGTGGAGAAGCGAGAAGAGCATCATGCAAAGCGCGGTCGCCCCTGACCAGCCGTTTGCGCACAGCAGCGTCCGCAGCTGCGCGAGCGAGGTGCAGTCCACAAGCGTCCCCGCCGAGCAGTAGCCCATGAGCAAAATCGGCAGCACGATCTCGTTGGCGGGAAAGCCAAGCAGAAAGGCGAGCAGGATCATGCCGTCCAGTCCCATCAACCGCCCCAGAGGATCGAGCGCCGCCGCGCAGCACGCAAGCAGCGTCATCTCTCCTACATTGCAATTTCCCAGCAGGTAGATGACAAGACCCGCGGGCGCGGCGACCGTCACCGCGCGGCCGAGGACATACACCGTCCGGTCGAGCAGCGAGCGCACCAGCACCTGCCCCACGCGCGGACGGCGATAGGGCGGCAGCTCCAGTGAGAAGGACGAGCTCTCTCCCCGCAGCAGCGTCGCGGACAGCAGGCGCGAGACCGTGAGCGTCACGCACACCGAGAACACCAGCGCCGCAAGCAGGCCGACCGCCGCGCCAAGCATCGAGGTGCCGGAGAAAAACACGCACAGGAGCGTGATGAGCAGCGGGAAGCGTCCGTTGCACGGCACAAAGCAGTTCGTCAGCATCGCAATGAGCCGCTCGCGCGGCGAGTCGATGATGCGGCAGCCCATCACGCCGCAGGCGTTGCAGCCGAGGCCCATGCACATCGTCAGGCTCTGCCGCCCGTGCGCGCCCGCGCGGGCAAAGCAGCGGTCGAGCACAAAGGCCACGCGCGGCAGATAGCCCACATCCTCAAGCAGCGTGAAGAGCGGAAAGAAGATCGCCATCGGCGGCAGCATCACCGCCACCACCCACGCGAGCGTGCGGTACATACCGTCCGTCAGCGCGTCGCGCCAGAACGGCGGCAGGAAGGAGAGCGCATCCCGCAGCGGCTCCTGCGCCGAAAACAGCAGCCGCGAGAGCATCTGCGAGGGCACATTCGCCCCCTCGACCGTCAGCCACAAAATGACGCCAAAGAGCGCGAGCATCACGGGGATGCCGGTCGCACGCGAGGTGAGCAGGCGGTCGAGCCGACGGTCGCGGCGCTGCGCGGCTGTCTCGTCACGGCTCTCACACAGCCGCGCCAACTCCGTAGCGCGGTCGGAGAGCGCACCCACCAGCGCGTCACGCAGGGCGTCGCCGGTCAGCTCCCCCAGCTCGGCACGAGCGCGGGAAAGCGACTCTTGGATGCGCTCCGCCGCCAGCGCGGGCAGCTCCGCGCCGAAGCGGTCGAAGAACAGCCTGTCGTCCTCTATGAGCCGCAGGGCGTAAAAGCGGCTCCGGCTCCGTGCGAAGGGCGCGAGCGACGGCTCCAGCGCGCGCACGGCGCGCTCGACCGCGCGGGGGTATTCGACCGACCTTTCCCGCTCCCGCGGCCTTTCGCGGACGGCGGCGGCAAGCGCCGCGCACAAACCGTCAAGCCCTTCTCCGCGGCTCGCTGCTGTCCCGACCACCGGCACGCCCAACGCAGCCGAGAGCGCGGCAAGGTCGAGCGCAATGCCCTTCTTTTCCGCCTCGTCCAAGAGGTTCACGCACACGAGCGTCGGCGCGTCCGACGCCTCAAGCGTTTGCAGCACAAGATTCATGCTCCGCTCCAGACAGGTCGCGTCCGCCAGCACCACCACCGCCTCCGCCTCATCGGAGCAGAGATAGTCCCGTGCGATCTCCTCCTCGGCCGAGTTGGGGAAGAGCGAGTAGGTCCCCGGCAGATCGACAAGCGTAAAGCGCTCGCCGGCGTATGTAAGATCGCCGCGCGCCGCGGCGACCGTTTTCCCCGGCCAGTTTCCCGTGTGCTGACGCAGGCCGGTAAGGGCATTGAACACGGTGGATTTGCCCACATTCGGGTTTCCGGCCAGTGCGATGATGTGTGCCGCGTTCGGCATCGGGCGATCCCTCCTGAATTTCAAAGCATTTCGATCTCTACACGCTCCGCGTCCTCGCGCCGCAGCGCGATGACCGCGCCGCGCACACCGTAGGCGACAGGGTCGCTCCACGGGGAAGCGTGCAGGGCGCGGACGCGCGAGCCCGGCACAAAGCCGAGGTCGAGCATCCGCCGTCTTTTCGCGCCGGTGGAGCGCAGCGCCGTCACCACGGCGCTCCCGCCGACCGCCAGCGCATCAAGTGTCATCTGCATCGGGGCCACTTCCTCTCCCTTTGTCATGGTATGCAGCAGCCCTCCGTGCCGTGAGACGCGTAAAAAGCGGCTGCCCATTCGGGCAGCCGCTTGGCGGATATGGGATTTGTTGTTGGCGTCGGGAGTTCCCAACCATATTTTGTCGGGAATAACGAACCATTTTTTGCCGGAAAACTGGGA
>NZ_JAFBIQ010000003.1 GCF_021531315.1 Oscillibacter valericigenes | reverse complement strand
GGGATTTGTCTACCGCGTAGCCGCGTAAAAAAGAGGGGGCGGTGTTTACGGACACCACCCCCTCAACGCATTTTTTCAAAAAGCCTGTTTTTCCCCCTCAAAAACGGCGTTTTTCAAAAAAGAAATGCCGCCTTAACTTAACAGCCACAGCGGAAAGACTTGTGAGCGACGCATAGGGGCATATCGGAAGAAAAGCTGACCGACCTCACAACAAGTCCGCGCAAAGATAGAAAAGTCAACAAAAACCGCCGCGAACCGTGAAAGCAAAATTATTCAAAGAAAATTTCAACAAGTCCCGCCCATGTATCAAAAGTCAGCGGACGGTGTTTTAGTGGGGTAGGCATTTTTTGAGAAAAACACACCCCAAACAGCCGTTAAGTTAGGAAATGGTCAGCGTTTCAACAAGCCTGTGAAGCGCCCCCAAAATCAGCTGAAATCCGCAGAAAGCGCGATAGTCCCTAAAATCTCAACATTCGCACGGAATGTATCAGAAATCAGCCGATTTTCACAAAAAGCGAAATAGTGTTATTTTTGACCGCGCTTAACTTAACAACTTGTGGCGGAAAGACTTGTGAGCGACGCATAGGGGCATATCGGAAGACAAACCGCCCAAGCATACAACAAGTCCGCGCATAGATACCGAAATCAGCGAAAACTACCGCAAACCAGCAGAGCGAAATCATTCCAAGGAAATCTCAACAAGTCCTGCCAATGCTCTGAAAATTCCATCACGGATTTTCTGCGGTCCATCTTTTTTATTGCTCTGTATGGAAACGCATGATATAATGGATTTGGCAGCGGTGAAAGAAACCGGCAAATCGGAAGTTGTATCAGCGTAAGAAGGAGAGCAATATCATGTTCAGAACAATTCGTAAAAAGAAAAATGAAATCAGCATCGACACGGCAAAGGCTCTTTTGCAGTCCAGCCGACGTGGCGTTCTTGCCGTAAATGGAGATGACGGATATCCCTATGCAATTCCTATCAACTATGTCTACGATGACGATGCGCAGAAAATTTATTTTCATGGAGCACGTGCAGGCCATAAAGTAGATGCACTGCGTGCCTGTGACAAAGTATGTTTCACGGTATATGGAAATGAAACCATCAAAGAAGAAGATTGGGCACCGTTTGTGCAGAGCGTTGTGGTATTCGGCAGATGTCACCTCGTAGAATCCGGTGCAAGAGCAACAACTCTGTTAAAACGATTTGCAATGAAATACTATCCCAGCGAACAGTTAGTTGATGAGGAAATTGCCCACGCAGGAAAGGCTGTGCAAATTTTTGAAATAGAAGTGGAGTACCTCAGCGGCAAGGAAATACAGGAACGATAAATCTTGATTTGATGAAGTACAAGGCCATCTTTGAGCGCAACGCCGACCGTCTTGTGAACGCCAACACCATTTACGAGGGACAGGTCATTGTCCTGCCCGCCAAGTAAGCACAAGCAAACCACATAACGAAAGCATAAAAAATGCCCACCTCGATTTTTTGAGGTGGGCATTTTTTCGTGTGCACGGATTTGCTTAACTTAATGACATTGGAGCTATGCTCCGTGCTTTTTCCGTATTCCGTTTTGTATCGGCGCTCAGACACTCTCGTGCTCGCGCCCCTCGGCAAAGCGGGAGATCATCTCGCTCGTGAGGGCGATGCCGTTGCCGTGATAGCTCTCGCGCAGCTCGGCGCGGCTCACCCACGCGCCGTCCGCCAGCTCGAAGTCGTCGAGGTGGATCGTGTCGTCCTCGCCGTCCAGCTCGCACCAGTAGCCCATCATGATGTTGCCGCTGATGCCCCAGGGCTGGCACTTATAATAGCGCAGGTTCTTGACCTTGAGGCCGACCTCCTCCAGCACCTCGCGGTGGACGGTCTGCTCAAAGGTCTCGCCGAACTCGGTGAAGCCCGCGATGAGCGCCGTTCGCGTCGCGCCGGGGCGGTTGGCATACTGCGTGAGCAGGAGGTAGTCGCCGTGCGTCACCGCCACAATGACCGAGGGATTGATGCGCGGAAAGACCATGTTGCCGCACTTGGGGCAGTGCATCATGCGCTCCTTCTCGTCATGCTCCATCGCCGCGCCGCAGCGGCCGCAGAATTTTGTGTCGCGGTACCACGAGCAGAGGTGCCACGCGCTGACGGCGGCATAGGCGATCTCGCGCGGCGTTTCCGTGCGGAAGAGGGCGATGTCGCGGTAGGTGAAGCCCTCCAGCTCGCGCCTGGTCTCGTCGCGCAGGAGGTAATATTCCCGCCCGTCCAGCTCCAAAAGATAGGTAAAGGCTCCGTCGCCGTCGGCGAACATGGCGCGGCTCGGCAGGCGGAGGCCGTTGTCGTCGATGCGGCAGAGGAGGTCGCGGCCGCAGAACTGCACCACGGCGCTGGTCTTCTTCGGCACGGCGTTCGGCTTCCATTCGTTGTAGAGATGTTTCGGTTCGATGTCCTGTATCATGGCGTATTCTCCCGCAATTTGTCGCTTTCGCGTAATTTCCGCCGATAGTATAGCCCATTTCTGCCACTTTCGCAAGCACTTTCCACCTTGACAAAGCGAAAGAATGGGGATAGAATAATTGTAATATGCGGAATTGCGCGGATGAGGACGAGTAGCCCTCCGTTTTGCCCGCAAAGAGAGCTGTCGGCCGGTGCGAGACAGCGGGGCGCGGAGAGCGAATATCACCTCGGAGCAGGCGTCTGAACTCACAGTAGGACAGCCCGGGAGCGACCGTTACATCGCGGCATTTGAGCGGCCGCGCCATCGCGCGGCAAGAAGAGTGGTACCGCAGAGTATAGCAATGCTTTGTCTCTTTGTCGAGACAGGGCATTTTCTTTTGTCACAAAAATCATTCACATAAAGGAGACACAACATGGATTACAAAGCGACGCTGAACATGCCGAAGTCCGGCTTCCCCATGCGCGCGGGGCTGCCCAAGCGCGAGCCGGAGATGCTCAAGCATTGGGAGGAGATGGACCTCTACAATGTGATGCTCAAAAAGAACGAGGGCAAGCCCCGCTTCTCTCTGCACGACGGCCCTCCGTTCTCCAACGGCGGACTGCACATGGGCCACGCGCTCAATAAGTCCCTCAAGGATTTCATCACCCGCTCCTACGCCATGCGCGGCTACTACACCCCCTACATTCCCGGCTGGGACAACCACGGTATGCCCATCGAGAGCGCCATCATCAAGGAGCAGAAGCTCAACCGCAAGGCGATGAGCGTCGCGGACTTCCGAACCGCCTGCCACGAATATGCCGAGAAGTACATCGGCATTCAGATGGAGGGCTTCAAGCGCATCGGCGTGCTCGGCGACTGGGAGCATCCCTACAAGACCATGGATCCCGGCTTTGAGGCTGAGGAGGTCAAGGTCTTCGGCGCGATGTATAAAAAGGGCTATATCTACAAGGGCCTCAAGCCCGTTTACTGGTGCTACCACGACGAGACCGCGCTCGCCGAGGCGGAGATCGAATATCAGGACGACCCCTGCACGACCGTGTATGTGAAGTTCCCGATGAACGACGATCTCGGCAAGCTCAGCCACCTCGACAAGTCCAAGCTCAGCTTCGTCATCTGGACGACCACCATCTGGACGCTGCCCGGCAACCTCGCCATCGCGCTGCACCCGGCCGAGAGCTACGCCGTCGTCCGCAACGACGACAACGGCGAGATGTATATTGTCGCCGAAGCCCTCATCGAGAAGGTCATGGGCGTCGGCAAGGTCGAACACTACACCGTCGTCGAGACCCATCCCGGCAGCTTTTATGAAAATATGCTCGCGCAGCACCCCTTCCTGCCCAAGACCAGCCGTCTTGTCCTCGCCGACTATGTCACGATGGACAGCGGTACCGGCTGCGTCCACACTGCGCCCGGCTTCGGCGCGGACGACTATCAGACCTGCCGCCGCTACAACATGGATATGGTCGTGCCCGTCAACGGGCAGGGCCGCCACACTGACTATGCCGGCAAGTATGAGGGGATGCTTGTCGAGGAGTCCAACCCCGTTATTCTCGCCGACATGAAGGAGAGCGGCGCGCTCTTCGCCAGCGAGGAGATCGTCCACAGCTATCCCCACTGCTGGCGCTGCAAGAAGCCCATCATCTTCCGCGCCACCCCGCAGTGGTTCTGCTCCGTCGATTCCTTCAAGGACGAGGCCTGCGCCGCCTGCGACGATGTGCGCTGGGTACCCGGCTGGGGCATCGAGCGCATGAAGAGCATGATCCGCGAGCGCGCCGACTGGTGCATCTCCCGTCAGCGCCGCTGGGGTCTGCCTATCCCCGTGTTCTACTGCGCGGACTGCGGCAAGCCCGTCTGCACCGACGAGACCATCAAGGCTGTTTCCGATCTCTTTGCCGAAAAGGGCTCAAACGCCTGGTTTGAGCTGGACGCCGCCGACATCCTGCCCCGCGGCTTTGCCTGCCCGCACTGCGGCAAGAGCGTCGGCTTCACCAAGGAGGAGGACACGCTCGACGGCTGGTTCGACTCCGGCTCCACGCACTACGCCTCCATGAAGAAAGATCAGGGCTTCTGGCCCGCCACGATGTACCTCGAGGGCCTCGACCAGTACCGCGGCTGGTTCCAGTCCTCCCTGCTGACCGCCGTGGGCGCGCTCGGCGAGGGTGCTCCTTTCAAGGAGTGCGTCACCCACGGCTGGACTGTGGACGGCGAGGGTAAGGCGATGCACAAGTCCCTCGGCAACGGCGTCGATCCTGCCGATGTCTTCAATGAAAACGGTGCGGACATCCTGCGTCTGTGGGCCGCCTCCGCCGATTATCACGCAGATGTGCGCTGCTCGAAGGAGATCTTCAAGCAGCTCAGCCAGAACTACCTCAAGTTCCGCAACACCTGTAAGTTCATGCTCGATAACCTCGTGGACTTCGATCCCGCGCACCTCACCAAGAGCGAGGATATGCCTGTGCTCGACCGCTGGCTCATCACCAAGCTCAACGAGCTGATCGAAAAGGTCGCGCAGTCCTACGACGACTATGAGTTCCACATCATCACCCACGCGGTCAACGATTTCTGCGTCACCACGCTCTCAAGCTTCTATCTCGACATCGTGAAGGACCGCCTGTACTGCGAGGCTGCCGACTCTAAGGAGCGCCGCAGCGCGCAGACCGCGCTCTATCTCACGCTCCACACGCTCGCCAAGCTCTTCGCGCCCATCCTTGTCTTCACCTGCGACGAGATCTGGCTTGCCATGCCGCACACCGAGGCCGACGACGCGCGCAATGTGGTGCTCAACGAGATGAACAAGCCCTTTGCCGCCTATTCTCTCGACGCCGAGACCATGGCGCGCTGGGAGCGCATCATCGAGGTGCGCACCGCCGTCAACGGCGCGCTCGAGGAGGCCCGCGCGGCAAAGGTCATCGGCAAGAGCCTCGAAGCCGATGTGCATCTGACCGTCGCCGAGAGCGATACCTTCCTCGTCGACGAAAGCCCCGAGGCGCTCTCCGACCTGTTCATCGTTTCCAGGGTCGAGCTGAGCATCGGCGATGCGCTGGCCGTTAAGGTCACCAACGCCGCCGGCACCAAGTGCCCGCGCTGCTGGAAGCATTCCACGGACGCAAACGAGGACGGGCTCTGCCCGCGCTGCGCCGCGGTCATGCGCCGCCTGCCCGACCTGCTGTGAGCGGCGGGGCGTGAGGAGCTGACGCCATGGCGCACATCATTGAAATAAGCGACCTTGCCGCGCCGGAGCTGGATGCCTATGCGCGCCTGACCGAGGCGCAGCTGCGCAATCGGCTGGAGCCGGATCAGGGCGTATTTATCGCTGAAAGCCCAAAGGTCATCGCCACCGCGCTTGACGCGGGCTGCGGGCCGCTCTCGCTGTTGATGGAGCGCCGGCATATCGAGGGCGATGCGCAGCCGATCCTCGCGCGCTGCGGGGAGATCCCCGTCTACACGGCGGAGCGGGAAACGCTCGCGCGATTGACGGGCTTTGAGCTGACACGCGGCGTGCTGTGCGCGATGCGCCGGCCCAAGCTCCCGAGCGTGGAGGAGGTCTGCGCCGCTGCGCGGCGCGTGGCGGTGCTCGAGGGCATCGTGGACCACACGAATGTGGGCGCGATCTTCCGCTCGGCCGCGGCGCTCGGCATCGACGCCGTGCTCGTAACGCCCACCTGCTGCGACCCGCTCTACCGCCGCGCCGTGCGCGTGAGCATGGGAACGGTCTTTCAGGTGCCGTGGGCGCGCATCGGCGAGGAAGCCGCCGACTGGCCGCAACGGGGCGTTGAGCGCCTGCACGCGCTCGGCTTCCGCACGGCGGCGATGGCGCTGACGGACGACTCCGTGAGCATTGAGGACGCGCGGCTCGCCGCCGAGCCGCGGCTTGCGATCGTGCTCGGCACAGAGGGCGACGGTCTTTCCCCGCGCACTGTCGCCGCCTGCGACTACACGGTGAAAATTCCGATGGCGCATGGCGTGGACTCGCTCAATGTGGCGGCGGCGAGCGCCGTGGCGTTCTGGCAGCTTCGCGCGAGATGAGCGGCAAACGACAATGGAAAAACGCTCCGACCGGAAATCCGGTCGGAGCGTTTTTTGCGATAGTGGGGGAGAACGCCGTATTTACGCAGCCTTCTTACGCTGCACGGAGCGGATGACCAGCAGCGTACCGATGACCATGGCGACGCCGATGGCAAGGCTGACAGCCACATTGCGGATGAACGCCGCGAGAATATAGTTCACAAAGCAGATGGCGGCCACGGTGACGGCGTAGGGAATCTGCGTGGAGACATGCTCGATGTGGTTGCAGTTCGCGCCCGCGGAGGCCATGATGGTAGTGTCGGAGATGGGGGAGCAGTGGTCGCCGCAGACCGCGCCGGCAAGGCAGGCGGAGATGCCCATGATCTGCAGGTCGGGCGCGGCGTTGAAGATGGGCAGCACGATGGGGATGAGGATGCCGAAGGTGCCCCAGCTCGTGCCGGTGGCGAAGGCCAGCAGGCAGGCGACGATGAAGATGATGGCGGGCAGCAGCATGAAGAGCCCCTCAGCGGCGTGCTCCATCAGGCCCTCCACATAATCGGCCGCGCCGAGAAGGCCCGTCATGCTCTTGAGGGAGACAGCGAAGGTCAGAATGAGGATCGCGGGGACCATGGCGTTGAAGCCCTTTGCCATGCAGCCCATGGCGTCCTTGAAGGTGATGACGCGGCGGAAGCAGAGGAAGGCGATGGAGAGCACCAGCGCAATGGTAGCGCCCCAGGGCAGGCCCACGAAGGCGTCGGTATCTCCGAAGGCCCCGATGAAATCGCCCGCGTTGGTCTCAGGGTCCCAAAAGCCGCCGACATAGAGCAGGCCGATGACGCAGAAGATGATGAGCAGGAAGATGGGAATGAGCATATCCCACATATTCGCGCGGGAGGAGCCCTCCTCATGCTCGTCGCTCAGCGCGCCGAGGTCACCCTGCGCGGCCTTGAGCTCGGCGGCAGCCATGGGGCCGTAGTCCACGCCGAGAAGGACCATGGTGACAACAAAGACGATGGTAAGCAGGGAGTAGAAGTTATAGGGGATGGCCTCGATGAAAAGCTGGATGCCGGATACGCCCGTGTCGAGCTTTGAGGCGACGCCGGAAACGGCCGCCGCCCACGAGGAGATCGGCGCGATCATGCAGATCGGCGCGGCGGTGGAGTCGATGAGATAGGCGAGCTTGAGACGGGAGATGCGCTGGCTGTCGGTCACAGGCGTCATGACGGAGCCGACGGTGAGACAGTTGAAGTAATCGTCAATGAAGATGAGTACGCCGAGGGCAAAGGTCGCCAGCAGTGCGCCGGCCTTGGAGTGGATGTGGCTCGCAGCCCAGCGGCCGAAGGCGGCGGAGCCGCCGGTGGCGTTGACCAGCGCGACCATCACGCCGAGGATGACGAGGAAGAGAAAGATGCCGGCGTTATCGGCGATGGAGGCGGTCAGGCCGTCGTTGATGATGGTGTCGAGCGCACCGATGGGGCTGAAGTCTGTGGCGAGCAGGGCGCCGACGGTGATGCCGATGAAGAGAGATGAGTAGGTCTCCTTCGTCAGCAGGGCAAGTCCGATGGCGACGATGGGGGGTACGAGGGACCAGAAGGTGTTGACAAACACGGGATGAGTTCTCCTTTCGCGCAATGACGCAAAAAAATTTAAGCCATGATCTCCATCATGGCTTAAACACTACACCCTGTTCGCAAATACCAGCAGGCCGCATCTCGCGCATGACAGCTCTCCGCCTTTCGGCGACAGTCCGACGGATGTTATCCCCCGGCCCGGTGAACGCACGCACAGGAATCCGTGTGTCCCCTCGGCGGCCGCCCCTTTCACTCTCCGGTTCCTGCCGGCTTTGCAGAGCTACTGATGTTGGCCGCGCCTCTATCAAGACTTATTCAAAACAAGGCCAGTATACACCCAATGGGCGATTTGTCAAGAGTGATCTCTGTTTTTTTGCGCTTTTACACAAATTTCTCGGCAAAACGGAGGATTTTCGCCGCTCAGCCACGCGCGGCAAAGCAGAAACCGAGTGCCAGATACCGCCGGAGCATCTGCGCATAGGTCACATGCCCCACCGTCTCACCCGCAAGCAGGGGCAGCACGGCGACGGTGTTTCCCGCCGCGTCGCGCACGGTAAGCTGCCCGAGCACATCACCCTCGTACACCGGCGCGGCCACGCCCTCCGCCAGCACGACCTCCTTCGTGAGATCGTTTGCAAGTCCCTTTTCCACCAGCAGCGCATTTTCGCGCGTGAGCACCGGCTGCACGGCTGGCTGCACGCCGAGCGTCACGGGAACAGGCGGCAGCACCTCGTCAGGCGTAACGGTCACGAGCGCCCAAGTTGAAAAGCCGTAGTTGAGCAGGCTCTTGGCGTCGGAAAAGCGTTCGTCGCTCGTCTTCCCCTTGAGCACGACCGCGATCAGCTCCATGCCGTTTCTCTCCGCTGTGGCACTCAGGCAGTAGCCCGCGGAGTCGGTCGAACCGGTCTTGAGGCCGGTCGTACCATCGTAGAAACGGACGAGCTTGTTCGTGTTCACCAGCATCGACGCGCCATCGCGCAGCGAGTCCATCCAAACGGTCGTGAACTGCTGAATATCAGGGTGGCGCAGGATCAGCTCACGCGACATGAGCGCGATGTCGTAGGCGCTCGTAAGGTGTCCCGCCGCGGGCAGACCCGTGCAGTTGACAAAGTGCGTGTCGTTCATGCCCAACTCCTGCGCGCGCAGGTTCATGCGCTCGACGAAGGCGTCCTCGCTGCCCGCAAGGTGCTCGGCGAGAGCCACCGCCGCATCGTTGCCCGAGACGATGCACACGGCCTTGAGGAGGTCGCGCACCGTCATCCGCTCGTTCTCCTTCAGCCAGATCTGGCTGCCGCCCATGCCCGCTGCGTGGGCTGAGCCGGTCACGATGTCGTCGTAGGAGAGCGCGCCGGAGTCAATGGCCTCCATCGTCAGCAGCAGCGTCATGATCTTCGTCACGCTCGCCGGCTCGCGCGGCGTGTGTTCGTCCTGTGCGAAGAGCACCGTGCCGGTCTGCTTTTCCATCAGCAGCGCGCTCGGACAGCTCACCGCGGAGCCGGCGGCCAAGGCGCTGACGCTCAGCAAAAGCGCGGCAAGCAGAGAAAAAACGCCAAATCGTTTCATGCAATGCACCCCTTGTCATTTCAATGGTATCCTACCCTATGAGGGGACGCGCCGCATCATGCGCACATCTTTGTCCGCCGCGCAAATTTCGCCTTGCATTGCGCGTGGAGTTCTGTTATAATAGCTTCACGCCGCAGGGTTAGTACATCGGTAGTGCATCGGCTTCCCAAGCCGAGAAGGCGGGTTCGATTCCCGTACCCTGCTCCAAAAGATCAGCTGCAAGGTCGTGTGACCTTGCAGCTGATCTTTTATGTTTCCTTCCCGACGGCCCCGCCCCTGCGCCGGCAATGGATAAAACGAAAGATGAGCCTGTGCGCCGATGGCGGCGGGAACATCGGTCAGAGCCGCCCTACTTTTCCCTTCTTACAGGCCGAGCCCCGGGATGCCCAGCCCGTTTGTGAAGCTGTTCATGCGCTTGCTCATCGCGTCGTCCGCCTGACGCAGCGCTTCGTTGACTGCGGAGATCACGAGATCCTGGAGCATCTCGACATCCTCGGGATCGACCGCCTCGGGGTTGATGGTGAGTGCGGTGAGCTCCTTTTTCCCGTTTGCCGTCGCGCTCACGGCGCCGCCGCCCACGCTTGCGGTGAAAGTGGTCTCCTCGACCTCCTGCTGCGCCTTGGCCATGTCCTGCTGCATCTGCATGAGTTTCTGCTGCATCTGCATCTGCTGCGCCGCCTGTCCCGCGCCGTTTGAAAAGCCGCGGCGCGCGCTGTAACCCTTTGCCATATCCGTATTCCTCCGTTATTTGATATTGAAGTTGTCAAACTTGCTGCCCATGCGCAGCAGATCTTGGAATTTGTCGCGTTTTTTGCCGTCCTCCGGCTCGCCGACCGTAAAGCGGACGCTGATCTCCTGTCCGACGCTCTGCCCTGTCACCTCGCGCAGTACGGCGGCAACCGCCTCGGTATCGAGCATTGCCTTAGCCACATCCGTCGGGCAGTAGACTGTCAAAAGGCCGTTCACCAGTCGCCCGTCTGCCTGACCGACGAAGGCGCGCTTGTCGGGCGTGAGACGGTTTTTGTAGCTCTCCATCAAATCGAGCCAAAGGTCTGCGTCGCCCGCGTCAGACGCCTTGGGCGTTTCCGGCTGCGGCTCCGCTGCGACCGGTGCCGGTGCCTCCTCGCGTTTTGCGGCGGGAGCGACCGGCTCGCCGTAGGGCGGGGGTGCGTCGTCATACGCCTCCTCCGTCGCACCGGGAGCACTTTCCTCCCACGGCGGGGGCGCCTCGTCCTCGAGGGGCGCGGCCTCTGCCGCCCTCTTTTCCTGCTTCGGCGCGGGAGCATCTGCCGCCTGCGCAATGCGCGCAGCGTTTTCCGCAGCAGCATAGCGCACGCCCGCAGACATCTGCTGCTCTAAACGCGCAAGCCGCGCGTTGATGGCGCTCAGGTCGCCGGAGAGTGTTTCGTCGCAGAGCTTCAAAAGGCACAGCTCGGCGTCCGTGCGGCGGTTGACGCTCACATTCATCTCCGCCGCCGCGCGCTGGAGCGTGGTGCAGATGGCGATGAACCGCGCGCTGTCGGCCTGCTGCAAAAGGCCCTCCATCGTGCGGCTGTCGTAGCCGCCCGTGAGCAGTGCCGCGCCGCCCTCGGGAGCTGTTTTTGAAATAAGCAGGTCGCGCGCGAGCGCGGAGAGCTCGCCGAGCACCGCGCCTACATCCTTGCCGCTTGCGTAGAGCTGGTGGAGCAGCCCGAGCGCGGCCTTCGTGTCGCGCCGCAGGACGCAGTCCATCAGCTGTGCGGTCTGGAGATTGCCGGCGAGGCCGAGCGCGTCGAGCACCGCTGCGCTGTCGATGGTCCCGCCCGCCGCCGCGCACTGGTCCAAAAGGCTCAGCGCGTCGCGCAGCGCGCCGTCGGCGATGTGCGCGAGCAGCTCTGCGCCGTCCGCTTGGAGGTCGATGCCCTCCTGCCCCGCGATGTAGCGCAGCCTTTCCTCGATCTCGCGCGGCAAAATGCGCCGGAACGCAAAGCGCTGGCAGCGCGAGAGAATGGTCGCGGGGACCTTGTGCAGCTCGGTCGTCGCCAAAATGAACATTAAATGCTCCGGTGGCTCCTCCAGAATTTTCAGCAGCGCGTTGAACGCCGCGATCGAGAGCATATGCACCTCGTCGATGATATACACGCGCTTTTTTACCTGCGCGGGAGTGTAGATGGCCTCGTCGCGCAGGGCGCGGACATGGTCCACGCCGTTGTTCGATGCGGCGTCGAGCTCCATCACATCGAGAAATGCGCCGGACTCAATGCCGAGGCAGCTTGGGCATCGGTTGCAGGGGTTGCCGTTTTCGGGCTGCTCGCAGTTCACTGCCTTGGCGAGAATTTTCGCGCAGGTCGTCTTACCCGTGCCGCGCGTGCCGGTGAAGAGGTAAGCGTGCGAGAGCCGCCCCTCAGCCACCTGCCGCTGCAAGGTCTCGGTCACATGCGCCTGCCCGACGACATCGGAGAAGGTCTTGGGCCGCCACTTGCGGTACAGCGCCTGATACATTCTACATAGCCCCTTTCGTGAGGATAGAAAAAGCCCTCCGCATACAGCTGCGTGACCGGCGCCCTTGCGGCACATGGATGGTCCCGCTTAATGCTGCTCGGTTCCCCGCCTGACATGGTTCGCAGGCATCCATTGCGCAAGACCGGTCCCGCAGCTGTATGCGGAGGACAGATAACAACAGATATTATACGATACCGTTTTCGGAAAGGCAATAAAAATTTTTTAAAAAAAGTGAAAAAAGGACTTCACAAATCGAAAAAGCTGTGGTATGATAGGCGGGCTGAAAAGAGAATATGGGCCTGTAGCTCAGTTGGGAGAGCGTACGGTTCGCATCCGTAAGGTCGTGGGTTCGAATCCCTTCAGGTCCACCATTCGCGGGCTTAGCTCAGCTGGTTAGAGCGCATGCTTCACACGCATGAGGTCACTGGTTCGAGTCCAGTAGTCCGCACCAGAAACGACCGGAAATCGTGAGATTTCCGGTCGTTTTCTATGCACATTTTAGGCCGAATTTTCCGCTATATTCGCGCGTTTCCCGTCACTTTTCCAACAAATATGTAATTTTTTAGAAACAGCTTTTTATCAAGTCCGAAACGGCTTTCCAACTGGTTTTGAGCGAAAAATAGAGCAAACTGTTGCACTTTTGTTGCACCTGTGTTGCACCTATTTGCACCCTGAAATCAACCCAACGCCTCGCAGACTTTCTTTGCCGTTTCCTTGCGACGACTCTCATGCTGATAATGCGTATAGACACGCAGCGTCATATCAATGGTGGTGTGTCCGGCAAGGTATTGTATCTCTTTGATATCCAGTCCGCTTTCAAATAACCGTGTGATGTAGGTATGCCGTAGTTGATGCGGCGTGACATGGAAATCAAGAGAGCGCACCATTTTGAAGTTTCGCGCGGGCGTGCCTAAATCATCGGGATTCAAGCATGTCTATGCCGTTTGATATTTGCAGCGATAATTCTTTCTTTTTTGTTCAAGCCCCTCCTGTGTCGTTGAACTGATCCACTTGCGTTTTCCGTTTGGCAAATGGACTGCGGTTCTATAAAGTTTGCCTTTCATAAAGCCTACCCCCAGACTACTACGGTATGGGGGCAATGGAGCTACAAGTACTATTATAATGACAGGTATAATGACAGGTTTGCCAGAAATCAAGAGTATAATAACATCAGAAAGAAGCGATGAGCAAAACAGGCGGAAGGAGTTGCCCACAAACAGGCAAACGGGAATCAAAAGAGTTTAGGGCATCTCAAGGGCGCAAAAACCATAGCGCGGTAAACTCCGCGCCTGCAAAAGGTATGGAAAAGACAGATCAGGCGGAACGCCGAAGCTATTTGGCAGAACGGTAGGAGTGAGAACCGTGCATCCATATCATTCCGGCGAGGCGCTTAAAGTGTGCTCTCATACAGCTTTTTTCGCTCGGTTTTCTATCGGGCTTGCTTTTTGCGCGCTTTTTCTCTTTGCCGCGTAATCCCCGCATTTTTCTCTCTTCGTCCTTTTGTTTTAGGACCTGTTTTGCTCATCTCTGCCAGAACTGTTCATCGGTCTTTTCACTGCTGAAGGATACTCTTCCTGAATGAATGAAAAAAGGCTCGTTTCAGTGAGCTTTTTTTCATTCTGAAACGATTTACAAGCGGCGCAAAGTCTGCTACATTAGAAAACATCGAAGTAAAGTAAGGAGAATTTTTCTTGTGAATGACTATCAGACAGAATTTGTCACCGCTGCGCAGGCCGTGCAGGCCGTGCGCTCCGGCGACTGGGTGGACTATGGATTCGGCGCGGGCTTCCCCGAGCTGCTGGACAAGGCGCTCGCGGCGCGCAAGGGAGAGGTCAAGGATGTCAAGGTCCGCGGCGGCCTCGTGATCCGCCCGCGCATCGAGATCGTCGAGAGCGACCCCGAGCAGGAGAGCTTCACCTACTACAGCTGGCACATCGGCGACTATGAGCGCAAGCTCCAGACGCGCGGGCTGGTGAAATTCATGCCCGTCATGCTGCGCTCGCTGCCATATCTCTACCGCGACGGGCACATCTGCTGCGATGTGGCCTTCGTGCCGGTCTCCAAGCCGGACGAGGAGGGCTACTGCGGTCTCGGCATCTCGCCGTATGCGTGGCGCACGATCTTTGAGAGCGCGAGGACGGTCATTTTTGAGATCAACGAGCACTATCCGAGGCTGCACGGTTTCGAGAACTCGATCCGCGTCCACCTCTCCGAGGCGGACTATGTGGTCGAGGGCGAGCACGAGCCGCTGCCGCTGCGCAGCTACCGCGAGTCGAGCGAGACAGACATCGCCATCGCCAAGCTGGTGGTCGAGCAGATCCCGGACGGCGCGGTGCTCTCGCTCGGCGTGGGCGGCGTGCCGTACACGGTGGCGAAGATGCTATCTGAGTCGGACAAGCGTGACCTTGGCTGCCACACCGGTACCATCAGCGATGCTTTCCTTGAGCTTTACAAGGCCGGCAAGCTGACGAATGCACGCAAGGAGCTGGATACCGGCCGCTCCGCGTGGAACCTCGCCATGGGTTCGCAGGCGCTCTACGACTGGCTTGACGCCGAGCCGGACATTTTCCACCCCGGCGACCTCGACTATATCCACTCTGTCGAGCGCATCAGCAAGCTGAGCAATGTCATCAGCATCAACGGCGGTGTGCAGCTTGACCTGATGGGACAGGAAAACGCGGAGAGCGCCGGGACGCGCCAGCTCTCGGGCATTGGCGGGCAGATGGATTTCCTCGAGGGCGCCTACCGCTCGAAGGGCGGCAAGGGCTTCGTCTGCATCAATTCCTCGCGCGTGACGAAGGACGGCGAGCGCAAGAGCAACATCGTCGCCGCGATCCCGGGAGGCAGCACGATCTCCGCGCCGCGCACGATGATCCAGTACGTTGCGACCGAGTACGGCATCGCTGAGCTCTCCGGCAAGAGCCTGCGCGAGCGCGCGGAGGCGATGGCTGCCATTGCGCACCCCGATTTCCGCGAGGAGCTGATGAAATACGCAAGAGAAAACTTCCGATAATGGTATGGGGTAAAGAAATGGATCAACTTTTTCAATCGACATCGCTTGGCCCGCTTACGCTGAAAAACCGCATCGTCCGTTCCGCAACCAACGAGCATCTCTCCGAGCCGGATGGGCAGGTCACGCGTGCATGGGCGGACGCGCTCATCGAGCTTGCCGCACATGAGGTGGGACTGGTCATCAGCGGCCATTTCTGCGTGGATGCCTCGCAACGGGCCGATGAGGGTCAGCCGGTGCTGGATGAAAAAACAGATCGGGAGATTCTCCGCTGCGCGGCGGACGGTGTACACCAGTATGGCAGTAAGGTTGGAACGCGTCAACGGTGCAGCGGCAAAACATCCGGAGGACTTTTCACTTTCGGAACTGGACCGACTGGTTGAGCGCTTCGTATATGCGGCGGAGTGCTGCAAGGTGTGCGGCTTTGACGGCGTGCAGATCCATACGGCACACGGCTATCTGCTCTCAAATTTTCTGAATCCGTCGGAAAACCGGAGGACGGACGCTTACGGCGGGAGTTTGGAGAATCGCTTTCGGCTGATCGCACGCATTTTATCTGCGGTGCGCGCGGCGTGCGGCGATGACTTTGCTGTGCTTGTGAAAGCGGACTGCAATGGCTGCGGAGATTTTCCGGCACTTTTGAAGCTCTATGAGGGCTGCGGTGTTGACGCAGTTGAGGTCAGCGGGGTTGACTTCAATCATCGTGCAGGACAGAAAACGCCCTTTTATGCGCAAGCGCTTCTTCAGGGGAGTAATTGCGTTTCGCTTCCTGTATTTCCGGTCGGCGGGGTATTTTCTCGCCAGACAGCTGAAGAATTGCTGCGGCAGGGTTTTCCGCTGGTCTCGTTCAGCCGCGCACTGATTTGCGAACCGGATTTTGCCGCTGGGCTGAAAAATGGCACAGCGGAAGAGAGCAAGTGTCTCGCCTGCAACGCGTGCTATACGATATACCGCAAGCGCTATGTACGCTGTATCCAGCATAAGGATGAAATACCGCAGTTGAAAAAAGTATTTGGTTGACGCGCAGAAATGCAGCATAACATTTTGAACCGCACCCCGTCAAGAGGACAGTGAAAAATATAAAGTTTTCGCAGAACGGAAAAGAATTGCATTTTGCGCCCGTTTCCCCTATAATGGCAGGCAGACCGCAGACAAAACGCCTGCGCTGCGGAGGGGAATGATCTTCCGCCGGCAGGCGCTCGGAAAGGACGGAATATGCTATGCTGCGTTTTTGCAGGTGCCTGATGGCACTCATGCTGGCGCTGGTGCTGACACTGAGCGTCGGTGCGGCGGGGAAAACGACATTTTCTGATGTGCCGGAGCGCCATTGGGCGGCGCAAAGCATCGGGCGCTGCGCACAGCTCGGCCTGATACAGGGTGTCGGCGGGGGAAAGTTCGGCCTCGGCCAGACGATGACGCGCGCCGCCTACGCAACGGCGCTCTGCCGGCTGATGGGCTGGGAGCTTATTTCCCCGGAAATGGGCAGCTTCACGGATAATCAAAACTCCGCGAAGTGGTATTACAGCGCCATCGAGACCGCCTACGCCCATGGCGCGCTGACGGGTGAGAGCCGGCAGTTCCGCCCGAACGACGCCATTACCCGCGAGGAAATGGCGAAGATGACCGTGCGCGCGCTGGGGCTATCGGTGCTTGCGGGCGCGGCGGCGGAGGATTGTCCGTTCGCAGATGTTTCCGTGGCACAGGGCTATGTCGCGCTCGCCTACCGCATGGGGCTGATCACCGGCGTCAACCGATACAGCTTCGATCCCAAGGCGGCTGCCACGCGCGAGCAGGCGGCGGCCGTGCTGCTGCGCGCCTACGACCGCCTGCACGGCACGATCTCGGTCACGGAAACGGCGGATGGTGCTGCGCCGTCCGGCTGTGTGACGGTGCAGAGCATCATCGGCGAGAGCGGCAGCGTGCCGGTCAGCCCGCGCGCACCGATGGAGGGGGTCTACACCGCGGCGGTCAAGGCTGGCGGGGGCGGGAGCGTGGCACTGCGCGCCGTGCCGCTGATGCAGGTCACGCGCGACGGAAAGGTGACCGACACGCGGGAGCTGAGCGAGGGCGAGCTGCTCGAGCTGCTCTCCGAGGGAATGCGTGTCCACCGTTCGGCGCAACACGAAAGCTCTTGTATCTACCGCACAGAGAAGGACGGCTCGGTCACGGTCGTGTGGTACGAGAGCGAAGCGGACATTGCCGGAAAGGTGGAGCTGTGCCGCCTGCTGGGCATCGGCACCGTATATGTGCTGAAGTAAAACAAGATAAAAGAAGAAGGAGATGGCTCTGCCATCTCCTTCTTTATGTTCGTATCCCCTGTGCTTACAGGTATTTCTGCATCCCGTCGGTTGCAAGGCTCGGATCGCCGGTGACGGAAACGGTGAACTTCACGCCGTGATCGTTGCTGAAGCGGTTGAGGCAGTCGAGGAAATCGTCCGCCTCCTGATTGCAGTCGCCGCCGACGATCTTGAAGAGATTGTCGATAAAAATGTGGGAAATATCATAATTGCCGGCATACAGACCGCTGACAAAGCCGCGCAGGCCCTCGTAGGTGGTGATCTGATATTCGTCGGCAGAGATCAGACGAACATGATAATGGATGTCAAAGGTCATCGTGGACTTCGCCTCGATGCACACCACATTGCCGTTTTCCTCAGTGACGGCGGCGTTGATCAGCTCGATGAGCTTTTTGGTCTTGCCGGTGCCCTTCTCACCCATGATAAGTCTAACCATAAGAAATCACTCCTTCGCATAACATCCGCGCGGCAATGCGCGGTATCCTTACCATCAGCATAGCACAGAATGTCCGGTTTTGCAATGAGGAAAGTAAAATTTGCAATTTATTCATTTTGCATCTGTGCGGCGAGCGCGAGGGCAGCGTCGGCGGCCCTTTCGCGGATCTCCGTGCGGGTGAGCGCGCCGAAACGGTGCAGGCGGCAGGCCGCGCCCTTTTCGTCTGCATAGCCGATGTAGACCGTGCCGACCGCGTTGCCGCGCTCGTCGCTGTCAGGCCCCGCGACGCCGGTGACGGAAATGCCGCAGTCGGCGCCGGTGATGCGCCGCACCCCCTCCGCCATCGCGCGGGCAACGGGCTCGCTGACCGCGCCGTGCTCGTCAAGCAGCGCCTGCGGCACGCCGAGGACATTTGCCTTGACGAAATTCGTGTAGCTCACCACGCCGCCCATAAAAATTTGCGACGCGCCGGCAAGGTCGGTCATGCGCTTGGCGATCAGCCCGCCGGTGCAGCTCTCCGCCGCGGCGAGTGTCCGATCCTTTTCACGCAGCAGCGCGGAAAGCGCCTGCTCGGGAGAAACAAACGAAGACATAAGCGCCTCCTTACAGCTTCACGCGCACGCGCTCGCGCTGCGCCATCGCGCGCTCACAAAGGGCGTCGATGTCCAGCGCCGCCTCCAGCTCGCGCACCTCCTCGACATGGGGCTTGGTCTTGGGATGGCGCGGCGTAAACACGGTGCAGCAGTCCTCGTAGGGAAGGATGGAGGTATCAAAGGTGCCGATCCTGCGGGAAATTTTGATGATCTCCTCCTTGTCCATGCCGATGAGCGGACGCAGGACGGGGAGCTCCACCACATCCTCGCTCACGCGCAGGGCCTCCATCGTCTGACTTGCGACCTGACCGAGGCACTCGCCGGTAACGAGCGCCTTGGCGCGCACCTCGTCGGCGACGCGCTGGGCGAGGCGCATCATGAAGCGGCGCATAATGAGCGTGAAATGATCCTCGGGGCAGTTCATGCGGATCTGCTCCTGAATTTCGGTAAACGGCACAATGTGGACGGTCAGTCGGCCGCACCATGGGGTGAGAAGCTGCGCGAGCTCAAGCACCTTTTCCTTGGCTGCGTCCGAAGTGTAGGGCGGGGAGAAGAAGTGGACCATCTCGAGCGACACACCGCGCTTTGCCATCATGTAGGAGGCGACGGGGGAGTCGATGCCGCCGGAGAGCAGCGACACGGCGCTGCCGCCCATGCCGATGGGCAGCCCGCCCGCGCCCGCCTCGGCAGGGCCGTGGACATAGGCCGCGTCCTCGCGCACCTCGATGAACACCGTCAGCTCGGGGTCATGGACATTGACCGCACAGCGCGGGAACGCCTGATGCAGCGCGCCGCCGACCTGCTGGGAGAGCTGGATGGAGGTGAGAGGAAAGGTCTTGTCCGCGCGCTTGCTCTCGACCTTGTAGTCCTTCGCGCGGGCAAACTCGTCGGCGAGGTAGGTCTTGGCGGTGGCAATGATGGCCTGCACCTCCTTCGCGCAGGGCAGGGCGCGGCTGACCGCGATGACGCCGAACACCTGCTTGCAGGCGTCGTAGGCGGCGGCGAGGTCGCTCTCGTCGTTCACAGGCTCCACATAGATGGTGCTCTGCTTGGAATAGACGCGGAAGCTGCCGCACTTCGCCGTGCGGCGGCGCAGATTGCTGATCAGCTTATCCTCAAAGCTGCGGCGGTTGAGCCCCTTGAGGACGACCTCGCCGAGCTTGCACAAGATGATTTCACGCATGGGGCGTATTCTCCTTATCGTTGGTAACTTCCGCCGCTTCGGCGGAGGGTTTGGTGGGTTCTGGCGCTGCTTTCTCCGCGCGCCTGCCGGAGAGCAGGCCAAGCGTCAGGCACAGCGGTTCGACGGCGGCAAGCAGCGCGCCGAGAAAGAGGTGGAGCGCGGACCCCGGCGCGGCAAGCGCGTCCAGTCCCACGAGCATGGGCACCATCGGAAACTGCCAGAGCAAGGCAAGTATCGGGCCATTGCCGAGCGGCTCCGGCGCAAGCAGAAACGCGAGCGCGTTGAGCGCATAGAGCACCATTGCGGCATTCCAGCAGAGATTTTTATGGAGCGGTTCCTTTGGGCGCAGTCCCCAGCCGAGGGCAAAGGCCAGCGCCGCTGTGCCCAGCGCCCCCAGCGCAAGACCGTAGAGTGAGCGAAAGGTGAAGTCGGAGGTCATGTCCTGCGCGGCAGCCAAGATGAGCAGAAATACCGCAGCGCAAAGCGCCATGTGGGCGAGCAGGACGGTGCCGGAAAGACGCATGACATCGTACTTTTTCATCAGCCTTCCCCTCTCAGAATGTCCGTATTGCGGTACTGGATGGCCTCGGCGAGGTGGTGGACCTCGATCCTCTCGCTGCCGTCGAGGTCGGCGATGGTGCGCGCGACGCGCAGCAGCTTATCGTGGCTGCGCGCGGTGAGGCCGAGGCGGTCGAAGGCGCCCTTCAAAAGCTTTTCACCAGCCTCGTCCAGTCGGCAGAACTCACCGACCATCGGTGCGCTCATGTAGGCGTTGCAGGTGACCTTAGTTCCCGCAAATCGCCTTTTCTGAATATCCCGCGCGGCGTTGACGCGCTCGCGCACGGCGGCGGAGGACTCAGCCTTTTCGCGCCGGCGCATGGCCTCAAACTCCACCGAGGGGACGCTGACCTGCAGGTCCATGCGGTCGAGCAGCGGGCCGGAAATTTTGGAGACATACTTCTCCACATCCTTCTGCGAGCAGCGGCAGCGCCCGGAGGGGTGGCCGTACCAGCCGCAGCGGCAGGGGTTCATCGCGCCGACAAGCATAAATCGGCTCGGCAGCGTCACGCTGCCCGCGGCGCGGGTGATGGTCACCTCGCCGTCCTCGAGCGGGGCGCGGAGGGACTCGAGCACATCGCGGTGGAACTCAGGGAATTCATCCAAAAACAGCACGCCGTGGTGCGCGAGAGAGATTTCACCCGGCGAGAGCGCCCTGCCGCCGCCGGACATCGCCGCGGCGGAGAGCGTGTGGTGCGGAGCGCGGAAGGGTCGTTGCGTGAGCAGGGGGTGCTTGCTGTCGGTCAATCCTGCGACCGACCAGATCTCGGTGGACTCGAGCGCCTCGTCGTGCGTCATGTCGGGGAGAATGGACGGGAGGCGCCGCGCGAGCATGGATTTGCCCGCACCTGGGCTTCCGATGAGCAGAACATTGTGCGAACCTGCGGCGGCGATCTCCAGCGCGCGCTTGACATTCTCCTGCCCCATCACATCGGCAAAATCGGGGACGGCATCGGTCTCCGCCGCCGGCTCCCAGCGCGCAGCGGGGGAGAGCTTTTTCTCGCCGCGCAGATGCGATAGGAGCTGCGGTGCGGTCTCCACACCGTAGACGGTCAGGCCGTCGGCAAGCGTCGCCTCGGCGGCGTTCGCCGCGGGGACATAGAGCGTTTTGACACCTGCGCGCACCGCGGCCATCGCCATCGGCAGCACGCCGCTGATCGGGCGCAGCGCGCCGGTGAGCGACAGCTCTCCGATGAAGGCGGCGTCCGAAGCGGGCGCATCGATCTCGCCCTCACCCGCTAAAATGCCAAGCAGCAGCGGCAGGTCGTAGACCGTACCCTCTTTTTTGAGGTTCGCCGGGGCGAGGTTGACCGTAATGCGGCTGACGGGGAACTTCGCTCCACAGTTTTTGATGGCGGCGCGCACACGCTCGCGCGCTTCCTTCACCGCTGTGTCGCCGAGACCGACGACATCGAACGCGGGAAGCCCACCCGAGAGAAAACACTCCACCGTGACCTCATAACCGGAAATGCCCTGCAAGCCGAGGGAACGCACCGTTGTGACCATACGCCGCCGTCCTTTCCTGCCCGTTTTTCTGTTTTCAGTCTACCACAGATCGCGTCATAAGGCAAGCGCGGCGCGGGACAGCAGCGGGAAAGGAATAATATCCTGCAAAAGAGCCGACGCATATAGATGTTTTGAATAATAAATTGCAAAAATGTGGCAACTATTCGGAAATATAAAGTTTATCTTACAAAATCATGAATGTTTTTTGCAAAAGTGCCGTTTACATTGGGAAAAAACAGTGCTATGATAATAGGGTCAGATTTTGCGTAAAGACGCGAAAGGCGCCGCTCCCCGGCGGCGAACTATAAGGAGGTTTCATTTATGGCAAGAAAAATGAAGTCCATGGACGGCAATAACGCTGCCGCGCATGTATCGTATGCGTTCAGCGAAGTTGCCGCGATCTACCCCATTACCCCCTCGAGCCCCATGGCCGACATGGTCGACCAGTGGAGCGCCAACGGACTGAAGAACATCTTCGGCACCCGCGTGAAGGTTGTCGAGATGCAGTCTGAGGCCGGCGCAGCCGGCGCGGTGCACGGCTCCCTCGGCACCGGTGCGCTGACGACCACCTACACGGCGTCTCAGGGCCTGCTGCTGATGATCCCCAACATGTATAAGATCGCTGCCGAGCAGCTTCCCTGCGTGTTCCATGTGTCCGCGCGTACCGTTTCCACCCACGCGCTGAACATCTTCGGCGACCACAGCGATGTGATGGCCTGCCGTCAGACCGGCTTCGCCATGCTTTGCGAGGGCAATGTGCAGGAGGTCATGGATCTTTCCCCCGTTGCCCATCTTGCGGCGCTGAGCGGCAAGGTCCCCTTTGTCAACTTCTTCGACGGTTTCCGCACCAGCCACGAGATCCAGAAGATCGCGGTTTGGGATTATAAGGATCTCGCCGAGATGTGCGACATGGACGCGGTCAAGGCGTTCCGTGAGCACGCCCTCAACCCCGAGCATCCGCATATGCGCGGCAGCCATGAGAACGGCGACACCTTCTTCCAGCACCGCGAGGCCTGCAATCGTTACTATGATGCGCTGCCCGAGGTCGTTGAGTCCTATATGGACAAGATCAACGCCAAGCTCGGCACCGACTATAAGCTCTTCAACTACTACGGCGCACCCGACGCCGACCGCGTCATCATCGCGATGGGCTCCATCTGCGACGTGGCCGAGGAGGTCATCGACTACCTCAACGCCCACGGCGAGAAGGTCGGTCTCATCAAGGTTCGCCTATACCGCCCGTTCAAAGCCGAGCGCCTGATCGAGGCCATTCCCGCGACGGCCAAGAAGATCGCAGTCCTCGACCGCACCAAGGAGCCCGGCGCACAGGGCGAGCCTCTGTACCTCGATGTTGTCACCGCGCTCGCCAACGCCGGCAAGACCGATGTTCAGGTCATCGGCGGCCGCTACGGTCTCGGCTCCAAGGACACCCCGCCGGCCTCTGTGTTCGCCGTTTACAGTGAGCTGAGCAAGACCGAGCCCAAGCGCCAGTTCACCATCGGCATCGTGGACGATGTGACGAACCTCTCCCTCCCCGAGGACAAGAACTGCCCGAACACCGCGGCGGAGGGCACCATCGAGTGCAAGTTCTGGGGCCTCGGCGGCGACGGTACCGTCGGCGCGAACAAGAACTCCATCAAGATCATCGGCGACCACACCGACAAGTATGTGCAGGCATACTTCCAGTACGACTCCAAGAAGACCGGCGGCGTGACCATCAGCCACCTGCGCTTCGGTGACAAGCCCATCAAGAGCCCCTACTACATCAACAAGGCCGACTTCGTCGCCTGCCACAATCCCAGCTACATCATCAAGGGCTTCAAGATGGTCGACGATGTCAAGCCCGGCGGCGTGTTTATGATCAACTGCCAGTGGGACTTCGATGAGCTCAATCATCACCTCAAGGCGGACGCCAAGCGCTACATCGCCAAGAACAACATCCAGCTCTACACCATCAACGCCATCGACCTCGCCATCGAGATCGGCATGGGCAAGCGCAACAACACCATTCTCCAGTCCGCGTTCTTCTCCCTCGCCAAGGTCATGCCCGAGGAGCAGGCCATCCAGTACATGAAGGACGCCGCGACGCACTCCTACCTCAAGAAGGGCCAGGACATCGTCGACATGAACCACAAGGCCATTGATCTCGGCGCCACCGCCTACAAGAAGATCAATGTGCCCGCCGATTGGGCGAACGCCGTGGACGAGGATAAGCCCGAGGTGCTCAAGGGCAAGCCCGAGCTTGTCAAGCAGGTCCGCGATATCCTCGATCCCATCGACCGCATGGACGGCGACAGCCTGCCCGTTTCCGCCTTCATGCCCCATGTGGACGGCCAGTGGGAACTGGGCGCTGCCGCTTACGAAAAGCGCGGCGTCGCCGTCTCCGTGCCTGCATGGGACGAGACGAAGTGCATCCAGTGCAACAACTGTGCCTATGTCTGCCCGCACGCCACCATCCGTCCCTTCGCGCTCACCGAGGAAGAGGCCAAGAACGCTCCCGCCGCCGCGAAGATCGTTGACATCAAGGCCGGCAAGGGCAAGGGTGTTTACAAGTACACCATGGCTATCTCCCCGCTCGACTGCATGGGCTGCGGCGTGTGCGTCGGTCAGTGCCCGGTCGGCGCTCTGACTATGGTCGCGCAGGAGGATGAGCTCAAGCAGCAGGAGGTCTTCGACTACTGCCTGGACGAGGTCGCGCCCAAGGCCGATATGCAGGATACCACCGTCAAGGGCAGCCAGTTCATGCAGCCCATGCTCGAATTCTCCGGCTCCTGCGCCGGCTGTGCCGAAACGAGCTACGCGCGCCTTGTCACTCAGCTCTTCGGCGACCGTATGTACATCTCCAACGCCACCGGCTGCTCGTCCATCTGGGGCGGCCCCGGCGCCACCTCTCCGTACTGCACGGATAAGAACGGCCACGGCCCCGCGTGGTGCAACTCCCTGTTTGAGGACAACGCCGAGCATGGCTTCGGTATGTTCGTCGGTCAGGAGAAGATCCGCGAGGACCTTGCGGACGATACCCGTGCGCTGCTCGCCGTCGAGTGGGCGCGTCCCGAGCTGAAGGCTGCCGCGCAGAAGTGGCTCGACACTTACGCCGACGGCAAGGCCAACGCCGAGGCGACCAAGGCTTATGTCGCCTCGCTGCAGGCGAGCATCGCCACCGTCGACGAGCTTGCCGCCATGCCGCAGTTCGCTGCGCACGCTGCCGAGCTCAAGGCCAAGGGCGAGCAGTTCTGCGACTGCGACGCCTGCAAGCTGGTCGCCAAGATCCTCGACAAGAAGGCTTACCTTGCCAAGAAGTCCCAGTGGATCTTCGGCGGCGACGGCTGGGCCTACGACATCGGCTACGGCGGCCTTGACCATGTGATCGCGCAGAACAAGGATGTCAACATCTTTGTCTTTGATACCGAGGTCTACTCCAACACCGGCGGACAGGCCTCCAAGGCTTCCAACATCGGTCAGGTCGCGCAGTTTGCGGCTGCCGGTAAGGAGACCAAGAAGAAGAGCCTTTCCGAGATCGCCATGCAGTATGGCTATGTCTATGTCGCGCAGGTCGCCATGGGCGCTAACCCCGCGCAGACCATCAAGGCCATCTGCGAGGCCGAGGCCTATCCCGGCCCGTCCCTCATCATCGGTTACAGCCCCTGCGAGATGCACTCCATCAAGGGCGGCATGATGAACTGCCAGAAGGAAATGAAGAAGGCCGTCGAGTGCGGCTACTGGAACCTGTTCCGCTTCAATCCTGCAGCCGAGCAGAAGTTCACCCTCGACTCCAAGGCCCCCGCGGGCGGCTATCAGGAGTTTTTGATGAACGAGGCTCGTTACAGCCGCCTGACCCGCGAGTTCCCCGAGCGCGCCGACACCCTCTTCGCGCGCAACGAGGAAGCCGCCAAGGAGCGCTACGAGCACCTCGTCAAGCTCATCGATATGTACGACAAGAAGTAAGCGAAGTCTCTATGGAGGAGGGCTGCCTGCCGGCAGCCCTCCTTTTTTCGCATTTTTTCAAATAACAGTAGCTTTTTTCGGATTTTGTGGTACAATATTTGCACGCTTGCGAGCCTGCGGCGAGATAAGAAATTTCTGCACGAAAGAGGCATTTTTCATGGAATTTGTTGCGAATGAGTCCAAAAAGGTCGAGATCGAGACCTCGACCGGCACCTATCAGCGCCACGCCATCCAGACACATTTTGTCCAGATCGGCGAGAGCTATATCGACCTAATCGAGCGCTATGTCAAGCCCCTCTATGAGGAGGGCGATCTTCTGAGCATCAGCGAGAAGATCATCGCCCTGTGTCAGAAGCGCATCGTCTACCGCAAGGACATTCACCCCGGCTTTTGGGCGAAGCTGCTGTGCCGTTTCGTCCATGTCACGCCCGCCGGTCCCGGCGCGGGCACGCCGCACAAAATGCAGCTCATCATCATGATCTGCGGCCTGCCGCGCGTGCTGCTGGCAGCCTTCTGCTCGGCGGTGACGAAGCTCTTCGGCAAAAAGGGCGTCTTTTACAAGGTCTGCGGCCATGAGGTCGACGGCATCGACGGCCTGATCGACTATGACATCTCCTTTAAGGAATATGTGGACTATGGTATTCTCAATCCCGAGAACCCTGTCGGCGTCTGCGACGAAATTTACGAAAAGACCGGCGTGAAGGCCATGATCATCGACGCGAGCGACATTGACTGCGAGATCCTCGGCAAGTGCGGCACCGTCACGCTGACGGACGACCAGCTCCGTGAGATCGTAAGCGACAATCCCGCAGGGCAGGACGGCCAGTGTACGCCCTTCATCCTCATTCGCAAAAAAAACTGACAAAAGACGAACGAAGGACCTGCGCCGCACGGCGCAGGTCCTTTCCTTTGGCTTCATTTTACAGTGATGAGCGCCCAGAACGCCTTGGCGGTCGGGGCCAAGAGCGTATCGGGGTACTCGTAGTGCTGGGTGTGGATCTGCGGGTGATCCTCGCCCGCGCCGACGCCGAAGAACGCGCCGCGGCAGTGGTGCAGGTAGTGGCCGAAGTCCTCGCTCCAGCGCATCGGATCGTGCATGATCGTGCCGCGGCACACGCGGATGATGCGGCTGGCGCAGAGCGCGTCGTTTTCCGTGGCGGGGAAAACATCCTGATCCTCAAAGGCGAATTTGAGACCGTTTTCGTTGGCAAGTTCCCGTGCGCGGGTGAGTACGCGGCGGCGCAGACGCGTGAGGTCGTCGTCGTGCTCGCCGCGCAGCGTCAGCCACAGCTCGGCGGACTCCGCCGCCGCGCCGAAGGCTTTCTCGCCCATCTGTGCGCCGATGACGGTGCAGAGCGTCATGCCGCGATACTGACCGGGCGAGGCCAGCGCCTTTAGGTCGACGAGCAGTTGTCCGATCGCGCCGGCGGGGGAGATGCCGGTCTCGGGATAGGCGGCGTGGGCGGGCTTTCCGATCAGGTGAATGGTCATGCCGCGGCTGGCGCAGGCGAAGGTGCCCGCGCGAGTGAGCACCGTGCCGAAGGGGAAGCCCGGCAGGTTGTGTGCGCCGTAGACCTCACCGATGGTTTCGCGCTCAAAGAGCGCGCAGCATTCCTCCGCGCCCGCGCCGATCTCCTCCGCGCTCTGAAAGAGCAGGAACACACTTCGCCCGACGCGCTTGCCCTCAAGCATCAGCGCGACGGCGCACAGCGCCGCGGAGTGACCGTCGTGTCCGCACAGGTGCGCGGCGCCGCCCTCCGGCGTCGCCAGCGCGTCGTAATCCGCGCGCAGAGCGATGGCAGGCTCCGCGCCCTCCGCTTCGCGGTGGGCGGCGTAAAAGCCGCCGTCGAGCTCATAGAGCTCCAGCGTGGTGTTTTCACGCAGAAACTCCATCAGGGTGCGCTTGGTCACGACCTCGTGACCGGAGACCTCCGCACACGCATGGAGCTGTGCGCGCAGTGCAATGACTTTATTCAACATGGCTTGTTCCATGATCATTCTCCTTTTCGGTGCTTCGCGCCTTGCACGAAGAAACGCATCGCCCGCACAAAGGGGGAACCGCCCGTGCGGACGGTCCCCCGTTGGGTGCGTGAGTAGTATATATATATTACAGGTTGTAGTAGCGCTCAAACTCCGCGGGGTGCGGGATGGCGGCCATCGCCGCGCACTCCTTGCGCTTGGCGGCGATGAAATTCTTGAGCAGCGCCTCGGGGAACACGCCGCCCTTGGTAAGATAGTCGTGGTCGGCCTCAAGCGCGTCGAGCGCCGCGTCAAGCGAGGTCGGCAGACCTTGCAGCTTCGCCTTCTCCTCGTCGGAGAGGGTGTAGAGGTTGACGTCGTAGGGGCCCCAGCCGTTCTCGTGCGGGTCGATCCTGTTCTCGATGCCGTCGAGGCCCGCCATCAGCAGCGCCGCGTAGCAGAAGTACGGGTTGCAGGTGGCATCGGGGTTGCGGATCTCAAAGCGGCGCAGGTTCGGCGTCTTCGCGTAGGCGGGGATGCGGATGACTGCGCTGCGGTTGCTCGTGGCGTAGCCGACGGTGACGGGTGCCTCGAAGCCGGGCACCAGACGCTTGAAGGAGTTGGTAGAGGGGTTCGTGAGCGCGCAGAGCGAGGCGATGTGCTTCAAAAGGCCGCCCATGAACCAGTGGGCCTCCCTGCTGAGGTGGGAGTAGCCGTTGTCGTCGGAGAATACCGGCTCGCCGTCCTTCAAAAGCAGCATGTGGACGTGCATTCCGCTGCCCGCCTCGCCATAGACGGGCTTGGGCATAAAGGTCGCGGTCTTGCCGTACTTGAGGGCGGTGTTGCGGATGATGTACTTGATCATCATGCTCGCGTCGGCCATCTTGCTCATCTCGCCGAGCCTCGGCTCGACCTCAAACTGGCCCGCGCCGCCGACCTCGGGGTGGTGGTACTTGATGGGGATACCCGCCTCCTCCATGTGCAGGCACATCTCGCTGCGGCACTCATAGGTGCGGTCGAAGGGCTTGGCGATGTGGTAGTGGCCCTGACGGGGCACGATCACACCGCGGCCGTTGATGTCGCCGTTCCAGTGCGCCTGCTCGGCGTCGAGGCTCATACCGATCTCGTTCGGCGCGACCTTCCAAGCCACATCGTCGAAGAGATAGAACTCGAACTCGGGCAGAATGAGCATCGTGTCGGCAATGCCGCTCTCGCGCATATACCGCTCCGCCGCCTGCACGATATTGCGCGGATACTGGTCGAGCGGGCGATTGTTGGGGTAGTCGATGATCATGGCGTTGCCGGTCATCGAGAGCGTGGAGATCTCGCAGAACGGGTCGAGCTGTGCGGTGGCGGGGTCGGGGATAAAGACCATATCGCTCTTTTCCACCACGGCGTAGCCGTAGTTCGAGGCGTCGAAACCGATGCCGTCGGTCATGGTCGCTTCGGTGAAATTCTGCGCGGGAATGGTCACATGGCGGTACTGGCCGTTGATGTCGACCATCTTGAAGTCCACCATTTTGATGCCCTGCTCACGGATGAGCTGCATGACATCCTGTGCCGTTTTAGCCATTGCAAAAATACCTCCCAAAAATTTCGGTAGAGTCAGCGCGCAGCCTTGCCAAGGTAAGCCTCGGCGATGGCGGGGTCCCTGAGAAGCTCGCGCCCCGAGCCGGACTTGGTGATGCGCCCCTGTTCGAGCACATAGGCGTTGTCCGCAACGGAGAGCGCCTTGAGCGCGTTCTGCTCGACGAGCAGAATGGTCTTGCCCATGGCCTTGATCTCACGGATGGTGTCGAAAATGGTGTTGACCAGCAGCGGCGCGAGGCCGAGGGAGGGCTCATCGAGCATGATGAGATCGGGCGCGGACATGATGCCGCGGCCCATGGCGAGCATCTGCTGCTCGCCGCCGGAGAGCGTGCCGGCGATCTGATTTTTGCGCTCCTCCAAACGCGGGAAGATCTCATACACGCGCTTGAGGTCGCGCTCGATGCCGTCCTTATCGCTGCGCAGGTACGCGCCGATCTTGAGGTTTTCATAGGTCGTGAGGTTGGCGAAGATCTGACGCCCCTCCGGTACCTGACACACGCCGAGCTTGACGACCTTGTTCGCCGCCGTCGGCAGCGGCTGGCCCTTGTAGAGGATCTCGCCGGACTTGTACTTCACCAGCCCTGAGATCGCGTTCATCATGGACGATTTGCCTGCGCCGTTGGAGCCGATCATCGAAACGATCTGCCCCTCCTCCACCTCAAGGGAAATGCCCTTGAGGGCGTGGATGCCGCCGTAGTAGACATTCAGGTCTTTGATCTCAAGCATCGCCATCGCCGTCGTCCTCCTTTCCGAGATAGGCCTCGATGACCTCGGGGTTGCTCTGGATCTCCGCGGGGGTGCCCTCGGCAAGGGGCTTGCCGAAGTTGAGCACGAAAACGCGGTCAGAGACATTCATGACGAGGTCCATGTGGTGCTCGATGATGAGCACGGTGAGGTCGAAGCGGTCGCGGATCTCGCGGATGAGGTCCATCAGCGCGAGCGTTTCCTCCGGGTTCATGCCGGCGGCAGGCTCGTCGAGCAGCAGCAGCTTCGGGTCGGTCGCCAGCGCGCGGGCGATCTCCAGCTTGCGCTGCTGGCCGTAGGGCAGGTTGACGGCGATCATGTCGCGCTGGTCCCAAATGCCCATGATCTTCAGCAGCTCCTCAGTCTTCTCGCGCAGGGCCTTTTCCTGCCAATAGTACTTCGTCAGCCACTTGGGGCCGGACTTGAAGCGCCAGAGGGACTGAAAAATGTTGTAGTCCGCGCCAGCGTGGCAGGCAGTGAGGACGTTGTTGTAGACTGTTTCGCTCTTAAAGAGGCGGATGTTTTGGAAGGTGCGCGCCATGCCGCGGGACATGATGTCGCAGGGCTTTTTCTGGAAAGGCTTGACGTCTGTTTCCTGCACCGTGTCCTTGATGATGGCGTCGCCCTGACCGATGACCGTGCCGTCGAAGATGACGCGGCCCTCGGTGAGCGCATAAACGCCGGTGATGAGGTTGAAGATGGTGGTCTTGCCGGCGCCGTTGGGGCCGATGAGAGCGTAGATCTCGCCCTTTTTGATCTTAAAGGAGACGTCGCCCACGGCGGTCAGACCGCCGAAGCGCTTGGTGACGTGCCAGAGTTCGAGCATAACGTCGGGGTCGTGGTGCTTAAAGGTGATGTCGTTCATGCCAGCGCCTCCTCTCCACCGCCGTCTCCGCCGTCAGGCGGGGGCAGGTCCTTTTTCTTTCCGGTGAAAACGCGGCCGATGGCACGGCAGATCCTGCCGACCGGCAGCTCCTTGCCGCCCATGAGGCCCTTCGGGCGGACGATCATGATGATGATAACGGCAAGGCCGTACATCACGAGGCGCCAGTCGCCCACCGCGCGCAGCAGCTCCGGCAGCGCGCACAGCAGCACCGTGCCAAGCACCGAGCCGGTGATGGAGCCCATGCCGCCGAAGATGACCATGATGGTGTACTCCGTAGACTTGACCATCATGAACATCTTGGGCTGGAGGTAGCCGAAGTAGTGCGCCATCATGCCGCCCGCGATGCCAGCATAGAGCGCGGACATGCACATGGCGAGCATCTTGGAGCGGAAGGTGTTGATGCCGCTCATCTGTGCGGCCAGATCGTCCTCGCGCACGGCGAGCATACTGCGCCCGTGCTTGGAGTTCATCAGCAGCGTCGTGGCGGTGAGGAAGATGACGACGATGACCAGCGAGCCCTTGAAGGTGGTGTGCAGCGGGATGCTCGCCACGCCCTTCGCGCCGTCGAGCAGGAAGCCCTTGCCGCCGACATTGATGGTGAGCTGCAAATTGTTAAAGATCAGCCGTATCGCCTCGCCCACGCCGAGCGTGGCAATACAGAAGTAGTCGCCCTTGAGGTTGAGCGTGATCTTGCCGAGGCCCGCGCCGAGCAGCATGGCGGCAAGGCCCGCGATGATGAGCGAGAGCCAATAGGGCAGACCGAACGCCATCGTGCAAATGACGGACACATACGCGCCGATGCACACAAAGCCCGCATGGCCGAACGAGAACATACCGGTGTAGCCCGTGAGGATGGAAAGGCCCAGCACAATCAGCAGGGTGTAGCAGGACTGAATGAGGATACCCTCGATGTAATACCAGCTAAACATATCGTTCCTCCCTCCTTACGCCTTGTCTTCCACGACCTTGCCCATCAGGCCGGACGGCTTGATGATGAGGACGAGGATCAGCAGCGCGTACACGAACAGGTCGCGCAGGTTGGAGTTGAAGGACGCGACGAAGATCTCCATGATGCCGAGCAGCACCGAGCCGACGATGGCGCCGGGGAGACTGCCGAGACCGCCGAACACCGCCGCGACGAAGGATTTGTTCGTGACCTGGCCGATGGTGGGCTTGACGATGAAGCGCATACCGTAGAGCATACCGGCAAAGCCTGCGAGCACGCCGCCCATGAGGAAGATGATGAAGATCACGAGGTCGCCGTTGATGCCCATGAGGGTCGAGGCCTTCTCACTGTACGAGCAGGCGCGGATCGCGAGGCCGACCTTGGTTTTTTGTATGATGAACATCAAAATCAGCAGCGCGACGGACGAGACCACGATCATCAGCAAGCTGTCTACGCCGAGGGAGATGCCGCCGAGGCTGATGCGGTTGTCGAAGATCGGGGGATAGTTTCTGGGGGTGCCGTCGATGGTGGCGATGACGAAGTTCTCAAGGAAGATGGACGCGCCCATCGCCGAGATGATAAAGTAGAGCGACGGCGCGCGGCGCTTGCGCAGCGGGGAATAGACCAGCCGCTCGATCACGACGGCGAGCAGGCCGCTGCCGAGCCCGCACAGCAGGAATGCCGCGAAGAACGGAACATTGAGTGAGGTGAGAGCAAAATAGCCCACATAAGCGCCGACCATGATGACGCCGCCGTGGGCAAAGTTGGAAAAGTTCATGATGCTGTAAACCAGCGAATAGCCGACCGACATCAGCGCGTACATACCGCCGAGGCAGATGCCGTTTACCAGCTGCTGGAGAAAATATTCTATACCCATGTATAGCCTCCTTTTGTCCTGTTAACCTCGGGCGTCCCGTGCGGGACGCCCGAGTGTCGTAAAGAGGCAAAATTCATTTGCCCTGTGCAATGCTGCGGTTACGCGATCTTGGTCTCGAAGATGTAGGTCTTGTTCGCGCCGTCGATGCGCTCCACGCAGCCCGCCTTATCGACAGGGTTGTGATCCTCGGGGGAGATCTTGATGGTGCCGGTCAGACCCTCGACGGTGATCTGAGTGTAGGCGTCGGTGATGGCCTGCGGATCGTCGCTGCCGGCCTTCTCGACCGCCGCGACCCAGGTGAGGAAGGCGTCATGCGCCATGTAGCCGTTGAGCTCCATCTTCGCGCCGTTGTACTTCTCGGCGTATTCCTTACGGAAGCTCTCGCCGGCGGGATCGGTCAGGGAGACGTGGTTGATGACATAGGAGCCGTCCACCGCGTCGGCGGCGTCGAAGAGGACCTCGGACGCGCAGCCGTCGCCGCCGACCATGGCAAGGTCAATGCCGAGGGTGCGGGCCTGCTTGTGGATCATGATGAAATCCTGATAGAAGATGGGGGTGAAGATGATCTGGGGCTGAGCCTCCTTGATCTTGGTGAGCTGCGCGGTGAAGTCGGTGTCGCCCGCGGTGTAGCCCTCCTCGGCGACCACGGTGCCGCCCTTGGAGGTGTAGACGGCGATGAAGTTATCCTTCAGGCCCTGAGCATAGTCGTCGTTGACATCGTAGAGGATGGCGGCCTTCTTATAGCCGAGATAGTCGGCGATGAAGGACGCGGCGATACGGCCCTGCACGGGGTCGATGAAGCAGACGCGGAAGTTATAGTCCTTGAGCACGGGGGTACCGTTGACATCCTGCACGGTGACCTTTTCGTTGGTCGCCACGGTGGACATATCGGAGATCTTGTACTGGTCGAGCACGGACTGGATGGCGATGCACTGGCCGGAAGCGTTCGGGCCGATGATCGCGCAGACCTTATCCTGTGCGCACAGGCGCTTGGCGACATTGACCGCCTCCTGTGCGTCGCCCTTGGTGTCGTAGCAGAAGAGCTTGACCTGCTTGCCGAGCAGGCCGCCGTTGGCGTTGAGATCGTCAACGAGCATCTTGACCGTCTGGCTCTCGCAGGTGCCGAAGGCCGCCTGATCGCCGGTGAGCGAGCCCATCCAGCCGAGCTTGATGACATCGTCGCCGTCGGCATTGCCGTTGTCGCCGCCGCCGTTGCCGCCCTTGTCGCCGCAGCCTGTGAACAGGGCCGCAAGCATCAGGCAGGTGAGGGTGAGAGCAATGAGCTTCTTCATAGTTTTGCGCATGGTTTGAATCCTCCTTCAATTTGTTGTGACCGCTCTTTCGCGGCGGTCAGGGTTTGCAGGGATGGATGTCCGCCGTGCGGGATCGGTCCCCGCGGTCATGCCGTCCTTACAGGATGTGTATGACGCAAGAGCGCGGCAAATGAGCAGCGGAGAACTTGTTTTCAAAATACCATCTCGCCCGGCCGTTGTCAAGTCATATCAGAAGATAGTTGCAAACTGCGCAAATTTTGTGCAAAACGGCGAAAAGGTGAGAAGAAGGCGTAAAGAGCGCAGAAAAAAGCGGCTCCGACTGCGGAAAAGCAGTCGGAGCCGAAAGGGAAAAAGTCCTCACAGGCGGCCCTCCTGAAGCGCCACCTTTTTGCGGAAATCGCCGGGCGTCATCACCTTGAAGCGCAGGAAATTGCGGTTGAAGGTCTTGACATTCGCGTAGCCGACCTCCATGGCGATATAGGTCACGCTGCGATCGGTGGTGAGCAGCAGTTCGGCGGCGCGGTTGATGCGCAGATAGTTGAGAAATTCCTCGAAATTCTTCTCCACCTGAAGCATCAGAGCGCGGTTGAGCTCGGCGGCGGTATAGCCGAATTTTTCAGCTACCGTGCGCGCGGAGAGCGGCTCGTGATAACTGTGGCAGAGGTACTCCACCACCGCGTAGATGCGCCGGTCGCTCTCGATGCGGCAGATGCTCTCCACGCGGCGGTAGGTCTTGCGGTAGTCATTGATGCGCATCCCCACGCGCGCGGAAAAGACCTTGGAGATGTGCGAGGCATCCACATAGCCGAGCGCGGCGGCGATCTCCTCGAGCGTGAGGTCGGTGTAGAGCAGGTAGTCGGCGGTCTTGCCGACGCGCATTTCGTTCAAGAGGTCGAAAAACGACAGCCCCGTCATGCCGCTGATGTAGCTGCTCAGGCTGCTTTCGGAAACGTAGAAGATGCGTGAGAGTCCCTTGAGCGTCAGCTTTTCGCCGGTGTGGCAGTAGAGATAGCGCAGGATCTCGCTCATGTCGGGCGCAGCGGAGGCGCCGCCGGGCGCGGTCGGCTGGGGCTGCTCGGCGCGAAAGCGCTCCATCAGGATCACCAGCTCGACGAGCCGGTTGATGACCGCAAGCGAGCCGAGCACCTTCGGCGGCGCCGCGCCGAGGATGGACTCCAGCCCCACCTCCTCGCGCAGCGAGAGGAAGAACTGTTCCATGCTCCGCGCCTGCCCCTCGTTGCAGTAGAGCGCAGGCTGCTGCTCGATGTGCGTGAGCCAGTCCACCGCATCGCCGCGCTCGTCGGAGAAGGCGCGGATGTAGCGGTTGAGCGTGTGGAGGTTGTAGATGACGAGGTGGTATTGCAGCGGCTCGGTGACCTCTGTCACCGCCGTGATCTGCCACGGCAGGATAGAGAGCAGCGTATTCGGGCGCAGCTCGATGTCGCGCCCCTGCACACGGATGATGCCCTGCCCCTCGCAGATATAGAGGATACGAGCCTCCTGATGAATGAGCGGCGCGGTGGGCGCTTCGATGGTCTCATTGTCGAACGAGCACAGTTTGCTCCGGTCCAGACGGGAGCGCTCAAAGGACTGCATCGCGGCAAGGTCTTTCATACGGCTTCACCTCTTGTCGTCGGCATAAATCGGAAGAGAACACTTTGTTAAGATCAGGATATAGTATACCGCAGCTCCGTCGTCTTTGGCAAGTGCCGGCTGCACCGTATTTATGGTTTTTTCAGAGTGGGCCGCAGCACGCCGGAGCTGAAATTTTGCCATAAAATACAAAAATATTACACGAAAATGTCCAGCAATTTGCGGCGAAATTGATATGATATGTACAGAACATGAGGCATTTTCCCCATTGGGGGTAACTATTTTGAAGGAGGACTATCCCATGCCCGTCAATCTCAAAGGCCGTTCTTTTCTCACCCTGAAGGATTTCACTCCCGATGAGATCCGCTATATGCTCAACCTCGCCGCCGATCTCAAGGCAAAGAAGCGCGCCGGTATCCGCGGCAACCTGCTCGCCGGCAAGAACATCGTTCTGCTCTTCGAGAAGACCTCTACCCGCACCCGCTGCGCGTTCGAAGTCGCCGCTTATGACGAGGGCGCCCATGTCACCTTCCTCGACTCCAAGTCCTCCCAGATGGGCAAGAAGGAGACCATGGTCGACACTGCAAAGGTCCTCGGCCGCTTCTTCGACGGCATCGAGTACCGCGGCTACGACCAGAAGGTCGTTGAGGGTCTCGCCGCCAACGCCGGCGTTCCCGTGTGGAACGGTTTGACCGACGTCGATCACCCCACCCAGGCTCTCGCTGACATCCTCACCCTGATGGAGAACACCAAGAAGCCCCTCAACAAGTGCAAGCTCGTTTTCTGCGGCGATACCCGCAACAACGTGGCTTACTGCCTGATGTACATTTGCGCCAAGCTCGGTATGCACTATGTCGGCTGGGGCCCGAAGGAGCTCGCTCCCGCCGCTGATGTCGTCGAGTATTGCCGCGAGGTCGCCAAGGAGACCGGCGCCGTCGTCGAGTACGGCGAGGACAAGGCTCTGCTCAAGGGTGCCGACGCTCTCTACACCGACATTTGGGCCTCCATGGGCGAAGAGGACAAGATCCCCGAGCGCGTGAAGCAGCTCACCCCGTACAAGGTCACCGGCGATGTGCTCAAGGCCACCGAGAACAGCGACTGCATCTTCCTGCACTGCCTGCCCTCCTTCCACGACTTCGACACCACCATGGCCGCCTCTCAGAAGGAGCTGGGCTATGACATCCGCGAAGTCACGGACGAGGTGTTCCTCTCCCCGAACTCCAAGGTGTTCGACGAGGCTGAAAACCGTATGCACACCATCAAGGCCGTCATGGTCGCCACCATCGGCAACGTCTGATCAAAATAACTCGCTCGAAAGCGACAAACTTTTCTTCACCCCAGACAAAGCCCTCCGCTATACGCCCGAGGGCTTTGTCCTGCTGTCGGCATCATAGAAAAAGCGGTCTGCACGGCAGACCGCTTTCCCTTTTTCTCATCAGTCCTCCAACATGGCGACGGCGCGCACCGGCGAACCGTCGGCGTCCTTGAAGCGCAGAGGGAGCGCGGCATAGGGGAAGGTCTTGCCCGCGAGCGGGGCGAGGCTGCAGAGGTTTTCCGTGTTCACAAAGCCCGCGCCGAGGAGGATCTTATGCACGGGATAATCGACCGTATCCATCGGGTCGATGGAGATCGCATCGGTGCCGACGCCCTTGAGCGGGAAGGCGGCAAGATATTCCGCCGCTTCGACAGAAAGAACAGGGAAGGGGGAGAAGTATTCCTCGCTGCCCCAATACTGATCCCAGCCGGTGTAGAAGAGCAGGAAGTCGGCGGCCCCGATCTCGCTTGCGTGGAGCTGAAGGCGGGCCTTCGGGATCTCCCTGCCCGCGAGGTCGGAGCAGTCGAGCACATAGGCGGTGCCGATGTATTTGTCCGCGGGAAGCTGATCGAGCGTTTTGCCGTCGCGCAGCATGTGCGCGGGAGAATCCATGTGCGTGCCGGTGTGAGAGCCCATCGTCAGCAGCGTTTCGCGAAAGCCGTGCTGCTCGAAGGTGTTAGAGGGCGTGAGCCTTGGCGGGTCGGTCTCGGGATAGACGGGCATCGCCTCCTCGATGAGGTGCGTCAGGTCAAGAATTTTCATAATGCTTCTCCTTTTCCAGAAAAATCATCAGCGCGGCGAGGTCTGCGGGGGAAACGCCCGAGATACGCCCCGCCTGTCCGAGCGAGCGGGGGCGGATGGCGTCGAGCTTTTCCCGCGCCTCAAGGCGCAGACCGTCGATGCCGGAATAGCTGATGTTCTCAGGCAGCAGACGGCTCTCGAGCCGTGCGAACTCCTCGACCTCAGCCCTTTGGCGGCGAATGTAGCCCTCGTACTTGACGGTGATCTCCACCTGCTCGGCGATGTCCTTCGGGCAGGCGGCGCAGCCGGCATCGAAAACGCGCAGATCGTCATAACGGAGCTGTGGGCGGCGCAGCAGCGCGATGAGCGGGCTGCCGTCTGCGATCTCCGCCGTGCCGCGCTCACGCAGCAGCGCGTTGAGCGCCTCGCTCGCGGGGAGGCCCGTGTGCTCGAGCCGCTTGATCTCACGCGCGACGGCGGCGTACTTCTCCTCCACGGCGGCAAGGCGCTCGTCGGAGACGAGGCCGAGGTCGTGGCCGAGCCTCGTCAGCCGTTGATCGGCGTTGTCTTGCCGCAGCAGGAGACGGTATTCGCTGCGGCTCGTCATCATGCGGTAGGGCTCGTCCGTCCCCTTGGTGACAAGGTCGTCGATGAGCGTGCCGATGTAGCTCTCTGCACGGGAGAGAATAAAGGGCGCTTCGCCCGCGATGCGCCGCGCGGCGTTCACGCCCGCGACGAAGCCCTGCACGGCGGCCTCCTCATAGCCCGACGAGCCGTTGAACTGCCCAGCGCCGTAAAGCCCCGCAATGGCCTTCGTTTCCAGCGTGGGCCTGAGCGCGGTTGGGTCGATGCAGTCATACTCGATGGCGTAGGCGGGGCGCATGAGCTCAGCGTGCTCGAGGCCCGCGATGGTGTGCACCGCCCGCACCTGCACCTCCTCGGGCATGGAGGAGGAAAGCCCCTGAATGTAAAGCTCCTCGGTGTCCAGCCCCATCGGCTCGATGAAAAGCTGGTGGCGAGGCTTGTCCGCAAAGCGGACGATCTTCGTCTCGATGCTCGGGCAGTAGCGCGGTCCCACGCCCTCGATCACGCCGGAGTAGATGGGGCTGCGGTCAAGATTTTCGCGGAGGATGCGGTGCGTTTCCTCATTGGTGTAGGTGAGGTAGCAGACCGCACGGTTGCAGGGGACGCGCTCGGTCGTGAATGAAAAGGGCAGCGGCTCGGCATCGCCCTCCTGCCGCTCCATTTTGGAAAAATCGACGCTGCGGGCGTTGATGCGCGGCGGCGTGCCGGTCTTGAAGCGTCGCAGGGGAAGCCCGAGCGCGCGCAGCTGCTCAGCGAGCGGGAGGCTTGCGTGCATCCCGTCGGGGCCGCTCGATTGAATGCACTCACCCACGATGGTGCGCCCGTCAAGATAGGTGCCCGAGCAGAGGATGACCGCCTTTGCGCCGAATACCGCGCCCGTCGCGGTGATGACGGCGCTGACCGCGCCGTTTTCCACGCGAAGCTCCACGATCTCCGCCTGTCGGAGCGTCAGGTTTTTCTGCCGCTCGAGCGTGTGCTTCATGATCTGCTGGTAGGCGCGGCGGTCCGCCTGCGCGCGCAGCGACCACACGGCGGGACCCTTGCCGCAGTTGAGCAGGCGGTATTGGATGCAGGCTTGGTCGGCGGCCCGCGCCATCTCGCCGCCGAGGGCGTCCAGCTCGCGGACGAGGTGCCCCTTGCCCGTGCCGCCGATGGCGGGGTTGCAGGGCATATTGCCCACAGCGTCTAAGTTGATGGTGAAGCAGACGGTCTTTCGGCCGAGGCGGGCGGCGGCGAGCGCGGCCTCGATGCCGGCGTGCCCCGCGCCGATCACGGCGACGTCAAAATCGCCGGCAAAATATTCCCGCATGGATGTCACCCCGCTTTCTTCAAAGTGATGACCGCCACCTGTGGGCGGTTGAAAAGGCGCGGCACAAGGCGCGGTGAATTGCCGAGCCCGCGCGAGACAAAGACCTCCGCGCCCGCGCAGCCCTCGTCCGTGCAGCGGTAGAAGCCGCTGGTGAGGGAGGGAAGGAGCGTGAGCGTCGCGTCGATCAGCCCGTCGGTAAACGGCAGACGCCAAATGCCGCCGTGCGCGTGGCCGCAGAGTGTCAGGTCGGCGCCAAGGCGGCAGTAGCCGCCGTTGAAGCTGTTGTTGCGGTGGGCGAGCAGCAGCCAAAAGGGGGCGCCGTATTCCGCGTAGATGTCGGCGGCAAGCTGCGCGGGCGTTTTCTGGTCGGCATAGCCGTTGGGGTCGTCAACACCTGCGAGCAGGATCGTATCGCCGCCGCGCTCCCAAGGAAGGACCTCGTTGGAGAGCACCGTCACGCCGTTTTCGCGCAGCGCGGCCTTGAGCCGCTCGACCATAGCGGGGCCGTGTCCCCACTCGTGATTGCCGGTGACATAGCAGGTCGGCGCGATGGCGCTGAGCGCCGCGCCGACCGAGGCGGCGTAGCCCACGGGATCGTCGGTCGCGCGATCCACAAGGTCGCCAGTGATCAGAATGTAGTCCGGTTGCGCGGCCTCAACGGCGGCGAAAAGCCGCTCATTGTTTTTGCCGAAGGCTTTGCCGTGCAGATCGCTGAGCTGCACGACGCGCGCGCCGTCAAAGCCGTTCGGCAGGCGCGCGGAGGAAAAAATAAATGCGTCCGTTTCGATGCTGCTGTTGCCCCACCACAGCGCTGCGGCTGTGATGAGAGCAAGTGGGAGCAAAAAGCGGACAAAGCGGGGGTTGCGTTGCATTGCCATAAAAGCTCCTGAAAAATAAATCTGACTTTATTATTCTATCACAGCACCGGCCGATGCAACAGAAAAATAAAACGGCAGAATATACAAAACGCAAAGCAATAAATTGTGAATTATGTTTAAAATAACGCTTGCGCTCTTGACGGAGAAGTGGTATCATACCTTTGAACTGAAAAAGAGAAAGGAGCGTGAGAACTTATATGATGTTTGAAAACTTCAAGAGCTGCGATGTCGATGACATGATCTTCGGCAGTGCGGAGCAGATCGTCAGCGAGCGCTGAGATCAAAGAACGGAGCCACGCAGAGATGCGTGGGTTTTTTGTTTTTATGAGGCGTTTTTGCCGTTGACGATAAGAAACAGAGAAAAATCCGCCATAACGGCGGATTTTTCTTGCTTTTCGGGGGCGGGCGTGATATACTTTTTCGGCTAATGCAGTAAGAGAAGGGGAGACCGTTATGGCTGTTATCGAATACGATTCCTATAAACAAAAGCTGCTCGCTATGAGCGACACCTTTGCAAACCTTGAAAAGGCGCTTGATATTGAGGCTTCCAAGCACGAGATCGCGCGGCTTGAGGCCGAGGCGCATGAGGAGGGCTTCTGGAACGACATCGAGCGCTCGCAGGCCAATCAAATGCGCACCAAGCAGCTGCAAAATAAGCTCCATTGCTTTGAAAAGCTGGTCTCCGCGCGCGACGATCTGCTCGCGCTCATCGACATGGGCAACGAGATGGACGACGCGAGCCTGCTGCCCGAGCTGCAGGAGGGCTACGATGACCTCGAAAAGAGGATCGAGGAGGTTCGCCTGACGACGCTGCTCTCCGGCGAGTACGACAACTGCAATGCCATTCTGACCTTCCACGCCGGCGCCGGAGGCACCGAGGCGCAGGATTGGACGCAGATGCTCTACCGCATGTATATGCAGTGGGCGAACAAGCACGGCTTCGAGTTCGAGATGATGGACTATATCGACGGCGAAGAGGCCGGCATCAAGAGCGCGACGGTCATGGTCAAGGGCGAGAACGCCTACGGCTACCTCAAGGGCGAGAACGGCGTCCACCGCCTCGTGCGCGTGTCGCCCTTCGACGCAAACGCCCGCCGTCAGACGAGCTTTGCCGCACTCGAGGTCATGCCAGAGCTCCCCAACGACATCGAGGTCGATATCCGCCCCGAGGACATCGAGATGCAGGTCTACCGCTCCTCCGGCGCGGGCGGCCAGCATGTCAACAAGACCTCCTCCGCGGTGCGCCTCATCCATATCCCCACCGGCATCGTCACCGCCTGCCAGACGCAGCGCAGCCAGTTCCAGAACCGTGACTACGCCATGCAGATGCTCAAATCAAAGCTCATGGAGCTGAAGATCCAGCAGCATGCGGAGAAGATCAGCGACCTCAAGGGCGTGCAGCTCAAGATCGAGTGGGGCAGCCAGATCCGCTCCTATGTGTTCATGCCCTATCAGCTCGTCAAGGACACGCGCACGGACTACGAGACCGGCAACATTCAAGCGGTCATGGACGGTGACCTCGACGGCTTCATCAACGCCTACCTCACCAAGGCCGCAAACGGCGAGCTGAAGAAGTAAAAAACGGATTCCGGCGCGGCAAGCGCCGGAATTTTGTCTGAAAATCGGAGAGTTACAAAATGGACGAAAACATCAGAGAAGAGGGCAGACAGGAAAACAAAATGGGCACGATGCCGGTCGGCAGGCTGCTGTTCAACATGGCGGTGCCGATGATGGTGTCGATGCTCTTCCAGGCGCTCTACAATGTGGTGGATACGGTCTTTGTCGCGCGGCTGAGCCAGGATGCGATGAACGCCGTGTCGCTTGCCTTCCCGCTCCAAATGCTGTGCATCGCGTTTTCCGTCGGCACGGGCATCGGCATGAACGCGCTGCTCTCGCGCTCACTGGGTGAGAGAAATCAGGAGGGCGCGGACCGTGCTGCGGGCACAGGACTGTTTCTGACGCTGTGCACCGCTGCGCTGTTTACCCTGATCGGTCTTGCGTTTGCGGGCTTTTTCTTCCGCTTGCAGACGGACAACGAACAAATCATCGCCTATGGACGGGACTATGTAATGATCTGCATCGGCGGCTCTCTGGGCATTTTCATGCAGGTCTATGGAGAGCGTCTGCTCCAATCCACGGGGCGCACCGACCTTTCCATGATCTCGCAGGTGGTCGGTGCGGCCATCAACATCGTGCTCGACCCCATCCTCATCTTTGGCCTGCTCGGCTTTCCCCGGCTGGAGGTTGCGGGCGCGGCGGTCGCCACCGTCGTCGGGCAGCTCGTGGGCGCAGCCCTCGGTCTCTATCTCAACCTCACGCGCAATCCAGAGGTGCGCCTGCGCCGCGGCGCGATCCGACCCCATGCCGCGACCATCAGGGAGATCTATGCCGTCGGCGTGCCGTCCATCATCATGCAGTCCATCGGCTCGGTGATGATGTTCGGCATGAACAAGATCCTCATTTCCTTCACCGAGGCGGCGACGGCGGTGTTCGGCGCGTACTTCAAGCTCCAGAGCTTCATCTTCATGCCCATCTTCGGCCTCAATAACGCGATGGTGCCGATCATCGCCTACAACTTTGGCGCGGGCAGGCCCGACCGGTTCCGCCGGGCCATCCGCCTCTCTGTGTTCACGGCGATCGCCATCATGTGCGCGGGCCTTGCACTCTTTGAGCTGATCCCCGGCACGCTGCTGGGCCTGTTCTCTCCCTCGGCGGAGATGCTGGCCATCGGCAAGACGGCGCTGCGCATCATCGGCCTGACTTTCCCGCTCGCGGGCTTCTGCATCGTGGCGGGCAGCGTCTTTCAGGCGCTGGGGACGCCCTTTTACAGCCTCATCGTCTCCGTCTGCCGCCAGATCTGCGTGCTGCTGCCGGTGGCGTATCTGCTGTCTTTGACCGGACGGCTGGAGCTGGTGTGGTGGTCGTTCCCCATCGCAGAGCTGATGAGCCTGACGCTCTCGTCGATCTTCCTGCGCAGGACCCTGCACGCGGCCAACGCGCGCCTGCGCTGAAAAAGAATACGGAAAGGAGCCGGTCCGATGGACCGGCTCCTTTTTATGACCTGAGAAATTCCTGCGGATCGACGCTCTCGCCGTCCTTCGTGACGGAAAAGTGCAGGTGCGGCACCATGGAAGCCTCGGCGAGCGAGGTCTCTCCCACAGCCCCGATGACCTGTCCGGCGGAGACATATTGCTCCGGAGCAACGGTCGGGACGCTTTGGAGGTTGGAGTAGATGGTCTCATAGCCGCCGTCGTGCGCAATGACGACGGTGGTGCCCATGAGGTCGTCATCGAAAACGGAGCGCACCGTGCCGGAGCAGGCGGCAAGCACCTGCGTACCGGCGTCCGCCTTGATGTCGATGCCGTCATGCGTGCGCCAGTCGGCCAATGTCTCGCTGTAAGATAGCTCATTCATGCTGAAGGCGGCGACGGTCTCGCCGCTCAGCGGCGAAACGATGAGCCGCGGCGCGACGGGCGTGATCGGCTCGGCGGGTTCCGGCTTCGGCTCGGGGAGCGTGACCTCGACGGCAGACTGCACCGGCTCTGCCGGCTCCTCCGGTTTGACCTCGGGAGGCTCCGGCGCGATGGGCGCCGCGGCGATGGGCGTCGTGACCGGCGGCTCGGATACGGGCGTAGGCGTCTTGTCGGCGGGAGAGGGGAGCAGCATCCAATAGCCTGCGACGGCAAGCGCCGTCAGACCGAGAAACAGGGCTATGTATAAGCCCGTACCGGTCATGGAATGCCGCGCGGCGCGGCGTTTCGGTTCGTTCATACGTGTATCCTTTCTGCCCGCGAGGCGGGCGCTGCGAAATAGAAGAGGCTCTGAGGGTATTGTGTACCGCCGGAGCCTTTTCTAAACCCGATTTTTCGGGAAATCTTATTTTTTTCGCGCGCCGTCAGAGCCCACGGATATTTCTTCCGGGCAGAAAAAAATCAGCCATACCCGAAGGATGGCTGATCTCTATGGATTTTATGCCGCTCAGCGGATGATCAGGCTCCTGCCGTCCATTTCCTCGGGCTGCTCAAGCCCCATCACATCGAGGATGGTCGGGGCGATGTCGGCAAGACGGCCCTCGCGCAGCTCGCTGCCCGCGCCGCAGAGGATGAAGGGCACGGGGTTCGTGGTGTGCGCGGTCATGGGGCTGTCGCTGTCGGCTTGCAGCATCTGCTCGGCGTTGCCGTGGTCGGCGGTGATCATGGCGATGCCGCCCATCTTGAGCGTCGCGTCCACGACCCTGCCCACGCACCCGTCCACGGTCTCGACCGCCTTAACGGCGGCCTCATAGTTGCCGGTGTGGCCGACCATGTCGCAGTTGGCAAAGTTGAGGATGATGACATCGTAGGCGCCGGACTCGATGCGCTCGACGCACTTTTCGGTGACCTCGTGCGCACTCATTTCGGGCTGGAGATCGTAGGTTGCCACCTTCGGTGAGGCGACGAGCACGCGGTCCTCGCCGGGGTAGGGGGCCTCCACGCCGCCGTTAAAGAAGAAGGTGACATGGGCGTACTTCTCCGTCTCCGCAATGCGCAGCTGCGTGAGACCGAGCTTGCCGAGGTATTCGCCGAGACCGTTTCGGATCGTGATGCGCGGGAAGGCGACCTGCACATTCGGCATCGTGGCGTCATACTCGGTGTTGCAGACATAGGTGACGGGGAAATACTCGCGCTGGAAGCCGTCAAACGCGGGGTCGACAAAGGCGCGGGTGATCTCACGGGCGCGGTCGGGGCGGTAGTTGAAGAAGATGATGGAGTCGTTGTCGGAGATCGTGCCCGCCTTGTCGCAGACGATGGGCTCCACAAACTCGTCGGTCACGCCGTTTTTGTAGGATTCCTTGATGGCGGCAACGGGATCGGCGTTCTGGATGCCCTCGCCATAGACCATCGCATCGTAGGCGCGCTCGAGGCGCTCCCAGCGTTTGTCGCGGTCCATGGCGTAGTAGCGGCCCATGACGGTCGCGATCTTACCGACACCCAGCTCGGCGCACTTTTTCTGCGCCTCGGCGACAAAGTCCGCGCCGGAGGTGGGCGAAACATCGCGCCCGTCGAGGAAGCAGTGGAGATACACGCGCTTGAGCCCCTTGATGGAGGCCATCTTCAAAAGCGCCCAGACATGCTCAACGGTGGAATGGACGCCGCCGTTGGAGAGCAGGCCATAGAGGTGCAGCGCCGAGCCCTTTTCAAGGCAGGCGTCCATCGCGGCGCAGTAGGCGGGATTTTCAAAGAAGGTGCCGTCCTCAATGGCGCGGGAGATGCGCGGCAGATCCTGAAACACCACGCGGCCGCCGCCGATGTTGGTGTGGCCGACCTCGCTGTTGCCCATCTGACCGGCGGGGAGACCCACATCAAGGCCGGAGGCCGAGAGCTGCGTGTTGGCGTACTCGCGGTTCAGGCGATCGAGCACGGGCGTGTTTGCGCCGCGCACGGCGTTGCCGCGGGTCTCATCGCTCAGGCCGAAGCCGTCCATGATGATCAGAACAGTGGGAGTTTTATTCATGGAAATTACTCCTTTCGATCAGCCCTGATTGGCTGCGTTGACGATGTCCATAAACTTGCCTGCGTCGAGCGACGCGCCGCCGATGAGACCGCCGTCGATGTCCTCGTGGCTGAGCAGCTCCGCGGCGTTGGCGGGGTTCATCGAGCCGCCGTACTGAATGGTGACGGAGCGGGCGATGCGCGCGCCGTACATGGCGCGGATGGTGGCGCGGATGAAGGTGCAGACCTCGGCAGCCTGCGCGCCGGTGGCGGTCTTTCCGGTGCCGATGGCCCAGATGGGCTCGTAGGCGATGACGCAGCGGCGGACATTCTCTGCCGCCACGCCAGCGAGCGCGGACTTGACCTGCAGGGCGATGAGCTCCATCGTCACGCCCATCTCGCGCTGGTCAAGGCTCTCGCCCACACAGACGATGGGGTTGAGGCCGGCGTTCAGCGCGGCGTGGACCTTTTTATTGACGATGGCGTCGGTCTCGCCGAACATGGCACGGCGCTCGCTGTGGCCGACGATGACATATTTCACGCCGAGGTCGCGCAGCATCTCGGCGCTGACCTCACCGGTGTAGGCGCCGTGGTCCTCGTAGAAGAGGTTCTGTGCGCCGACGGCGACGCGGCTGTCCTTAAAGGCGCGCACGGCGGCGGAGATGTCCACGCCCGGTACGCACACAACGATGTCGCACCACTTGGTCTTGGGCAGCAGCGCCTTGAATTCCTCGGCGAAGCGCTTAGTCTCGGTGGCCGTCTTGTTCATTTTCCAGTTGCCTGCGATGATGGTTTTACGGTATCTGCGATTCATGGTAAATATTCTCCCAATCTACGATCAATGTAGTGTGTTACACATATTTATTAAAGCACTGTTCTGCCCCGTGCCGGCGCCGCAGCAGTCGATTACTTATCCAGCAAACAGGCTACGCCCGGCAGCATCCCCCGTGGGGACGCCCCTGATCCGATCACGCGCTGACGCGCGGCTCCCTGCGCTGTCGCTCGGTCGCGTCGCTGCGCGGGCGAACAAAGCCCTTACTTATCCAGCAAACAGGCTACGCCCGGCAGCTCCTTGCCCTCAAGGAACTCGAGCGAGGCGCCGCCGCCGGTGGAGATGTGCGTGATCTTGTCGGCAAAGCCGAGCTGCTCGGCCGCCGCCGCGCTGTCGCCGCCGCCGATGATGGTCACGGCGCCGCTCTCGGCCAGCGCCTTGGCCATGGCCTTGGTGCCGTTGGCGAAGGCGGGGAACTCAAAAACGCCCATGGGGCCGTTCCAGACGATGGTGCCCGCGCCGCGCGTTGCCGCGCAGAAGAGTTCGATGGTCTTCGGGCCGATGTCCATGCCCATCATGTCGGCGGGAATGTGCATCGTATCCACCACGACCGGCGCGGCGTCGGCGGAGAATTCCTTGGCCGCGACGGTATCGACCGGCAGCAGGAGCTTGACGCCCTTCGCCTTGGCCTTTTCGATCATCTCGAGCGCGTAGGCGCACTTATCCTCTTCGAGCAGGGACTTGCCGATCTCGCCGCCCTGCGCCTTAGCAAAGGTGTAGGCCATGCCGCCGCCGATGATGACGGTGTCGGCCTTTTCGAGGAGGTTGTTGATGACGGCGATCTTGTCGCTGACCTTTGCGCCGCCGAGCACGGCGACGAAGGGGCGCTTGGGATCGTTGAGCGCCTTGCCCATGACCTCCAGCTCCTTGGCGACGAGCAGGCCGGACACGGCGGGAAGGTAAGCGGACACGCCCGCGGTGGAGGCGTGCGCGCGGTGGACGGAGCCGAAGGCGTCGGAAACATAAAGCTCTGCCATGGAGGCAAGTTCGCGGGCGAGCGCGGGATCGTTCTTCGTCTCGCCCTTTTCAAAGCGAGTGTTCTCGAGCAGCATGATCTCGCCGCCGCGGAGCGCCGCGGCCTTGGCCTTGGCATCGGGGCCGACGACGTCGTGCGCGAAAATGACGCTCTTGCCCAAAAGCTCACTCAGTCGCTCGGCGACGGGTGCGAGCGTGAGCTTTTGGAGGGACTTGCGCCACTTTTCCTCGGTCAGCTCGGCGGGATCCTTGCCCTTTTCGGTCTGCTTTTTCACCCACTTTTCAAAGCTGGGCTCGGGCTTGCCGAGGTGGGAGCAGGCGATGACCGCCGCGCCCTGTCCGAGCAGATATTGGATGGTCGGCAGCGCGGCGACGATGCGCTTGTCGCTGGTGATCGCGCCGGTAGCCTTGTCTTGCGGAACGTTGAAGTCGCAGCGCAGCAGGACCTTTTTGCCCGCCACATCGATGTCGTACACGGTTTTCTTGTTGTAGTTCATGATGACGCTCCTTTTATGGTAAAGTTTACGGATCGGCTTTTTGCTCCGCCATCTCACCGATGCCCTTCAGCCCGGGAAAGCCGAGCTGGCGAAGGGCCTCGTAGGTCAGAATGGCGACGGAATTGGAAAGGTTCAGGCTGCGCGCCTCGGCGCGCATGGGCAGGCGGATGCAGCGTTCGTAGTGCGCCAGCCGAAAATCCTCGGGCAGTCCCGCCGTTTCCTTGCCGAAAAAGAGCCAGCAGCCCTCGCGGAATTCCGCCTCGCAGTAGTCCTGCGGCGCCTTCGTTGTGGCGAGCCAGCAGTCCTGCGCGGCCTCGGGATGCCGCGCGAACAGGTCGCCGAGGTTTTCATACACGCTCACGCTCACAAGGTGCCAGTAGTCCAGCCCCGCGCGCTTGACCGCGCGGTCGGAAATGTCGAAGCCGAGGGGCTTGACGAGATGCAGCCGCGCGCCGGTGGCGGCGCAGGTGCGCGCGATATTGCCGCAGTTCTGCGGGATCTCCGGCTCGACGAGCACGATATTGAGCATGAGCCACCCTCCCGCCTTTTTCCGAAAGTCTGCTTATTATACCTCTTAAAGTTTACGAAATCAACCATAAAACAGCCTTTCCACAACATTATTTTGCGCATCGCAGGAAATCATGCAGTCTATGAAAAAGTTTTTGGGAAAAATGCGGGAAAAGGTGGATTTTTTGAAATGGTTTGATATAATATCAGTAAGTATGGAGTCAACGCGAGGGAGGGAATGTCCGATGGATCAGAAGATCGCCGTGCTGTTCATGCCGGATCATATCACTTGTAGTGAAAAAAAGACGCCGCTGATGCTGCAGCCCATTTTGTTCTGCCCCATCCTGACCTGGATGTGTGCGGAGCTGATCGGGGGCGGCATAGAGCGGCTTTTTCTTGTCTCCGATGCTTCCGCGCAGGAGGTCATGCGCCCCTTTATCCCCAAGGGCGCGGAGGTCACCTTTGTTGACGGCGCGCGGCACGCCGAGGAGCTTTTGCGCCTGCTCGACGGCGAGCAGGGCAATATCCTGATCGTCAACGGCGTGGTGCTGCCCGTGGGCGTATTTTCCGGCGGCGCGGTGTATTCCGCGCCGGCGAGCGAGTGCTGTAAGGTGCTGCGCGAGCACGGCGCGTTCGCGGCCTTCCCCAAGGGCTGCGAGATCTCCAAGGGCTTTCTGCCCGTCGGCGACGAGGAGGAGCTGCGCGCCGCGCAGCCGATGTGCCGCCAGAAGATCATGGAAAAGCACCTTGCAAACGGCGTCATCGTTTTGGACACGAACAGCGTCTACATCGACCCGCGCGTGAAGATCGGCGCGGGTACGACGCTTCTTCCCGGCACGATCCTGCGGGGTGAAACGGTGATCGGCGAGGACTGCACGATCGGTCCGAACGCCATGGTGCGCGACTGCGTTGTGGGCGATCATACCGAGATCAACGCCTCGCAGACGAATGAGAGCACGATCGGCAGCCACACGAGCGTGGGACCCTTTGCCTATGTGCGCCCCAACTCGACCATCGGCGACCATGTGAAGGTCGGCGACTTCGTGGAGATCAAAAACTCCGTCATCGGCAGCGGCACGAAGATCTCGCACCTCACCTACATCGGCGACAGCGACTGCGGCGAGCGCATCAACTTCGGCTGCGGCACGATCACGACGAATTACGACGGCTTTCAAAAATACCGCTGCACCATCGAGGATGACAGCTTCATCGGCTGCAACACGAACCTGATCGCGCCTGTCAGAGTGGGCAGGGGCAGCTATATCGCCGCCGGCTCCACCATCACGGACGATGTGCCCGCCGATGCGCTGGCGCTGGCCCGTGCGCGGCAGACTGTAAAAAATGGTTGGGCGGCGGAGCGCCGCGAGAAGCAGAAAGATGTGAAAAAGTAAAAACTTTATTACAAAAATACCAAAGGAGAATGAAAATCATGATCTCTCACGGCAAGGACATCAAGATCTTCACCGGCAACGCCAACCCCAAGCTCGCAGTGGACATCTGCAAAATCATCGGCACCAAGCTCGGCGAGAGCGAGGTCAAGCGCTTCGCGGACGGCGAGGCCTCCGTGTCTCTGTATGAGACCGTGCGCGGCAGCGATGTGTTCCTCATCCAGTCCACCTGCAAGCCCGTCAACGACAGCCTGATGGAGCTGCTCATCATGGTCGACGCCTGCCGCCGCGCCAGCGCGGGCCGCATCACCGCCGTCATGCCCTACTTCGGCTACGCCCGTCAGGACCGCAAGGCCAAGAGCCGCGATCCCATCTCCGCCAAGCTCGTCGCCAATATGCTCGTCGCTGCGGGTGTGGACCGCGTGCTGACCATGGACCTGCACGCCAGCCAGATCCAAGGCTTCTTCGACATTCCCGTGGACAACCTCTTCGGCAACCCCGTCTTTGTCGACTACTATGCCAAGAAGTTCGGCTCCCACTGCGAGGATATGGTCGTCGTCTCCCCCGATGTCGGCTCCGTCGCCCGCGCCCGCACTTTCGCGCAGAAGCTGCACATGAACCTTGCCATCGTCGATAAGCGCCGCCAGAAGGCCAACCAGTGCGAGGTCATGAATGTCATCGGCGATGTCGAGGGCTGCGAGTGCATCCTCTTCGACGATATGGTCGATACCGCAGGAAGCCTCTGCAACGCCGCCAAGGCGCTCGTCGAGGTCGGCGGCGCGAAGAAGGTCTACGCCTGCGCGTCCCACGGCGTGCTCTCCGGCCCCGCGCTCGAGCGTTTGGAGCACAGCAACATCGAGGAGCTGGCTCTGCTCGATACCATTCCCGCTCCCGTCAGCGAGAGCGAGCTTGCCAAGTCCCGCATCAAGTACCTGACGGTCGCGCCCATGTTCGCCGAGGCGATCGAGCGCACCTATCAGGAGATCTCCATTGCGAAGCTGTTCAACTAAGATTACTTCAAAAAAGAGCGGCAAAAAGCCGCTCTTTTTTGCACGAGGGATCACTATGCTCTTTGGAAGAAAAGTCACAGGTCCGGCGGAATGGCTGCTCGTCTGCCTCGGCAACTATGGCCGCCAGTATGAAAATACCCGCCACAACATCGGCTTTATGGCCGCCGAGCGGCTTATCGAAAAGCGGGACCTTCGCTGCAACCGCCTGCGCTTCCGCGCGCTCACGGAGCTCATCGAGTTCGGCGGCGCGCGCGTGCTGCTGATGATGCCGCAGACCTATATGAACCTCTCCGGCGAGGCGGTGGGCGAGGCGGCGCGGTTCTATAAAATTCCGAGCAACCATGTGCTCGTCATCTACGATGATGTTTCGCTGCCGCTCGGCAAGCTGCGCATCCGCGCCAACGGCTCCGCCGGCGGGCACAACGGCATCAAGAACATCATCGCGCATCTCGGCACCGATGTCTTTCCGCGCGTAAAGGTCGGCGTCGGCGCGCCGAGCCACCCCGACTATGATATGGTGGACTGGGTGATCGGCACCTTCTCCGCGCAGGAGAAGAAGATCGTGAACGAGGCGCTCGACCGTGCGCTCGACGCGGCGGAGTGCATCATCTCGCGCGGCGTGACGGAGGCGCAGAACAAATTCAACTGAGCGGCTCGCGCAGCGAAATCCTGCGCCGCGCAAACGCGCAAAAAAAGTTTATCATTCATTTACTTTTCTCCTCCGGCGTAGTATACTGCCGGAGGAGAGATCCTTTGAGAGAACATCGAAAACAATATGTGCGGGTACAGACCGCCCCTATCGGGGCGGACTGCGCCCTTTTGCGCGCTGCGCCGGAAAGGAGGGGAAAGTGATGCGGGAATTGAACCGGCGGATGATGACGCTGCCGGAGCTGCGCGAGCTGAGCGAGATCGTTCGCTTCGGCACGGGGCCCGCGGCGGTGAGCGGCGTGAGCGGCGTACATCGGGCACTGCTCGGCGCGGCGCTGCGCGAGGAAACGAAGCGTCCCCTTGTCGTGCTCTGTGCCGACGAGCAGGAGGCGCGGCGCATGGCCGCCGACCTTGCCGCACTGACGGGCGAGGAGCCGACCGCGCTCTTCGCGCGGGAATGGCAGCTGCGCGACCGCGTGTCGGCCTCCCACAGCTTCGAGCAGGAGCGGCTGAGTGCCCTGTGCCGTCTGGCGTTTGGGAAAGCGATGGTCGTCGTGGCAACGGTGGACGGTATGCTGCAGCGCACTCTGCCGCGCGCGGCGCTGCGCGACGCGGTGCTGACGCTCCGGCTCGGCGAGGAGCACGACCTGCGCATGCTCGCCGAACGGCTGACTGCCGTGGGCTACACCCGCTGTGAGCAGGTCGAGGGCGCGGGGCAGTTTGCCGTGCGCGGCGGTATCTTAGATGTCTACTCCCCGATGGGCACACCCGTGCGCGTGGAGTTTTTCGACACCGAGATCGACGCGATGGGCGAGTTCGACATTGCCACCCAGCGCCGCACGAAAAACATCGAAGAGCTGATCGTACTGCCCGCGGCCGAGGTGCTGCCCTTCGCCGCGGAGGGCGGACGGGACGCCATGCTCGCGCGCATGGAGCACGCCGCCGCGCAGCTTGCGAAAAAGGAAGCAACGGAAAAAACCGCCGCAGCGATCCGCGCGGACATTGAACGCCTGCGCGAGGATCTGCCGCTCGGCGGCATGGACCGCTATCTCGCCGCTGCCTATCCGACCGCAGTGTGCGCGGCGGATTATCTGCCGGAGGAGGCGATCGTGCTCGCCTGCGAGGGCAGCCGCATCATGGAGCGCGCCAGGGCCTGCGCCTTTGAATGGGGCGAGGACTTAAAGATCTCGCTCGAGGAGGGCGTGCTCGCGGGGCAGTTTTCTGCGCTCGCACTCGACCTTGACGAGCTGACGCGGCAGCTTCAAGAGAGGTTCCCGCTCGTTTTCTGCGACAGCCTGCCGACCTCGCGCTATCTTGCGCCGCCGCGCGCGCTTTTGAGCCTCAACGCCCGCCAGCTCCCGTCCTACGGCGGGAGCCTTGAGACCGCCGCGGCGGACATGGAGCACTATCTTGCCGCGGGAAGCGGCGTGCTGGTACTCTGCGGCAACGAAACGCGCGGGAGGAATTTGCAGCGTCTTTTGGAGGAGCATGGCATCAAGGCACGGCTCGACCTTGCGGACGAAACCCTGCCCGCCGCGGGCGAGGCCGTCATCGGTCTCGGTGCGCTGAGCGCGGGCTGCGAATATCCGCAGCTGCACCTCGTCGTTCTGACCGAGGGCCAGCTCACCGCGCCGGTCGGCGGAAAGGCACCGCGCACCGTGCGGCAGAAGAAGGATTCGAGCCGCCAGAAGCTGCACTCCTACACCGACCTGACACCGGGCGACCTTGTCGTCCACCAGCGACACGGCATCGGCCGCTTCGTCGGCATGGAGCGCATCCGCGTGGACGGCGCAGACAAGGACTATATCAAGATCGCCTACGCCGGCAGCGACAGCCTGTATGTTCCCGCCACGCAGCTCGACATGGTGTCGAAGTACATCGGCAGCCGCAGCGGGGAGGACGGCGAGCACATCCGTCTCAATAAGCTCGGCGGCACAGACTGGGCGAAGGCAAGATCGCGCGCCAAGGCGGCGGCGAAAGACCTCGCCAAGGGGCTCATCAAGCTCTATGCCGAGCGCCAGCGCCGCCCGGGCTTCGCCTTTTCGCCGGACTCCACATGGCAGCGCGAGTTTGAGGACGCCTTCGACTACGAGGAGACCGACGACCAGCTCCGTGCCATCGCGGAGATCAAGGCCGACATGGAGCGCCCTCTCCCGATGGACCGTCTGCTCTGCGGCGATGTCGGCTATGGCAAAACGGAGGTCGCGCTGCGCGCGGTGATGAAATGTGTGCTCGACGGCAAGCAGGCGGCCATCTTGGTGCCGACCACGGTGCTCGCTCAGCAGCACTACGCGACCGCACTCAACCGCTTCCGCAGCTTTCCCGTGACGATCGAGGTGCTCTCACGCTTCAAGACGCCGGCGCAGAAGAAGAAAATTTTACAAAGCGCGGCGGAGGGGAGGATCGACCTGCTCATCGGCACCCACTCGCTGCTGCAAAAGGGTCTGCGCTTCAAGGATCTCGGCCTGCTCGTCATCGATGAGGAGCAGCGCTTCGGAGTGACGCACAAGGAAAAGCTCAAGGAGCTTTCCAAGCAGGTGGACACGCTCACGCTCTCCGCCACGCCCATTCCGCGCACGCTGAATATGGCGCTTTCGGGCATCCGCGATATGTCCACCATCGAGATGCCGCCGCAGGACCGACGGCCCGTGCAGACCTATGTGCTCGAGCACGACTGGGGCGTGATCGCCGAGGCCATCCGGCGCGAGCTTTCGCGCGGGGGACAGGTCTACTACCTGCACAACCGCGTGGAGACCATCGATCGCTGCGCCGCGCAGCTCAAAGCCCTGCTCGGCGAGGAGACCCGCATCGCGGTCGCGCACGGCAAGCTGGACGAAAAGGGTCTGAGTCATGTGATGCAGCAGTTCTCTGACGGTGAGGCGCAGATCCTCGTCTGCACGACCATCATCGAGACGGGCATCGACATTCCGAATGTCAACACCCTCATCATCGAGGACGCGGACCGGCTGGGCCTCGCCCAGCTCCACCAGATTCGCGGGCGCATCGGGCGCAGCGCGCGCCGCGCCTACGCCTATATGACCTACCGCCCGGGCAAGATCCTCACCGAGGTCGCTGCCAAGCGCCTGACCGCCATCCGCGAATACGCGGAGTTCGGCTCGGGCTTCCGCATCGCGATGCGTGACCTCGAGATCCGCGGCGCGGGCAACCTGCTCGGCCCCGAGCAGTCGGGCTACATGATGAGCGTGGGCTACGATATGTACCTGCAGCTTTTGGAGGAGGCCGTGCTCGAGGAGCGCGGCGAGAAGAAGGCGAGCCGCACGGACTGCTCGGCGGACCTGACCGTTTCGGCCAACCTGCCGGAGAGCTACATTCCCTCTCCCGAGCAGCGCATGGATATTTACCGCCGCATCGCGGCGGTGCGCACGCGCGAGGAATCGCAGGACCTGCTCGACGAGCTGCTTGACCGCTACGGCGAGCCGCCGGCGAGCACGCTCGCTCTGCTCGACGTCGCCATGCTGCGCGGCGAGGCGTGCGCGGCGGGCATCCGCGACATTTCCCAGCGCGGCGACACGATCACCTTTACCTTCGGCGGCGAGATGCCGGTCGAGGCGGTGATGCGCGTGTGCACGATGGGCAGAAACAAGCGTCGGCTGACGCTCTCCGCCGGCACCGAGCCGCGGCTCGCGCTGCGGCTCGAAAAGGGCGAGGAGCCGCTCAAGGCGGCGCTCGAGCTGGTCGAGAGCATCGCGCCCGCCGAGGGCGCGTGAGCAGACCGCCGCGCCGCACAGCCCCTTCTCCTTCACAAAGCGTCCGCCCCGGAGACAAAACTGCAAGCTGAGACCGCCGCACGGTATCAAACCGTGCGGCGGTCCTTTTGTCTGCCGTTTTATTTTGTTTCCGCGGCTGCGCGCTCCAGCGCCTGACGCACGTTGCCGTCGAGCATATCGCTCAGATCGTCCAGAAACGCCTCCGGCTCGCCCTTCATGCCCTCGCCGAGCCAGTCCACGCCCAGTCCGGTGAGCGCTGCGGCGTAAAACCGCGCCAGCGCAACCACCTTGCGCTCCGGCACATCAAGCCCCTCCGCCTCGCCGTGCACGTACGAGAGCATGGCGCTGAGGATCGTTTTGCGGTAATAGCGCTCAAGCAGGTTGCGGTGGGAGGATTCGTAGATGTGGAAGATCGCCTTGCGGTTGGCAGCGACAAACTCCGTTGCATCGAGAAACGCTCTCTGCCATGAGTCGTATTTCTTGACCTTGGTCGAGACTGTTTCGATCTCGGTTTCAAAAACGTCCTCCGCCAGCGCATAGATGTCCTGATAGTAATAGTAGAAGGTGTTGCGGGAAACCTCGCTCCGCTCGGTGATGTCGCGCACCGTGATCTTATCAAAGGGACGCTCGCTCAAAAGCTCCAAAAAGCTCTCGCGGATCGCCTTTTGCGTATGGGTTGCCATAAGCGGACCTCTCTTTCCTGTTGCGGTTTTCTTTATTTTACGGGAAACGCGCCATAAAGTCAAGGCATCTTAACGAAATCTTTACTGTACTGCGATAAATTGCGCAAATTTCGAAAAATGACAAAATTTGTGCAGTCTCGGCATTATGAGGATAGGAAAAACGCAGTTTTCTTCTTATAGTGAAGCTGTAAAATGAATGAGGAGGTCTCCTTATGGCAGCTTTGGATGCGATCAAGCGCGCGGCGGCAATGCGCGCCTACGACTTTGTGGACAAGGACCCCGAGCAGAATATCCCCAGGCTCATCGACAAATACATCGACCTCGATGATGCGCGCGCGGCGGTCGGCATGGCGGCACATGTCCGCGACAATTTCAACGATCCCGACAGCAACTGGCGCAAATTCATCCTCAGCCTGTGGAATGATGTAGACCCCGGCGTGCGGCGCCATCTCTTTGAGTCGCTGGCCGTCAACGCGACACTGCTTGGCAACGCCAAGCGCCACGAATGTGAGAAAAAGTACGGCTGCAACATTCCATGGGCAATTTTAATGGACCCGACGAGCGCCTGCAATCTGCGCTGTACCGGCTGCTGGGCGGCGGAATACGGACACAGTCTGAGCCTCTCGCTCGAAGAGCTGGACGGCATCATCCGTCAGGGCGAGGAATTCGGCTGCCATGTCTATCTCTATTCCGGCGGCGAGCCGACCATGCGCAAGGCGGACCTCATCAGGCTTTGTGAAATGCACCCCGAATGTATGTTCCTCGCCTTTACGAACGGCACGCTCATCGACGAGGCGTTCGCCGACGAACTGCTGCGCGTGGGCAACTTTGTGCCCGCCATCAGCGTAGAAGGATTCCAAAGGGACACCGACTTCCGCCGCGGCAAGGGTACCTATCAAAAGGTGCTGCAAGCCATGTCGATCCTCAAACGCAAGAAGCTGCCCTTCGGCATCTCCTGCTGCTACACGAGCAAGAGCGCAGAATTCATCGGCAGTGAGTCGTATTTCGACGCGATGATCAACTGGGGCGCGAAATTCTGCTGGTTCTTCACCTATATGCCCACCGGTAAGGACGCCGTACCCGAGCTGATGGCGACGGCGGAGCAGCGCGAGTATATGTACCGCCAAATCCGCAAATTCCGCAAGACCAAGCCGCTCTTTACCATCGACTTTTGGAACGACGGCGACTACATCGGCGGCTGCATCGCGGGCGGGCGCTGCTATCTGCACATCAACGCCAGCGGCGACATCGAGCCCTGCGCCTTCATGCACTACGCAGACTCCAACATCCGCACCGACCGCCTGCTCGACGCCTTCCGCAAGCCGCTGTTCATGGCCTACCACAACAACCAGCCCTTCAACGCCAATCCGCTGCGCCCCTGCCCTGTGCTCGATAACCCCGGCAGGCTCACCGAGATGGTCGAACTCTCCGGCGCACACTCGACAGAGGTCGTGGCGCCCGAAAGCGCCCGCGACTACTGCGGCAAGTGTGAAGAGAAGGCGGCAAAATGGGCGCCGGTCGCCGACCGGCTCTGGCGGGAAAGCGGCAAAGCAGACCACTGAAACATATTGGGAGGGATCTACCATGAAGAAAATTTTCACCTCGGAATCCGTCACCTGCGGACACCCCGACAAGGTCTGCGACCAGATCGCAGACGCTGTGCTGGACGATATTCTCGCACACGACCCGCACGCGCATGTCGCCTGCGAGGTCACCGCCTGCACCGATCAGGTGCATCTGATGGGCGAGATCACCGGCAGCTACACGCCCGACTACGAGCGCATCGCCCGCGGCGTCATCGAGCGGGTGGGCTATGTCTACCCCGGCGCGGGCTTTGACGCGCGCAGCTGCCGCATCACGCAGGACATCCACGCGCAATCGCCCGACATCGCGCGCGGCGTGGACCGCGCGCACGACGAGGACCTCGGCGCGGGCGATCAGGGCATGATGTTCGGCTACGCCTGCCGCGAAACAGAGGATCTCATGCCGCTGCCCATCACGCTTGCAAACCGTCTGACGCGGCGGCTCGAGCAGGTGCGCCGCGAAAAGCGCCTGCCCTACCTGATGCCCGACGGCAAGGCGCAGGTGAGTGTGGAGTATGAAAACGACGCGCCAAAGCGCATCGCCGCCGTCGTGGTCTCCGCGCAGCACAGCGCCGTCATCGGCACCGACATCCTGCGCTCCGCCATCGAGAGCGAGGTCATCCGCGCGGTGCTGCCGCCGGAGCTGCTCGACGACAAAACAGACATCTTCATCAATCCCACCGGCCGCTTTGTCATTGGCGGCCCCGCGGGCGACAGCGGCCTGACCGGCCGCAAGCTTATCGCCGACACCTACGGCGGCATGGCGCGCCACGGCGGCGGTGCCTTCTCGGGCAAGGACCCGACCAAGGTGGACCGCACGGGCGCGTATATGGCGCGCTACCTCGCCAAGAACATCGTCGCCGCCGGTCTTGCCGAGCGCTGCGAGGTGCAGCTCGCCTACGCCATCGGCCTCGCCTACCCTGTGAGCCTGCTGGTCGATACCTTCGGCACGGGCAAGATCAGCGAGGAACGGCTGGCCGCGCATCTGATGGAGAACATGGATCTGCGCCCCGGTGTCATCATCCGCCGCTTCGATCTGCGCCGCCCCATCTATGAGCAGCTTGCCTCCGGCGGGCACTTCGGTGAAAACGCCCGCGCCCTGCCGTGGGAGCAGACCGACCGCGCGCGCCACCTCGCGGACGCTTTACGATGATGCTCAGGGCCTATTCCGACCTCACCAATCTGGAGAGGTTCCTGCGCTCGCGGCTGCCGCACAAGGACATCCGCGCGCTCGTGCAGACCTATGCCCAGCCCTACCGCGAGCTGATGAGCTACTACCGCTGCGCGATGATGGAGGTTGAGACCAAATTCAATGTGCTCAACGAGGAGCTTTCGCTCCAGTATGACCGCAACCCCATCGAGAGCATCAAAACGCGGCTCAAGTCTCCCGAGAGCATCATGGAAAAGCTTCAGCGGCGCGGCTATCCGCTGACGGTGGAGAGCATCGAGGAAAACCTGAACGACATTGCGGGCGTGCGCGTGATCTGCGCCTTTCCTTCGGACATCTACCGTCTCTCCGACGCCTTTTTAAAGCAAGACGACATCACGCTCCTTCGGCGCAAGGACTACATCGCCGAGCCAAAGCCCAACGGATACCGCAGCCTGCATCTGATCGTCGAAACGCCGATCTTCCTGCACGACCAAAAGCGCATGATGAAGGTCGAGGTGCAGTTCCGCACGATCTCGATGGACTGGTGGGCGAGCCTTGAGCATAAGATCCGCTATAAAAAGGACCTGCCGGAGATCGACTTCGTCAACCGTGAGCTGTATGAGTGCGCGGAGCTGAGCGCACAGCTCGACGCGCGCATGGAGATGCTGCAGCACATTGCGGCGGACAGCGCGGAAAGAAAGCCTTCCTTGCAGGAGCCCCGGGGTCTGCGCGCGACGGCCGGGCACATCTGACTTGCAAAAATTTGCGGCCTCCCTTATAATAGACACAAACCGTCTGATAAGGGAGGTCGCGCCATGTCACAGGTCACAAAGCGGGCGCTGGAGGCGTCGCTCAAGCATCTGCTGCTGCAAAAGCCGCTGAACAAGATCACCATCAACGACATTGCCGAGGACTGCGGCATCAACCGCATGACCTTCTACTACCACTTCAAGGACATTTACGACCTCGTCGAGTGGAGCTGCGAGGAGGATGCGGCCAAGGCGCTCGCGGGCAATAAGACCTACGAGACCTGGCAGCAGGGCCTTTTGCAGATTTTCGAGGCGGTACTGGACAACAAGCCCTTTATCCTCAATGTCTATCGCTCCGTCAGCCGCGAGCAGGTGGAGGGCTACCTCTACCGCATCACCTACGACCTGCTCGAGGGTGTGGTCGAGGAGCGCTCACAGGATATGAGCGTGCGGCAGGAGGATAAGGAATTTATCGCCACGCTTTATAAATATATGTTCGTCGGCCTCATGCTCGACTGGATCAAAAGCGACATGAAGGGCGACCCCGCGCTCATGGTGGAGCGGCTCGAGCAGGTCATCCACGGCAGCGTTTCCGCCGCGCTCGAGCGGCTGCGGACGGACAAACCGATTTTATCAAAGCAGGCGGAATGATAAAATTTTATACAGCTTTGCGCCCCGTGATAAGTTTTTTATCACGGGGCTTTTTCTGCTGATTGTTTTTTTTTCGAAACCGCAGTATGCTTTCTCCATCAAAAGGAAAACATAAGCAAACAGCTTACAAGGAGGTCATTTTATGTATTATTCCAGCGGTAACTACGAAGCCTTTGCCCGTCCGAAAAAGCCCGAGGGCGTGGACAGCAAATCCGCCTACATCGTCGGCAGCGGCCTTGCGGCGCTGACCGCCGCGTGCTATCTCGTCCGCGACGGGCAGATGAAGGGCGAGCGCGTGCACATCCTTGAAAAAGGCCCCACCGCAGGCGGCGCCTGCGACGGCTGGAAGTTTGAGAACATCGGCTATGTCATGCGCGGCGGCCGCGAGATGGACAACCATTTCGAGGTCATGTGGGACCTGTTCCACTCCATCCCCTCCATCGAGACCGAGGGTGTGAGCGTACTCGATGAGTATTACTGGCTCAACAAGGCAGACCCCAACTACTCCCTCTGCCGCGCGACCGTCAACCGCGGCGAGGACGCGCACACCGATGGCAAGTTCGACATCTCCGACAAGGGCGCAATGGAGATCATGAAGCTCTTCTTCACCCCCAATGAGGACTTACAGGATAAGCGCATCACCGACTTCTTTGACGACGAGGTGTTCAAGTCCAACTTCTGGCTTTACTGGCGCACGATGTTTGCCTTTGAAAACTGGCACAGCGCGCTGGAGATGAAGCTCTATATCCAGCGCTATATCCACCACATCGGCGGGCTGCCCGACTTCACCGCCCTGCGCTTCACGAAGTACAACCAGTATGAGTCCATGATCCTGCCCATGGTCAAGTACCTTGAGGGCTTCGGCGTGCAGTTCCACTTCGGCGTACAGGTGACGAATGTGGAATTCGACTGCAAGCCCAACCGCAAGCTCGCCAAGCGCATCGACATCCTTGAGAACGGCGCGGCGAGCGCCATCGACCTCACCGAGAACGACCTCGTGTTCATCACCAACGGCGGCTGCGTGGAAAACTCCGCCATGGGCAGCCAGAATACCCCCGCGCCCTACAACACCGAGCTCAAGGAGGGTGGCGGCTGGGATATGTGGCGCAAGATCGCCGCGCAGGACCCCGCCTTCGGCCACCCCGACAAATTCTGCTGCGACCCCGAGCAGACCAACTGGATGAGCGCCACCGTGGAAACGCTCGACCAGCGCATCATCCCCTATATCAAGAATATCTGCAAGCGCGACCCCTTCTCCGGCAAGGTCGTCACCGGCGGCATCGTGACCGTGAAGGACTCCTCGTGGCTGATGAGCTGGACCATCAACCGCCAGCCGCAGTTCCGCTCTCAGCCCAAGGACCACTGCCTCGTGTGGGTCTACTCCCTCTTTACCGACAAGCCCGGCGACTTTGTCAAGAAGCCCATGCGCGCGTGCACCGGCAAGGAGATCTGCATGGAGTGGCTCTACCACCTCGGCGTACCCGTCGAGCAGATCGAGGACATGGCGGAAAACAGCGCCAACACCGTGCCCGTCATGATGCCCTATATCGACGCCTTCTTCATGCCGCGCGCCTATGGCGACCGTCCGAAGGTCGTGCCCGACGGAAGTGTGAACTTCGCCTTCCTCGGCCAGTTTGCCGAGACCCCGCGCGACACCATCTTCACCACCGAGTATTCCATGCGCACGGGCATGGAGGCCGTCTACACCCTGCTGAATGTCGACCGCGGCGTGCCCGAGGTCTGGGGCAGCGTGTATGATGTGCGCGACCTGCTCGACGCGACCGTCAAGCTGCGCGACGGCAAGAAGCCCATCGACATGGACCTGAGCCTGATGGAACGCATGGCGCTCAAGAAGGCGCTCGCCAAGATCGAGGGCACCGACATCGAAAAGCTCCTCAAAGAGCATGGCATTATCTAATCGATCGCACAAAAATCAAACCAAAGTCTCTTATCAGTGCCGAGGGTCCCGCGCACGGCGTGGCCCCTCGGCATTGTGCTTTTTATCCGGCGCCGCTTCCGCTCGTCCCTTCTTCGTTGCTTTTTTCCTCAAAAATCGCCGGAAATACAGATCTTCTGGAAACCTTTCGGAAAAAGCTCTTTACTTCCACGGCGTATTTCGATATAATAGAGAAAATATCAGCAAAGCCGCTGAAAAGCGGCGCCGCAGAGTAAAACCTCCAAGCGGGTGCGGGCTTTACCGCACTCGCCGGTTTTTGCGTGTTCCGCAAGGCGGAGGGTGCGCACTATCTGCGCGAGCCGGCGCAGCATTAAGAGGGAAGATAAATGAGAATTAAAGCAAAGGGGCAACTGCGTTTTCGCATATTCCTGGTGGTCACTCTCTTGGCGTCGATCGCCTTAACATATACGGTCTTTGCCTGCGCGAAGCGAGCGGGGGATGAGGCCACGAAGCGCTCCTTCGTCCGGCTGACGAGCGAAACAAAGCGTCTGGCTGCGGATATTGCCAACACAATTCAAACGGATGGGGTCATTCTCACCTCCATGGCGAACCTGCTCGCTAACCAGGATTTGAACAACTACCGCAATCCCATCGTGCCGGAGATCATGAACTCCTTCAATCTGGACAAGACCTTTATCGAAGATTTGCAGCTGCTTATGCCGGACGGAATGATGCTCCGCCGAAACGGCACATGGCACAATGTTTCTGCCTTGATGGATTTCGAATCCGAAGCGAACAGGGGCGCCTACATTTCAGACCGTGTCGAGAGCTTTTTCGACCCCGGAGAATACATGATGTGCAACGCCGTGCCGGTCGTGCGGGACGGCGAGGTCGTCGCCATGCTCTACGGCGTGGTTCCGCTGCAGGCGGTCTCCCGCGCATACAAGACGGACGCTTACGACGGCAGGGCCTTTGTGCTCATTGTTGACGGAAATACCGGCGACATTCTGCTGGACACATGGCACAACAAGCTCAGCAACATAAGCGAGCTGGGCGGCCGCAAGTGGCTCAAGGGAAAGGGCTTTGAGCAAGCCGTGGAGGGCATACGCGACGGTGAGAGCGGAGACATGGCCTTCGTCTCCCAGTCTACGGGGAAAATTCTGTACGCGAACTATGAGCCTGTGGGCATCAACAACTGGAGCATCACCCTCGGCGTGACCGAGGAGGTCGCTCTGGCGGGAACGAGAGGCATCGTAAAGGAGCTTTACAAAATGGTCACGGTGGTCAGCGTGATCCTGCTGTGCTATCTTGCCTATGTCTCCTGGTATCTGATCTCGGCGCGGCGCAGCGTCTATCGCATGAGCACAATGGATCAGGGCACGGGGCTTCTGAACCAGATCGCCTACGGAGAGCTTTTGCACAAGAGCGAGCAGCACACGATCTCGCCTGCTATCTGCGTTTACATCGACGCAAACGGTCTGCATGAGCTCAACAACGAGCGCGGGCATGAGGCGGGAGACCTGATGCTGCGCGCCGTCGCGGAGAGCCTGATGGAGCAGTTTCCGAAGGGCTCCCTTTACCGCATCGGCGGAGACGAGTTTGTCGTATTCCCCGCCCCGACGGAGGGGCAGACCTGCGAGGACCGTATGCGCTCGGCTTCCGCGAGCATCACCGCGCAGGGATACAGCATCTCTTACGGCATTGCCGCGCATGAGTCGGTGGTCGGACTGAGAGAGCTTGTCCGCGAGGCGGACGAGAAGATGCTTGAGAGCAAGCGCGCCTACTACGCTGAGCACGACCGCAGAGGGCTGCGGCAGTCTAAGTGAAAAGAAGAGGAAAGAGGCAGGCAAAATGTCCGCCTCTTTCTTTTTTCGATTTTTTGCTTGACAATATCGATATTCGATAGTATACTGCGCTCAAGAATATCGAATATCGATAAAAGGAGGCGAAGCGATGGCGCGCGAAAAATTTCAGACCCTCACCGAGCAGATGTTTTATGTGCTTCTCTGCCTGCGCGAGGAGTGCTGCGGCATGGATCTCATGACGCGCATCGGCGAGGTCACCGGCGGGCGCGTGAGCGTCGGCCCCGGCACGCTCTACAATCTTTTGGACCAGTTCGCCGCCGAGGGCTGCATCGTTGAAACGAAATGCGAGGGCCGCCGGCGCAGCTACCGCCTGACACTTCGGGGCGAGGAGCTGCTGCGCGGCGAGATGGACCGACTGACGGCACAGATGAACGACTATCAAAGACTTTTGGGAGGAGGCGAAACGCCATGCAAGCTAAGCGATGGGAACTGAACCTGTATTCCTTCTACGACCACACCGGCATGGAGCGGCACCTTGAAAAAATGGCGGCGAAGGGCTGGCTGCTCGAGTCGATCGGCACCACTCTCTGGCGCTACCGCCGCATCGAGCCTCAGAAGCTCCGCTTTTCGGTCGCCTACTACCCCGACGCCACGGAGAGCGATCCCATCACGCCGAGCGAGGGCGAGCTGACCTTTTGGGACTACTGCGCGCAGGCGGGCTGGGTCCGCGCGGCGAACCGCGCCCAGCTACATATCTTCTACAACACGGACGAGAACGCCGTACCCATTGAGACCGAGGCGGTCACGCAGGTCGAAACGCTGCATCGCGCGGCGAAGAAAAACTACCTGCTCTCGCTGTGGCTCCTGCTGGGGATGGCGCTGTTCTACACCGGCTTCGGTATCTTAGGCAACTCGTTTCAAGCGCTCGCGGACATCCTTGCGCTCCGCGGGACCTTTATGATGTGTCTGGCGGTGCCGACGATGTTCCTCGTCTCCCTCTCCGAGCTGATCGGCTACTACCGCTGGCGGCGGAGGGCCGTGCGCAACGCGCACGAGCTGGGGCGCTTCACGCCCACGCGCTCGCTGCCCGGCGTGCAGCTGCTCACATGGCTGCTGCTCGCGCTGATCACGCTGAGCGCCCTGACGGATTCCTGGGCAGTACGGCGGACCTTCCTTGTCTACTTCGCGGCATTTTTCGTCGTCCGGCTCACGCACAACATTCTGCGGCGCATGAACGCCAGCGCCACGGTCAACCGCACCGTCACCATTATTGTGGACATTTTGGTGTGCCTTGTGCTGTTTGTGGTCTTTCTCCCCCGCTTGGCGCAGGAGCCCCCACCGCCGAACGCCGAGCCTTATGAGCACACGTATCTCAGCATGGGCGGCAAAAAGACCGTCACCGAGTACGCTTATCACGATCCCCTTCCGCTCTATGTCGAGGACCTGACGGAAACGGACTACGACCGCTACTCCTGCAAGCGGGAGGATAGCTCCACACCGCTGGTCACACGGCAGATCTTCAGTCAAGAAACCCGCTGGGGTGATTGGGACAGCGACGCGCCTGAGCTGCGCTGCACGATCTACGACATCAGGCTCGCTCCGCTCTTTGCCCCCTGCCTGCAAGGCAAGCTCAACGAGTACGCGGACAGGAAATGGAGCATGCTGGACTATCGGGAGGCAGACGCCGCGCCGTGGGGCGCGGACCGCGCGTGGCAGCTTTGGGATACGGAGGACAGCACGCCGTGCGATAGCTGGCTGCTCGTCTACGGCCGCCGCATCGTCATCATCGACTTGGGCGGCATCGAAATGGACGGGGCGCGGATGGCGCTCGTCGGCGAACGGCTCGGCGGCTATGCGGAGAAATAAGTCCGCTTACCGCTCCGGCAGGGAATCGTCCTCGTCGATCCACCGCTGCACGGGCACGACCTCGAACTCGCTCTCCGTGCGGCGGATGACGACCTTCTCAAGTCCCGCGTTGATGACCTGACGGCGGCACATCGCGCAGCTTGTCGCGTCGTGCAGCAGCTCGCCCGTGCGTGCGTCGCGCCCGACGAGATAGATGGTGCCGCCGACCATGTCGCGCCGCGAGGCGGAGATGATGGCGTTCGCCTCGGCGTGAACGCTGCGGCAGAGCTCATAGCGCTCGCCGCGCGGAACGCACAGCTCTTCTCGCGTGCAGAAGCCGAGGTCCACGCAGTTTTTCCGACCGCGCGGCGCGCCGTTGTAGCCGGTGGAAATGATCTCGTCGTTTTTGACGATGATGGCGCCGTACACCCGCCGCAGGCAGGTCGCGCGTTCGAGCACCGTTTCGGCGATGTCGAGGTAGTAGTTTTCCTTGCTGATGCGCGGCATAGTGAGTCCTCCTTGTAATTTTTATCAGATATTATACGCCTTGTAGATCGAAGATCGGCGTGTATTCCTCCTTGGCGCTGGAAAGCTCCTGACAAAAGCCGTCCGTAATGCCGCAGTCGGTCATGTACCGCACCGCCGTGCGGTACTCGGCGCGGCTCAGCCGCCGCGCGAGCGCGCCGCTCGCGCGGCGCTGCGGCGTATACTGGCTCATGAGCGAAAAGAGCACCGTATGCGGCGGGAAGTGCGCTGCCACATAGTCGATGACTGCCTTGGTATTCTCTATCTGCCCGGGCAGGACGAGGTGTCGGATGATGACGCCGGAGCGCAGCAGCCCGTCCTCCCCGATCTGGTATGGTCCCACCTGCCGCAGCATCTCGTCGATGGCTGCTGCGGCAACGGGGAAGTAGTCGGGCGCGCAGCTCAGCTCGCACGCGGGCTTTTCAAGCGCGTATTTGAGATCGGGGAGGTAGATCTGCACTTTTCCCGCAAGCGTTCGTAGCGTTTCTACACGCTCGTAGCCGCCGCTGTTCCACACCACCGGCACGGGCAGCGGCTCCTCAAGCGCTTCGCGTACCCAGGGCGTAAACTGCGTGGGAGAGACGAGGTCGATGCAGTGTGCGCCCTGCGCGATGAGGTCGAGAAAGATCTCCCGCAGCCGCGCGGGAGAGATGGGCTTGCCAAAGTTTTCATGGCTGATTTTCCCATTCTGACAGAACACGCAGCCGAGGTTGCAGCCGGAGAAGAACACGCAGCCCGCGCCCCTCGTGCCGCTGAGCACGGGCTCCTCCCAGTGGTGGAGCATAGCCTTGGCCGCCACGATGCCCGCGGGCATGGCGCACGCGCCGAGCGCCTTTTCTACCGTGCGCTCCGCGCCGCAGCGGCGCGGGCAAATGTCGCAGACCATCAGTCGCCCGTCCCCCGTCCGTTGAAGTCGGGGCCGAGGTCGCCTGCCATCCAGTGGCGGCGGCACAGGCCGATGTACTGGTCGTTCGCGCCGAGCACGACCTGCGCACCCTCCTTGAGCACCTTCCCGTTCTTATCAAAGCGGGCATTGAAGGCCGCTTTCTTGCCGCACCAGCAGATGGTCTTGACCTCCTCAAGCTTGTCCGCCATCACGAGCAGCTCATAGCTGCCGGGGAACAGCTCGCCGCGAAAATCCGCGCGCAGGCCGTAGCACATGACGGGGATACCGCAGTCGTCCACGAGATGGACGAGGTACATGACCTCCTCGCGCGTGAGGAACTGCGCCTCGTCGACGATGATGCAGGCATTCTGCTTCAGCTCCTCCTCGCCCATCGCGCGCATCTCGTGGAAGTAGATGCAGGGATACTCCAGCCCGATGCGCGAGTGGACCATGTGGTCGCCGTCGCGCGTGTCGAGCTGCGGCTTGACGAGCAGCGTTTTCTGCCCGCGCTCCTCGTAGTTAAAGCGCGCCATGAGCGCGTTGGCGGTCTTGCTCGAGCCCATCGCGCCGTACTTAAAGTAAAGCTGTGCCATTGTCGCATCCTCCCTGCTGTGCAGCAAGCGCTTGCCGCGCCATATCATAATAGTATCGGAATGCCGAGGGGATCGCGGCGGCCTGAAGTGCCGCGGCGTCCGCTCGGAAAAATTCGTCGTTTTCGCCCTCTACCTCGGCGAGATAGCCGTGCATATCCCACTCCACATGGGTGAAGATGTGCTTTGCCGCGCCAACGGGCGCAAGCGATACCGCCCGCAGCCCCCACTGCGCGAGCGTGATGGCCGCGCCCGCCTCGTCGAGACTGCCGGGAACATTCGGAAGCTCCCACAGTCCCGCAAGCAGTCCCTTGGCGGGACGCTTGCGCAGGGCGACCTTCCCGTTCTGCAAGAGCAGAAACACCGTCCGCTCCTCGACGCGGCGCGCCTTTTTCGGCGCGCGCAGGGGGAGCAGGTCGGTCATGCCGTTCCGATACGCCGCGCAAAAGGCGCGGGCGGGGCATTTTTCGCACAGCGGCGCGCCGTTCGGCAGGCACACCGTCGCGCCGAGGTCCATCATCGCCTGATTCCACTCGCCGGGGCGAGAGCGGTCGATGCTCTCGGCGAGCATTTCACGAAAGCGTCTGCGCACCTTTGCGTCCATGATGTCCTCCGCGATGCCGCCGACGCGCGCAGCGACGCGCAGGAGGTTTCCGTCCACCGCCGGCTCCACCTCGCCGAAGGCGATGGAGGCGATGGCGCTTGCGGTATAGTCGCCGACGCCTGGGAGACGCATCAGCTCCTCGCGTGTGCGGGGAAATTCTCCGCCGTATTCGTTCACCAGCACCTGCGCCGCACGCTTGAGGTTGCGCGCGCGGGAGTAGTAGCCCAGCCCCTCCCAGAGCTTGTTGAGCCGCTCGCCGCTCACCTGCGCGAGCGCATAGACATCGGGCAGCTCCGCCATAAAGCGGGCGTAGTAGCCGAGCACCGCCTGCACGCGCGTCTGCTGGAGCATGATCTCCGATACCCAGACGCGGTAAGGGTCGCCGACGCCGCGCCACGGCAGCGCGCGTTGATTGAGGTCGTACCACGCCATCAGCGGCGCGGTGAGGGCGTTGATCCGTTCCTGTTCGTTCATCGTTCTCCTTATCGGTCAAAGCGCGCGGCGAAGCCGCAGCGGCGGCAGAGCTCCTCGCTCGGACGCCTGCGCGAAAAGCCCTCGCGCAGAGCGTGGGCGCGCTCGCCCTGCAAAATTTCATCCAGCGGCTGGGTGAAGAGATTTCCCAGCACAATGTCGCCCTCGTGGTCGAGACAGCACGGCACCACTGTGCCGTCGGCGAGCACGCCGAACTGGTCGCGCAGGCCGTAGCAGAACTGCGTGCCGCGCTCCGGTGCATCGAGGTCGGGCCAGTCGAACTTCTTCGCGTGCTCAAGGTACAGGTTTTCCCGCAGGCGGAAGCTGCCGCTGCGCGGCTCGCGCCATTCGCCCGGACATTTTTCACGCAGGAAGGCTTCGATCGCGCCGTTGCGCTCCTCCGCGCCGCCCTCGTTCCACAGCCGCAGCGCGACGATCACGCCCCGCGCGGCGGCGCGGTCGGCAAAGCCCCAGACCTCGTCCAAATACCGCCGCTCGCGCTCCGGCGCGCCGTCATTCCCCTCGAAGCTGTGGAGCGACACGCTCACCTTATGGAGCGTGGGCGCGGCGAGCAGCGTTTCCGCCTGCCGCGCGAGCAGGGTTCCGTTCGTCGTGATGCAGACCTTCATCCCCCGCGCCGCGGCGAGGGAGAGCAGCTGCGCGAGCTGCGGGTGGGCCAGCGGCTCGCCCATGACATGCAGGTAGACATAGGTGACCGCGCCTTGCAGCTTTTCTAAAACAAGGTCAAATTCCGCGGGGGACATCGTGCGCGCCTCCCGCTTTGTGCCGGGGCAGAACGCACAGCGCAGATTGCAGCGGTTCGTGACCTCAATGTACGCTTTTTTCAGCATTTCTCCCCCTCTTTCGCGGTTTTTCTCAGTATAGCACAAAGCCAAAGGCTTGCCAATACGGAGTTTTTCTGCTACAATAGCTGCACCTGAGCGAAAGGAGTCTCCCGCCATGAATGTCACCTTCATCGCCCACAGCGCGTTTCTCGTCGAGTGGGACAAGTTCTACACGCTCTTCGATTATGTCTACGAGCCGGACTACACCGGTACGCTGCCCGCGCTCGACCCCGAAAAGCCGCTGCTGGTCTTTTCCAGCCACAGCCATGAGGACCACTTCGACGCGAAGGTCTTCGGCCTTTTGGAGAAATATCCGCTCACGCGCTTTTTTGTCTCGCGCGACACGCGCCTGACCGAGCGCCGCCGCAAGTGGCTGAACATCTCCGACGAGGCCTTTGCCCGCACCACCGTCCTGCGGCCCGACAGCCTGCTGCTCACCGAGGCCGCGGGCGAGGAGCTGAGCATCCGCGCCATCAAATCCACCGACATCGGCAACGCCTACCTCCTGCGCAGCGAGGGAAAGCTCGTCTACCACGGCGGCGACCTGAACTGGTGGCACTGGGAGAGCGAGGGCAAGGCTTACTGCAACAACATGGCCGAGATGTATAAGCTTGCTGTGGAAAAGCTCGCCGCCGCCGTGCGCGACGAGGCGACGGACAACGGACTCTCTCCCACGATCACGGCGGCGATGGCGCCGCTCGACCCGCGCCTTGGCGAGGAGGGCGAGGGGCTGGGCCTTTCGTGGCTGATGAAAAATGTCGATGTGCTCCATGCCTTCCCCATGCACCTGTGGAAAAAATTTGAGGCAATCGACCGTTTTCGCGCTGCACATCCCGCATTTGCCGCGCGCGTGGAGCGCATCACGGCAGACGGCGAGACCTTCACGATCTAAAAAGCATATCGAAAATCACAAAAGAGGGAACGGCAGGCAACGCCTGCTGTTCCCTCTTTGATTTGAAAGGTCTTATTCCGCCAGCAGATAGCTCCCCGAGGCGGGAGGCGCGCTGAGGATCGGCACAAGCTCGGCTCCGTAGGGCGCGAGCGCCGCGGTGAGCGCAGGAAGCTGCTCGGCGGTCGTTTCCACATAGATGCGGTCGAAGGCGGCGGCGAGCGCGGCAAGCTCCTGCCCCGCTTTCTCATTTCCGCCGTCGAGCACCGTCGCCGCGTCGAGCTGGACGGAGAGCTTGACGCCGTATTCCTCCGTACCGCTGCGCAGCTCGCCTGCAAGCTGCGCGAGCGCGGCGCTCTTGGACATCGTGCGCTGCGATTCATCGATGTTGTTCAGCCGCCCGCGGACGGGGTAGCCAAACTCGTCGAAGAGCAGCTCGTTAAAGCCCAGTGCCGCGCACTCGCGCGCGACGGAAACGACATACTGCCGCGCGGCAGGCTTTTCGGGCGCAAGGAAGAAGGTGCTGTCGGGGTCGAACCAGATGTAGCCGGGATATTTGAGCTGCTGCACGCCGGCGTCGGCCGGATGCGCGGCGGCATAGAGACTGTCGTGCAGCGTGCTGATGCGGGCAACAGTGTAGAACCCGTCCTCGCTCAGCGCCTTGATGACATCGTTCGCGCCGCTGCCGCCCTTGATTGCGCCGACCGCGGCGGCCTCCTGCAGGGCAGAGCCGTAAAGCAGCTCACCTTTTGCGTTCTTGACGCGCAGCGCGACGGTGTTCGCGCTCGCGGGGACCGCCGCAAGCGCGGCGTCCGCGCTGCCGAGCAGAACGCTCTCGCCCAGCATAATGCCGTGAAGCTCGGCAGGCTCCGGCTTGACCGGCGCCGTCGGCTCGTCAACGACGATGCGGGAGGGGAGCTCCGTCGGATCGGACGGCGCGTTCCCGTCGTCGCCGGAAGGCTTCTCTGTCTGCTGGACCCACGGCAGCTCGAAGCGGATGCTGCCGTCGGCGCCGTACACCGCGTAGCGCTGCAGGACAAGGAAGCCGAGCGCCGCGAGCAAAATCAGGCACAGCAGGACGATCAAAAGAGTTTTCCCCGCGCCGCCCTTGCCGCGATAGCTGCGATAACCCTTGGTCGATGACATGCCGCCTCACCTGCCTTTCCAAATGTAGTCAAAGGTATTTTACCGTCCTAAAAGGGGAAAATCAACAGAAATTCGTGAATTTCTGTTGATTTTCGTTGTATTTCGTTCCTCAGCCCTCAATGGTGTCGAGCAGATCGACGCGGCGCTCATGCCGCCCGCCCTCAAACGCGGTGGAGAGAAAGACCTCGACGATGCGCTCGGCCATGTTCTTGCCTGTCATACCCGCGCCCATGGCGAGCATATTGGCGTTGTTGTGGCGACGCGTCATCTCGGCGCTCAGCGGCTCGCTGCACAGCGCGCAGCGGATGCCGCGGACCTTGTTCGCCGCGATGGAAATGCCGATGCCGGTGGTGCAGATCACAATGCCGCGCTCGCACTCGCCGCTCTGGACCTTGCGCGCGGCAGCCTCGCCGAAGATGGGATAGTCGCAGCTGTCGGTGGAGTAGGTGCCGCAGTCCACGACCTCGTAGCCCTTGGCCTCCAGAAATGCCTTGATGTGCTCCTTGAGCGCGTAGCCGCCGTGGTCACAGCCGAGAGATATTTTCATCGTTCGTTCTCCTATCGTCAAATTTTGTGGAAGGTGGGCTTTTTCTGCTCGTAGGTCGCAAGGTAGCGCAGGCCGCATTCCTTCAAAAGCGCCTGCCGCTCCTCCATCGCGCGGGAGATATACTCCGGCGTGTGGGCGTCCGAGCCGAGGGTGATCAGCTCGCCGCCGAGCTCGCGGTAGATCTTCAGCCACTTGCCGTCGGGCAGAGGCCGATGGCCGCGGTTGGTGTTGCACTCGATGCCGATGCCGCGTTCGATGGCGCGGCGCATCACATGGCGCAGCTGCTCCTCATAGCGGTCGAAGTCCAGCTCGACGCCGCGCAGCTCCTTTGCCCAGCGCAGCGGCAGCGTCAGATGCCCGAGGACCTCAAAGCGCCCCCAGTCAACGAGCTTTTCCAGCTCGTCAAGGTAGCTCTCACAGGCGGCGTACCACACGGCGGGGTCGGTGCTTTTGATCCATGTGAGGTCGTTGACCTCGCCCGAGGCCGTGCGGTAGCAGTGGACAGAGCCGATGGTGAAGTCCAGCGGCGGCGCGTCCTCCAAAAAGCTCTCCGCCACCTCGGGAGCAAACGAGCATTCGCCCAGCTCCGCGCCGAGGTGCAGCCGAATGCGCCCGCCGACGGCCTCCTGCGCCTCGCGGAACTGCGCGAGCATGGGCGACCAGTCGTAGCTGTGCTTCGCCTTGGGCGGCTCGTTCCAGCGATCCCACGGCAGGGGCTCGATATGGTCTGTGAAGCACAGATCGTCCACACCCAGTGCCACCGCCGCCTCCGCTATTTCGCGCATGGTGCTGCGCCCGTCGGGCGAGACGGTGGAGTGGCAGTGGTAATCGGTGATGAAATAACCGTTTCTCATAGCTTGAACTTCCCGAAGAAGCTCTTGCGCTGCTCATAGTTGCTCTCGCCGAGCGTGTCGCTGAACTTGCGCAGCGCCTCCTTCTGCTCACGGTTGAGGTTGCGGGGCGTCTCGATGTAGACGGTAACATACTGGTCGCCGCGCGCGCGGCCGTTCAGGCCGGGGATGCCCTTGCCCTTGAGACGGAAGGTCGTGCCGCTCTGCGTTCCCTCGGGAATGGAGTACTTCACCTTGCCGTCGATGGTCGGGATCTCCAGCTCCGCGCCGAGCACCGCCTGTGTGAAGGTGATAGGTGCCTCGCAGAGAACGCTCGTGCCCTCGCGGCGGAAAATTTCGTGCGGGCGCACGGCGATGACGATCAGAAGGTCGCCCGCGGGGCCGCCGTTTTTGCCGGCGTTGCCCTGCCCGCGCAGAGAGATGGTCTGCCCGTTGTCGATGCCCGCGGGGATGGTGACCTTGAGTGTCTTGCGGCGGCGGAGCTGCCCGCTGCCGTGGCAGGCGGAGCAGGGCTGGTGGATGATCCTGCCCTTGCCGCCGCAGCGTCCGCAGGGCACGGAGGTGGACATGAAGCCCAGCGGCGTCTGACGGCGCTGCTGCACCATGCCGCTGCCATGGCAGTCTGGGCAGACCTCGGCGGTCGTGCCCTTGGCGCAGCCGTTGCCGCGGCAGGTGTCGCACTGCTCGACGCGCTCGATGCTGATCTCCTTCTCGCAGCCGAAGGCGGCCTCCTCAAAGCTGATGGTCACGCTCGTGCGCAGACTCTCGCCGCGCTGCGGCGCATTGGGGTTTGCGCGCGAGCCGCCAAAGCCGCCGCCGAAGAAGCTGCCGAAGATGTCGCCAAGGTCGCCGAAGTCGAAGCCGCCCGCGCTGTATGCGCCGCCCGCGCCCGCCCCGTAGTTGGGGTCGACACCGGCGAAGCCGAACTGGTCGTAGCGCGCCTTCTTCTCGGGATCGGAGAGCACCTCGTTGGCCTCGTTGATCTCCTTGAACTTCTCCTCGGCCTCCTTGTTGCCGGGGTTCATGTCGGGGTGATACTTCCGCGCCAGCTTTTTATATGCCTTTTTGATTTCCTCCTCGGTTGCGCCCTTTTGGACGCCGAGGACCTCATAATAGTCTCTTTTATTTTCAGCCATAGACTAAGCTCCTGAAACGCCGCGATCGGGGGCAGTAAAATCACTGTCCCCGCCGCGTTGGTTGCTTTATTTTACTTCTTGTTCTCGTCGTCGTCAACCACCTTGTAGTCGGCGTCGTAATACTGCTGGCCGTCGGGGCCGGTCTGGGCGCCGCCCTGTGCGCCGCCCATGTCGGGGCCGGCCTGCTCGCCGCCCTGCGGGTTGGCCTGCTGATAGAGCTTCTCGCTCATCGCGTAGAAGAGCTGCGTGAGCTCCTCGGTCGCGCTCTTGATGGCGTCGGTATCGTCGCCCTTGAGCGTCTCCTTGAGCTTGTCGATGCCGCTTTGCACCTTGCTCTTCTCGTCCTCAGGGATCTTGTCGCCCACCTCGCCGAGCGTCTTTTCGCTCTGGTAGACCATCTGGTCGGCCTGATTGCGCACCTCGACCTTTTCCTTGGCCTTGGCGTCCTCGGCGGCATACTGCTCCGCCTCCTTGACGGCCTTTTCAATGTCCTCCTTGCTCATGTTGGTGGAGGAGGTGATGGTGATGTGCTGCTCCTTACCGGTGCCGAGATCCTTCGCGCTGACATTCACGATGCCGTTCGCGTCGATGTCGAAGGTGACCTCGATCTGCGGCACGCCGCGGCGCGCCGGCGCGATGCCGTCGAGGTGGAAGCGGCCGAGGCTCTTGTTGGCGGCGGCCATTTCACGCTCGCCCTGAAGGACATTGACCTCAACGCTGGTCTGGTTGTCCGCAGCGGTGGAGAAGATCTGGCTCTTCTTCACGGGAATGGTGGTGTTGCGGTCGATGAGCTTGGTGCACACGCCGCCCATGGTCTCGATGCCGAGAGAAAGCGGGGTGACATCGAGCAGCAGCAAACCCTTCACGTCGCCGGTCAGAACGCCCGCCTGCAGCGCCGCGCCCATGGCGACGCACTCGTCGGGGTTGATGCCCTTGAAGCCTTCCTTGCCGGTGAGCTTCTTGACCATTTCCTGCACGGCGGGGATACGGCTGGAGCCGCCCACCATCAAAACCTTATGGATGTCGCTGCCGGTGAGGCCGGCGTCGCTCATGGCCTGCTTGACGGGACCGGCGGTCGCCTCGACCAGATGCGCGGTCAGCTCGTTGAACTTCGCGCGGGTGAGCGTGAGGTCAAGGTGCTTGGGGCCGGTGGCGTCGGCGGTGATATACGGGAGGTTGATGTTGGTGGAGGTCACGCCCGAGAGCTCGATCTTGGCCTTCTCGGCAGCCTCCTTCAGGCGCTGCATGGCGACCTTATCGCCCGTGAGATCCACGCCGTCGCTGCGCTTGAACTCGCTCGCCATCCACTTCATCACGCACTCGTCGAAGTCGTCGCCGCCGAGGCGGTTGTTGCCGGCGGTGGCCAGCACCTCAATCACGCCGTCGTCGATGTCGAGGATGGAAACATCGAAGGTGCCGCCGCCGAGGTCGTAGACCATGACCTTCTGGCTCTGCTCCTTGTCCACGCCGTAGGCGAGGGCGGCAGCGGTCGGCTCGTTGATGATGCGCTTGACCTCCAAACCGGCGATCTTGCCGGCATCCTTGGTGGCCTGACGCTGCGAGTCGGTGAAGTACGCGGGAACGGTGATGACTGCCTCGGTGACGGTCTGACCCAGATAAGCCTCGGCGTCGCTCTTGAGCTTTTGCAGGATCATCGCGGAGATCTCCTGCGGGGTGTAGGCCTTGCCGTCGATGGTGACCTTGTGATCGCTGCCCATCTCGCGCTTGATGGAGGCAATGGTGCGGTCGGGGTTCGTGATGGCCTGGCGCTTGGCGACCTGGCCGACCATGCGCTCGCCGGTCTTGGAGAACGCGACGACGGACGGAGTGGTGCGGTTGCCCTCCGCGTTGGGGATGACGACGGCCTCGCCGCCCTCCATCACGGCAACGCAGCTATTGGTGGTACCCAAATCAATACCGATGACTTTAGACATAATTTTGTCCTCCTAAATCTATCTTAATTTTATTTCTAACAAAGTTATATGCAAAAAACGCAGCGTGTGCGTTTTTGTCCTCAGTTGGCGACCTTGACGATCGCAAAGCGCAAAACCTTTTCGCCGAGCATGAAGCCCTGCTGCAAGACCTCGACCACGGTGTTTTCGCCGCAGCTCTCGTCCTCAACGTGCATCACGGCGTTGTGCCGCTCGGGATCGAATTCCTTGCCGAGACAATCGATCGGCGTCACGCCGAGCTTGGTGAGCGACTCCTTGAACTGGGTGAAGATCATCTCAAGCCCCTTCTTGTGGGGATCGTCGTCCCCCGCGCCGAACTGGGCGAGGCCGCGCTCGAGATTGTCGTACACCGGAAGCATACCCTTGATGGTGTCGATCTTCGCGTCGGCGTAGATGCTCTCCTTTTCCTTGGCGGTGCGCTTGCGGTAGTTATCATACTCCGCGGCGAGCCGCAGATACTGGTCGTGCTCCTCGGCAAGACTCTTGGCGAGGCCCTCCATCTTCTCCATCTGCTCTCGCGTGAGGGTGAAGATCTCAGCCGCCTCCTCCGCCTTCCGATCCTCGGGGGGCAGCTCCTTTTCCGCGGCTGCCGCCGCGGCCTGCGCCTCCTGCTCGGGGATCTCGGGCTGTGCGTTCTGCTTATCCTGCTTTGACATTTCTTACTCCTTCTCTGCCCTCGGCGGAAGCTCGCTCTTGCCGAACATCCGCGTCAGACTGTCTGCAAAGTAGCTCAACCGTGCGGTCACGGTGGCATAATCCATTCTTGTCGGGCCGACCACGCCGACCAAGCCGCGCATCCCGCCGCCGATGTCATAGCTGGCGACGACGACGCTCGTGTCGCGCAGCGCCTCATTGACATTTTCGGGGCCGATGAGGATCTTGAGCGGGGTATCGTCCTCGGGGACCGGAAGATTTTCCTTGTTGTCCACAAAGAAGGTCATCAGGTCGTGTGCCTTGTCGAGGTCGCGGTACTCCGGCATCTTCAAAATCTGGCTCGCGCCGGTGGTAAAGACATCCTTCTTTGCCGCCTCCTCCAAGATCTCGGCGGCGTACTCGACCGCCGCGGAGAGCACCAGAAACAGCTCGGGCGATAGCTGGTCGGAGAGGTTTATGAGCGTGGCGCTCATCTCCTCGCGCTGCCGCTTGGTGAAGTGCGTGTTGAGCAGGGCGCTTAGATCGGCGAGCCGCGCGCGGTCAAAGGCGAGGGGGGACTGCCTGAGCTGAGACTTGACGCGGCTGTCATCCGTCATCACGACGGTGATGAAGCTTGTTTCGTCCACGCCCAGCAGCTCGAAGCGCTTGACGGTCACACCGCTTTTGCCCTCGGCGACCGCGTAGGCGGGATAATCGACGATGGACGAGACCATCTGACCCGCCTGCGAGATCATGCTGCCCGCGGCGGACATTTTGTCCTGCAGGGTCTCGTTGATCTCCTCGGCCTCCGCCGCGGAGACCTCGCGCCGCTCCATCAGCTCGTTGACATACAGTCGGTAGCCCTTGGGGGAGGGCACGCGGCCGGCGGAGGTGTGCGGCTGCTCGAGATAGCCCAGATCGGAAAGCTCGGCAAGCTCGTTGCGTACGGTGGCGGAGGAAACGCTCCCGCCCATCTCCTGCGCGATGGCCTTCGAGCCGACCGGCTCGGCGGAGGCGATGTAATCCTCGATCACACGCTTGAGGATCTGCTTTTTGCGCGCGCTCAGCTCCATGCCTTCCGCCCTCCTTCACGATTTTAGCACTCCTTATCCTCGAGTGCTAAACGCAGTGTACCACCAGTGTATTCCATTGTCAATAGGGGTGCGTGTAAACAGTTTGTGAATTAAAAACAGAGCAAAGAAAAAGAGGAAAACCTCTCTCGGTTTTCCTCTTTTTGATGCCAAAAGACTTATTCGGCCTTGGGAGCCTCCGCAGCCTTCGCGGCGGCGGCAGCCTCCGCGGCAGCCTTGGCGGCAGCGGCCTTTTTCTCGGCGGCAGCCTTCTGCGCGGCCTTGAACTTCTCCTTTTCCTCCGCGGTGGGGATCGGCTCGATGGCGTTGCGCGGGCAGGCCTTGGCGCACATGGTGCAGTTGCGGCACTTGTCATAGTCGATGACCGCCACATTGTTGACAACATGGATGGCGTCGAACTTGCAGGTGCGCTCGCACATACCGCAGGCGATGCAGGAGTTGGCGCAGACCTTGGTGACGGCGGGGCCCTTGTCCTTGTTCGCGCAGTTGACGAAGACCTTCTGCTTGTAGGGCACCTCGACGATCAGGTGGCGCGGGCAGGCCTCGCGGCAGGCGCCGCAGTCGGTGCACCTTTCCTTGTCGACCTCAGCGACACCCTTTTCGTTGATGTGCAGGGCATCGAACTGGCAGGCGGCGACGCAGGAGCCGAAGCCCAGACAGCCGTAGGTGCAGGCGGTCGTGCCGCCGGCGACCTTGAGCGCACCCACGCAGTCAGAGATGCCGACATACTCGAAGTTTTTCACAGCGGCCTCACCGCCGTTGCAGATAACATGGGCGACCATCTTCTCGCCGCTGGGGGCCTCCATGCCCATGATCGCGGCGATCTTGGCGGCGCCCTCCGCGCCGGCGGGCGCACAGGCGGTGACGGGGGCCTTGCCGGCGAGGATCGCCTCCGCGCAGCCGCTGCAGCCGGGATAGCCGCAGCCGCCGCAGTTCGCGCCGGCGAGGCACTCCTGGATCTTGGGTAGGCGCTCGTCGACCTTGACCTCAAAGACCTTTGCGGCGACGGAGAGGATCAGGCCGAACACAATGGCGATCGCGCCCAGAACGAGGATCGCAAAAATAATATTTCCCATTTTCCAATACCCTCCTTACACAGGCCAGACCTGCAAGCCGGAGAAGCCCATGAACGCAAGGGCGATCAGACCTGCGGTGATCAGCGCGATGGGGAAGCCCTCAAAGCACTTGGGATAGTCGGCGAACTGCACGCGCTCACGGATGGTGGAGAACAGGTAGATCGCCAGCAGGAAGCCGAGGCCGCCGGTGATGCCGTAGACCACGGAGGCGATGAAGTTATAGTCGTTCTGCACATTGAGCAGCACCACGCCCAGCACGGCGCAGTTGGTGGTGATCAGCGGCAGATACACGCCCAGCGCCGTATAGAGCGACGGCATGGACTTTTTGAGGAACATCTCGATGAACTGCACGAGACCGGCGATGACGAGGATGAACGCCACAGTCTGCATATAGCCGAGGCCGAGCGCCACGAGCAGCTTATTCACGCCGAAGCAGACGGCGGAGGCGATGCCCATGACGAAGGTGACCGCGAGGCCCATGCCGATGGCGGTGTCGCTCTTCTTGGAAACGCCGAGGAAGGGGCAGATGCCGAGGAACTGCGCGAAGATGAAGTTATTCGTCAAAATCGCGCCGAGGGAGATCGCAAGCAGCGTAGTGACAGACATTCTTATTCACCCTCCTTTTCGTTCTTTTCCGCGGCCTTTTTCTCGCTCTTGGCGAGCGCCCACTGCATGACCGCGATCAGCGTGCCCAGGCACAGGAAGCCGCCGACGGGCAGCACGAGCATCAGGGCGGGCGTGTAGGACTTGGGCATGATCTGAATGCCCATCAGAGTGCCGGCGCCGAGCAGCTCGCGCACCGTGCACATGATGACCAGCACCACGGTATAGCCGATGCCCTGGCAGATGCCGTCCACCGCGGCTGCGGCGACGGAGTTCTTGCTGGCAAAGGCCTCGGCGCGGCCGAGCACGATGCAGTTGACGACGATCAGCGGGATGAACACGCCGAGGCTCTTGGCGATCTCGGGGAAGAAGGCCTGCAAGCACAGATCGACGATGGTGACGAAGCCCGCGATGACGACGATGTAGCACGCGATGCGCACCTCATTGGGAATGATCTTGCGCAGAAGAGAAATAAAGATGTTGGAAAGCGTCAGGATAATGAGGACGGAGATGCCCATGCCGACGCCGTTGGAGATGCTGGTGGTGATGGCCATGGTGGAGCACATACCGAGGACCTGCACCAGAACGGGGTTTTGGGTAATAAGACCGTCTTTGAGCTGTTTCTTGAAATTCATAGATCTCGTCCCCCTTTCTTAAGCCATGGCTTCCGCGGCGGCAAGAGCGGCGTTCGCGCCCTTGGTGATGCCCTTGGTGGTCACGGTCGCGCCGGAAACGGCGTCGATATTTTCTTTGACGACGAGCGAGCCCGCGCCGGACTTGCCGACGAACTGATCGAGCGCGCCGGTGCCGGCGGTGGTCGGCTCGTTGCCGATGACCTTGGTGCCGATACCGCTTGTCTCGGAGGCGTCGACCACGGAGATGCCCGTGATGGCGAGGTCGGAATCCACGCCGACGATCATCTCGATGTCGCCCTGCGAGCCGCCCGCGACGATCTTGAACGCATAGCCGGCGTCCTCGCCGTTGACGACGACGCGGTATGCCTCGGTGAGCTTGCCGCTCTGCGCCTTGGCGGCGTCGACAGCAGCCTGCGGGATCTCCTCAACAGGCGGGAACTCGCAGTCGGGAGAGCTGACGACCGCAGCAAGAGCCTTTTCGGTGTTTGCCTTGTTGATGTCCGCGATGCGGTCCTCGGTGAGTGCGTTGGTCGCGCCGAGCAGCGCCGCGACGACCAGCGAAATAGCGGTCAGCGTGCCGGCGACCTTGAGGATGAAATTACCTTCGATCTTCATTATTTTGCCGCCTCCTTCTTGGCTTTCTTGTCAACGCCGAAGCGGGTGGGCTTGGTGTACTTATCAATGATCCAGGTGCAGCAGTTCATGATCAGGATGGAGTAGCAAACGCCCTCGGGATAAGAGCCGAAGTAGCGGATGAACACCGTGATGAGACCGCAGCCGAGACCGAAGATGAGCTGGCCCTTCTTGGTGACGGGGGAGGTCACATAGTCGGTCGCCATGAAGAATGCGCCGAGGAACAATCCGCCGCCAAGCACATTGTAGAGCATAAAGGTCATGGGGTCGTTGCCGCGCGGGAGCAGGAAGGTAACGACCGCGACCGTGCCGATGTACGCCACGGGGATCTGCCAGGAGATGACCTTGCGCACAATGAGATACACGCCGCCGATGAGCAGCAGCAGCGCGGAGACCTCACCGGCGGAACCGCTGACAAAGCCGATGGCCATTTCCTTAACGGAATAGGCGGCGGCCAGCGCGTCCATATCACCGGCCTTGAGCAGCGCCATGGGCGTCGCGCCGGTGGCGGCGTCGACCTTGCTCCAGCTGGTCATCGCGGAGGCGTAGCACGCGACGAGCGCGGCACGCGCGGCGAGCGCGGGGTTGAGGAAGTTCTTGCCAAGGCCGCCGTAGAGCTGCTTGACGACGAAGATGGCGAAGAAATTGCCGACCACGAGCATCCACACGGGAAGCTCCGGCGGGCAGACCATGCTCAGAAGCAGACCCGTGACGACGGCGGACAGGTCGCCGATCATCTGGGGCTTGTGCAAAAGCGCGCGGTACAGCCACTCAAAGAACACGGCGGAAGCCACAGACACGACCGCAGCGATCGCCACGCGAATGCCGAAGTGCCACACGCCGAAGAGAAGGGCGGGCATCAGGGCGATGACGACGTCGAGCATCAGTCCGCGTGTGTCCTCGCCGTTTCGGATGTGGGGGTTGGAGGAAGCTCTGAGCTTCAGGTTCTTATAATCCGTCATATTCTCTTATGCCTCCTTCTTCGCAGCCTCGGCAGCCTTGGCGGCCTCGGCGGCAGCTTTTCTCTTGGCGGCGGCGTCCTTGACCTTCTGCTTGCCGGTCTTGAAGGTCTGCGTCAGGTGCAGACGGCCGGGGCAGATGTAAGCGCAGGCACCGCACTCCATGCAGTCCATGATGTTGGCGGCCTCCAGCTCCTCGATCATGCCCTTCTGCTCATACATATACATATAGAGGGGCTCGAGATGCACGGGGCAGGCCTCCACGCAGCGGCCGCAGCGGATGCAGGTGGGGTTCTCGACTGTCTTGTCCTCGTCGGCGGCAAAGGCGAGCATCGCGCCCGTGCCCTTGGCGACGGGAATATCGCAGGTGTACTGCGCCATACCCATCATCGGGCCGCCGGCGATGATCTTGAAGGTCTCGTCCTTCAGCCCGCCGCAGTAATCGAACAGGCAGGAGACGGGGGTGCCGATGGGGCACTCGACATTCTTCGGCTCGATGACGCCGGAGCCGGACACGGTGACGACCTTGCTCACCACGGGCATACCGGTGGTGATGGCGCGGAAGATGGCGATGGTCGTGTTGATGTTGAACACGGCGCAGCCGATGGCGCTGGGCAGCCCGCCGGGCGGCACCTGCCTGCCGGTGATGGCCTGGCAGAGCTGCTTTTCACCGCCCTGCGGGTAACGGCAGTGCAGCGGCACGACCACCACGGGCGCCTTGGTCTCGGCGATGACGCGGTTGAGCGCGTCGATGCCGTTCTTCTTGTTGTCCTCCACGCCGATGATGGCCTTGTCCACGCCGAACATCTTGACGAGATAGCTCGCGCCGCCGATGATCTCCTCGGGGCGCTCGAGCATCGCGCGGTGGTCGCCGGTGATGTACGGCTCGCACTCCGCGCCGTTGATGATCACGGTTGTGACCTGCCCGATGCCGCCGGAGATCTTCACATGGGTGGGGAAGGTCGCGCCGCCCATGCCGACGATGCCGGCGTTCTTGACGATCTCGATCATCTCCTCAACGCTCAGGGCATTGGGGTCTGCGGGGGCCTTGACCTCCTCGCTGACGGTGTTCTGATAGTCGTTTTCGATCACCACGGAGGTCATGTTCCCGCCCATGGAATAGGGGCGCGGCTCCACCGCGACCACCTTGCCGGAAACGCTGGCATGGATGGGGGCGCCAAGGCCCTTGAACTCGCCGATCTTCTGCCCGACCTTTACCTCATCGCCGACCGAAACGGTAGGGGTGCAGGGCGCGCCGAAGTGCATCGACATGGGAATGACCACCTGAGCGGGTGGGGGAGAGAGCTGCTCGATGGCCTTCTCATTTGTTGCGGCCTTCATGTCGTTGGGATGAACGCCGCCAAAGAAAGCTTGTGCCATTGTCTTCACCTCATTTTTTACTGCTTGGAGCAATGCGCGCACTGCTCCATAATCAGTGGGATTATACATCAACGCTGACAGATTGTCCAGTCAAAACTTTCACAAATGCGGCACATTTTTTCGGAAATTATCCATCTTTGCCGAATTTTTTAGCCAAATCCTGCATACGGCTCACCTGTTCCGTTCACTCTATGAGCGCGGCGGAGAGCCTATGTGCCGACCGCCGTGCCGCCTTGAAAAAAAGATTTACAAGCAGTATAAACTCTGCTATACTCTACCTGCTGTAATCTGCAAGAGAGGAACCGTATCGGAATGAACGCTGATTTTTCCCGCACCCTGGCTCTGCTGCGGCAGGAGAAGGAGATCTCCCAGCGCAAAGCCGCCGCCGACCTCGGCATCTCGCAGGCGCTGCTGAGCCATTATGAAAACGGCGTCCGCGAGCCGGGGCTTGCCTTCGTGCGGCGCGCCTGCGACTATTACCGCGTCTCCGCGGATTATCTGCTCGGGCGCACGCTCGACCGCGACGGCGGCATGATCGGCTCCGACGAGCTGTACGACTCCAGCGACGAAAAGGGCAGTCTGCGCGGCAGCATCGCCGCCACGCTGCAAAAAAAGCTGCTGGTGAACACCATCAATCTGTTTTTTGAGCTGCTCGGCAAAACGAACAGCCGCGAGGCCATCGCCGCGGCAGGGCAGTATCTCGGCGCGGCGGTCTATCCGCTCTACCGCACGCTCCACCGCGCCGCAGGGGAGAAGGACACCTTCTTCGCGCTCGATGCGGCGGCCTTTTCCGCCGGCGCGCTCGACGCTGCCGCGCTGCAAAGCCGCGCACGCTACTGCCGCGCGCTCGAGCAGCACACTGCCGGGGACGGAACCTTCCCCGCCATGGACGCCGAAACGCTGACGGCTGGCTACCCCGGCCTCGCGCAGAGCATGACGCAGGTGCTGCACGCCGCCGACGAGCAGGCAACCGAGCTGCTCAATAAGGAATAAGAGGAAACCGCCTATGAACGAAAAAAACATCCGCAACTTCTCCATCATCGCACACATCGACCACGGCAAGTCCACGCTGGCGGACCGGCTGCTGGAGGCCTGCAACGCCGTCTCCGCGCGCGAAATGGAGGACCAGATCCTCGACAATATGGACCTCGAGCGTGAGCGCGGCATCACCATCAAGGCCCGCGCCGTCACCTTCGACTACACCGCGCAGGACGGCGAGACCTACACGCTCAACCTCATCGACACCCCCGGACATGTGGACTTCAACTACGAGGTCTCGCGCTCCCTCGCCGCCTGTGAGGGCGCGCTGCTCATCGTCGACGCCTCACAGGGTATTGAGGCGCAGACGCTCGCCAACACCTATCTTGCCATGGAGCATGACCTTGAGATCCGCCCCGTCATCAACAAGATCGACCTGCCCGCCGCCGACCCCAAGCGCGTGAAGGAGGAGATCGAGAACATCCTCGCCATCCCCGCCGAGGACGCACCGGAAATTTCCGCCAAGCTGGGCTTGAACATTGATGCGGTGCTCGAGGACATCGTCCACAACCTCCCTGCGCCCAAGGGCGACCCGAACGCCCCGCTCAAGGCGCTGATCTTCGACAGCTATTACGACGCCTACCGCGGCGTCATCGTCTATATGCGCCTCAAGGATGGTACGCTCCGCCCCGGCATGGAGATCAGGATGATGGCGACCGGCGCGACCTTCAAGGTGCTCGAATGCGGCCTCATGCGCCCGCTCGGTCTGGAGCCTGCCAAGCAATTAGAGGCCGGTCAGGTCGGCTACTTCACCGCCAGCATCAAGGATGTCCACGAAACGCAGATCGGCGATACCGTGACGGGCGTGGAAAATCCCGCGAGCGAACCGCTCCCCGGCTACCGCAAGGTGCGCTCGATGGTCTACTGCGGCATCTACACCGAGGACGGCAGCAAGTACCCCGACCTGCGCGACGCGCTCGAAAAGCTCCAGCTCAACGACGCCTCGCTGACCTTCGAGCCGGAAAGCTCGGTCGCTCTCGGCTTCGGCTTCCGCTGCGGCTTCCTTGGGATGCTGCACATGGAGGTCATTCAGGAGCGCCTTGAGCGCGAATTTGACCTCGACCTCGTCACCACGCTCCCAAGCGTCATCTACGAGGTCTACAAGACCGACGGCACGATGGTGCGCGTAGACAATCCGCACAACTACCCCGACCCGAGCGTCATCGAGCACGCGGAGGAGCCCTATGTCAAGGTCACCATTGTCAGCCCGCCCGACTATGTCGGCAACATCATGCCCATGTGTCAGGAGCGCCGCGGCGAATTTAAGGATATGCAGTACCTCGACACCTTCCTCGTCGAGCTGCACTATGAAATGCCGCTCAACGAGATCATCTACGACTTCTTCGACGCGCTCAAGGCCAACACCAAGGGCTATGCCTCACTCGACTATGAGCTCTCCGGCTACCGCACGAGCGAGCTGGTGAAGGTCGATATGCTGCTCAACGGCGATCAGGTCGACGCGCTGAGCTTCATCGCGCACAAGGATAAGGCCTATCCCCGCGCGCGCCGCCTGTGCGAAAAGCTCAAGGACAACATTCCCCGCCAGCTCTTCGAGGTGCCGGTGCAGGCCGCCATCGGCGGGCGCATCATCGCGCGCGAGACCGTCAAGGCCATGCGCAAGGATGTTCTGGCCAAGTGCTACGGCGGTGACATCACGCGCAAGAAAAAGCTGCTGGAGAAGCAGAAGGAAGGAAAGAAGAAGATGCGCAGCCTCGGCACCGTGCAGGTGCCGACCGAGGCGTTTCTCGCCGTCCTCAAGCTGGACGAATAAAAAGGAGGCATTTTCATGCTTTTGTATCATTATGTCAGCGCCATGCCCTGCTGGAAGGGCCGCGTGGACAGCGACACCGACTACGACGCCTTCCGCTGGCACCAGTGGGTGCAGCCCCTCGACCTCAACGACGGCGGCGCGCCGTTCGCGGGCGCGCTCGGCTTCGCCTTCGTCGGCTTTTGCAGCGACAAGGGCGTCGCGCGCAACAAGGGCCGCACCGGCACGGCGCTCGCGCCGGACTTCGTGCGCGGCCAGCTCTCAAACCTGCCCTGCACCTTCTCGCAGGAGGTCAGGCTCTTCGACGCGGGCGACATCGTCTGCGACGAAATTTCCCTCGAGGAGGGCCAGCGCGAGCTGGGCCTTGCGGTCGAGGAAATTCTCCGCCGTGGTCTCTTCCCCATCGTGCTCGGCGGCGGGCACGAGACCACCTTCGGCCATTTTCAGGGCCAGCACAGCTTCCTCAAAGGCAAAGGCAGAACGCCGGAGCTTGGCATCGTGAACTTCGACGCGCACTTTGATCTGCGCCCCTACGACATGGGCAACTCGTCGGGCACGATGTTCCGCCAGATGGCAGACGTATGCAAGGCCGAGGGCACGCCCTACCACTACTTCCCCATCGGCATCCAGCAGCACAGCAACACCGTAAGCCTTTTCAAAAAGGCGGAGGAGCTGGGTGTGGACTATGTGCTCGCCAAGGAAATTCAGGGCGCGAACATGGAGTCCATTTTAGAGCGCATGGACACCTTCCTCTACCGCTGCCGCGACGCCTACATCACCGTCTGTACCGACGTCTTTTCCTCGGCCTTCGCGCCCGGCGTCAGCGCGCCGCAGTCGCTCGGCCTCGACCCCGAGGTCGTGCTGCCGCTTTTGAAGCACGTGCTGCGCACGCGCAAGGTGCGCGGCTTCGACATCTGCGAGATCTCCCCCCGCTTCGATCAGGACAACACCACCGCCAACCTCGGCGCGGTTATCATCTTCGCGGTCGTCAATACGCTCTGCCGCATGAACGGACTGGAATATGCAGCCGACTGAACGGAATAAAGAGGCGAAAGCACACGCTTTCGCCTCTTTTCATATCCCGTTTTCAGAAAAACAGCGGGCCGTCGTTGTCGATGTAGCGGTCGTTGCGCGCGCCCCTGCGCACGAGCCGCAGCGACACCGTGAACAGCACCAGCACGAATATGAGGAACATCCACTCGCAGTTGGGGTCCTCCATCGTGGCGATGAAGTCATAGGCGCCGTGCAGCAGCGCCGGCAGCAGCACCGCCGCCCTGCGGCAGCGCCTGGAGCGCACAAAATCGCCGTCGCTTTCATAGCCCCTGGCGCGGCCGTAGTACACGCCCATGAACACACCGAAACAGGCGTGTCCCGGCACGGCGGTCACCGCGCGCACGAGCGCGGTCCCGAGGCCGTACATCGCAACATAACCGAGGTTCTCCCACAGCGCGAAGCCGAGCGAAACGAACACGGCGTACACCACGCCGTCAAACTGGCAGTTGAATGCGTCGGAGCGCCAGGTTCGGCGCTTGAGCAGGAAATACTTCGCGCCCTCCTCGGAGAAGGCGACGATGCCGAAGTACATGATGATGTTATAGGGCAGCGAGTTTTCCGCGTACACGCCGTCGAGCAGCGCCGAGCCGAGCCCCTCGAGCAGCATGGCGAGCACTGTGGCAAACACGCCGCGCAGCACGAGCGACAAAAGCAGCCCCGTCGGCTCCGGCTCCAGCCGATCGGCGCGATAGACCTTCATCAGCAGAAATACTGCCGGCACGACCGCCGCGGCGATCAGAATGGGGTTCATGTAGAAAAAATACATACAGCACCTCCCAGACGCTTGCTTGCAAGCATGATACGACATTTTTCACCGTTTGGCAACGCCCACGCCAAAATTTTCCGGCGCGGCTTGCCGCAGCACGGCAAAGGGCGTATAATGAGGAAAATTTTCAAGCCGAAGGAGACGACCATGACACAGCTTTTGTTTGTCGATGCCTGCGTGCGGGGGACGGCGTCCCGCACCCGCGCCCTCGCCGAGCGCTTTCTCAGCGCCTATGCCGCCGCGCACCCCTCTAATCCCATCGTCCGACGCGACCTGATGCGCGACCGGCTTGAGCCGCAGTATCCCGAGCTGCTCGACCGACGCGACGCACTGGCGGCGGCGGGAAAGCTCGACGACCCGATATTCGACAACGCCCGGCAGTTTGCCCGCGCGGACCGCATCGTGCTCGCCGCGCCGTTCTGGGAGCTGTCCTTCCCCGCGATCTTAAAAATTTACCTCGAGCGCGTCTCCATGCGCGGCATCACCTTCGGCTATGAGGCGGGCGGGCTTGTCGGCCGCTGCCGCGCGGAAAAGCTGCTGCTCATCACCACGCGCGGCGGGGACTACTCCCTGCCGGAAACGGAGTGGATGGAGATGGGCGCACGCCAGCTCAAGGCGCTTTGCGCGATGTTCGGCATCCCAAAGTTTGAGCTGCTCTGCGCCGAGGGTCTGGACGATGAGCGTGTGGATGTACGCGCTCGCATGGAAGAGGCGTTTGCGCACGCCGACGCGCTGGGAAAGTCGTTTTAAAGCGGATCAAAAGAGAGCAGAAGGATACCTTCTTCTCTCTTTTTTGTCATGGCTCCGTCTTGATTTTTCCCGCCCGCGCATTTTTCCGATATTCCGTCGGCAGCACGCCGCAGGCTTTTCGGAACTCGGCGGAAAATTTGCTCGCGCTCTCATAGCCCACCGCCGCGGCGATCTCCGCCATGCTTGCGTCCGTCTCGCGCAGCAGCGCGGCGGCGCGCTCCATACGGTGCTCGCGGATGTGCGCGGCGATGGAGCGGCCGTACACCGCCTTAAAGACCTCCTTCATCGTGGAGGGGTTCATCAGAAAGCGCCGCGACAGCTCGTCGATGGTGATGCGGCTGGCAAGGTCCTCCGTCAGCGCGTCGTGGACGCGGCGGATGGTCTCGACCTGTCCGGCGCTGTACCCTCGCGCTCCCGCGCCGACATTTTTGTCGAGCGGCGGCAGATGCGGCGCAGCGGCGGCCTCCCCCGTCTCGGGGCAGGCGATCTCCATCGTGCGCTCGATCATGCGGTGCAAAAGCTGCGCCTGCTCGCTCTCGGCGGCCTTATAGTAAACCTCCTTGCCCGCGCGGCGGCTGACGATCAGTCCGCTCTCGCGCAGCTGCCTCAGGTGGTGCGAGAGCGCGGGCGGACTCATGCCCATCAACGCCGCAAGATCGACCACGCACTCCTCACAGTGGCACAAAAGCCAGAAAAGGCGCACGCGGCTTGCATCGGAAAGCTGGCGGAATATCAGCGCGACGATTTGGAAATGCTCGATCTTATTGAGCTGCTCGCCCAATCCCTCCATACGCGCGGCGTCCTCATGCCGATGCGGAAGAACGAATGGCTCCATCTCTCCTGCTCCTTTCCGATCCAAATCGCCCGTTCGGCAGGACTTTTCGCCCGTTCGGCAGAGAACGCGGCAAAGTCCTTGACTTTTTCGGGCATCCTCAGTATAGTACGCTCATAAGAATTAAACAAGTGCTTAATTGTTGAAGCAGCAAAAAAGAAAGGGGCATTTGCCATGAAAAAGACCTATTCGATCGAAGTGGACTGCGCCAACTGCGCGAACCTGATGGAGGACGCCGCAAAGAAGACGGAGGGCGTCGCGGACGCGGCGGTCAACTTCATGATGCAGAAGATGACGGTGGAATTTTCCGACGGTCAGGACCCCAAGACTGTGATGCGCGCCGTGCTCAAAAGCTGCAAAAAGGTCGAGGACGACTGCGAGATATACTTCTGAGCCCCGCACAGGCTTCTACGGAGGTTTCTATGACGAAAAAACAGAAAAAGATGCTCTATCGCATCTTGTCCGCGGCAGCGTTGTTCTTGGCAGCACGGCTCCTGCCCCTGCCCGCAATCGTTTCCGCCGTGCTCTACCTCGCCGCCTACCTGACGGTCGGCTATGACATTCTCCGCAAGGCATGGCGAGGCATCCGCAACCGGCAGGTCTTTGATGAAAACTTCCTCATGGCGGTCGCCACGATCGGCGCCATCGCGCTTGCGCTCTATGAAAAAAGCGGCGACTACGCCGAGGCGGTCGCGGTCATGCTCTTCTATCAGATCGGCGAGCTGTTCCAAAGCTGCGCGGTCGGAAGATCCCGCCGCAGCATCACCGCGCTCATGGACATTCGCCCCGACTACGCAAACATCGAGCGGGACGGGAAGCTTGAGCAGGTCGACCCCGACGAGGTCGCCGTCGGTACGCTCATCATCGTCCAGCCGGGCGAAAAGGTACCCATCGACGGCGTGGTGGAGGATGGCGAGTCCACGCTCAATACCGCCGCGCTCACGGGCGAGAGCCTGCCGCGCGATGTGAAGACTGGCGACGAGATCATCAGCGGCTGCATCAACATGACGGGCGTTTTGAAGGTCCGCACGACGAAGGTCTTCGGCGAGTCCACGGTCTCGAAAATTTTGGAGCTGATGGAAAATTCCGGCAGCCACAAATCCCGCTCCGAGAGCTTTATCTCCCGCTTCGCCAGGGTCTACACTCCCGTCGTGTGTTACAGCGCCCTCGCGCTTGCCGTCCTGCCGCCGCTCGTGCTGACGCTCAGCGGCGCGGACGCAAATTGGGGCACTTGGCTCTACCGCGCGCTGACCTTCCTTGTTATTTCCTGCCCCTGCGCACTCGTCATCAGCATCCCCCTGAGCTTCTTCGCCGGTCTCGGCGGTGCGGGAAAGGAGGGCGTTCTGATCAAGGGCTCAAACTATCTTGAGGCGCTCTCCCAGACGAAGACCGTCGTGTTCGACAAGACCGGCACGCTCACGCAGGGCGTTTTCGAGGTCAGCGCGGTCCACCACAGCCCTATGGCGCAGGAAAAGCTGCTCGAATACGCCGCGCTCGCCGAGTGCGCGTCCTCGCACCCCATCAGCAAGAGCCTGCAAAGGGCCTGCGGCGGGGCGCTTGACCGCTCCCGCGTCACGGATATTCAAGAGCACAGCGGCCGCGGCGTGACCGCCGTGGTGGACGGTGTGGCCGTCGCCGCTGGCAACGGCAAGCTCATGGACGAGTTGGGCGTCGCGTGGCAGGCGTGCCGCAGCGTCGGCACCATCGTCCACCTCGCCGTGAACGGCGAGTACGCGGGCCACATCGTCATCTCCGACATGGAAAAGCCCCATGCCCGCGCCGCCATCGCCGCACTCCGCGCGGCGGGCGTCACCAAAACGGTCATGCTCACCGGCGACATTCAAAAGGTCGCGGAGGTCGTGGCGCGCGACCTCGGCGTCGACGAGGTCCATGCCGAGCTTCTCCCCGCGGACAAGGTCACGCAGGTCGAGGCGCTGCTCGACAATGAGCCGCAGGGCGCAAAGCTCGCCTTCGTCGGCGACGGCATCAACGACGCGCCCGTGCTCTCCCGCGCGGACATCGGCATCGCCATGGGCGCGATGGGCTCCGACGCTGCCATCGAGGCCGCCGATGTCGTGCTGATGGACGATGACCCGATGAAGCTCGCCAAGGCGATCAAAATCTCCCGCAAGTGCCTGCGCATCGTGCGCGAGAATATCGTTTTCTCGCTCGGCGTCAAGCTCCTCTGCCTGCTGCTCGTCGCCCTCGGCGTCGCCAATATGTGGATGGGCATTTTCGCCGATGTCGGCGTGATGGTGCTCGCGGTGCTCAACGCGATCCGCGCCCTGCGCGTGCAAAATTTGTAAACGCCCCATCTCTCCGAGAAAAAACCGGCTCCGACTTTTTCGTCGGAGCCGGTTTTTTCCCTATCCCCCCTGCGCATAGCGCATCGCACGAAAGAGCAGCGAGGCCACAAAGCCCGTCAGCGCGCCGGTGAATACCGACACAACGAGCAGAAACGGCAGGTAGACGAGCGGCGCCGCCGAGCCGAGCGTCAGCATCGCGGCGGCGACCTGCCCCGCGTTGTGCGCCGCCGCCCCGCCCACGGATACGCCGTAGACCGAAAGCCGCGGCAGAGCGTGCAGTGCGATCATCGCCAGCATGGCGCAAAGCCCGCCGAGCAGCGAAAAGATGAGTGCCGAGGCGTTGCCCGCGAAGAGCGAGCCGAGAAGGCAGCGCACCACAAGAACGGCGAGCGCGCTGGGCGCGCCGAGCGCATAGAGCGCATACACCGTCACGATGTTCGCAAGCCCCAGCTTGACGCCCGGCAGGGGGATCACAAGCGCGAGAGGGAAAAAGCTTTCCATGTAAGAGAGCGCCAGCGCCAGCGCGGCGAGCACCGCGCAGGTCGTGAGCGTTTTGGTCGAAAATTTCATGCCGCGCCTCCTAACCCGTCACAAGGTCGTAGCCGGGGGCAGCGCCGACCAGCTCGATGACGATGCGCGCGGGCAGGCACACGATGCTCTGCCCCGCGCGGGAGATCGCGCCGGAGTGGACACAGTCCTGCCCCGGGCAGTCGCTCTCCGCCACGGCGAGCGAGCCGTCCGCGGAAACGGCAGTGAGCCTGTGGCCGTTGCTCTCATAGGTGCGCGCGCCGAAGTCCGCGAGTGCCGCGCGGTCGAGCTCCCGCCCGTCGGCGGAGACCACCACCGTCAGCGTATCGCTCTGCGGTGCGCGGGCGGCAAGAAATGGCTTAACTGCCAGCAGCGCGGCGAGTGAGAGCACGACGAGCACCACGAGCGCGTCATAACGGTTGGGGCGCAACTCAGGCGATGACTTCATAGCGATACTCCCCCTCCTCACTCGGCGCAAAGCGCCCCGACAGTCCATCGGTATAGCGCACGCGGCCGTCGTCGGTCACAAAAATCAGTTCGATGCGGTTTCCTTTCTCCGCTGCGAGCGTTTCACGCAGCGCAAGGCTTTTTTCCTCGCCGAGCACAAAGCAGGCGGTGGAGAGCGCGTCGGCCCACGCACCGTCGGTACACACGACCGTCACGCTCACAAGGCCGCTTTCGGCGGGCCTGCCGGTCTTGGGGTCGAGAATGTGGTGGTAGCGCACACCGTTTTCTTCAAAGCCGCGCTCATAGATGCCGGAGGTCACCACGAAGGTATCCGCCGCCGTCAGCACACCGAGAAAGCGCGACGGCTCGGCGGGGTCCTTGACCGCGATGCGCCAGTCGGAGCCGTCCGGTTTTTTACCGAGCAGCCCGACGTCGCCGCCGAGATCGATGACCGCGCTTTCAATGCCGCGCTCCGCAAGGACTGTGCGCACCCGATCGCCCGCATAGCCCTTGGCGATGCCGCCGAGGTCGAGCTGTGCGCCGTTTTGAAGCGTGATGGTGCTGCCTTCCACCGTGATGTTTTCCAGCCCCACGCACGCGAGCAGTGAGGCCAGCTCCGTCTCCGTCGGCACGCGCGGCGCGTCGCCGGTGAAGTCCCATGCGTCCAGCAAGGGTGCGACGGTGGGGTCGAAGGCCCCGTCCGAGAGCGCGCCGACGTGCAGCGCCGCATCGGTGAGCGCGGCAAGCTCCGCGTTCTCGGCTCTGCCGTCGCGGTCGAGCGCGCTCACGAGGCTCGACGGGCTGTGGCGATCGAGCTTCGCGTCGAGCGCGAGCAGCATTTCCTCCGCCGCATCGAGCGCGGCGGCGCTGCTTTCACCGTAGGCGGTGAGCGTCATCACCGTGTCCATCGTGTAGACCGTGCGCGTCTCGCCCGGCACTTCTTTCCCCCCGCCGCAGGCGGCGAGGGACAGCACAAGCGCCGCCGCGAGAAAAATCATCAAAATGCGTCTTGCCATGGTTCCTCCGAAAATCGGTCTATCGGCGCGCTTGCGGCAAGCACAGCGGCCATGTCGAAGGCCCCGCCGCACAGCGGGGCCTTGCCTTGTTCTCGATCAGCAGTCGGTCATCATGCGGATGATCTCCTTGTCGGTCTCCCGCATCCCGACGCGGCCGAGGCGGCCGAAGCTCTCGATGGACTTCTCCACGCCCTTGCACACCAGCCCGTCGCCCCCGTAAAACTGCTGGCCGGCGCGGTACATCTCGTAGCCGAGGATGCCCGCGTCCACCGCCATGGCGATCTTGCCCGCGCAGGAGGATTTCGCGCCGTCGCACACGATGCCCGAGGTGATGGCGAGCGCGTTGACGATGGTGTGCGCGACCTCGTTGTAGCCGCCGCCGTGGAGCCACGCGATGCCCGCGCCGGCGCCCGCGCCCGCGCTCACCGCGCCGCAGTAGGCGGAAAGGCGGCCGATCCCCGTCTTTTCATGCAGCGTGACGAGATTGGACACCAGCAGCGCGCGCAGAAGCTCGTCCTCGCTCGCGCCCAGCGCGCGGGCGTATTCGATGACCGGCAGCGAGGCGGTCATGCCCTGATTGCCGCTTCCGGAATTGATGACGACCGGCAGCTCGCAGCCGTTCATGCGCGCGTCGCTGCCCGCGGCGGCACGCGCCTTGGCGCGTGTGCGTACATCGTCGCCCTGCGTGAGCAGGACCTTGCCGATGTTCGCGCCCCAGTCGCCGCGCAGACCCTCGTCCGCGATGGCGCTGTTGCACGCGATCTGGCGCTCAAGCACCTCGCGCACATCGTCAAGCTCGCAGGTCGCGGCAAACTCGCAGATACCCTCGACCGTCATGGCAGAGGGATCGGCTCCGGCGCTGTCGGCGGCATGGTCGATCTCCGGCAGGGGCCGGCTCTCGAGCACCGCGCCGTCGCGCTCGATGAGCACAAGGTTCGTGTGCTCCTGCACGGCGCGCACGCGGGCCGTGTGCCCGCCCGCCCCGACGCTCACGGTAATATCCAGCAGATAGTCCGTTTCGGCGGGGAGCATTTCGATCGGCGTTTTCTCCAGATACTCGCCCAGCCGCGCCTTCGCCGCCTCGGAGACCGCGGAGATCACCTGCAATCCCGCCGTTTCGTCGCCGCCGAGGATGCCGATGGCGGCTGCGGCGGCAATGCCGCGCCGCCCGTCCGTATTCGGCACGACCACGCTCTTGACATTCTTGATGATGTTGCCGCTGCTCTCGATCCGCACCCATTCGGGCAGCGCGCCGAGCGCGGCGCGGGCCACGGCGGCGCAGTAGGCAATGGCGATCGGCTCGGTGCAGCCCATCGCGCAGACCAGCTCGCGGCGCAGGATCTCAACATAATTGCGGTAGGCGGGGGAATTGCGGTCCATGATCATCTCTCCTTTCGTGTCGCGCGTTACGCCTCCGGCGTCATCACGCCGCGCTCCGTGATGTAGAGCGTGCAGCGGCGGTCATGCTCCTCGGTGGGAACGGCCTCGCTCATGAGCTTTTCGCGGCAGATGAGGCAGGTCGGGCAGGCAAGGCGCGGCAGCAGGCGGTCATAATACCCGCCGCCCTGTCCGAGCCGGCGGCCCCTGCGGTCAAAGGACAGGCAGGGCACCACGGCAAAGTCGATGTCCTCGGGCGTCACGAGCGCGCACTCCGCCTTCGGCTCTGAAATGCCGTACATTCCCGGCATAAGGTCATCCATCGACTGCACCACGCACAGGTCGAGCGCGTGCTCGGCGGCACAGCGGGGCAGAACGAGCGTCTTGCCGTCGGCAAGGGCCTCGCGCAGCAAGAGTGTGGTGTCGATCTCCTTTTCGGTACCGGCAAAGGCGAACACGACCTTCGCGGCCTTGTATTCCTCCCGCGCGAGTACATGGCGGCAGATGGCCTCGGAGCTCTCCGCCTTGTAGGCGGGGTCGAGCGTGCGCTCGCTTTTGCGGATAAAGCTGCGCAGCGCCTTCTTTTCTTCGATAACGGACATGGGGCTTTCCTCCGGTCAAGTAAAATTTCCTTGCTCCTATCGTAGCAGAAAGCGAAGAAAATAGCAAGGCGGCGAAAAAAGAAAATCCACGGCACAAAGACACTTGGGAAAAGAAATTGACAGCCCAAATTTTGTTTGCTATGCTGATAGGGAAAAATCCGGCGCAGTGCGCCGGCATGAGGAGGAAACCGGTATGGCCATGTTATTGAAGGGGGCCGACGCCGCCAAGGCGCTGACCGAGAAGCTGCACGAAGAGGCCGAGGCGCTCAAGGCGCGCGGCGTGGAGCCCTGCCTTGCCATTTTGCGCGTGGGTGCGCGCGAGGACGACCTTTCCTATGAGCGCGGTGCGCTCAAGCGCTGCGAAAAGGTCGGCATCTCCGTTCGTCAGGTCGTATTGCCCGAGGATGTCGGCCAGCAGGAGCTGCTGGACAATATCCGCTCGCTCAACGAGGACGAGAGCGTCCACGGCGTGCTGATGTTCCGCCCGCTGCCCAAGCACCTTGACGACGAGGCCGCCCGCGCGGCGCTCGACCCCAAAAAGGACATGGACGGCATCACCGACGGCTCGCTCGCCGCGGTCTACGCCGGCACGAACGGCGGCTATCCGCCCTGCACCGCTGCCGCCTGCGCGGCGCTTTTGAAGCACTATAATATCCCCATCAAGGGCAAGCGCGTGGTTGTCATCGGCCGCAGCCTCGTCATCGGCAAGCCCGTTTCCATGCTGCTGCTCGCCGAGCACGCCACCGTGACCATCTGCCACAGCCGCAGCGAAAACCTGCCCACCATCTGCCGCGAGGCGGACATTCTCGTCGTCGCCGCCGGCAAGGCCGGCATGGTCGGCGCCGAGAGCGTGCGCGCGGGTCAGGTCGTGCTGGATGTGGGCATCCATGTCGGCGCGGACGGCAATCTCTGCGGCGACACCCGCTTTGCCGAGGTCGAGCCGGTCGTGGAGGCCATCACGCCCGTCCCCGGCGGCGTCGGCGCGGTCACGACCGCCATCCTTGCGAGCCATGTCATCGAGGCGGCAAAGAGAAGCTGAGCAAAAAGAGAAGATCAGACAAGAAACGGCGGCGCTTCATGCGCCGCCGTTTCCCTTTGCTTGCCATCGGTGATACACTGTCTCCATACAAAGAATAGGGAATAGGGAGACACGACCATGCGTAAATCCATCAAACGAAACCTTGCCTACGACGATCAGAAGGACCTTTACTATGTCACGATGCACTACGGGATGCGGCTCGACGGCTCGCGCGACCGCTGTGTGCGCACCTTCCGGCGGCTTGACGACGCGGAGGACGCGCTGGCGGAATTTCTGCGTCTGCGTGCGCTCAAGCGGACGCGCCACGGCGGCGAGGTCGTCCTCGGCGACTGGCTGGAGGTCTGGCTGCGGGACTTCATCTGCCCGAACCGCGAGGCGACCACGGTACACGGCTACGAGAACATCATCCGGCTCCACCTCGTCCCCTCGCTCGGCGCGCTGAAGCTGCCGGAGCTGACGCCCGCGCTGTTCCAGCGCTACTATGCGGAGCTGCTGGACAAGGGCCTGTCGCACAACACCGTGCGCAAGCACCATGTCCTGCTGCACACGGCGCTCGAGGCCGCCGTGCGGCAGGGGCTTTTGCGCGAAAATGTGACGCGCCTCGTCACGCCGCCGACCAGAGAGCTGCCGAGCCACCGCTACTACGACCCCGCACAGCTGCGCGAGCTGTTTGCGCGCTGTGCGGGTACGGAGATCGAGCCGGCGGTCAAGCTGGCGGGCTATCTGGGGCTGCGGCGCAGCGAGATCTGCGGACTCAAGTGGCGCAGCGTAGACCTTGCCGCCAAGATCGTTACCGTCCGCGAGGTGCGGACCTCCGTGGGCGGCACGGCCATCGAGAAAAGGCCGAAGTCCTATTCCTCCGTGCGGCGGCTGTGCTACGAGGGCGTGAGCGATCTGGAGGCCCTTCTCACGCGCCTGCACGCCGACTGGGAGCGCGGGCGGCGCGAACACGGCGCGGTCTACAATCCCGAGGGCTATGTGGCTGTCACGGAGCAGGGGAAGCCCTGGAACCCGAACCGCCTCGGCACGCGCGTGGCGGCCTTCGTGGCGGAAAACGGCCTGCCGCCGATCTCGCTCCACGGTCTGCGTCACAGCTTCGCAAGCGTCGCCAACAGCCGCAGCGTGCCGATGTTCACCATCTCCAAGGCGCTCGGCCACAGCTCGACGAGCATCACGAGCGAGGTCTACACACACCTTTTCGATGAAACGGTGCAGGGCGTGGTCAGCGTGGTGGCGGACGCCATCGGGCGGCGCGCCTAAAGCAGCGTCTCAATGTCAAAAAGCGATGAGAGCACCGCCCAGTTCTGCGGGAAGCCGCGCGCGAGGCTCCAGTACCCCACGCCCTGCAAGCCGTACTCCTCCGCAAGGCGCAGCTTTGCCTCAATGCTGCGCGCGTCCTCAAACCAGACGGCGTGCTCGCGCCCGCCGCGGTCGGTATAGTAATAGCAGGGCGCCTGCGCGCGCTCGTCGTATTGGATAGAGACATCATAGCGCAGCGCCCGCTCGACCGCCTGCACGGGCGAGAGCGACTCGGCGCGCGTTTCGCCGCGCGTGAAGGGCAGCGTCCAGTCGTAGCCGTAGAGCGGGATGCCCATGAAGATCTTCTCCGGCGCAATGACGGACACGGCGTAGTCCAGCACGGCGCGCACCTGCGGCAGCGGCGCGACCGCCATCGGCGGGCCGTAGGTGTAGCCCCACTCGTAGGTCATCAGAAATACCGCGTCCGCCGCCGCGCCGAGCAGCGCGTAGTCGTGCGCCTCGTAAAGAAGCCCCCGCTGCGCGGCACTCGTTTTCGGCGCGAGCGCGGCGATGACCGGGCAGCCGACCATCCCGAGCGCATCGCGCAGACGCGCGACGAAGGCGGCATAGGCCTCGCGCTGCTCGGGCAGGACATACTCAAAGTCCACATCCAGGCCGAAATAGTGCTTTGCCTGCACAGTGTCGAGAACACTCTGCACGAGGGCGTCCTGCGCGTCCGCGCTCTCTAAAACCAGCGTGGAGCGGGAGCTGTCGAAACGCCCATCCTCCGTGAGCGAGGAGAGGTGCATGAGCGAGGCGGTGCGATACTGCCCCGCGGCAGCGAGCAGCCATTCGTCCGACGGCGGCAGGAGCGTGCCGTCGCTGTTGATGCCGTAGGTGAAGGGCGTAAGGTAGGTGAGATAGGGCAGCGCGGCGTCGAGCAGTCCGCCGCGGATGAAGGGGTAGGCGTAGGCGTTGACCGCCAGCGTGCGCGAGGGCGCGTCGTCGTAGGAGATAACGAGCGTCTGCCCCGGATAGAGCGCGCTGCGCCCGCCGAGGGCAAAATTGTTCTGATAGAGCGTCCGCACGCTCAGTCCGTAGCGCAGGGCGATGGAATAGACGCTCTCACCGAGCGCGACCGTGTGCAGCTCACGCGGATGGCGGATCACCAGCGTCTGCCCGACGGCGAGCGGAGAATACGGTGCGACGCCGTTCAGCCCGGCAACGATCCCCGCCGCTACGCCATACTGCGCGGCGACGGCGCGCAGATCCTCGCCCGCGCGTACCACATGAATGTTCAAGCATATCACCTCGCCCCAGCCTATGCGCGCTCCGCGCGGATTTTTCCTTGCAATGCGCGGTGGGGGCGGCTATAATAAGGACAAGCAAAATGGGAGAGGAGCGATCACCATGGAAAAATCCAAGGTTTACTTCACCGACCTGCGCGTGCCGGAGGGCAAGAGTGCGCTCGCCAAGCTTGAGCGCCTGCTCGATCAGGCAGGCTTTGACCAAATCGACTTCGACGGCAAATTCGTCGCCATCAAGATCCACTTCGGCGAGCCGGGCAACCTGAGCTTTCTGCGCCCGAACTGGGCGCGCGTCGTGGCGGACGCGGTCAAGCGCCGCGGCGGCAAGCCGTTTCTGACCGACTGCAACACGCTCTACGCCGGCCGCCGCAAAAATGCGCTCGAGCACCTTGAGAGCGCGGAGGAGAACGGCTTTTCTCCGCTCTCGACAGGCTGCCAGCTCATCATCGCCGACGGACTGAAGGGTACAGACGAGGCGCTCGTCCCGCTTGAGGGAACCACCTATGTGAAGGAGGCCAAGATCGGCCGCGCCATCATGGACACGGACATCATCATCAGCCTTTCCCACTTCAAGGGCCACGAGGCCACCGGCTTCGGCGGCGCAATGAAGAACCTCGGCATGGGCTGCGGCAGCCGCGCGGGCAAGATGGAACAGCATAACGCCGGCAAGCCCGAGGTCAAGGAGAAAAAGTGCCGCGCCTGCCATGCCTGCGCGAAAAGCTGCGGGCAGGATGCCATTGACTTTGCGAGCGGCAAGGCCCACATCGACCACGAAAAGTGCGTCGGCTGCGGCCGCTGCCTCGGCGCGTGCAACTTCGATGCCATCTTCAACCCCAACGACGACACGCTCGAGGCGCTGTGCATGAAGATGGCGGAGTACACGCTCGCCGTGGTCAAAGACCGCCCGCACTTCCATATCTCCATCGCCAAGGACATCTCGCCGTTCTGCGACTGCTACGGCGGCAACGATGTGCCCATCCTCCCCGATGTCGGTATGTTCGCAAGCTTCGACCCCGTGGCCATCGATCAGGCGGCAGCGGACAAGTGCAACGCGCAAAAGCCCATGGCCGACAGCTATCTGAGCGACATGATCCACGCGCACCACGGCGACGACCACGACCATTTCTGCGTCATGCACCCGGGCACGAACTGGGAAGTCACGCTCGAACACGCCGAGCGCCTCGGCGTCGGCACGCGCAGCTATGAGCTGGTCGAAGTCAAGTAAGAAAAGAAGGAGCCTTTTTTCATGCCTACCCCCAGAGTTGCCGCCATCCACGACATGTCCGGTTTCGGCCGCTGCTCACTGACCGTCGCCATTCCGGTTCTGAGCGCGATGGGCGTGCAGTGCTGCCCGCTGCCGACCGCCTACCTTTCCACGCACACCGGCGGCTTTACAGGCTATACCTTTTTGGATATGACCGACGCGCTGCCCGCGACGACCGCGCACTGGGCGGAGCTGGGCATCCACTTCGATGCCGTCTACACCGGCTTTATGGGCAGCGAGGCGCAGATGGACCTTGTGGCGGACTTCGTGCGCACCTTCCGCCGCGATGCCTCAACGCTTTTCATCTGCGATCCCGTGATGGGCGACCACGGCAAAATTTACAAGACCTACACCCCCGCCATGTGCGCGGGCATGACGCGCCTCGCGGCGCTGGCGGATGTGGTGGTGCCGAACCTCACCGAGGCAGCGGTGCTGCTCGGCGAGGATTACTCCTTCGGCGCGCAGACGCACGACGAGGCGGGCTGCCGCAGGACCGTCGAGCGCCTGAGCCTCGGCGGGAAACGCAGCGTGGTGCTCACGGGCGTGACGCTCCGTAAGGGCGAGATCGGCGCGTGTCTCTTTGACCGCGAGCGCGGGGAAACGGAGTTTTTGTTCGACGAATTCGTCGGCAAGGAGTTTCACGGCACGGGCGACCTGTTCGCGAGCGTGCTCACCGGCGCGCTGGTTCGGGGCAAGGGCTTGCACAGCGCCGTGCAACTGGCCGAATTCTTTGTGCGTGAATGTGCGCTCCACACGATGCCGCAGAAGATCCCCTCGCGCGAGGGCGTGGACTTCGAGCCGCTCCTCTGGAAGCTGCACGAGGGGCTGTGAGAGAAAAAAGAGGATGTTTCACGGGAAACATCCTCTTTTTTGACGCGCTTTCGGGCGCGTCCCCCGCGGCATGGCGAAGAGGCGATCTTTGCCTCCAAAAGCCCATTGTGCAAAATGACAGGAGAAATTGTCCTTGTGAGAAGAACAAAGAATGATAGAAAAAGTCAATAAATAGAAAATAGTCCTCGTGCAGCGGACAAATGCGTGTAAAATCGCCTCCACCCCGCGGAGAAATCGGAGAAATTCGATTGAAAAAACTGACAGATTGGACGCTTGAATTTTTTTCAAAGGTTCGATAGAATAAGCGAATAACAGGGCAGCAATGCCCCGTTTGCCGCTTTTTGCGGCAGAAAGTCAGGAGGATATGAATATGAAGAAAATTCTTGCACTCGTTCTTGCGCTCGCAATGGCGCTCGCAATGGTCGCCTGCGGCGACAAGGGCGGCGAACCGCAGGGGGACGGCACGCCCAACACCACCGGCGAAGAGAAGGTCGTGAAGATCGGCGTCTTCGAGCCGCTCACCGGCGACAACGGCGCCGGCGGCAAGCAGGAGGTGCTGGGTATGCAGTATGGCAACTATGTCCAGCCCACCGTCGACATCAACGGCGAGACCTACAAGGTCCAGCTGGAGGTCGTCGATAACCGCACCGCAGCCGAGAACGGCCCGTCCGCGGCCGCTGAGCTGGTCAACAAGGGTGTGAGCATCGTGCTCGGCTCCTACGGCTCCGGCGTGTCCATGGCCGGCGGCACCGTGTTCGCCGAGGCCGGCGTGCCCGCCATCGGCGTCACCTGCACCAACCCGCAGGTCACTTCCGACTGCGATGTCTACTTCCGCATCTGCTTCCTCGATCCCTTCCAGGGCACCGTTCTTGCGAACTATGCCTACAAGGAGCTGGGCGTCGACACCGCTTATCTGCTCGGTATGCTCGGCAGCGACTACGATCAGGGCTTGATCTACTACTTCACGCAGGCCTTTGAGAAGCTCGGCGGCAAGGTCGTTGCCGAGAACTTCCCCGAGGGCAATGCCAACTTTGTTTCCTACATCAACAACGCCAAGGCTGCCAACGCCGGCGTCATTTTCTCCCCCGTCTCCATCAACTATGCGCAGCTGATCGTTGAGGCCGCCGCCGCGCAGAAGTTCGAGGGCACGATCCTCGGCGGCGACACGCTCGACAGCAACATGGTCGTTGAGGCCGCCAAGGGCAAGGATGTCGATGTTAAGATCACGACCTTCTATCAGGAGGGTGGTAATCCCGAGTTCGACGCCGGCATCAAGGAGTGGATCAATGCCAACGCCGACGCCAAGACCAACAACGGCGGCAACGACATGGTCTCCGCCGTCACCGTCATGGGCTACGACGCTTACTTCACCGCGCTCGAGGCTATCAAGGCTGCCGGCAGCACCGCACCCGCCGACATCCTCGCCGCTCTGCCCGGCGTGACCTATTCCGGCGTGTCCGGCGAGATCTCCTTCAACGACATCGGCGACGCCAACCGCGACGCAGCCTACATCAAGACCGCCAACACCGAGACCGGTGCGTGGGACTTCGTGAAGATCCAGGGCATTGACTGAGAAAAGCCCAAAAATCTCTCCACAAGCAGCAAACTTGGCGGGGCCTTCGCCCCGCCAAGTTTTCCCCGTTTTCCGCTTTCCTCTGATATCCTACCAACAGGAGGTTTTCCATGCAGGGAATTTTACCGTATCTGATCAACGGTGTCTCTGTGGGAGGTCAGTACGCGCTCATTGCCATCGGCTACACGCTGGTCTACGGCATTCTGCGCCTCATTAACTTCGCCCACGGCGATGTCTTTATGGTGGCGGGCCTCATCATGGTCTACACCACCGCATCCATGCCCATGTACATTTCGATCCCGCTGGTGCTGATCTTTACCGTCATTCTCGGCTTTGCCATTGAGCGGCTGGCCTATAAGCCGCTGCGCACGGCGCCGCGCATGTCGCTGATGATCAGCGCCATCGGTGTGAGCTATCTCATTCAGAACCTTGCGTTCTATCTGACCGGCGGCCTTCCCCAGCCGGTCAAGACGCCCATTCCGTGGATCTCCGACACCGTGACGCTCTTCGGCGCGTCCACCAAGCGCGTCACGGTCGTGACGCCTCTTCTGACCGTCGCGCTCGTTTTCGTGCTCGTCGCGCTGATCAAAAAGACGAAGATCGGCATGGGTATGCGCGCGGCCGCCAAGGACTTTGAGACCGCGCAGCTCATGGGCGTGAAGATCAACTCCGTCATCTCGATGACCTTCGTCATCGGCTCGTTCCTCGCCGCGGTCGGCGCGATGCTCTACTTCACCAACTATCCCACGGTGGCCATCACCTCCGGCGGTATGCCGGGATTGAAGGCCTTCGTCGCGGCGGTGTTCGGCGGCATCGGCTCCATTCCCGGCGCGGTGGTCGGCGCTTTCCTCATCGGCCTTTGCGAAGAGATCATCAAGGGCCTCGGCCAGTCCACCTTCTCCGACGCATTCACCTTCGCGCTGCTGATCATTGTGCTGTGCGTCAAGCCGACGGGCCTGTTTGGCGAGAAGGTCACGGACAAGGTGTAAGGAGGGGTGAAGATGAAAAAGAAAACGATCGGCAAAGAGTATCTCTTCACCGTGGTCATTTTGCTCGCGGCGCTGGCGGTCACGATGCTCCTCGACTCCAGGCTCCCGGGCTACCATATCGTCATCAAGGTCATCAAAAAGGCGTCGGTCTATTCCCTCGTCGCCGTTTCGATGAACCTGCTCAACGGCTTCACCGGCCTCTTTTCGCTCGGTCAGGCGGGCTTTATGCTCCTCGGCGCGTATTCCTATGCGGTGCTGTGCATCCCCGTCGACAAGCGCGCGGGCGTGTATCAGTATTTTGACGGCGGCGTCGTGAAGTTCTCCCTGCCGGAGGTCTTTGCGGGCTTCCTCGGCGACAAGGTCGGTTCGGCGGTCGGCATGATCCTCGCGCTGCTCGTCGGCGGCGTGATCGCGGCGTTTTTCGCCTATCTGATCGGTCTGCCCGTGCTGCGCCTCAAGAGCGACTATCTCGCCATCGCTACCCTCGGCTTTGCCGAGATCATGCGCACCATCATCCAGTGGAACGCCATCGGCCCGCTGACCAATGCCTCGAACCTTTTGAGGGGCTATCCCGACTTCGGCAGCGCGACCGCGTATCTGCTGCTCATCGGGGTGTTTATCGCGTGCATCGTGCTGCTGGTGAACTCCACCTACGGGCGCGCGTTCAAGGCCATCCGCGACGACGAGGTCGCCGCCGAGGCCATGGGCATCAACCTTGCCCATCACAAGCGCCTTGCCTTCGTCATCTCCTCGTTCTTCGCCGGCATCGGCGGCGGGATGCTGGCGATGTACATGGGCGCGGTGGCGGCCATGTCCTTCAAGAGCAGCATGACCTATGAAATTTTGCTGCTGGTCGTCATCGGCGGCATCGGCTCCATCACCGGCAGCGTGATGACGAGCTTCCTCTACATCGCCTCGCTCGAGTGGCTGCTGCGCGGCCTCGATACAGGCAAATTCCTCGGCATTGAGGCGCCCGGCCTCTTCAAGAACGGCTTCCGCATGGCGGTGATCTCCGTCATCATCATGGTCGTCGTGCTCTTCTTCCGCAAGGGCATCATGGGCGACCGCGAGCTGCCGGATCTTTTCCGCCGCAGGAGAAAGGGAGGGGAAAAGAAATGAGTCAGAATATTCTCCGCCTTGAAAACATCACCATGCAGTTCGGCGGCGTCGTTGCCGTCGACGATTTGAGCCTTGAGGTCAATGAGGGCGAGATCGTCGCGCTCATCGGCCCCAACGGCGCGGGCAAGACCACCGCGTTCAACACCATCACGGGCGTTTACGAGCCTACGAACGGGCAGGTCAGCTTCATGGGCGAGCCGATCGTCCGCAACCACCCGCAGGGCAAGATGAAGCAGAGCTACAAGGGCAAGGAGGCCGAAAAGTTTCTCTCCGCACCCGTTCTGGACCCCACGCCCGATAAGATCACCAAGCTCGGCATGGCGCGCACCTTCCAGAATATCCGCCTGTGGAAGTCACAGTCGGTGTTCGACAATGTGCTCATCGCCAAGCACATGCTGCGCACGAGCAATGTCTTTTCCGCCACCTTCCGCCTCAACCGCGCCGAGGAGGCGCGCCAGCGCGAGGAGGTCATGGAGCTGCTGCGCATCGTCGGACTGGAGGATGTGAAGGATGAGCTGGCGACGAGCCTTCCCTACGGCAAGCAGCGCCGACTGGAAATCGCCCGCGCGCTGGCGACCGAGCCGAAGCTCCTCATGCTCGACGAGCCGGCCGCTGGCATGAACCCGCAGGAAACCGACGAGCTCACGGAGTTCATCGGCCGCATCCGCGACGAGTTCCACATGACCATCCTGCTCATCGAGCACCACATGGATCTTGTCATGGACATCTCCGACCGCATTTATGTCATCGACTTCGGCGAGCTGATCGCCACCGGCACGCCGGACGAGATCCAAAACAATCAGCGCGTCATCGACGCCTATCTGGGGGTGGAAGAGGATGCTTAAAATTCAGAACCTTGCCGTCGCCTACGGCGGCATACAGGCGCTGCGCGGCATCGACATGGAGGTGCCGGACGGCAAGATCGTCACCCTCATCGGCGCAAACGGCGCGGGCAAATCCACCACGCTGCGCACCATCTCCGGTCTCGTCAAGGCGCAGGCGGGCTCCATTCAGTACAACGGCGAGGAGCTGCTCGGCAAGCCCATCAGCTCTGTGCTTGCCGCGGGCATCGCGCAGGTCCCCGAGGGGCGGCGCGTGTTCCCCGATATGACCGTGCTTGAAAACCTCAAGATCGGCGCCTATCTGCGCACGGACAAAGCGGAGATCGAAAAGGACATCGAATGGGTCTACGAGCTCTTCCCCCGCCTGAAGGAGCGCCACTGGCAGCTTGCGGGTACGCTCTCCGGCGGCGAGCAGCAAATGCTGGCCGTCGGACGCGGGCTGATGTCCCGCCCGAAGGTGCTGATGATGGATGAGCCCTCCCTCGGCCTTGCGCCGCTGGTCGTGCAGGGCATTTTCGACATCATCCGCGAGATCAACCGCCAGGGCGTGACGATCCTGCTCATCGAGCAGAACGCGAACATGGCCCTCAAGATCGCGGACCTCGCCTATGTTCTCGAAACGGGCACCATCACCATGAGCGGCACCGGCGCAGAGCTGCTGGCGGACGAGAAGGTGAAGGAGGCCTATCTCGGCAAGAAGCGGAACAAGTGAGCGCCGAGCTGTCTTGACAGCACCCGCAAAATGACTTAGAATGGCCGTCGGCAAGCATGCCGACGGCCATTTTTTCAACAGAAACAGAGGGGAATAAACATGATATACCTTGCAGTCGCGCTGAGCGCCGCGCTCGGCGGCTTTGTCCAGTCCATCACAGGATTCGGCGCGGCGGTCGTGATGATGACCATTTTGCCGCACTTTTTTACCATGGCGGTCGCACCGTCGGTCTCAACGTCCATTTGTCTTGGCCTGACGGCCACGCTGGCGTGGAGACTGCGCAGAAAAATCGACCTGCGCATCACGCTGCCGCCGACGCTGCTCTATGCTGTGGCAAGCGTTACGGCGATCCAATTCATCGGCAAAATGGATCTGCGCGTGATGACGCTGGCGTTCGGCGTGTTTCTGATGCTGCTGGGAAGCTGCTTGCTGCTGACGGAGAAAAAGAACGTGCGCGTGCGCATCACGCCGACCGTCACGGTCGTCTGCTCCCTGCTTGCCGGCGTTTGCGGGGGACTGTTCTCCATCGGCGGGCCGATCATGGCGGTCTATTACCTCGCCGTGACGAAGGACCGCGAGGAATATCTCGCCAATGCGCAGGCGAATTTCGCCGTGAACAATGTGACATCTATCACCACACGCATTTTGAATGGCTACTACACGCTTGATCTGCTGCCGCTGACCCTGCTCGGCATTGCGGGTGTCGTGTGCGGACAGCGCTTTGGACTCAATCTCGGCAGCCGTCTCAACGCCGACCAGCTCCGCCGCGTGGTGTACGCCTATGTCATCTTCTCCGGCGCCGTCACCGTCGTCCAGCAGCTGCTGTAAAAAGGCGCGGCACGCCGCGGCGGCGGTATTCCTCTGGTTTTTCACCGAACCGATGCTCGAAAGGCGCGAGCAGGCCAAGTGAAAATATGAATTTGTACGCTAAAAAGCTGTCTGCCGAAAGGCAGACGGCTTTTTCCGCGATAGGTCTTGACAAGCGTGGTTTATCCATGATAAACTCACAGCAGAAAAAGGTTTATCTTGGATAAACCGAAAGGAGGCCGTCAATGGATGAGATCAAAATGGGCGCGGTGCAGACGCAGTTCGCCGAACTGGTTTGGAAGCACGAGCCGATCGGCTCGGGCGAGCTGGTGAAGCTGTGCGAGAGGGAATGGGGCTGGAAGAAGCCGACGACCTATACCGTGCTGCGCAAGCTCTGCGAGCGGGGCATTTTTCAAAATGAAAACAGCGTGGTCACCGCGCGGATCACACGGGAGGAATACTACGCCGCGCAGGGCGAACGGCTGGTGGAGGATGCCTTTGACGGCTCGCTGCCCGCCTTTGTCGCGGCCTTCACCGCGCGCAAGGCGCTTTCGGCGGAGGAGGTCGCCGCGCTGCGGAGGATGATCGACGACTACGGAAGGGAGGGGTGAGTGCATGAGCGGCATTTTTCTAAAGCTCCTCAACCTGAGCATTTCGGCAAGCTGGCTCGTGCTGGCGGTGCTGGCGCTGCGCTTGGTGCTGCGGCGCGCCCCCAAGTGGGTGAACGTCCTGCTCTGGGGCATGGTCGCGCTGCGCTTGATGCTGCCGTTCTCCATCGAGAGCGCACTGAGCCTGATCCCGAGCGCGGAGACGGTCAGCCCCGAGGTCGTGCGGTTCGACCCCGCGCCGACCATCACGAGCGGCGTGGAGCTCATCGACAACGCGGTGAACCCTTCGCTGAGCGAGAGCTTTGCCGCCGCGCCGTTGGCAAGCGTCAACCCGCTCTATGTGTGGACGTATCTCGCGGGATGGGTGTGGCTCATCGGCCTCGCGGCGATGCTGCTCTACGCGCTCGTGAGCTATCTGCGCCTGCGGCGGCGCGTGAGCGCCTCCATTCCGCTGCGGGAGAATATTTATGTTTGCGACGAGGTCCCCTCGCCGTTCATCCTCGGCATCGTGCGCCCGCGCATCTATCTGCCCTCCGCGCTGGACGAGGCGCAGCGGGGGAGTGTGCTCTCGCATGAGCGCGCGCACCTCGCGCGGCGTGACCACTGGTGGAAGCCGCTGGGCTTTGCCCTGCTGGCGGTCTACTGGTTCAACCCGCTGCTGTGGCTTGCCTATACCCTGCTCTGCCGCGACATCGAGCTGGCCTGCGACGAGCGCGTGCTGCGCGGCATGGACGCGGGGCAGGTCAAGGCCTACTCAAGCGCGCTGCTTGCGTGCAGCGTGCCGCGGCGCATGATCGCCGCCTGTCCGCTCGCCTTCGGCGAGGTGGGCGTGGGCGCGCGTGTGAAGAACGCGCTGCGCTACAAAAAGCCCGCGTTTTGGGTGGTCGCGGCGTCGGTCATCGTGTGCGTCATCGTGGCGGTGTGCTTTTTGACAAATCCGCGCACAGACACAGACGCCGCCGGACTGGTCGGTTTCCATCGGGAACAGGTCACTTATGCCGATGTAACGGACGCAAGCGGCGCGCAGCCATCCAGCGTCCAGTTGACGGCGGAGGAAACAGACGCCGTCTACGCTCTGCTCGACACCCTGCAATACAAACGCCTTGGTGCCGCGTCAGCAATGCAGGACTGCTATGCAAGGCTCTATTTTATCAGCGCCGCGGGAGACCGCTGCGAGGTCATGCTCTCTGAGCATGAAATGCTGGTCAATCCCATTACGGACGGCAGGAAAGCGCGGCTGTATGAGCTGCGTTCCGGAAGCACGGAGCTGAGAGGCTATCTGCTTGAATGTATTGGCGCAAGCGAGGCGGCAGAGGACGCTGACCGCGTTCACACCGATGCGTGGAGCATCCGCGTCCTCGACGGGTGGGAGCGCGAGGGCGACAGCCCGCTCTGGCGCTCGGGCGCGGGAACAGGCGCTTACTTCCTTGTCACGGAGGGGAGCGGCCTTGACGACAAGCTGATGGAGCTGTACAGCGCCGGCTGGACGCTGAAGTATTTCTCCGACCACTACCGCTGCACCTTGCGGGAGGGGGAGAGCGGCACGATGCTCAGCCTCTATCCCCGTCCGGAGGGCAGCTTCTATCAGATCGAATCGCACTGGAGCTATGAGGGCGCGGACAAGTGGCAGGTCAAATTAGAGGAGGGCCAGCTCAAGGTCATGGAGCAGAGCTTCCGGCTTGAGGAGGGCGATGCGGCGAGCGCGACCGGCTACGCCGCCTACGACGCGCTGCTCGCCGAGATCGCCGACCTGCGGCGCTCCGGCGCAAGCGACGTGCAGACCGGCTTCAGCCATGATCTCCTGTCCGTGAACGACTACTACCAGACGCCCGGCTGGCTGCTGCGCGACCTTGACGGCGACGGCACCGAGCTGCTGCTCGGCGCGGACTGGGGCGACGGCCATACCGTAATCTTCAATATTTACCGCCTCGACGGCGCGAAGGCCGTCCGCGTCGTGGACGGCTGGAACCGCAGCCGCTGGTATCTCTGCACCGACGGCAGTCTGGCCAACGAAGGCAGCAGCAGCGCATTTGAAAGCAGCTACTCTTACTACCGCTACGAAAACGGCGCGCTGCGGCATTTGGAAACGCTGATTTCTTTAGACGGCTGGCTCTACTCCGATACGACCGACCACTATGTTGGCGGCAAGGGCTTCCGCCCTGTCAGCGAGGACGAGGCGAGCGCGGTGCGGGAAAAATATACCTATGAAGCCCTGTCCTTCACACCGTTCGCGGCATAGGGGCGCGCACAGGACAGCGGACTTTTGAAACAGCAGAAAGAGCCGAGCGGCTTGGCCGCTCGGCTCTTCTCACTCTGTTGTGCAGGCGGGGCGTTCTCTCTTTCACCGGCGCGGCTCACTTGAGGCGGCTGCCGCACTCCGGGCAGTATATGGAGAGCTTCCCGTCCGCAGGCTGCCAGCCGCACTTCCCACAAGCCGCGGGGCGCAGAGCGCCGCATTCGGTGCAGAATTTCCCCGTGTTTTCCGTTTTGCAGCCGAGGCAGACCCACGCCTCCGTCGACTGTTCAGGCTGTCGGGGCTGCTCGGCGTGGATCACATCCTTCTCGCCGCACTCCGCGCCGTCCTTCGTCAGCCAGATCGTCCCCCGATTGCCGGTGAGATAGCCGTAAAAGGCGTTCTCGACGGTGCTGAAGCGCAGATCACAAAATGTCCCTGAGATCGAAAGTTTCTCCTTCCCGCGCGAGAGCTCCACATGACCGGTGGAATACACCCACATCTCGGCCTCAAAGTCCGTTTCGCCGTTGACCAACAGGCGCATTTGGGACTTTTTATCGGGGCCCCCGCTGCGCTCGACCTTCATGACGATGCTGCCGTCCCGGCTCTGCCATGTCCCCGCGAAGGGAGCCTGATTTTCCGGTGTGTAAAACATTCCGTCGCCGTCCCGCACATAGTCCCCGTTCGGGTTCGGCGCCCCGGACAGCTTGAAGGAATCCTCCAGAGCGCCGTCTTTCTTCTCCTTTTTCAGCAGGAGGATCTCCTCGCTGGCGAGGTAGGCCACAAAGGCGTTGGCGGCGGTGTTGAAGGTCAGCGTGCGAAACGGCTCAGGCGGCGGAATCTCCTTGTGGTCCTGCGTCAGCCTGACATTTCCGGCAGCATGGACCCAAATCTCCGCCTCAAAGGCCGGCTCCCCTCCGGCTGACGCCTTTATGCGGGAACGCTCGTAGGCGCCCTGCCCCTCGATCTCCAGCACGACGATGCTGTCCGCGTCCCGCCATGTGCCCGCGAAGGGCGTCTGGTCCTCCGGCGTATACACCATGCCGGGGCCGTCCAGCATCTGGTTCTGCGAATCGCCGTCCGGCGTCGGCTCCTTCCGGCTGCCACAGCCCGTCATTCCCCAAAGTATCATCATCAGTATCACACCTCCTGTCAAAAGCCGATTCTTCATACGCACCTCCCTGTGCTCTGTCTCTATCAAAGTGTTCCGCCGCGGGCCGCGCATAGCCCCGCATCCGCTTTCGTGATGCAGCGCAGTACAGTTTCTTTTTACAGTATAGCATAAGTTCCCGTTTCCCGCAACCATCTGTGCAAAAGGGACGAAAAATCCCGCCCACCGCACAAAAAAAGAGACACGCAATTGCGTGTCTCTTTTCTCTTTGCAGTTACTCGGTGACGAAGGGCAGCAGAGCGATCTGACGGGCGCGCTTGATCGCCTCGGTCAGCTGGCGCTGATGCATGGCACAGGTGCCGGTGGTCCTGCGGGGCAGGATCTTGGAGCGCTCGGAGATGAAGCGGCGCAGCTTGGCGGCATCCTTGTAGTCGATATATTCGCACTTGTCAACGCAGAACTGGCAAACCTTGCGGCGCTTGCGATTCGCGGGAGCACCGGCGCGAGGGGCCTTGTTTTCGCGTTCCATAGCCATGGAAGTATCCTCCTTTATAGATTTTGTCAGAACGGGAGCTCCCCGTCCTCTTCGATTTCGGCGAAGCCGCCGCCCGCGGGGGCGGAGTAGGTGGAAGCGGGAGAGCCGTAGGCCGGGGCGGAATCGCCGCCGGAGGCTCCGTCGCGCTTGCTGTCGCCGAAATACACATTGTCGGCAACCACCTCCGCGCTGCGGCGGTTGTTGCCGTCCTTATCCTTCCAGTCGCGGATCTGCAGCCGGCCCTCAACCACGGCCATGCGGCCCTTGGAGAAGTACTGGCAGACAAATTCGGCGGTCTGGCGCCAGGCGACGACATCGATGAAGTCTGTCGCCTTCTCGCCGTTCTCGCGGCTCTTGAAGTCGCGGTCCACAGCGAGGGAGAAGGAAGTTACGGCCGTCCCGCTCTGCGTGCGGCGCAGCTCGGGGTCACGGGTCAGACGGCCCATGATAACGACACGGTTGAGTGACATGGTCTTCCCTCCTTACTCGTCCTTGCAGACGATCATGGAACGGATCACGCCGTCGGTAATGCGAAGGATACGGTCCAGCTCCTTGGGGAACTCGGGCGCGCTGGTGAAGGAGATCAACACATAGTAGCCTTCGGTAATGTAGTTGATCGCGTAGGCGAGCTTGCGCTTGCCCCACTCCTCCACTTCCATCGCGGAGCTGTTCTGCTCCACCAGGGTCTTGAACTTCTCGGTCAGCGCGGCAACGCCTTCCTCACCCTGTGCGGGGTCGATGATGAAAACGACCTCATAGTTAGCGGAAATCTTAGCCAATTTCTTGCACCTCCTTTTGGACTGATGGCCCACACGCCTCGGTGTGAGCAAGGATATGCCTACGGCAAAACCATAAGCCCTACTATTATACAAGAAAAGCGCGTGAAGTCAAGCCCTTTGCGCACCTTTTTCAAATATTTTTGTGTGGAATATCCCTTTTCCCGCCTGCATAGGTTTGTCCTGAGGTGACGATCATGCGAAAGACAACGGGAAAAAGAAGACTTCGCGCGGCCTTGCGGCCGCTGCTCGCCGCGGCGCTCGCGGCGCTGACGCTCTGGACGGTCGGCGTGGCCGCCACAGCACAGAGCTTCACTGATGCCGCCGCGCGGCTGCGGCGGGAGGCGGAGCTGCCGCTCGCCCTGCTGCGCTGCGAGATGGGCAGCGAGACCTCAGACGATCTCTCCTTCGGCGCGGCGCTCGCTCTGAGCCTGACGCCGCTGCTCGCCGACGCGCGCGGCGAGGTGATGGAGGTCTGGTCGAGCGAATTGCAGCTCCCGCCCGACGAAACAAAGCCCGACGCCGAGGACCATGAGGGTACCACGCTCTCCGAGGCGCAGGCAGGGAAGGACGCGCCGCACGGCGCGGACAACGGCGTGCCGTCGCGCACGCTCCGCGTCGGCGATCCGTCGGGCTACACGCGCCTTGGCAATGTCTATATCAACAACGGCTCGAAGTGTACTCTCGACGCCGCGCAGCTCGGCGGCAGCCCCGCTGCGAAATGCCCCGCCGACGGCCCGCAGGTGCTCATCGTCCACACCCACGGCACCGAGGCCTATACCATGCCGGCGGGGGAGGAGTACGAGGCGAGCGACGACCACCGCACGCTCGATATGGAAAAGAACATGATCCGCGTCGGCGACGAGATTGCCCGCGCGCTGACCGAGGCGGGCCTCACGGTGCTCCATGACCGCGAGCTCTACGACTACCCCAACTACTCCGGCGCCTACAACCGCTCGCTCGCCGCCGTCGAGAAATACCGCGCCGACTATCCATCGCTCGTCTACATTTTGGATGTCCACCGCGACGCGGTGGCCGACAGCAGCGGCAGGGAATATAAGCTCCTGTGCGCCGAGGCGTCGGATACCGCCCAGCTTGAATTCGTCATCGGCTCGTCCGGCGGCGGGCTGGAGCACCCCGACTGGCGCGAAAATCTCAAGCTCGCCTGCGCCGTGCAGGAAACGCTGTACGCAAGCTATCCCACGCTCATGCGCCCGATCACCGTGCGCAATTCGCGCTACAACCAGCAGGTCAGCCCCGGCGCGCTGCTCGTCGAGGTCGGCACGGCGGGCAACTCGCTTGACGAGGCACTCGCCGCCGCGCGGCTGTTCGCCGCGGGCTTTGCCGAAACGGTGCTGACGCAATAGAAAAGAAGCGGTCCCGTTTCGGGACCGCTTCCGCTGTTTTCACTTATTCTCGGCTTACTCGTAGATGGGATACTTCTTGGTCAGGGCGACGACAGCCTCCTGCGCCTTGGCCTTGTTGCCCTCGAAGTCGCGGGCGACCATGCCCATGATGCGGGCGATCTCCTTCATGTCCTCTTCCTTCAGGCCGCGGGTGGTGGCGGCGGGGGTGCCGACGCGGATGCCGGAGGTGACAAAGGGCTTCTCGGGGTCGTTGGGGATGGCGTTCTTGTTGACGGTGATGAAGCACTCGTCAAGGCGATGCTCGATCTCCTTGCCAGTGATGTTGAAGTTGCGCACATCAACGAGCATGAGGTGGTTGTCCGTGCCGCCGGAGACGAGACGGAAGCCTTCCTTCATGAGGCCGTCCGCGAGAACGGCGGCGTTCTTCACGACCTGCTCGCCGTAGGCCTTGAACTCGGGCTTGAGCGCCTCGCCGAAGCAGATGGCCTTGGCGGCGATGATGTGCTCGAGCGGACCGCCCTGCGTGCCGGGGAACACGGCGGAGTCGATCTTCTTGGCGAGGTTGATGGTCTCCATCTCGCCGGTCTCGATGTTCTTCTTGGTGATCTCGTTCTTGCAGAGGATCAGGCCGCCGCGGGGGCCGCGGAGGGTCTTGTGGGTGGTGGAGGTGACAACATCGGCATAGGGCACGGGGCTCATGTGTACGCCCGCGGCGACGAGGCCGGCGATGTGCGCCATATCGACCATGAAGTACGCGCCGACGGAATCGGCGATCTCACGGAACTTGGCGAAGTCGATCTTGCGGGGATAGGCGGAAGCGCCCGCGAGGATCATCTTGGGCTTGCACTCCTGCGCGATGCGGTAGAGCTCGTCGTAGTCGATCTGCTCGGTCTCGTCGTTGAGGGAGTAGGGAACCTGATGGAAGTACTGGCCGGAGATGTTGACGGGGCTGCCGTGAGACAGGTGGCCGCCGTGGGCGAGGTTCATGCCCATGTAGGTGTCGCCGGGCTGGAGCAGAGCCTTGAACGCGGCGAGGTTGGCGGAAGCGCCGGAGTGGGGCTGGACATTCGCGTGCTCAGCGCCGAAGAGCTTGCAGGCACGCTGACGGGCGATCTCCTCAGTCTCGTCGACGCAGTAGCAGCCGCCGTAATAGCGCTTGCCGGGATAGCCCTCGGCGTACTTGTTGGTCAGGCAGGTGCCCATCGCCATCATCACGGCGGGGGAGACGATGTTCTCCGAGGCGATCAGCTCGATGTTGCGCTGCTCGCGGTGATACTCGTTCTCGATGGTCGCGCCGACCTCGGGGTCGTACTGGGACAGAAAAGCCATGGTTTCCTTGATCATGATGAAAGTTCCTCCTCTTTAATAATGATCGGAAATGTTTTTTGCAGCCGGAGCAGGCGCTCCCCGCTCCCGGCAATTACCCTATCTCGTAGGATAGCAAAAAAAGCGCCGCACTGTCAAGGCTAAAGCGCCCTTGAGCCCGCGTGTTTTGTAAGAAATAAACGCACTCCCGCCTAAAAAAAGAAGCTTCGTGAAAAAACCGCACTTTCCTGTGCGAAATCGCTTGACGACGGACGGAGAGTTTGCTATCCTATATATGTATTTTTGCGCTTTTGCGCAAAAATATGTTGGCAGAGTAGAAAGTCATGTGTTTGCGCCCGATGGGCGTGCAGTGCCGGTGGAACGGGAAGTTGACCGCCGGACGAAAAACCGCAGGTTTGCAGTGTGACTTTCGCATTCCGCTTGCCACTCCGGTAAAAGACCTGAGAGCTCTTTTCCGCGTGGCTTCTGCCGTAAGGAGAGGGGGGTAAGCTGTGCCCTCTCCGAGCTGCCACGCTCCGCGCGGGATAATGAACGCCCGCGGCGGAAGCTCATTATTTTGAGGAGGAAAACTCTCATGTCTATGTCACCCACCGCTATCGTTCTGTGCATGGCCGCCTGCTTTGTCGGGCTGCTCGCCGCTCTCATCATCGTCAACCACTATGGCTCCATGTCCACCCGCAAGCTGGTGGTCATCGCCATGATGGTCGCCGTCTATGTCGTGCTCAACACCGTCGGCACGATCCGCCTCGGCTGGATCAACATCTCCGTCTCCGCGCTGCCCATCATCGTCGGCGCCCTGCTCTACGGCCCCGGCGGCGGACTGATGGTCGGCCTTGTCGGCGCCTTCCTCGGCCAGCTGATGACCTACGGCGTCACCGCGACCACCCTGCTGTGGATCATCCCGCCCGCCGTGCGCGGCCTGCTCATCGGCCTCTACGCCAAGCGCTGCGGCTATGAGCTCTCGCGCAGGCAGCTCGTCGGCGTCCTGGTCGTCACTGCGCTCATCGTCACCGCGCTCAACACCGGCGCGATCTATCTCGACAGTGTGATCTACGGCTACTACACCTATGCCTATGTTTTCGGCAAGGTCGGCATCCGCATCGTCTCCGGCATGGTCACCGCGGTCGCCATGGCCTTCGTCACCCCGCCGGTGCTCGATATGCTCAAGCGTTCGCTGCGCTCCGCGCAGAGGGCCTGATCGTTTTTCCCTCGTCCGCCCCAAATTTTATCTGTAAGGAGGACCTGTTATGTACGGAAGCAAGATGAAGTCTGAGGAGACCGACCATCTGTTTGAAGCCATTCTCTCGCTCAAGGATCTTGAGGAGTGCTACCGCTTCTTCGACGACCTCTGCACCTTCAGCGAGATCCAGTCCATGACGCAGCGGCTTCAGGTTGCCGAAATGCTCGAGGCCGGCAACACCTTCGCCCAGATCTCCAAGGAGATCGGCGTGTCCTCCGCCACCATCACCCGCGTCAACAAGTGCATCAGCTACGGCGCGGACGGTTACAAGATCGTTCTCGATCGCATGAAGGAAAAACGCGAGAGCGGCAAAAATGCCTGACGCTCCCTTTCATATACTGTCTGGCGGTCCCTGTCGAAAGGACGGGGACCGCTTCATTTTCTTTGCCGCTTTTAACAACTAATGTGTCATCAAAGCACCTTATCGCCGTCAGAAGTTACATAAGAGGAAGGGTTTCTTCCGAAAATTATTGATTTTTTGTGAACAACTGTGATATAATGCAAAGACAGGCTCTGCGGAACGCGGTGATTTTGTCAAGAAGGATGATCCTCACCGTGCAAACGCGCCCGATCAGGCGCGCTGCGGTGCCGAACACGGAGCAGAACCGCAAGACGGCAGGTGAGAAGTGCCGTTGCCCAACGACAGCCGCTCGGCCCGTTCCGCCCCGTCCCTCCCGTGCGCAGGGCTCCCTCCTGTGTGCGGGAAAATCTCAGCTTGCTGTACCGATCTGTTATACGGAAAGGAGGGTATCGGAAGAGACCTTGTGTGTGGGGACGCTCCTCGTCTTGCTGCGATGGGCGTCTCGGGTATCGTTCGACACTATTTACAGCAATCGAAACCCAAATTTGAGAAGAGAGAGGTATTTCTAAAATGGCAAACGAAAAGAAGACCCCGCGGGAACCCAGCTTTATTCTGGCGTTAGTTCCCATTGTTGCAATGATCGGGTTCATGCTTTACTGCTTCCTCGGTCATTCCGAAACCGGCTATCATGACGCGCACCTGCCCCTGGTCATGTCCATCATCGTCGCCTGCATCGTCGGCTTCATCTGCGGCCACTCCTTCCAGGAGATGCTCGCCGGTATGGTCGAGCGTCTGGCTGCTTCCATGGAAGCCGTTCTGATCCTCGCCACCGTCGGCTTCCTGGTCACCAGCTTCATGCTCTCCGGCGCGATCCCCACCATGATCGTCTACGGCCTTGACCTGCTGACCCCGAAGCTGTTCCTGCCCGTTGGCTGCATCCTCTGCGCCATCGTCGGCATGGCCTGCGGCTCCTCCTGGACCACCACCGCCACCATCGGCCTTGCCTTCCTCGGCATCGGTGCCGGCCTCGGCATCCCCGCCCCCATTACCGCCGGTATGATCATCTCCGGCGCCTATGTCGGCGACAAGTTCTCCCCCCTGTCCGACACCACCAACCTCGCCGCCGCCGTCGCGGAGACCGGCCTGTTCGATCACGTCACCGCCATGGTCTCCACCACCGGCCCGACCCTGCTCATCGCCCTTATTCTCTATACGATCCTTGGCCTGAACGTTGACACCAGCGCGTATGACGCTACAGTCGCCGAAGGCATTCAGGAAGCGTTCCGCAGCGCCTTCACCATCAGCCCCATCCTGCTCCTCCCCATCATCGTCGTTATCGTGATGTGCGTGCTGCGCGTGCCCGGCCTGGTCGGCATCGCCGTCTCCGTCGCCACCGCGGTCATCTTCATGCTTATCTTCCAGTCCACCGACATTTACTACAGCCGCTCCCTCGGCGACATCTTCGATGTTCTGCACTATGGCCACGCTGTCGAGACCGGCAACGCGGTCGCTGACTCCATCCTCGGCAAGGCCAAGGGTATGGACGGCATGATGTGGACCATCAACCTCATCCTCGTCGCGCTTGCCTACGGCGGCGCGCTCGAGCGCTGCGGTTGCATCGAGAAGATCTTCGGTGGCCTCAAGCACAAGATCCACTCCGTCGGCAGCCTGATCCTCGCCACCCTGCTGACCTCCATCTTCTGTGACGCCACCATGTGCGATCAGTTCCTCGGCATCGGCGTTCCCGCCCCCATCTATGCCGACAAGTATGACGAGATGGGCCTTGGCCGCAACATGCTCTCCCGTACGCTGGAAGACGCCGGCACCCTCTGGGCGGTCATGTTCCCCTGGACCGGCTGCGGCGCCTATCAGCATGGCGTGCTCGGCATGAGCCCGTTAGTCTTCTTCCCCTATGCTTTCGTGAACCTGCTCAACCCCATTTATGCCTATGTCACCGCCATGCTCGGCCGCAACATCTTCTGGGCTGACGGCTCCTACACCAACCTGCTCGGCAAGACCAAGGCCGGCAAGCCCGCCGGTGCTCCGGAAGAAGCGCACGCCAAGGCTGTTGCCGCTCTTGAGGCGCGCCGCGCTGCCGGCAAGGCTCCCAAGATCAGCGCGTAATTTACTTACCGTGCGAGGCGTGCGTGTTCCGCGCGCACGCCTCATCTCCGTTTAGAAAGGAACTTCTGCTGTGAAACAACCGCTCCCTTGGGAATCCGTTCCGCCCCCGATCTATGTTTCGCGCGTGCCCAAGCCGCGAAAAAAGTGGGTCACTGTCGGCGGCTGGGTCCTTGTTGTCTTTCTGCTGCTGTACGGGCTGCTGTCCGAGCGGAGCAACCCTCTGCTTTCGGGCGTTTCCTTTGTGTTTGCCGCCATGTACACGCTGACGCTTCTGACGAAGAAGGACGCCGTGGTCACCACCCGCGGTCTTGAGATCTTCTATCAGATGCAAGTCACTACGCACTATGACTTTTTTCCCTGGGAGCAGATCAACGCCATCGTCACCGAAGACCGCAAGCACCCTGAGCTCATTCGGCTGCACATCGGCTACGGGTCGATGGAAAAGGCACTGTTTTTCACCCGTCCCGACGCCCAGTCCGTCATCAAGCTGGCGAAAGAGCGAAATCCCGCTATCCGCGTGCTGGACTATGACACTGAGCCGAAACAGGTTCCCAAAAAACGGAACAGAAAATCTTGAGCAAAGGACCGCCGGAATACCGGCGGTCTTTTTTTGCCTCTTTTTGCCGCCTCATCCGTGCTATCACAGCAGTACAGCGCCATGATATAGTGATGTCGCACAATATCGCGGCGCAAATTCGTGCTATTTCCTATTGATTTTGCACAAACTTTGTGTTATTCTGAACATGTCAACCAAAATCACACAAACTTTGGCTGCGTTATCTTACCGGCTTCCGCGCCGGGCGTTTTGGGCAGACGCTTATGAAAGCGCGGTCTCCGGCAAAAACTTCTCACATCCCCGCATCCCGCCATCCGGCAACTATATTAAGAAAAGAGGCAACTACTATGATCATGAATCCCACCGCGATCAAGCATGTTGTGGTCGACGGCCACAGCCTGACGCTTGAGTCCTTCGTCGCCATCGCGCGCTACAACGCCACGGTCGAGCTGGCTCCCTCCGCTCTTGAAGCAATGCAGAAGTCCCGTGCGCTCGCCGAGAAGATCGCCGCTGAGGGCCGCGTCGCCTATGGCATCACCACCGGCTTTGGTGAGTTCCAGAAGGTCGCCGTTCCCAAGGAGATGAGCAACCAGCTCTCCACCAACCTCATCCTCAGCCACTGCACCGCCGCCGGCGAGCCCTATGCCGACGAGATCGTGCGCGGCATGATGCTCCTGCGCGCCAACGCCCTGTGCGGCGGCGTGAGCGGCGTTCGCCCCCTCCTCGTTGAGATGCTCCTCGAGATGCTCAACAAGGGCGTCACCCCCGTCGTTCCCCAGAAGGGCTCCCTCGGCTCCTCCGGTGACCTCGCGCCTCTCGCCCACATGACGCTGCCTATGCTCGGCAAGGGCGAGGCAATGTTCGGCGGCGTGAAGATGACCGGCGCCGAGGCTATGGCCAAGGCCGGCATCGCCACCCTCGATACCCTCGTTTCCAAGGAAGGCCTCGGCATGACCAACGGCACCTGCGCGATGACCTCCGTCGGCGCGCTGGCTCTGTACGACTCCATCTGCGCCGCTCAGCTCGGCGATGTCATCGCCTCCATGTCCTTTGAAGGCCTCACCGGTCTTCGCAACGCCTTCGACCCCCGCATCCATCAGGTGCGCGGCCAGAAGGGCCAGATGCTCGTCGCTGCGAATATGCGCAAGCTGCTCGCCGGCTCCGAGATCCTCGACAACTGCCAGTCCGACCGCGTGCAGGACGCTTACGCTCTGCGCTGCATCCCGCAGCTCCACGGCGCCTGCCGTGACGCGCTCGAGTATGTCCGCGAGAAGGTCGAGATCGAGCTCAACGCCGTCACCGATAACCCGCTGATGTTCCTCGAGGACGAGGCCGTTATCTCCGGCGGCAACTTCCACGGCGAGCCCATGGCTCTCCCGTTCGACTTCCTCGGCATCGCCGCGTCCGAGATCGCCGACGCTTCCGAGCGCCGCACCGAGCGCATGGTCAACCCCGCGCTCTCCAACGGCCTGACCGCGTTCCTCACCACGCAGGCGGGCGTCAACTCCGGCTTCATGATCGTGCAGTACGCTGCCGCCTCCATGGTCAGCGAGAACAAGGTCTACGCGCATCCCGCCTCCGTTGACTCCATCCCCTCCTCCGCCAACCAGGAGGATATCGTTTCCATGGGCACCACCGCTGCCCGTAAGGCCAAGATGATCCTGCAGAACACGCAGGACGTCCTCGCCGACGAGCTGCTGACCGCCTGCCAGGCCATCGACATCCGCCGCCGCCTCAACAGCCACGGCCAGGGCCTCACCCCCCTGCACGAGGCTCTCTACAAGCACGTGCGCGAGAAGGTCGCCTTCTATGAGATCGACCGCGAGATCTGGCCCGACATCCGTGCGGTGGAGGAGATGATCCGCTCCGGCGAGCTGCTCGACATCGTCAAGGAGTATATCCCCGACTTCGAGTAATTTCTTGAGTTGACACACAGCCTCGGAAGGTGTAAAGTCTTTTTAGACTTTACACCTTCTTTTTTTCGTCCCGAAAGGCGTCCCCGCCATGCAGCTCCAGGTCTTTCGCGCCGCTTCAGCCCTCTGAGGCAGCGTCGCTGCCTTTTCCTTAAAATTCCGGCGCGTTCCGCGATTTTAAGGTCTATCTCGCGGACGGTTAAAAAAAGAAAGCGCCAAATGAAAAATAATGCACGAAAGCGGTTTAACTTTTTTCGTTTTTCCGCTACAATATGCACAGAACATCCGCATGATCGCTGCACATTTTTCCATACTGATACAGGAGGTACGTTCCCATGACCGATATTGAGATCGCCCAGGCCCACGAAATGCTGCCCATCACCAAAGTCGCGGCAAACGCCGGCATCGACGAAAAGCACCTTGAGCTCTATGGCCGCTACAAGGCCAAGCTCGACCTCACCGAGATCCGCAAGCTGCCCCGCAAGGCAAAGCTGATCCTTGTCACCGCCATCAGCCCCACCCCCGCCGGCGAGGGCAAGACCACCACCTCCGTCGGCCTTGCCGACGGCCTCAACCGCATCGGCAAGCAGGCCATGGTCTGCCTGCGCGAGCCCTCCCTCGGCCCCGTGTTCGGCGTCAAGGGCGGCGCGGCCGGCGGCGGCTACGCACAGGTCGTCCCGATGGAGGACATCAACCTCCACTTCACCGGCGACTTCCACGCCATCGGCGCGGCAAACAACCTGCTCGCCGCCATGCTCGACAACCACATCCAGCAGGGCAACGCCCTGAACATCGACGCCCGCCGCATCGTGTGGAAGCGCGCGGTCGATATGAACGACCGTCAGCTGCGCCACATCATCGACGGCCTCGGCGGCAAGGCCAGCGGCACCCCGCGCGAGGACGGCTTTGAGATCACTGTTGCGAGCGAGATCATGGCGGTTCTCTGCCTCTCCTCCGACCTCGCCGACCTCAAAAACCGTCTTGCCAAGATGGTCATCGCCTACACCTACGACGATAAGCCCGTCACCGCGCACGACATCAAGGCCGAGGGCGCCATGGCCGCGCTTTTGAAGGACGCCATCAAGCCCAACCTCGTCCAGACGCTTGAGGGCACGCCCGCCTTCATCCACGGCGGCCCCTTCGCCAACATCGCCCACGGCTGCAACTCCCTGATGGCCACCGAGACCGCTATGCGCCTGTGCGACTACACCGTCACCGAGGCCGGCTTCGCCGCCGATCTCGGCGCGGAGAAGTTCCTCGACATCAAGTGCCGCGCCGCCGGCTTCCACCCCAATGCCGTCGTCATCGTGGCGACCGTCCGCGCACTCAAGTACCACGGCGGCGTGCCCAAGACCGAGCTCAACAGCGAGAATCTTGAGGCGCTTGAAAAGGGTATGCCCAACCTGCTCCAGCACGTGGACAACGTCAAGAATGTCTACGGTCTGCCCTGCGTCGTCGCCATCAACGCCTTCCCGACCGACACCGCCGCCGAGCTTGCCCTCGTCGAGCGCAAGTGCAAAGAGCTGGGCGTCAACGTCTGCCTGAGCGAGGTCTGGGCAAAGGGCGGCGAGGGTGCCAAGGCGCTCGCCGAGGAGGTCGTCCGTCTGTGCGATCAGCCCGATCACTTCCAGTATGTCTACGATGTCAACGAGAGCATCGAGGCCAAGCTCAACGCCATCGCCACCAAGGTCTACCACGCCGACGGTGTCGTCATCGCGGCCTCCGCGAAAAAGCAGCTCAAGCAGCTCACCGAGCTCGGCTTTGATAACCTGCCCATCTGCATGGCCAAGACCCAGTTCTCCTTCTCTGACGATGCCGCGAAGCTCGGCGCGCCCCGCGGCTTCAAGATCACCGTGCGCGACCTGAAGGTCGATGCCGGCGCGGGCTTCCTCGTCGCCAAGACCGGCGACATCATGACCATGCCGGGCCTGCCCAAGGTCCCGTCCGCCGAGAAGATCGACGTGGACGAGAACGGCAAGATCACCGGCCTGTTCTAAAAATCAACTTGCCCCAAGGAGGGACTTTTCGATGAAAATTGCGGATTTGAAGGTCACAGAGCTCATCAACGCGGTCGGCTCCGACGCGCCTGCCCCCGGCGGCGGCGCGGTCGCCGGTCTTGCCGGCGGCATCGGCGTCGCGCTGACGATGATGGTCAACGGTCTCACGCTCTCCAAAAAGGGCTTTGAGAACGACCGCGAGCGCATTTTGGATGCCATCGCCAAGGGCAACGAGCTCAAGGAGCGCTTTGTCGATGTCATGAACCGCGACAGCGAGGTGTTCGATGTGCTCATCGAGTCGCTCGCCCTCCCCAAGGAGAATGACGCGCAGAAGGCCATCCGCCGCGGCGCGGTGCAGGCGAGCTTCCGCAACTGTACCGAGGTCCCCCTGACGATGATGGAGATCTGCTCAGAGTCTATCGACCTGCTCGCCACCCTTGTCGGCACGACCAACCCCAATGTCGTGAGTGACCTCGGCATCTCGGCCCTGACGCTCAAGACCGCCATGCAGGGCGCGTGGCTCAATGTCCTCATCAACCTCTCCTCTCTCAAGGACAAGGAGTATGCGGATGAGTGCTGCCACAAGGGCGAGACCATGCTGGCCCACGCCATTCCGCTTGCGGAGGAGTGCTACGAAAAGGTCCTCAAAGTCATCGAAAAGAAATAACAACAGGGAAGAGGGCGCAGCCTTTTGGTTGCGCCCTCTTTTTGTAAAGAAAAAGGCGCCGACCGCGGTCGGCGCCTTTCTTTTTTCAGTTGATCTGCTTACGGCGGGAGAGGTTCATCGTGCCGTCCTTCATTTCACCCACGCTCTCAAGGCTCTTGCCCGTGCCCTCGGCCACGCAGGAGATGGCGTTCTCCGCCACGATCGTGTGAATGCCCGTGCGCGCGGTAACAAGCTTATCGAAGCCGCGGATCAGGCTGCCGCCGCCGGTCATCATGATGCCGTTGCTGGAGATGTCCGCCACCAGCTCGGGCGGCGTGCGCTCGAGCACCTGATGCACAGCCTCCATGATGCGCTCGACCGGCTCTTCAAAGGCGTCCATCATCTCGGTGGAGGTCACAGTGATGAGCTTGGGCAGGCCCGTAAGCAGGCAGCGCCCCTTGATCTCCATCGTCATCTCCTCCTCAGGCGGGAAGACACAGCCGATATTCATCTTCATTTCCTCCGCCGTGCGCTCGCCGATGAGCAGGTTGTGCTTGCGGCGCATATACTTGATGACCGCCTCGTTGAACTGGTCGCCCGCGACCTTGATGGACGCGCTCTCGACCACACCGGAGAGGGAGATGACCGCAATGTCGCTCGTGCCGCCGCCGATGTCAATGATGAAGTGGCCGTCGGGCTGGGTGATGTCGATGCCCGCACCGATGGCGGCGGCGACCGGCTCCTCGATGAGGTACACGCGGCGCGCGCCCGCCTGGATGCCCGCGTCGATGACCGCGCGCTCCTCGACCTCGGTGATGCCGGAGGGCACGCAGATGATGATGCGCGGCTTAAAGAACTGGAAGCCCATGACCTTGTGGATAAACTCCTTGAGCATCCGCTCGGTCACCTCGTAGTCAGAGATAACGCCCTCGCGCAGCGGGCGGATGGCGACGATGTTGCCGGGTGTGCGGCCGAGCATGGCCTGCGCGTCTGCGCCGACCTTCAAAAGCTTGCCCGTATCCTTATCAATGGCCACCACGCTCGGCTCGTTGAGCACGATGCCCTTGTCCTTCACGTAAATCAAAACCGACGCGGTACCGAGGTCGATACCGATATCCTTTGCCAGTGAACACATAATGCTACCTCTCTCAATTTCCTTTGTATTCCAGCGGAAACATCCGCATTTTTTCATGCTTTCGTTCCTATTATAGCGGTTGAAAAACGGTTTTGCAATAGCATTGTGTGCGATTTTATCGCCGCTCTATGCACGCCGCGCACTGCCAAATCACACCGGCTCACCGCGCCGCGCGCTCTCCTTTTCCTTCTCCGTCACGGCGCGGGCCAGCGTCGCGCAGACCACGCGCTCCGCGCCTGCCTCCCTGAGCACGCGCACGCATTCGCCCAGCGTCGCACCGGTGGTGAGGATGTCGTCGATGAGCAAGATCTTCGCGCCGCGGATCTTGTCAATATTTTCCGCCGTGTAAACGCCCAACACATTGCCCCGCCGCTCGGCGGCGGAGGCGAGCCCCGACTGCGCGGCGTTATCCTTCGTTTTGCGCAGCAGCCGCACGGGCTTGATACCCCAGTGGCTTGCCGTTTCTCTTGCCAGAAGAAACGCCTGATCGTAGCCGCGCTCCCGCTCGCGCTTTCGACTCACCGGCACCCATGTCACCGTGTCGAATTCACCGCCCAGCTCCTCCGCGGCGCAGCGGGCAAGCAGCTCGCCGTAGCCCTCGGCGGCGCCCTGCGCCCCGTGGAACTTAAAGCGCAGCAGGCTCTCGCGCACCGCGTCCTCGTAGAGCAGGGGAGAGGCGCACTTCCCAAAGCCCGCGCCCTCGCACAGCTGCACCCTCGCGTAAGGGAGCGACCTCTCGCAGTCCTTGCACAAGCCATGCACGCCCGCCTTGCGGCAAAAGGCGCAGTGCGGCGGGAAGAAAAGGTCAAGCAGCTTTTCTCTCAGGCTCATACCGTCCCTCCGTTCCCAAGCCGCCAGCGAAGGCCGCTGTATCGCCGCGCGCGGCGGTCGTTCGCCGCCATTTTGCCGAGCGTCACATCGTCGCCCACCAAAATCAGCAGCTCCCGCGCGCGCGTAATGGCGGTATAGAGCACCCCACGCACCATCAGCCCCGGCGCTGCCGGCGCGCTGACAAAAACGACCGCGCGGTACTCGCTGCCCTGCGCCTTATGTACGGTCATCGCGTAGGCCATGTCCAGCTCCGCGAGCATATCCGCCGTGTAGGTCGCCACGCGCTCGTCGAAGGCAATGGTAATGAGCTCGCCGCTCGCGTCGATCTGCAAAATCTTCCCCACATCGCCGTTGAAGATGCCCGCACCCGCCGTACCGTCCTCGCGCTCCCAGAGCACATCGTAGTCGTTGCGCGTCTGCATCACGCGGTCGCCCTCGCGGAACACCAAGTCGCCGAAGCGCTTTTCGCGCTTGCCCGCGCCCGCGGGATTGAGCGCTGCCTGCAAGGCGCGGTTGAGCGCCGCCGTGCCGGTGTCGCCCTTGCGCGTCGCCGTGAGCACCTGAATGCTCTCGGCGGGAATGTGCATCTTTTCGGGCAGCCGCGTTTTACACAGCTCCACCACCGTGTCCACCAGCCGCGCGCTGTCGCGGCGGGGAAGAAAGAAGAAATCGCTCGCGGCGCTGTTTTGCAGCGCGGGCAGCTGTCCATCGTTCACGAGATGCGCCACGCGCACGATGGCGCTTTGCTCCGCCTGTCGGAAAATGTCGCGCAGCGCCACGGTGGCGATCCGCTCGGAGCGGATCAGGTCGCCGAACACATTTCCCGCGCCCACGCTCGGCAGCTGATCGGGGTCGCCCACGAGCACCAGTCGGCAGCCGGGGCGCAGCGCCGCAAGCAGCGCGCGCATCAGCGCGAGGTCGACCATCGAGGTCTCGTCCACGATCACCGCGTCGGCCTCCAACGGCTCCCTTTCATTTTTCGAGAAGGCGACCTCGCCCGTCTGCTCGTTCCAGCTCATACCGAGCAGGCGGTGGATGGTCTGCGCCTCCTTGCCGCACAGCTCGCCCATGCGCTTGGCGGCGCGTCCCGTCGGCGCGCAGAGCAGCGTATCCAGCCCCATGCGCTCAAAGAGCGCCACAATGCCGCGCACACTCGTCGTCTTGCCCGTGCCCGGGCCTCCGGTGAGGATCAAAAGCGCCTCCCGCGCGGCCAGCTCCACCGCCTGACGCTGGAGCGGCGCGTATTCGATGCCCTGCGCGCGCTCGATCTCGTCGATGATCTTCTTCGCCCCGCGCAGCTTGTCTGGCTTGTCCGCGAGCATCGCGCTCACGCGCGTATAAACATAGGTCTCCGCCTCGTGGCAGCGGCGCAGATAGCAGCCGTCCACATTGGCGACGCGCTCCTGCACCACGCTCCCGCGCTCGATGAGGTCGTCGAGCGACTTTTCCGCCGTGTCCGCGTCACAGTCGAGCAGCTGCGCCGTCGCCGCGACCAGCTTTTCGTGCGGCAGGAAAATATGCCCGCCGCTCTGCTCGTTGTGGCTCAGCTCAAAGAGCACCCCCGCCTCCGTGCGGCAGGAGGCGTCGCCCGCAAAGCCCATCGACAGCGCGATCTCGTCCGACACGGAAAAATCCACACCGAAGGCCTCGCCGCTCAAAAGATACGGGTTGCGCCGCAGCGCGTCCATCGCATCCGTGCCGTAGCGCCGGAACAGCTGCATCGCAAGCGCCACCGGCAGGTCGTATTTCGTCAGGAAATCCAGCACCCGCCGCAGCCCCGCCAGCTCCCGCCAGCTCTCGGCGATCTCCCGCGCGCGCTTATCCGTGATGCCCTTGATTGTCTTGAGCTTTTCCGGCGCGGCGTCCAAAATCTCGAGCGTGTCCGCGCCGAAGCGATCCACTAATTTCTGCGCCGTCGCGGGGCCGATGCCACGCACCACGCCGGAGGCGAGGTAGCTTAGGATCTCCGCCTCGCCTGTCGGCATGTGCCGCTCCACCTCCTCGGCAGAAAACTGCTCACCGTGCTGCGGGTGCGTGGTGTAGCGGCCGGTCAGGATCATCTCCTCGCCCGGCGCCGCGCAGGGGATGCAGCCCACCGCCGTCACCAGCTCGCCGTCGTCCGTGACGAGGCGTATGACCGTATAGCCGTTTTCCTCGTTCTGGAAAACGACCGATAAGATCGTGCCGATGACCGTTGTGCGCTCTCCCATGTCCCTCTCTCCGTTCTCTTTCGTTCAGTCGAATTGCCGCGCAAGGTCTCCCTGCGGGCAGACCGTCACATCGAAGCTCTCGCGGCACAATAGCTGCGCCACGCGCTGCGCGTCCTCGTCCATGCCGCAGTCCGCGATGATGATGCGTGAAAAGCCTCCGCTTGCATAGCGTTCGTTTTCGAGCGTCCGCACCGTGTGCTCCAGCGCCTCCGCCGCGCCCCGTGCGGGTACGATCACCGCCACCTCGCCCCGCGCCCGCTCGCGCGGGTGCGTCAGCGCCGTGACCGCGAACCATACGACCGTCGCCAGCCCGATCGCGGCGAGCGCCGCGATCACGCCGTCCTGCAATAGCTGCATTTTCCCAACCCCTCTCGCACCAGCTTATGAAACGCCGCCGCGGAGGGTGAAAATTTCCACTTATAAAACTTTTTTCAAATACTGCCCCGTATAGGACGCCGCACATCCCGCGACCTCCTCGGGCGTGCCGCAGGCGACGAGCGTTCCGCCGCCGCTGCCCCCCTCGGGGCCGAGGTCGATGAGGTAATCCGCCGACTTGATGACATCAAGGTTGTGCTCGATGACGAGCACGGTGTTGCCCGCGTCGGTCAGCTTCTGCAAAACCTCCAGGAGCTTTCGCACATCGTCCGTGTGCAGCCCCGTGGTCGGCTCATCTAAGATATAGATGGTGCGCCCCGTCGCGCGCTTTGATAGCTCGGTGGCAAGCTTGACGCGCTGCGCCTCGCCGCCCGAGAGCGTGGTGGAGGACTGCCCAAGCCGGATATAGCCCAGCCCCACATCGCGCAGCGTTTCGAGCTTGTTCGCCAGCTTGGGTAGGTCGCGGAAAAATTCCAGCGCCTCCTCCACGGTCATCTCCAGTACATCCGCGATGGACTTGCCCTTATAGCGCACCTCCAGCGTTTCGCGGTTGTAGCGCTTGCCCTTGCACACCTCGCAGGGTACATAGATATCGGGCAGAAAATGCATCTCGATCTTCAGCTGCCCGTCGCCGCCGCAGGCCTCGCAGCGCCCGCCGCGCACATTGAAGCTGAAGCGCCCCGGGCCGTAGCCGCGCGCCTTCGCATCCGGCGTGGAGGCGAACAGGTCGCGGACATCGTTGAACAGGTTCGTATAGGTCGCGGGGTTCGAGCGCGGCGTGCGCCCGATGGGGCTCTGGTCGATGCAGATGACCTTGTCTAAATTCTCCTCGCCCTCGATGGCGCGGTGCTTGCCCGCGTGCGCCTTCATGCGGTTGAGGTCAGCGCCGAGCTTCTTATATAAAATCTCGTTCACGAGCGAGCTCTTCCCGCTGCCCGACACGCCCGTCACACAGGTGAAGGTACCGAGCGGAATGCTCACGTCAATATCCCTGAGATTATTTTCCTGCGCCCCGCGCACGGTGAGGACTTTGCCGTTCCCCGCGCGCCGCGACTTCGGCGTTTCGATCTTCCTTTTGCCGCTCAGATACTGCCCCGTCAGGCTCTTTTCGTTCGCCATGACCTCCGCGGGCGTGCCCGCCGCGACCACATAGCCGCCGTGGACGCCCGCGCCCGGGCCGATGTCCACGATATAGTCCGCCGCGCGCATCGTGTCCTCGTCGTGCTCGACGACGATGAGCGTGTTGCCGAGGTCACGCAGACGCTTGAGCGTTGCAAGCAGCTTGTCGTTATCCCTCTGGTGCAGCCCGATGGACGGCTCGTCGAGGATATACAGCACCCCCATGAGGCTGCTGCCGATCTGCGTCGCCAAGCGGATGCGCTGGCTCTCGCCGCCCGAGAGCGTCGCGCTCGCGCGTGCGAGCGTCAGATAGTTGAGGCCGACCGACTGCAAAAAGCCAAGGCGGTTTTTGATCTCCTTCAAAATGCGCTCGGCAATACGCATCTGCTGCTCCGTGAGCGTGAGCCGATCGACGAAGGCGATCTCCTCCGTCACGCTCATGCGCGTAAAGCTGTCGATGTCCATGCCGCCCACCGTCACCGCCAGCGACTCGCGCCGCAGCCTGCGTCCCTGACAGGCAGGGCAGGGGCACTCGCTCATGCACTCCTCCAGCTCCGCGCGCATACTCTCGCTCTGCGTCTCCTGATAGCGCCGCTCCAAGTTGTTGACCACGCCCTCGAAGGGCTGATACAGCACGCCCTTGCCGCGCGGCTGATCGTATTGCAGCTCCAGCTTTTCGCCCTTCGTGCCGTAGAGGATGATGTCCATGACCTCGGCACTCAGCTTCTCCACCGGCTCGCGCAGCGAGAAATGATACCTCTTCGCCAGCGCGTCGAAGTACATTCTCGAAATGCCGTCGCCGCGCACATTGCTCCAGCCCGACGCGCAGATCGCCCCGTCTAAGATGGAGAGCGCCTTGTTCGGCAGGATCAGCTCCGGGTCCACCTTGAGCTGACTGCCGAGCCCCGTACACTTCGGGCAGGCGCCGAAGGGATTGTTGAACGAGAACATCCGCGGCGTCAGCTCCTCGATGGACACGCCGCAGTCCTCGCAGGCGTAGTTCTGCGAAAAGAGAATATCCCGCTCGGGATTGAGCACATTGACCAGCACCAGCCCGCCCGAGAGCGCCGCGGCGGTCTCGGCCGAGTCCGTCAGGCGATGCACATCGCCCGGTTTTAAAATGAGGCGGTCGACCACGATCTCAATGCTGTGCTTGAGGTTCTTTTCAAGCTTGATCTCCTCGCTCAGGTCATACATGCTGCCGTCCACGCGCACACGCACATAGCCGGATTTCCTCGCGTCCTCGAAAATTTTGGCGTATTCTCCCTTCTTCCCGCGGATGACCGGCGCCATCACCTGAATACGCGTCCCCTCGCCGAGCGCCATCACCTGATCGACGATCTGATCGATGGTCTGCTGGCGGATCTCCTTCCCGCAGTTCGGGCAGTGGGGCGTACCCACCCGCGCCCACAAAAGGCGCAGGTAGTCGTAAACCTCCGTCACCGTGCCGACCGTCGAGCGCGGGTTCTGCGAGGTCGTTTTCTGATCGATGGAGATAGCGGGGGAGAGGCCGTCGATGTAATCCACATCGGGCTTTTCCTTCTGCCCCAGAAACATCCGCGCGTAGGACGACAGGCTCTCCACATAGCGCCGCTGCCCCTCGGCATAGATGGTGTCGAACGCCAGCGAGCTCTTGCCGCTGCCGGACAGCCCCGTGACGACGGTCAGCTTGTCGCGCGGGATGCTCACATCAATGTTCTTGAGGTTGTTCTCCCGCGCACCCTTGACAAAAATTTGATCCAACATGTAATATTGCTCCAAAATAATACGATTTGTAATCAGTTTTTCACGATAATGTCCGCCGTTCTCCCGCGCACGAGCGAGAGCAGGTCGGCGGGTCTGAGCTCCACCTGATAGCCGATCTTCCCCGCGGACACGATGAGCGTCGACAGGTTTTCCACCGAGCTGTGGAACACCGTCGGGAAGAGCTTCTTCATGCCCACCGGCGAGCAGCCGCCGTGGACATAGCCCGTGAGCGGCAGCAGCTCCTTTTGATGCAGCATCTCGATGCTCTTTTCGCCCACGGCGCGCGCCGCCTTTTTAAGGTCAAGGCTCTCCGCCACGGGAACGTCGAACACATAGTATTGCCCGCTCGCGCCCCGCGCCACCAGCGTTTTGAACACCTGCGCGGGGTCGAAGCCCATGCTCTCGGCCACCGTCACGCCGTCCACCGCCACGCCCTCCTCATGCGGATAGGTGTGCGGCGTGTAGGCGATCTTCTTCTGCTCCAGCACGCGCATCACATTCGTCTTTTCTTCCTTATTCCTTGCCATCGTCCTCTTCTCCCGTAATAAGCTCCCAGCGGTTATAGGCATTTTCGTCGTGATACTTTATTTGTATTTCCCGCATGCTGATTGGCGTATGCGGCGTGCCATCCTTTTTGGGTGTTGCCAACCATTTTGCATGTGACTCCCGAATGGTTGCCGCCACCTCCTCTGCCTGCATGATATAGTAGTCCGGCAGACTCTCTCCGTTCAGCCGGACAAACACATAAAAATCGGCTTTCGGTGTCTCATCCTTACTGCTCAACAGCCACGATGCCTTTTCATACTGGGTTGTCTTGACTTGGATTGCGCAGCTTTTTCCCGCTTTGTTCACAGCCAAAATGTCAAAAGCATCTGTCCCTGCCATTGTGAGGGCCGCGACAACGCCGCGCCGCGAAAGCTCCGCCGCGACAAAATATTCTCCCGCGCTTCCTGTCAAAACATTCATCTTGTTCTTTCTTTCCTTTGCCATATCCCTTCACCTCAATACATATACGCAGGCGAGGATGCACCCCAGCCCCAAAAATACCATAAGACTCATCGGCTCGCCGAAGGCGAGGATGCCCACGAACGACGCGACCACCGGCTCCAGGCTCACCATGATGCTCGCCTTGCCGCTCTCGACCTTCGATAGCCCCTTCGTGTAAAAGAGATACGGCAGCACCGTCGAGATGACCACCAGCCCCAGCGCAGTGAGCGTCATCCCCCGCTCCGCGAGCACCGTCCCCATCTCTCCCGCGTCGAGGAAGGCGAGCGAGCCGATGCCGCCGAACACAAAGGTCCAGTACACCACTGTGAAGGGCGCGTAGCGCCGCAGGCCGAAGGGCGCGAAGATGGAGTAGAGCGCGTAGAAAAACGCCGCGCCCAGCCCGAACAGCACGCCCGCCGCCGTCACGCGCAGTCCGCCGCTCCAGATGCCCGTCACGAACGAGCAGCCGAGCAGCGCGAGCGCCAGCGCCAGCACCTTCTTTTTTGTGATCTTCTCGTGAAACACCGCCGCGCTCATCACCACGACCATCGCCGGCGCGGTATAGAGCAGGATCGCGCTCACCGCCAGTGAGCACAGCTCCTGACAGCGGAAGTAGCACAGCGTAAAAAAGAGCACGCTCACCACGCCCGTACCGAAGAAGATCGGCAGGCTCTTTGCCTCCATGCGGAACACGCTCCGGTCACGCAGCGCGAAGAACAGCGTCAGCAGCACAAGTCCGCCGAGGTTTCGGATCACAACGATATTCGCCGCACTCATGCCCGCGCGCGAGAGCGTGCGCGAGAAAAGCCCGATACAGCCCCAGCAGAACGCCGCGGCAAGGATATTCCAATAGGGAAGGTACTTTTTCATGCTATTCTCTCTTTACTTTTGTTCTTTCCGCAGCTCGATGATGCGGTCGCGCAGCACGGCGGCATACTCGAATTCTAACATCCGGCTCGCCTCCTGCATCTGCTTTTCCAATTTTTTGATCTCCTCGTCCCGCTCGCGCTCGCTGAGCTTGCGCTTGCCGCGCCTGCGCGCGCCGTCCTCGTCCTTTTTGGAGATCTCCAAAATCTCGCGCACATCCTTGCGGATGGTCTGCGGCACGATGCCGTGCTCCTTGTTGTACTTGTCCTGAATAGCGCGGCGGCGCTCGGTTTCCTCCATCGCCCGCTTCATCGACGGCGTCACCGTGTCGGCGTAGAGGATGACAAGCCCCTCCGCGTTTCGCGCGGCGCGGCCGATGGTCTGCACGAGGCTCGTTTCGCTGCGCAAAAAGCCCTCCTTGTCCGCGTCCAGAATGGCGACGAGCGACACCTCGGGCAGGTCCAGTCCCTCGCGCAGCAGGTTGATGCCCACGAGCACATCGAACTCGCCGAGCCGCAGGTCGCGGATCAGCTCCATGCGCTCGATGGTCTCCACATCCGCGTGCATATAGCGCACGCGCACGCCCGCCGTGCGCAGATATTCGGTCAGGTCCTCGGCCATTTTCTTGGTGAGCGTCGTCACCAGCACGCGCTCATTTTTTGCGGCGCGTGCGTTGATCTCGCCAATAAGATCGTCGATCTGCCCCGTAACGGGCCGCACCTCCACGCGCGGGTCGAGCAGCCCCGTCGGACGGATGACCTGCTCCACGATCTGCCCCGCGCGCTCGCGCTCATAGTCGCCCGGCGTCGCGGAGACATAGATGCGCTGGTGCACGCGCTGCTCGAATTCCTCAAACCGAAGCGGGCGGTTGTCGTAGGCGCAGGGCAGGCGAAAGCCGTACTGCACAAGTGAATCCTTGCGCGCGCGGTCGCCGTTGTACATCGCGCGCACCTGCGGCAGCGTCACATGGCTCTCGTCCACAAAGAGCAGAAAGTCCTTGGGGAAGTAGTCGAGCAGCGTCATCGGCGCGCTGCCCTCGGGCCGCGCGGAAATAACGCGCGAATAGTTCTCGATGCCCGTGCAGTAGCCCAGCTCGCGCATCATCTCAATGTCGTACTTCGTGCGCTGGTGGATGCGCTGCGCTTCCACCGCCTGTCCGTTGTCAGTGAAGAACCTCTCCCGCGCCTCCAGCTCTCGCTCGATCTCGCCGATCGCCCGCTCCATCTTGTCCTTCGTCGTCACATAGTGCGAGGCGGGATAGATGACCGTGTGCGCCAGCGTCTTGGTCACCACGCCCGTCACGGGCTGAAACTCGCGGATGGCGTCGATCTCGTCGCCGAAGAACTCCACGCGCACGGCGCGGTCGCGCCAGTAGGCGGGGTAGATGTCCACCGCGTCGCCGCGTACACGAAAGCGGTTGCGCTCAAAGGCGATGTCGTTGCGCTCGTAGCGATCCTCGACCAGCCGCCGCAGCAGCTCGTCGCGCTCCATCACCTGTCCGGGCCGCAGCGAGATCATGAGCTTGGCAAAGTCGTCCGGCTCGCCGAGGCCGTAGATGCAGCTCACGGACGAGACCACGATGACGTCCCGCCGCTCGAGCAGCGCGCAGGTCGCGCTCAGCCGCAGGCGGTCGATCTCCTCGTTGGTCGAGGCGTCCTTTGCGATATAGGTGTCCGTGTGCGGGATATAGGCCTCGGGCTGATAGTAGTCGTAGTAGGAGACGAAGTATTCCACCGCGTTTTCGGGGAAAAACTCCTTGAACTCCGCGCAAAGCTGCGCGGCCAGCGTTTTGTTGTGCGCCAGCACCAGCGTCGGGCGCTGAATTTTTTCGATGACGCTCGCCATCGTGAAGGTCTTGCCCGAGCCGGTCACGCCGAGCAGCACCTGCTCGTCGAGCCCCAGCTCGACGCCGCGCGCAAGCGCCTCGATGGCCTCCGGCTGGTCGCCGGTCGCCCGGAAGGGCGCATGGAGCTTGAATTCCATCGTCCGCCTCCTCAGTTGAACAGTTTGCTGTCGCGCAGCGACACAAAGTCGTCGTCCGCGACGATGATATGATCCACCAGCTCCACGCCGATATCCGCCAGCGCCCGCCGGATCTGCAAGGTCGTCTGACTGTCCGCATTGCTCGGTAGCGCCACGCCGCTCGGATGGTTGTGCGCGAGCAGCACAAGGCTCGCGTTCGCGTTGAGCGCGTTTTCCACGATCGCGCGCATATTGACGCTCACCTGATCCGCGCTCCCCTCGGCCAGTCGGAAGCAGGCGAGCAGCTTTCCCTTCGCGTCCAGGCAGACCTCGTAAAATACCTCCTGCCGCTCGCCGAGAAACAGCTCCAAAAAGAAATCCCCGACATTCTCGCGCGTGTTGAGAATGATCTCGTGCTTTACGCCCGCCGTGCGCACACGGCGGCAGAGCGGAAAGAGCAGTCGGATGAGCGTCGCGGCGCTCTCGCCCACGCCCTCGACCTTCTGCAGCTCCGCACAGGGCGCGGAAAACACACCCTCAAGCGAGCCGAAGCGCTCGAGCAGCCGGTGCGCGATGGGATTTGTGTCCTGCCGCGGAATGGCGTAGTAAAGCAGCAGCTCCAGCGCCTCATGGTCGGCAAAGGCGTCGAGCCCATGCTTGCGGAACTGTTCCTTTTTCCGCGCGCGATGTCCCTCGTGCACGCCCATTTGCTCACCCTCTCTCAATCAAGCTCCAGCATCACGGGACAGTGGTCGCTGCCCATGATCTCGCTCCAAATTTCCGCCTTCCTGATGCGTCCGCGCAGCCGCTCGGAGACGATAAAATAGTCGATCCTCCAGCCCACATTCCGCGCCCGCGACGCCGCGCGGTAGCTCCACCACGAATAGGCGTCGGCGCGGTCGGGCCAGAGCGCGCGGAACGAGTCCACAAAGCCCGCCGCAAGCAGCTCGGTCAGCTTTCCGCGCTCCTCATCGGAAAAGCCGGGGTTAAAGTGGTTCGTCTTGGGGTTTTTCAGGTCGATCTCCTCGTGCGCCACATTCAGGTCGCCGCAGTACACCACGGGCTTGACCTTGTCCAGTTCGCAGAGATAGCCGCGCAGCTCGTCCTCCCAGCGCATTCGGTAGGGCAGCCGCCGCAGCTCGTCCTGCGAGTTGGGCGTATAGCAGCACACGAGGTAAAAGTCCTCATACTCCGCCGTGATAACGCGCCCCTCGTGGCGGTGCTCGTCGTCGCCGAAGTCGTAGGTGACGCTGATCGGCTCTCTTCGCGTCAAAATCGCCGTACCGGAGTAGCCCGCCTTGTCGGCGCTGTTGAAAAACATCTGATAGCCCGGCAGCTCAAAGCTCACCTGATGCGGCTGCAATTTTGTCTCCTGCAAACAGATCGCGTCCGCGTCCGCGAGCGCCACGAAATCCAAAAAGCCCTTATTGAGGCAGGCCCGCAGGCCGTTGACATTCCACGATACCAGCTTCATCGTTCCCGTTTCCTCCCGTTTTTTCTCCTGTGTATATTTTTTCTTTTGTATCATACCAAAATCCTTTCAAAAAAACAAGCGTACGAAAAAGGAAAAGACGCCCGAAGGCGTCTTTTCTTTCCTGTTCTTTTTTACTGCTTCGTGCGGTCGTAGGAGACCACCACGCGGCGGTTCGGCTCCGTGCCGATGGAGAAGGTCGTGATGTACTGCGTGTCCTGCAAGGCCGTGTGGATCACATGGCGCTCGTAGGCGTTCATCGGCTCAAGCGTCACGTTGCGGCGATACTTGACCACCTTCCCCGCGACCTTCTGCGCCAGGCGCTCGAGGCTCTCCTCGCGCTTTTCGCGGTAATTCTCCGCGTCGATCTGCACGCGGGCGCGCTTGCTCTCGCCGCTGCGGTTGACGGAATAGTTCGTCAGCTGCTGAATGGCGTCGAGCGTTTCGCCGCGGCGGCCAATGAGCGCGCCGAGCTTTTCGCCCTCTAAAATGACCTTATAGCGGCCCTTTTCGACCTCGTAGACCTTGACCTCCGCGGCGGAATCCATGTGCTCGAGCAGACCCTTCAAAAACGCGCGGATCTCCTCGCTCTTCTCGTCGCGGACCTCCTCGCCGAGCACGACCGGCTCGCGGACCTTCTTTTCCTCGCGCGCGGGACGCTCGTCCCTGCGCTCGCTGCGGCGGCTCTCGCGCTCGGGCTTCTCCTTCGCGCGGACCTCCTTCTTCTGCAAGATCTCTGCACAGTAAACGGGCTTTTTCTCTGCCTTGGGCGCGGCGGGCTTGGCCTCGCTTACTTTCGGCTCCTCCTTGGGCTCGGGCTGACCGTCGTCATAGCTGACACGGATCGTTGCGGGCGAGCCGCCGATGCCGAGGAAGCCGGACTTCGCGCGCTCGATGATCTCCACAGAGACATCGTCACGCTCCATACCGAGCTGCTCGAGCGCGCGGCGCAGGGCCTCGTCCTCGGTCTTGCCCGTCATATCGATAAACTTAATCATCTAAGATAAGCTCCTTTTCCTTATTCGCCGTAATGGTCGGCGTTGAACGAACGGCCTCTCGCGTACGGACGGTCTCCGATGCGGCCGTTCTCGGTGGTGGCGCGCTTGGCCTTCTCGGCCTTGGCGGCCTTGGCGGCCTGCGCGGCGCGCTGCTTTTCCTTCAGGCTCTTCTTCTCGTCGCGCTGCTGCTGGGCCACGCGGGCCTCCTCCATGCGGCGGATGCGGTCCTCGTTGCGCTTCTTTTCGCGCGCCTCATCCTCCGCGGCCATGGACTTCTTAAAATACTTGTTGAGCGCCTTTTCCTGCACGAGCATCAGAATGCTGTTGGCGATCCAGTACACGCCCAGCGACGCTGGCAGGGTGAAGCCGATCCATAGCGACATGACGGGCATCATCCACATCATCATGCGCGTCGAGCGCGCGGTGGGGTCGCCGGGGTCCGCAGCGGCGGGATTGCCGGCCATGGTGACCTTGGACTGCCAGAAGCTCAGCGCACCGGAGATGACGGGGATGAGCAGCACGCCGATGACGGCCCAGCCGCCGGTCCCGAGCTGTCCGAGCGCATCCTTGGGAATCAGCGTGAGGTCCATGCCGAGGAAGCTGAAGTCCATGTTGATCCAGCCCTCGGGCAGCGTGACGCCCAGCTCCTGCGCGGCCTTCACGAGCGCGATCTGGCCGTAGGGCTGCAGCTGCGTCAGGCCGTCCTTCATGCTCACCACGCCGTCCTTCACCATCGCAATGGCGCTGAGGTCAAAGCCCGCGGTCTCCACCGCGTCGATCACGCCCTGCATGGCAGTCGTCGTGAGCATCATAAAGCGGGTGATGGGCTGACGGATGATGGAATAGAGCGCGATGAGGATGGGGAAGGGCAGAAAGCTCCACAGGCAGCCGCTCATGGGGTTGATGCCCTCCTCGGCATAGAGCCGCTGCATCTCCTCGTTCATCTTGACCTGATTGTTCTTATAGCGCGTCTGTATCTCCTTGATCATGGGCTGGAAGCGGCTCATGCGCATCATGCTCTTCTTCGATTTGATCTGGAAGGGCAGCAGCACCAGCTTGATGACCACGGTGAAGAGCACCAGCGCCCAGCCATAGGACATCGTCAGCTCATAGAGCACGCGGAGCAGCCATGCGAAGGGGATACAGATATAGTATCCGAGCGTTGCAAACATTATTGTTTCCTCCGTGTTTTTTGGTGTTCCCGCTCAGGGAACGGGGTCGTAGATTTTCCCGCCCTTATAGAACGGGTGGCATCGCATGATCCGCCGAAACGCCAGCCAGCCTCCCTTGAGCGCGCCGTACTTCTCGATGGCCTCGAGCGCGTACTGCGAGCAGGTGGGGATGAAGCGGCAGCAGGGGGGGCGCAGGGGAGAGATGCTCCTGCGGTAAAAGCGCACGAGCGCGAGCAAAGCGCGCTTCACGGCTTGTCCTCCCGCAGCCCGAGCCTTTTGCACACGCCCAGAAACGCGCGCTCCAGCTCGCGGTATTCCGCCCCCACCGCGCGCGTGCGCGCGACGAGGATGAAGTCATAGCCCTGCTTGAGCTTATCCTGATTGAGCCGGAAGATCTCGCGCAGACGCCGCCGCACACGGTTTCTCACCACGGCATGGCCGAGCTTGGTGCTCGCCGTCACGCCGAGGCGGTTGTGTCCTCTGCGGTTAGGCCGCGCGTAGATCACAAGATACGGCGAAACGCCGGAGCGCCCCTTGGCGTAGATCCGGCGAAACTCGTAATTTTCCTTTACGCTCATCGTTGGCTTCACAGTCTCTCTCCTGCATCGTTCCGATCTCGGTCGATAGCCTCTAAGGGACGGCGATTTTTCCCATCGTCCGTCCCTCGGTTATCTATATGCGATGCGCCTTTGGCTCCCTCAATGGGTCAGGCGGGCGCGGCCTCTTGCACGGCGGCGGGCGAGGACCTTACGGCCGTTTGCGGTCGCCATTCTCTTGCGGAAACCGTGCTCCTTGGAGCGCTGCAGCTTCTTGGGCTGATAGGTACGAGAAGTAGCCATTGCGTTACACCTCCTAAAAAATTTGCAGGCGGCTTTTGCCGCTCTTACTCGACGGCGGCGGTCTCCCGCCCCCGCAGTAGCCATTTTTTGCGCTGCGCCTAACGCAACGCAGAAGATATTATACAAAATTGCCTCCTCTCTGTCAAGCCACAAAATCTTGTGGTCTCCCATCCCCGCGGCCGCAAGCCCCTTTTTCATTCTGCTCTATACATTATCTAAATATAAAATATCGGTTGCTTTTTCCCCCTCTCTCTGCTATAATACTTCCGTGATATTTTGCGCCGCGCCCCGTTCGCCGCGCTTTCATTCCCACGCACGAAAGGAGCGTTCCCTTTGAATTCTGTATCCGATGTCTGGCAGGTCGTGCTCGAGCGTCTGCGCGCAGGCGGCCTTGCTGAAACGGCCATCTCCACCTGGTTCGACGAGGCGGAGGCCGTCGCCATCCGCGACATGACCTTTTACCTCTGCTGCCCCAACGACTTCAAGCGCGGCACCATCGAGTCCCTCTTCCTGCCGAACCTCAAAACCGCCCTGCACGAGATCTTCTCCGCCGATTTCGAGGTCAAGCTGCTCTCCGCCGCCGAGCGCGCGAAGTTTGGGCAAGAGAAGCCCAAAAAGCCGACCTCTTTGTTAGAGTCCGGCGAATTCACCTTCGATACCTTCGTCGTCGGCGACAGCAACAAACTCGCCTACGCCGCCTCCCGCGCCGTGGCGGACGCGCCCGCCGAGCACTATAACCCGCTCTTCATCTACGGTGACTCGGGCCTCGGCAAAACGCACCTCATTTACGCCATCGCCCACGAGATCCGCACCAAATCGCCCGATGCGAAGATCGTCTACATCAAGGGCGACGATTTCACCAACGAGCTTGTCGAGGCGATCCGCAGCGGTAAAAATGTCGAGTTCCGCAGCAAGTACCGCGACGCCGACCTTCTGCTGATGGACGACGTGCAGTTCATCGCCGGCCGCAAGCAGACGCAGGAGGAATTCTTCCATACCTTCAACACCCTCTACGAGTCCAAGCGACAGATCGTCCTGACCTCCGACCGCTCACCCAAGGAGATGCAGCAGCTTGAGGACCGTCTGCAAACCCGCTTTGAGTGGGGGCTGCTCGTTGATGTCCAGCCGCCGGACTTTGAAACGCGCCTTGCCATCATCAAAAATAAAGCCGCCCAGTGGGGAACTGCCATCGACGACGACATCGCCAAATACATCGCCGAAAATGTCACAAGCAATGTCCGCCAATTAGAGGGCACGATGAACAAGATCCTCGCTTACCGCGACCTCATTGGCAAGGAGATGGACGAGGAGAGCGCCAACCGCGCCGTGCGCGATATGCTGCGCAAGTCCAATGAATACATTCCCACCGCCGCCTCGATCATCGACGAGGTCTCGCGCTTTTTCGGCATCGACGAATCGGTCGTCAAGGGTCCCTCCCGCAGCCGCGAGGCCGTCACCGCCCGTCAGGCGGCGATGTACCTCGTCCGCCGCATGACGAACCTCTCAACGCCCGACATCGGCCGCGCCTTTGGCGGACGCGACCACACCACCGTCCTCCACGCGCTCGAGCAGGTCGAAAGCAAGCTTCAGAGCGATCCCGCCTTTGCCCAAACGATCAAGGACATCACCATCAACATCAACTCCAAAAAATAACGCCCCTTCTCCCCACAGTTAACAAGACGACTGCGACGACGGCTGTGGATATCCCATTCTTTCCACAGCCGCGGAAAATCCCGCCTCTTTTCCCACAGCTTTTTCCACACTCCCATTTCCTTGTTTTTCTACGGCTCCTGCCACTTTTCCACACCTTTCCTTCTCTACTACGAAAACGACGAAATATTCTATTCTTTTTTAAGAAAGGAAGCGCATCATGAAATTTTCCTGCGAGAAGCTTCTCCTTCAAAATGCCATCAACACCGCCTCCCGCGCGGTCGCCGCAAAAAGCTCCATCCCCGCGCTCGAGGGGCTGCTCCTGCGCTGTGAGGATGGTGTGCTCACCGTTTCCGGCTACAATATGCAAACGGGCATCCGCACCCGCTTTTCCGTCGAAGAGCAGGAGAGCGGCGAGCTGGTCCTCTCCGCGCGCCTCTTCGGCGACATCATCCGCCGTATGCCCGACGACATGATCACCTTCTCCGCCGACGAAAAGCTCATGGTCCACCTCTCCTGCGGCGATGCCGACTTCGATGTTTTGGCCCTCTCCGCCGCCGATTTTCCGGAGCTCCCCGAAGTCGAGGAGAAATATTCTGTCTCCCTTCCCGAAAAGACGCTCCGCGCCATGATCCAGCAGACCTCCTTTGCCGTTTCCACAAACGAGGCGCGCCCCGTCCACATGGGCGAGCTTTTCGAGATCGGCGAAAACGGTCTCACCGTCGTCGCGGTCGACGGCTTTCGACTCGCCCTGCGTCGCGAGCCGCTTGAGCGCATTGAGGGCGGCGCTTTCTCCTTCGTCGCGCCGGGTACCGCGCTCAACGAGGTCGAGAAGATCTGTGAGGACATCGACGCCCTCGCCGTCATCACCCTCGGCCAGCGCCACATCCTCTTTGAAATAGGCGAAACGGAGCTGATCTGCCGCCGCCTTGAGGGTGAATTTCTCGATTATAAAAACGCCATTCCGCGCCGCAATCCCATCACCGTCACCATCGACAGCAAGGCCATGCTCGAAAGCCTCGACCGCGTGAGCGTCGTCATCTCCGAAAAGCTCAAAAGCCCCGTGCGCTGCATCTTTGAAGAGGATAAGGTGCTCCTCTCCGCCAAAACCGCCAACGGCGACGCCAAGGATGTCTGCCGCATCGATGGCGACGGGCAGGGCCTTGAGATCGGCTTCAACAACCGCTACCTCATGGACGCGCTGCGCTACGCCCCCGCCGACGAGGTGAAGCTTGAGCTCAATACAGGTATCTCTCCCGCCATTCTCGTCCCCACCGAAGGGGAGGAGAGCTTCCTTTATATGGTCCTGCCCGTCCGTCTGAAGGCGCAATAACGCAATAAGAAGAAAAGAGGTCCCTTTATGACCACCATTCCCATCACCACCGAATTTATCAAGCTCCAGGATCTTTTGAAACTCGCCGATCTCGTCTCCACCGGCGGCGAGGCCAAGCTCCGCATTTTAGACGGCGAGGTCAAGGTCAACGGAGAGATTTGTACGCAGCGCGGCAAAAAGCTCCGCCCGGGCGACATCGTCACCTTTGAAAACCGCGAGCTCACCGTCAGCCATGCGTCTTGACTCCCTCACGCTCGAGCATTTCCGCAACTACGAGAGCGAGCGCGTGACCTTCGACCCCTCGGTCAATGTCATCGTCGGCGAAAACGCGCAGGGCAAAACGAACCTCTTAGAGGCCGCCGTCTACCTCTCCTGCGCCCACTCGCCCCGTGCCCGCGCGGACAAGGAGATGATCTCCTTTAGCGCCGATGCGGCAAAGCTTACGGGCAGTGTCTTTTCCCGCAGCCGCGACTTTTCCGTGGAGATCGAGCTCTCCCGCGGCAAGCGCCGGAAGATGAGCGTCAACCGCGTCCCCTGCAAAAAGGCGGGTGAGCTTTCGGGCGTCCTCAACACGGTCTATTTCTGTCCTGACGACCTCCTGCTCATCCGCGACGGCGCGTCGGCACGCCGCCGCTTCATGGACCTTGCGCTCTCTCAGCTCCGCCCGCGCTACGCCGAAACGCTGGGCGAATATAACCGCCTCTATGAGCACAAGACCCGCATCCTGCGCGACGCGGAGGAACACCCCTCGCTGCTCGACGCCCTGCCGGACTTCAATCTCCGCATGGCGCAGTGCGGCGCGGTGCTCATCTACTACCGCGCGCGCTTTTGCAGGCTCCTTGCGGATTATGCCGCGAGCGCCCACCGCGAATGCTCCGGCGGCAGGGAAGAGCTTATGCTCCGTTATGAAACGGTCGGCACCGTCGCCGATCCTCTTGCCCCGCAGGAGGTGGTTTTCGAGCAGCTCATGGCGCACCAGCGCGAGCACTACCGCGCCGAGCTGGCCTCGCGCCTGTGCCTCTCGGGTCCGCATAAGGACGATCTCGCCGTCTCCATCGGCGGCACCGCCGCCCGCGCCTATTCCTCGCAGGGGCAGACGCGCACCGCGGCGCTTGCCTTGAAGCTCGCCGAGCGCGACATTTTCCGCGAGCTGACGGGCTTTTCGCCCGTCCTCCTGCTCGATGATGTGCTCTCCGAGCTCGACCCCCGCCGGCAGGAATTTGTTTTGAACCGCATCTCAGGCGGTCAGGTCTTCATCACCTGCTGCGAGGAGGACAGATTAGAGTCCCTGCTCGGCGGCAAGGTCCTCCATGTCGAAAACGGAAGGGTGGTCTGAAATGTATCTGCACATCGGCCGCAATCAGATGCTCGCCGAGCGGCGCATCATCGGCGTCTTTGACCTTGAGATCACCTCCCAGTCCAAACTCACCCGCGCTTTTTTAGACCGCGCCGCGCAGGAGGGCACGGTGCTCGAGGTCTGCGACGACCTCCCAAAGTCCTTCCTCGTCTGCGACCATCCCTATCACCCCCAGATCGTCTATCTCTCCGAGCTGAGCACCGCAACGCTCAAAAGCCGCGCGGAAAGCCAGAAGCTCATCGATTAAAACGGCAGAACAAAATCAGACAAGGTGCGAAGAAACGCGCCGGAAGCGTTTCCGGCCTGTTTCTTCGTACCCTGTACCGAAAGGAGAATTCCATGGCAGACAACGAACTTCTGCGACCCACGGCGGTCGATGCCGCCAACGACTACAACGCCTCGGAAATTCAGGTCCTCGAAGGGCTCGAGGCAGTGCGCAAGCGCCCCGGCATGTACATCGGCTCCACCTCGTCGAGCGGTCTGCACCATCTCGTCTACGAGATCGTCGATAACTCCATTGACGAGGCGCTCGCGGGCTACTGCACGCAGATCACCGTGCAGATCAACCCCAACAACACCATCACCGTCGTCGATAACGGCCGCGGCATCCCCGTCGATATTCAGGCACAGACAGGCCGTCCCGCGCTCGAGGTTGTCTTCACTGTCCTGCACGCGGGCGGTAAGTTCGGCGGCGGGGGCTACAAGGTCTCCGGCGGCCTGCACGGCGTCGGCGCGAGCGTCGTCAACGCCCTCTCCGAGTGGCTGACCGTGCAGGTCCACAAGGACGGGAAAATTTACGAGATGAAATTCTCCCGCGGCCACATCACGCAGGAGATGACCGTCACCGGCACGACCGACCATACGGGCACCACCGTCACCTTCAAGCCCGACCCCGAAATGTTCGAGGATACGGTCTACTCCTACGATATCCTCCACACCCGTATGCGCGAGGAGGCATTTTTGAACGCGGGCCTTCGCATCCGCACCGTCGATCTGCGCGAGGGACAGGAGCAGAGCGACGAGATGTGCTATGAGGGCGGCATCCGCGAATTTGTCACTTTCCTCAATAAGTCAAAGGACGCGCTCCACGCAGGCGTCATTTACATGAACGGCACCAAGGGCGACTCCTACGCTGAGGTCGCACTCCAGTATAACGACGGCTATCAGGAGAATATTCTCTCCTTCGCCAACAATGTCCACACCCCCGAGGGTGGCATGCACGAGACCGGCTTCAAGGCCGCGCTCACGCGCGTCTTAAACGCCTACGGCCTCAAGGTCGGCCTCATCAAGGAGGGCGATAAGGTCTCCGGCGAGGACTGCCGCGAGGGCCTCACCGCCGTCATCTCCGTCAAGCTCACCGACGCCCAGTTCGAGGGCCAAACCAAGGCCAAACTCGGCAACGCCTCCATGCGTACTCTCGTCGATTCCATCGTTTCGGATAAGCTCATGCAGTTCCTCGATGAAAACCCCGCCGTCGCCCGCACCATTCTGGACAAGGCGATGATGGCGAACCGCGCGCGCGAGGCCGCGCGCAAGGCGCGCGAATCCATCCGCCGCAAGAGCGCCCTCGGCGGCGCCGCCATGCCCGATAAGCTGCGCGACTGCAACGAGAATAACCCCGAGCTGACCGAGCTTTACATCGTCGAGGGCGACAGCGCGGGCGGCTCTGCCACACAGGGCCGCGACTCCCGCTTTCAGGCGATCCTGCCCCTTTGGGGCAAGATGCTCAATGTCGAAAAGGTCCGCGCCGACAAAATTTACGGCAACGACAAGCTCCAGCCCGTCATCGTCGCCCTCGGCGCGGGACTCGGCGAGGATTTCGATGTCAACAAGCTCCGCTATCACAAGGTCATCATCATGGCGGATGCCGATGTGGACGGCTCCCACATCCGCACCCTGCTTCTGACCTTCTTCTTCCGCTATATGCGCCCGCTCATCGAAAACGGCTATGTCTACGCCGCCGTGCCTCCGCTTTTCAAGCTTACCCGCGGCAAGACCACACGCCTCGCCTTCTCCGAGGACGAACGCGACGCCTACTCCGCCGAGCTGCGCGGCGACAATCCCAACGCCAAGGTCGACATCTCCCGCTTCAAGGGCCTCGGCGAAATGAATCCTCACGAGCTGTGGGAGACCACCATGGACCCCGAGCGCCGCACCCTCAAGCGCATCACGCTCGAGGACGCGCTGCTTGCCGACGAGACCTTTACCATCCTCATGGGCGAGAAGGTCGAGCCGCGCAAGGAATTCATCGAGCAGAACGCGCAGTACGCCGTCAATCTTGACTTCTGAGGAAGGGAGGACACAATAAAATGGCTCATAAAAATGTAGACTACAAGCCCGAGGACATTCGCTTTCCCGACCAGAAGATCGTCACGAGCGAGCTCGTGCACGAGATGAAGTCCTCCTATATCGAATACGCCATGTCCGTCATCGTCGGCCGCGCCCTGCCCGATGTGCGCGACGGCCTCAAGCCCGTCCACCGCCGCATTCTCTACGCCATGTATGAGGACGGCTTGACGAGCGACAAGCCCTTCAAGAAATCCGCCACCTGCGTCGGCGATGTGCTCGGCCGCTATCACCCCCATGGCGACGCATCGGTCTACGACGCCCTCGTGCGTCTCGCGCAGGACTTTTCCATGCGCTATATGCTCGTCGACGGCCACGGCAACTTCGGCTCGGTCGATGGCGACCCCCCCGCGGCCTACCGCTACACCGAGGCGCGTATGTCCAAGCTCGCGAACGAAATGCTGCGCGACATCGACAAGGAAACGGTCGACTGGGACCCCAACTTTGATGAGTCCCGCAAGGAGCCGCGCGTGCTCCCGAGCCGCTTCCCGAACCTGCTTGTCAACGGCTCGAGCGGCATTGCCGTCGGCATGGCGACCAATATCCCGCCGCACAACCTCACCGAGGTCATCAACGCCTGCATTTGCGTGCTCGACGATCCCGAGGCGACGCTTGCCGACCTCATGCAGCATGTCACAGGCCCCGACTTCCCGACGCGCGGCATCATCATGGGGCGCGCGGGCATCCGCGCCGCCTACGCCACAGGCCGCGGCAAGCTCATCCTCCGCGCCCGCACGGAATTTGAAGACTTCGGCAAGGACCGCGTGCGCATCATCGTCACCGAGCTTCCCTATCAGGTCAACAAGCGTATGCTCATCAAGAGCATGGCCGATCAGGTCAACGACAAGCGGTTGGAGGGGATCTCCGACATCCGCGACGAGACCGACCGCACAGGTATGCGCATCGTCATCGAGGTCAAGCGCGACGCGAACCCGCAGGTCGTTTTAAACCGCCTCTTTGCCCAAACGCAGCTCCAGACCAGCTTTGCCATCAATATGCTCGCGCTGGTCGATAACCAAAAGCAGCCGAAAATTCTTTCCCTGCGCCACATTCTCGACGAGTACCTTGCCTATCAGGAGCAGCTCATCACCCGCCGCACGCAGTACGACCTCAAAAAAGCGCGCGAGCGCGAGCATCTGCTTCAGGGCCTCCTCATCGCGCAGGACAATATCGACGAGGTCATCCACATCATCCGCACCAGCTACGACGACGCCAAGGAAAAGCTCATGGCGCGCTTTTCGCTCTCCGACATTCAGGCGCAGGCCATTCTTGAAATGCGCCTCAAGGCCCTGCAAGGCCTCGACCGCGAAAAGCTTCAGGCGGAGTACGACGAACTGGAAAAGCGCATCGCCTACTTTGTCGAGCTCCTCTCCAATGAGACGATGCTGCGCGGCGTCCTCAAGGACGAGCTCATTGAAATCCGCGAAAAGTACGGCGACGAGCGCCGCACCGAAATTCAGGATGTCGAGGACGAGATCGACATCGAGGACCTCATCGAGGAGGAGCAGTGCGTCTTCACCCTCACCCAAAACGGCTACATCAAGCGCACGAGCGCAAGCGAGTATGCCGCGCAGGGCAAGGGCGGCATGGGGAAAAAGGGCATCACCACCCGCGAGGAGGACACCGTCGTCGATGTCTTCACCGCCTCCACGCACGACTATATCCTCTTCTTTACCGATACCGGCAAGGTCTACCGCAAAAAGGGCTATCAGATCCCAGAGAGCGGCAAGGCGGCCAAGGGTACCAACATCATCAACATCATCCCGGTCGAGAGCGGCGAGCGCGTGCAGGCGATGCTCCACTACCGCGAGGCGGGCGGCGAGGAGCTTTACCTCACCATGGTCACGCGCCACGGCACAGTCAAGCGCCTGCCGGTCGAAACGCTCAAGAACCTGCGCAGTAACGGCATCCGCGCGCTGAATCTCGACGAGGGCGACGAGTTGGTGAGCGTCCGCGAGACCGACGGCAGCCAGCGTATCCTCATCGCCACGCACGACGGCATGGCCTGCGTCTTTGACGAGACCGATGTGCGCGCCATGGGCCGCACTGCCATGGGCGTGCGCGGCATCCGCCTGCGCGCGGGCGACTATGTCGTCGGCGCGGAGCGTGCGCAGGAGGGCAAGCAGGTTCTCTCCATCACCGCCAACGGCTTCGGCAAGCAGACACCGGTCGAGGAATACCGCATTACCAACCGCGGCGGCCTCGGCATCAAGAACTATATGGTTACGGAAAAGACCGGCGGCGTCGTGGGCGTCAAGGTCGTGGACGGCAGCGAGGACCTGCTCCTCGTCACCCGCGCGGGCATTTTGATCCGCACCCCCGTCGCGGACATCCGCTCCACAGGCCGCGCCACGCAGGGCGTCATCGTCATGCGCTTTAAGGAGGAGGGCGATCAGGTCATCTCCATGGCGCTCGCCGAGCACGAGGACGCGCCCGCGTCCGACGCTGCGCCCACAGAAATCCCCGACCCTGTGGAAAATCCCGCGGAGTAAGGGCGGTGTAAAATAGAAGTTGCGCCGAAATTTTTCGGCGCAACTTTATTTTTGTAGACTTTTTCCTCTTTTTCTGCGATACTGTGGATAGGAAACCACCAAGACCCACCAAACGAAGAAAGGAGAAGACGCCATGAAGTACCTTCTGATCGCCGTTCTGCTCCTTGCCTTCGCCGCCTTCGGCAAGCTCATCGGCAGCGGCGTAGGCCCCGCGGAGGACGAGCGCCGCGCAAAGTGGCAGGGCAAGCGCAAGCCGGCGCTCGATGAAGACCCCGATATTCAGGGCAGTATGCACACTGCGTCTGAGGAACCGACTGAGGAGGTATGAGATGAGAAGACGGCGCATCACCCGCCGCCCGACCAGGGGCGAGAGCATCTTCGGCGGCATCGTCGCCTGCATCATGGGCTGCTTCGGCCTTTTTGTGATGCCCATAGGCTTCGACCCGGCCATCACGGCCTTCACGGTCCTTTGGTGCCTGCTGGCCTTCGGCATGGGGATTTATAATTTTCTTGTCGCCGCAGGCAAGGTCAGAATGGGCGGCTACGAGATCACGGACGAGGATGCGCCCACGCCCCGCGGCGGCTCCGATGCGCAGGCGCGGCTGACGGAGCTGAAAAGCCTCTATGACCGCAGCCTCATCACCGCCGAGGAGTATGAGGCCAAGCGCCGCGACATTCTCGGCGAGCTTTGAAAGGAGCGGACACATGAGATTTTTAATGCTACTCTTTGCCATCGGCTATGCCCTCGTCAAGTCCGCCATAAAGAATTCGGAGAAGGACGAAAAAACAGAAAAGGAAACGAAAAATGTCGGCCCCACGAGCGCAGAGTGGGCGGAAACGCTCAATCGGCCCGCCGTCGATCGCAACAGGGAAAAGAAGACGCCCCTCTCCGCCGCGGAGCTTCGCCGCACCTTTGAAGGCGGCAGTGCTTCAGACGAGACGAATGTATGGGGTAAGAAATTTCGCCGCCATGAGCCGCGCGATGCCGCCGCCGAGCAGGCGCGTGAGCACGCCGCCGAGCGCCGCCACAGCGAAAAACGATGGGCGGAGGCGCGCCGCCAGCAGGCAGACGCCCTGCGCGTCCATGCCGCGGGCGTCGATAGCTGCGAGGGCCGCTTGGAGAGCCTGAAGGTGCTCTACGACGCAGGTATTCTCGACCGCGACGAATACCTCCAGCGCGTCGAGCGCGTCAAATCCCGCCACGCGCACATCTGAACGGAGGCCCACAGTGAAAACCGTTACCATTTATACAGACGGCGCGTGCAGCGGCAACCCGGGGCCGGGGGGATGGGGCGCGGTGCTGCGCTACGGCGCGCACGAGCGCGAGCTTTCCGGCGGCGCGGCGCAGACCACCAACAACCGCATGGAGCTCACCGCCGTCATCGAGGCGCTCCGCCTGCTCAAGGAGCCCTGCGCGGTCGAGCTGTACTCCGACTCCAAGTATGTCATCGACGCCTTGAGCAAGGGCTGGGTCTACGGCTGGCAGAAAAAGGGCTGGGTCAAGAGCGACAAAAAGCCCGCGCTGAACGTGGACCTTTGGGAGCAGCTTCTCCCGCTCGTCGCTGCGCACGACCTCCGCTGCCATTGGGTCAAGGGCCACGCCGAGAACGAATACAACAACCGCTGCGACGAGCTCGCCGTCGCGGAGAGCCGGAAGTTCAAATAAAGCCGCGCCCCCGCGCGGCAACCCATACTATTTGCATCAAAAAGAGGGCCTTTCGGCCCTCTTTTTATTGTGTGCCGCCGTCAGCGGCAAAATTCTCTCAGAACGCGCACTTCTCGCGCAGATAATCCTTCACCTCGGAGATCGGCATACGCACCTGCTGCATCGTGTCGCGCTCGCGTACGGTCACGCAGTGGTCGGCGGGCGTGTTCTCGTCGCCGACGGTCTCAAAGTCAAAGGTGATGCAATACGGCGTGCCGATCTCGTCCTCGCGGCGATAGCGCTTGCCGATCGAGCCGGTCTCGTCGTAATCGACCATGAACTCCTTGCTCAGCTCGGCATACAGCTCCTGCGCGGGGCCGGTAAGGACCTCCTTCTTGCTCAGCGGCAGGATGGCGGCCTTGAAGGGCGCGAGCGCGGGATGGAAGTGCAGCACGATGCGCACATCGTCCTTGCCGTTCTTGTCCTGCCCCACGACCTCCTCGTCGTAGGCGTCGCACAAAACGGCCAGCACGCTGCGCTCCACGCCGAGGCTCGGCTCGATAACATAGGGGATATACTCCACCATGTCCTTGCCCTCGCCCTCGCGGTAGACCAGCTTTTCGCCGCTCGTGTTCTGGTGCTGCGTGAGGTCATAATCCGTGCGGTCGGCAACGCCCCACAGCTCGCCCCAGCCAAAGGGGAAGAGGAACTCGAAGTCCGTCGTCGCCTTGGAGTAGAAGCACAGCTCCTCGGGATCGTGGTCGCGCAGGCGTAGGTTCTCATCCTTCAGGCCGATGGCGAGCAGCCAGTTGTGGCAGAAGGTACGCCAGTAGTTGAACCACTCAAGGTCGGTGCCGGGCTTGCAGAAGAATTCCAGCTCCATCTGCTCAAACTCGCGCACGCGGAAGATGAAGTTGCCCGGGGTAATCTCGTTACGGAAGCTCTTGCCGATCTGTCCGATGCCGAAGGGCAGCTTCTTGCGCGTCGTGCGCTGGACGTTATTGAAGTTGACGAAAATGCCCTGCGCCGTCTCGGGACGGAGATAGACGGTGTTTTTCGCGTCCTCGGTGACGCCCTGGAAGGTCTTGAACATCAGGTTGAACTGACGGATGTCGGTGAAGTTGTGCTTGCCGCAGGTGGGGCAGGGAATGTTGTGCTCCTCGACAAAATCCTTCATCTCGGCCTGCGAGAAGGCGTCGATGGGCTTGGGCAGCACAAAGCTGTTCTCGGCGCACCAGTCCTCGATGAGCTTATCCGCGCGGAAGCGCTCGTGGCACTCGCGGCAGTCCATCAGGGGATCGGAGAAGCCGCTGAGGTGTCCGCTCGCGACCCAGGTCTGCGGGTTCATCAAAATTGCCGCGTCGAGGCCCACGTTGTAGGGGTTCTCCTGCACGAACTTCTTCCACCAGGCGTTCTTGATGTTCTTCTTCAGCTCCGCGCCCAAGGGACCGTAGTCCCAAGTGTTGGCAAGGCCGCCGTAGATCTCGCTGCCGGGGAACACAAAGCCGCGGTTTTTGCACAGGGCGACGATCTTTTCCATCGTCTTTTCGGTGTTTTTCATGCTTTCTTCTCCTTTTCGTTTGGTGGCCCATGCGCTTTTTCGCAGAAAAAACGCCCTGAGCCGGTATTCGGCTCAGGGCGAACATAATGTCCGTGGTTCCACCTGAATTCCCCGTTGGAGGCGGGGCACTTCATTCCCGATAACGGCGGGGACCGGCGCGGCATTTCCGCCGCGCGGCTCAAAAGCGCCGCTTTTCCTCTCGCGCGGGGACTCGCACCGACCGTCCCCTCTCTGAAACGCAGCAAGAAAAAGCCTCTTTCTCACAGCCTTTTGTTGTGCGTAGCATAGCACGCCGCGCCGCGCTTGTCAAGTCACTTTTCCGCAAAGAAGCTCTCAATGGCGCCGCGCTCCGCGCCGACGCTGCCCTGCACGAACTCGGGCTTGCCGCCGCCGCGCCCGGAAAGCGCCGCGTTCAGCTCCTTCGTCAGCCCCCGCAGATCGCCCCCGCGCTGCCCGATGGCGTACTTCCACGCACTGCCCGCGCCGGCGAACACCGCGCAGCGCCCGCCGCAGGTCTCCGCCACCGCGTCGCAGAGCCTGCGCACGCTGTCGCCGCTCATCTCGTCCTCAAAGAGCAGCACATCGCCGCTGCCCGCATACCGCGCCGCGACGCCCGCAAACACGCTCTCCTCCAATTTTGCGCAGCGCAGCTTGAGCGCGGAAAGCTCGCCCTGCAAGCGCTCGACCGCCGCAGCGGCAGCCGTCGGCTTGACGGAGAGCGCCTGCGCGGCCGCCACGTCCTGCGCCCAGCAGGCGGAAAGATAGCGGTATGCCCGCCCGCCGCACAGCAGCTCGATGCGCACGCCCTCGCGGAATTTCTGCACCGAAAGGAACTTCACAATGCCGACCTGCCCGCTCCGCGCAACGTGCGTGCCGCAGCAGGCGCAGCAGTCCGCCTCTGGGAAGGTCACGATGCGCACGTCGCCCTCGAGCGCCTTTTTGCTCCGGTAGTCGATCGCGTCCAGCTCCGCGCCGCGGTGGAGCTGAATGTCGATGGCGTGATCCTCATAGATATATCGGTTCGCTGCCGCCTCGAGCTCCAACAGCTCCTCCCACGGAATGTCGGCGTTGAAGTCGATGGTCACGCTCTCCGCGCCCATGTGAAAGCCCACATTGTCGCAGCCGTAGCGCGCGCAGATCAGCCCCGAGCAGATGTGCTCGCCGGAGTGCTGCTGCATGTGGTCGAAGCGCCGCGCCCAATCGAGCTTCCCATGCACCGTCTCGCCAACGGGCAGGGGAGCGGCGCATTTGTGCGTGACGACGCCCGCCTTTTCATGTACCTCGCTTACCTCGACGCCGCCGAGCACGCCGGTGTCATACGGCTGCCCGCCGCCCTCGGGATAGAACGCCGTGCGGTCGAGCACCACGGCATAGCCGCCCTTTTCCTCCTCGCAGGCAAGCACCCGCGCGTCAAATTCCGTCAGAAAGGGGTCGGCGTAGAATAGCTTTTCGGTTTCCATGCAAAAAATTCCTTTCGTTCCCGCGCCCGCGCTCGGCGCGCATAATCGCCTTTAAGAAATGCTCGCGATAAAATGCCACAGCGGGTCAATGAGCCAAAGCCCCACCACAGCCGAGCAGACATTTGCGACGACGGCGTAGCCCATCGCGCGCCCTCGGCTCTTCTCCGTCAGCAGCCAGCGGTAGGCAAGCAGCTCGACCACCGTGATGATCAGCTCAATGGGGAGGTAGAAGAGCAGCGACCAGCCGCTCACGCCGTGGTTGAGCACCGTCACGGCAAGGAAGACCGCAAAGCCGCCCTGCGTCACAAGGTTCACGAGCAGAAACACCAGCAAGCTCCGGCGGCTCCGATAGCCGAAGGCGAGCAGCAGTACGCCCTCAATGAGCAGGGTAGGGAGGAGGGTGCAGAAAAATTGCAGCAGATAGGCAACCGCCGCGCTCGGCGCGCTCGCGGTCCTTTTCGCCCAGTCCACCCTCACGCTCGATTGCAGCGTCGCGCGGTGCAGCGTATCGGACACCCAGCTCTCGCCGCTCTTTGTTACCAGAATGATCCGATATGTATCCGGTACGCCATAGTAACGGAAGCTGTGCAGCCTTGCGCCGCCTGCGTCGCTGCCGATCAGGTCGCCCCACATGGGCGCACCGTTGGTGCCCTGCGCGGTGCAGGCGTGCCAGCCCTCGGGCACCGCCGCGCGCATGGCCTCGAGCAGCCCGTCGTCGAGCAGCGCACGCTTTTCGCCGTGGTAGCTCCAGTCGACGCCGCTGTAATCGACATCGTCCTCGTGCTCAAACGCCCCCTCGGCCAGCAGGTCGAGGTAATACGGCTCGTCCGGCGCGCTTTTTACCCGCACCGTCAGCTGGGGCTTCGGCCCTGAGTCGGCAAGGGCCGATACCGTCAGCAGCATCGCCGTCAGCAGCAAGAGAATACTGTTTCGCAGAGACATTTTCATTTCTTTCGCTCCTTTCTGTTTCCGTCCCGCCTCTTCCAAAAGCAGGACTTCTGCTCCTTTTGACGCAAAACCGCGCCGTTTTGTTCCCAAATTCCAAAAATTCCTATTCGATCCACCCCTGCGCCTGCTTGTAGCGCAGAATACGCAGCACATGCGCGTCGATCTCGCGCTCCGCGATGCGCCCGTCCGCCACCGCCGCAAGCACGGCGGGAATGTCGCTTTGATAGTCGCTCGTGATGAGCATATCGTTTCCCGCCAGCACCGCGAGCACCGCGGCCTCGCCGTTCGCGTACTGCTTCACCGCGTCCATCGCCAGATCGTCCGTGATCACGATGCCGTCGAAGCCCAACGTCTCCCGCAGCACCTCATGCACGGCGGGGGAGAGGGACGCCGGCAGCGCCGCGTCCATGCACTCCACCACATTGTGGCTCACCAGCACGAAGGGCGCGCCCGCCGCGATGCCCGCCTCAAAGGGCAGAAAATCGCTCTCCTCAAAGGTCTCATAGGGCCGCTTGTCGATGGCGACGCCCGTGTGCGTGTCGGTGTTGTTCCCATAGCCGGGGAAGTGCTTGAGGACCGCCGCCACCCCCGCGTCCCTGATCGCGCCGACCGCCGCCGTCACAAATTCGCTCGTCGCCGCGGCGTCTCCGCCGAACGAGCGCGCATAGATGAAGTCCCCCGCGTCGGTGGAAACGTCGCACACCGGCGCAAGGTTTACATTGATGCCGAGCGCCAGAAGCTGCTTGTTATAGTCCAGCGTCTTCGCGGCAAGACCGTCCATGCCGCGCGCGGCATACAGCTCCTGCGGCGAGGGCAGCGGCTGCGCGAAGAGCTTCGGGTCGCGGCTCGCTCGCGTTACCGTGCCGCCCTCCTCGTCGCTGCCGATGAAGAGCGGAAGCTCCGCCGCGGCCTGATAGCCCGCAATCTTTTCCGTCAGCTCCTCCGCGCCCAGCCAACCGCCGTCTGCGTCCTTGTAGTCCCGCCCGAAGAGCAGCAGCCCGCCAAGGCGGTAGGCTTCAATGTCACCCTCCGCGCCCCGCTCGGGACAGCGCACGAAAAAGAGCTGCCCCACCTTTTCCTCCATCGTCATGCCCGCGACGCGCTCACGCAGCCGCGCCTCGGCGCGCTCGGCCTCACTCGGCTCCGCGGGCGTCTGCGGCATAGGCTCGACCATCGGCGGCTCCGGCGCAATGACCGGCGCGTCCGGCTCCTTTTCGCCCGCGCAGCCCGCGAGCAGGCACAGCGCCGCAAGCAGCGCAAAAATTCTGCATTTCATCGTCTGTTCCTCGCTCAATGCATGGTCTCTCGCCGCGCCCCGCGGCGATTTTCCTCATTTTACCATGCCCCGCGCCCAAACGCAAGCCGCCCGCTACATCCGCTTTGGCGCGCCGCCAACGGCAAACCGGCAGGAAGTCCTTGCGCCCGCAAGCCGAACATGATAAAATACCCACAGAACCCTTTTGTGCAAAACCGTCTGTATCGGAATAAGACGGATCGGGATTTAATCTGGAGGGGGAGATATGAAAAAGAAAGCTTTGAAAGCAGCTTTAGCACTTTTTATTTGCTGGGTATTTTTTGTTGCCCTTGAGGGCTTGCTTTTAATTGGAAGCACAAACCCCGGAAAAGCTCCGCTTATAGTGCTTGGCGGCGCACATATTGCTGATGAAATTGATGCTTATAGCAGTTTGGGTTTCTCACAAACCTATTATCTCACATATCCTGATTCATTTGTGTCTGGCGAGTTCAAGGTTTTTGGAATTCAAGTTGCAGGGTGGGAGCGTTAAATTCTGCTTTGCCCCCCGCAAAACACCAAAGACCCCCGTCCTTCGACGGGGGTCTTTGGCTGTGTGTTGTGTGTGTATTTTTAGGAGGGAGAAAATCACATCGGGGTGGAACCCCTTTGCAAGTATTAAGATACCAGCGATTTATGACCAAAGCTTGAAAATCGTATGAACAATTTGTAAATAAGAGAAAAGAGACATCCTTTCGGATGTCTCTCGTGTTTCGGTTTGATCAGCCAATGCTGTTGAGCTTGACGGTCATGGCGCTCTTCTTGTGGGCCGCGTTGTTCTTGTGCAGCAGACCCTTCGCAGCGGACTTGTCCACGAGCTTCACAGCGACCTTGTAAGCACCCTCGGCCTCGGTGCGATTGCCTTCAGCGGCAGCCGCCTCGAACTTCTTGAGTGCGGTCTTCAGTGCGGACTTGTCGGCCTTGTTGCGGGCGTTGCGCACCGCAGTGATCTGAACGCGCTTCTTGGCAGACTTAATATTCGGCAAACCAAACACCTCCTCCGGTTGGGATTTGACGGCGAACATAAAAAATCCACCGTGCAGAATGGTATTTTAACAAAGTTTTCAAGGAATTGCAAGCACTTTTTTCAGATTTTCTCCACTTTTTTGTATGCTTCAAAACTTGGGGGACATACTGAGGGCAATACACAAGATTTTGTGGAAGGAAGGCGATTTTATGACCACCCGCCGCACCGACCTCGCGCTGGAGGCGCACGCGCTGCTCCGTGCCGCGCGCGGAGAGGGGCGCATCAACGGCCTCAGCCTCACCGAGCGCCGCCTTCACGGCTGCGCCGTCACAGAGGTGCGCGTCGAGAGCGAGGGCGCCTCCCGCGCCCTCGGCAAGCCGCGCGGCGCCTACCTCACGCTCGACCTGCGTACGCTCCCCGACGACCCCGCCGCGCGCACCGAGCGTGCCGCGCTCGCGCTGAGCGAGGCTCTGCGCTCCCTCATCGGCCCTCCGGCTAAGACCGCGCTCGTTGTGGGGCTCGGCAACCGCGCCATGACGCCCGACCTGCTCGGCCCCCGCGCCGCCGAGCACATCCCCGCCACGCGCCATCTCAAGAGCGAGGCGGCGTTTTCCTCGCTCGCGGCGGTCAGCGTACTGACACCCGGCGTCCTCGGTACGACGGGGCTTGAGGCCGCCGAGCAGGTGCGCGGCGCGGTAGAGGCCGTCCGCCCCGACCTCGTCGTCGCCATCGACGCCCTCGCCTCCCAGCGTTTGGAGCGTGTCTGCACCACCGTCCAGCTCAGCGACGCGGGCATCGTCCCCGGCTCGGGCGTCGGCAACCACCGCGGGGCGCTCACGCGCGAAACGCTCGGCGTTCCCGTTCTCGCCGTCGGCGTCCCCACCGTGGTGGATGCCGCCACCCTCGCGCTCGACCTTTTGGACGAGGCGGGCGCCTCGCTCCCGGAGCCAGACGCTCTGCGCGGTCACGAGCGTGTCATGGTCACGCCGCGCGACATCGACGCGCGCGTGGAGGAGCTTTCCCGCATCGTCGGCTTCGGCGTCGGCCTTGCCCTCCAGCGCGCGCTCTCGCTCGACGAGCTGCGCGCCCTGATCGACTGAGCCGCCTTTTGGCGGCAAAAATGCGGATTTCTGCCCGCCCTCCATTGCGATTTGACTTTTTTTGTGCTACAATGGCGGCAAATCCCGACAAAGGAGTGCAAGCTATGTACGATCTCAAGGATTTCAAGCCCGCCGACCACCTGCCCGCTCTGCTCGACTGGATGCGCGCGCAGATGAAGAACTGCGGCGGCAAAACCGCCGTCATCGGCATCTCCGGCGGCAAGGACAGCTCGGTCGTCGCCGCGCTGTGCGTGGAGGCCTACGGCCGCGAAAATGTCCTCGGCATCCTCATGCCCGACGGCGTCCAGCCCGACATCGACTACTCCAACGGCATCGTGGACCTCCTCGGCATCCGAAGCTATACCTTCAATATCCACGGCGGCACGAGCGGCATCCTCGATGAAATGGCGCGCCTCGGCATTGAAGCCAGCCGCCAGACGACCGTGAACCTCCCCTCCCGCATCCGCATGGCGACGCTCTATGCCATCGCGCAGAGCGTCGACGCGGGTATCGTCCTCAACACCTCCAACCTTTCCGAGGACTGGGTCGGCTACTGCACCGTCTATGGTGACAGCGCGGGCGCCTTCTCGCCCCTCGGGATGTACACCACCGAGGAGGTCATCGCCCTCGGCCGTGCGCTCGGCCTGCCCGAGCGCTTCCTCATCAAGCCTCCGTCCGACGGCTTGACCGGCAAGACCGACGAGGATAACCTCGGCTTTACCTACCATGCGGTCAACGAATATGTCCGCAAGGGCGTCGTTGACGAGGCGCTCCGCGCGCAGATCGACCACAAGCACCGCGTCTCGCGCTTCAAATTCCAAACCATTCCCGTCTACCACAACGGTCTCCCTATCGTCATCGAGGACGGCACCGACTTCTACAAGTAAAAAAGCGCAAGGAAAAGAGCACCCGTTCGGGTGCTCTTTTCCTGCTGTCGGATGGCTCTTACACCACCGCGAAGAACTTGATGAGGAACAGCGCGGAGATCACATAGGTCAGTGCGCTGACTTCCTTGGCCTTGCCGGAGAGGAGCTTGACTACCGTGAAGGAGATCAGGCCGAGGCCGATGGCGTGGCCGATGGAGCCGGAGATCGGCATACCGATGAGCATGACGGACACAGGCAGCATCTGATCCATATCGTCGAAGTTGACATTCTTCAGGCCCTGGAGCATCAGCACACCGACGTAGATCAGCGCGGCGGAGGTCGCAGCGCCGGGGATGATGGCGGCGACGGGGGCGAGGAAGATGCAGGCGAGGAACAGCACGGCGGTGGTCAGCGCGGTCAGGCCGGTGCGGCCGCCGGCCTCAACACCGGAGGCGGACTCGATGAAGGTGGTGACGGTGGAGGTACCGGTGGCAGCGCCCGTGACCGTACCGATGGCGTCGGAGAGCAGAGCCTCCTTCATGTTGGGCATGTTGCCGTCCTCATCGACCATGCCGGCGCGGGAGGCGGTGCCAACGAGGGTACCGATGGTGTCGAACATATCGATCATGCAGAAGGTGATGACCAGCGTGATGGCGGTGAACCAGCCGATGTTCACAAAGCCCGCGAAATCAAACTTGAAGAGCGTGGTGGAGACCATGTCGGCGAAGGGCGGCACGAAGCTCGCGGTCTCAAGGCTCGCAAAGGGATTTACGCCGAGGAAGGCGAAGCTGCCGATCCAATAAAGGACGGAGGAGAAGAGCATACCGAGCAGCACGGCGGCCTTGATGCCCTTCTTGGCCAGCACGACCATCACGAACACACCGAGGAACGCGGTCACGACGGTCAGGACCATCGTGTCATAGCCAGAGCCCATGCTGTCCTTGATGATGCTGGGCGTGAGCGCGCCGAAGAAGTCGCGCATCATGTAGAACGGGCCGCCGGTTTCGGAATAAATACCGATGTTGGAGCCGAGGCCCACATTCATCAGCATCAGGCCGATGGCGGGAGCGATGCCGTAGCGCACGCCGAGCGGAATGGCCTCCACGATTTTCTCGCGCACCTTCAGCACGGTGAGGATCAGGAACACGATACCCTCGATGAGGATGATGACCAGACCCGCCTGGAAGGCGCTGGTGTAGTCGCAGCTATTGAGCACGGCGATGTTGGCCACCACCACGGCAAAGAAGCTGTTGAGACCCATACCGGGTGCCATGGCAAAGGGCTTGTTGGCTAGGAAGGCCATGCAGGCGGTACCGATGGCGGAGGCGATGCAGGTCGCCAGGAACACGCCGTTCCACAGCGGCGTGCCGACCGCGAAGCCGGTGAGCAGATTGGGGTTCAGGGCGATGATGTAGGCCATCGTCATGAACGTGGTGAGACCGGCGAGCAGCTCGGTCTTGACCGTAGTGCCGTTCTCCTGGAGCTTAAAGAGCTTTTCCATGATTTTCTCCCTTTCTTTTTGTTTCGCCATGCGTGCTAAATAATTTTTAGCACGCATAACGAAGATTTAGTATTATTATAAAGTGATTGCCAAGAAAAAGCAAGCCTTTCTGTGCATTTTCACCAGCCATTTTTCTTTTTTCCTGTTTTTATTACGGCTGGATGGAATTGTTGGTTGGTTTTTCGGCATAAATATGCTATAATCCCCTCATTCCGATAATTTTTACGATTTTTGAGAGGAAACCTGTCTTGATGCTGTCTCACATCCTCCGCCCGTCCAACATGGCGGGCAAGGCCGAGCGGCGCGTCCACCGCATCTATCTCGGCGCGCTGCTCACGCTCTTCGGCTGTCTCATCGGCCTAACGGGACTCTATCTCACCTCCTGCGCCGACGCCTCGCTGCCGCAGGAGGCGCTCTACCGATCCTATCTGGACCATACGCTGCTCCTCGTGCTAAATCTGCTGCCGCCCGTCCTGCTCGCATGGCTCGGATACCTGCTCCTCGGCCACTGCTGGTGCGGCGTGCTGCTCAGCGGCCTTTTCGGCGTGGGCTTTCCGCTCGTGAGCTACTATAAGGTGCTCCTGCGCGGCGATCCGATGCGCGCGAGCGACCTGCTGCTTTTGCGCACGGCGGGCGGCATCATGAGCCAATATGACATCGAGCTGACCGATCCGGTCAACACCGCCGTCACGCTCTTCGGCGCGATGCTGGCATTTTCCGTCCTGCTCATGCCGCGCGCCCGCCTGCGCCATCGTGCCCGCGCGCTTGGTGCGGCGGTCTGCGTGCTGTTGGGCGTCGGCGCGTATTTCGGCGCCTACACCAACGATGCCGTCTATGAAGAGACCGCCAATGATGACCTCATCAACCTCTGGTCGGAGAATGAGGTCTATCTCTCGCGCGGCTTTGCGTTCTCCTTCCTGCACTCCGTTCCGGAGCTGTTTCCCGAAAAGCCCGAGGGCTATGACGCCCGCGCGGCGGAGCAGCTGCTCGCGTCCTTTCCCGATACGGACATTCCGACGGGGGAGAAGGTCGCCGTCCTCGGCGTCATGCTCGAGGCGTTCTGCGACCTCACCGACTTCGACGCGCTCTCCTCCGTCCCCGCCGTGCAGGAGGTCTACGCTCCCTGGCATGAGCTGGAATCGCAGAGCCTCTCCGGCGACCTGCTCACCAACATCTTCGCCGGCGGCACGGTCGATACCGAGTGGGGCTTTCTCACCGGCGCGAGCCGGCACGATGTCTACCGCCGCGAGACAGGCTCCTATGTCCGCTACTTCACCGCGCAGGGCTACGCCGCGCACTACGCCCACCCCGGTTACAGCTGGTTCTACGACCGCGAAAAGGTCAACCAATACCTCGGCTTTGACCAAAGCCTCTTCACCGAAAACGGCTTCGGCGAGCTGGTCGACCCTTATATCGCTATGTGGCACTCCGACGCGGAGCTGGTAGACTACCTGCTCTCCGACTTCGACGCGGCAAACGGCACGCCGCTCTTTTCCTTCGCGGTCAGCTATCAGAACCACGGCCCCTATTCCGACAGCGAGAGCCATGCCGCCTATGTCACGCCCGAGGATACTGGCTGGTCGGCGGAGGGCTGCCACATTCTCAACAGCTATCTCTTCGGCGTGAACGAGACGGTCCGCGAATATGTCCGTCTGACGCAGGAGCTGGAAATGCGCGAGAGCCCCGCGGTGCTGGTGCTCTTCGGCGACCATAAGCCCTGGCTCGGCAACAGCGCCTCGGTCTACGCGGAAATGGGCGTCGATCTCGATGTCTCCACGCTCTCGGGCTTCCGCAATTACTACGCCACACCCTACCTCATCTGGGCGAACAGCGCCGCCAAGGCGCTGCTCGGCGCGGACTTCATCGGCGACGGCGGCGAATTTTCTCCCTGCTTCCTTATGACGCGCCTGTTCGACGAGTGCGGCTGGGAGGGCCCGGGCTTTCTCCGGCTCTCCCGTGCCATGCGCGACATTTCGCCGCTGCTGCATATAGACGAGGTGTTTTTGCAAAACGGCGTCCTGACCTCCGTACTCGACGACGCCGATCGCAGCTTTTATCTCAGCTACCTTGCCGCGCAGTATTACCGCGAGCATACCGCGGCGTATTAGCGCCGCCGCGCCCCGCGCGGCACAATGAAAGGGGGTATTCTCTTCAACTAAGAGAATACCCCCCTTTGATATGCCGCCATCGGCGGCAATTTATTTTATTGCTCCTCCCGCGCCGTCACCGCGATGTGCAGCTCGTCAAGCTGCTTCTGCGTGACCTCGGAGGGCGCGCCCATCATGATGTCCTGCGCGTTCTTGTTCATCGGGAAGGGAATGATCTCGCGGATAGAATCCTCGCCCGCGAGCAGCATCACCATGCGGTCCACGCCCGGCGCGATGCCCGCGTGCGGCGGCGCGCCGTAGCAGAAGGCGTTGTACATGGCGGGGAATTTTGCCTTCACATCGTCCTCGCCGAGCCGCACCATCTCAAAGGCCTTGATCATGATCTCAGGATCGTGGTTGCGCACCGCGCCCGAGGAAAGCTCCACGCCGTTGCACACGAGGTCGTACTGGTCGGCGGTGATGCTCAGCGGGTCGATCTCGCCGCGCTCGGCCTTGCGCAGCGTCTCCATGCCGCCCTTGGGCATCGAGAACGGGTTGTGGCAGAACTCCAGCTCACCGCTCTCGTCGCCGATCTCATACATCGGGAAGTCGACGATCCAGCAGAACTCATAGCGCTCCTTGTCCATGTGGCCCTCGCAGGCGGGGCCGAAGGTCTTGATCATCACGCCGACGAGCTTGGTGGCAAGCTCGCCGCCCGCGACGAGCACGAGCGTATTGGGCGCGAGCGGCAGCAGCTTCGCGGCCGCGTCCTTGTCGACGAACTTCGCGATGCCGCCGGCAAGCTCGCCGTTTTCATCTGCCTTGAACCAATAGCCCTTCGCGCCCGCCTGCACCTCACAGTCGGTCAGCAGCTTATCGATCTGCTTGCGCGTGAGCGCGCAATTTGAGATGGCGACAGCCTTGACGGTCTTGTCCGCGAGCACCTCAAAGGCGCTGCCCGCAAAGAGGGGAGAGATGTCCGTCGCGGTCAGGTCGATGCGCAGATCGGGCTTGTCGCTGCCGTAGAGCTCGAGTGCGTCAAGATACTTGATGCGGCGGAACGGCGGCTTGGAGGCAATGTCGTAGGTGCCGAACTTTGCGAAGATCGGCGGCAGCACGTCCTCGCACACGGCAAACACGTCCTCCTGCGTGGCAAAGGCCATCTCCATATCCAGCTGATAGAACTCACCGGGGCTGCGGTCGCCGCGCGCGTCCTCATCGCGGAAGCAGGGCGCGATCTGGAAATAGCGGTCAAAGCCGCTGGTCATCAAAAGCTGCTTGAACTGCTGCGGCGCCTGCGGCAGCGCGTAGAACTTGCCGGGATGCTTGCGCGCGGGCACGAGGTAGTCGCGCGCGCCCTCGGGGGAGGATGCGGTCAGAATCGGCGTCGTGATCTCAAGGAAGTCGTGCGCCATCATCGCCTGGCGCAGCGCGGCGATGACCTGGCAGCGCAGGATGATGTTCTTCTTCACCGCGGGGTTGCGCAGGTCGAGATAGCGGTACTTAAGGCGCTGCGTCTCGTCGGCCTCGCGGCTGCGGTTGACCTCGAAGGGCAGGGAATTGTAGCGGCAGCGGCCGAGCACCTCGAGCTTCTCGGGCACGACCTCGACATCGCCGGTCGCCTGCTTGCTGTTCTTGCTCGCGCGCTCACGCACGATGCCCTCGACGGAGATGGTGGACTCCTTATTGATCTCCTTGATGAGCTTCAGATCGGCCTCGTCCTCGACGACGACCTGCGTCGTGCCGTAGAAATCGCGCAGCACGACAAAGGCGAGATTGCCGCCGACCTCGCGCACGTTCTCCATCCAGCCGACGAGCTTGACCTTCTCGCCGACATTCTCCATGCGCAGTTGGTTACAGTTGTGGGTACGGGACTGCATCATAAGACTAAAACAACTCCTATCTGTAATTTCAGGTTGATAATAAACTGTCTGTATTTAAAATCAGACCGTAAACGGCTTGGTTTTCGGGTTTACGATGTCGCGCCAGTCGAGGTCGCCGCGGCTGAGGCCGAGCACGAGCATCTCCGCCGTCGCCACATTGCTGGCAAAGGGGATGTTATTCTGGTCGCACAGGCGGGAAATATAGCTCACGCTCTCACAGGACTTGTCGTCGTGCGGATCGTTGAAAAAGAGCACCATGTCGATCTCGTTGTACGCGATGCGGGCGCCGATCTGCTCCGCGCCGCCATGTACGCGCGCAAGGAACAGATGGATGGGCAGGCCCGTCGCCTCTGCAATCAGCTTACCGGTGATGTTCGTCGCGCAGACGGTGTGCTTGGAGAGGATGCCGGCGTAAGCCGTGCAGAACTGCACCATCAGGTCCTTCTTGTTGTCGTGTGCCATGAGAGCGATATTCATATAACCGCGCCCCTTTCTATCGTAAATTTTTTAAATTCTCTTCCTTTACCGCCGCGGCAGCTTCATCAGCGGCACGCGCTCGCCGGTCAGTCGGCGCGCGATGTTGCGGCAGGCGATCTCGGCGTAGCGCTCGTGGGAAAACACCGTCAGCGCGCTGCGCCCGAGCGCGATGGGAACGCCCTCGTCCTCGGGGATCACGCCCAGCAGCGGCAGGCCCGCCACGTCGATGGCGTCGTCGATGTTGCTGCTCAGCGCCTTTAAGAGCTTGCGCCGCACGCGGTTGACCACCAAATGCAGCTTCCCGTTCGGATACTCCCGCAGCTCCATCACCGTCCGCTGCGCGTCGCGCAGGCTCGTGGGGTCGGTCGTGGCGACCACCACCGCGCGGTCCGCCGCGCAGGTCGCAAGGCGAAAGGCGTCGCCCAGCCCCGCGCCGGAGTCGATGAGGCAGTAGTCGAATTTCTCGCGCACCTCGTCGAGCAGCGCCTTCATCTCGCTTGTGGGAACGTTTTTGTGCAGCCCGACCGGCGCGGTCAGCAGATACAGTCGGCTCCCGTGCGGGTGGCGTACCGCGGCCTGCTCCAGCGTCGCGCGTCCGGCGATCACATCGGTAAAGTCCATCAGCGCGCAATCGCTCATGCCGAAGGCAAGGTCGAGGTTCCGCAGCCCGATGTCGCAGTCGAGACAGAGCGTCCGATAGCCAAGCTCAGCCAGCGCCGAGCCGACGAGCGCGGTGAATGAAGTTTTTCCCGTGCCGCCCTTGCCGGACACCACGGCGATGACCTGTCCCATATTGCTGCACTCCCATCAGCCGCTCACAGCGGCTGCTTTTTGATCTTGGCGAACGCGCGCGGATACCGCGTCGGGGTGGGGGAGACCTTCTCGATCACCACCGCGCGATGCACGACCTCGCTCGTCGGGATCGTGTAGTCCTCGACGCGCGCGATTTTTCCGCCGAGCGTTTTGATCGCGCCCTTTGCCGCGGCGATCTCCGCCTCGGTGTCCACGCTCTTCATGGCGATGAATTGCCCGCCGACCTTCACCAGCGGCAGAGCCAGCTCGCAGAGCACATTGAGCTGCGCGACCGCGCGCGAGAGCGCGAGGTCGTAAGCCTCTCTCCGTTCGGCGGCGAACTCCTCCGCCCGCGCGTGGACGCACTCCACGCGCCGCAGGCCCAGCGTGCCGCAGACCTCATCAAGCCACGCGACCCGCTTGCCGAGAGAGTCGAGCAGCGTCAAGTCAAAGTCGTCCTTCAGAATGCGCAGCGGCATCCCGGGAAAGCCCGCGCCCGTGCCGACATCCACCACCGTTTTCCCCGTAAGGTCGACAAACTGCATGATCGCCGCGCTGTCGAGCAGGTGGAGCTGCGCGACCGCCTTCGGCTCCGTGATGGCGGTGAGGTTCATCACCTCGTTTTTTTCAAGCAGCAGCGCGGCAAAGCGCTCCAGCGTCTCCACGCGGCCCTCATCCAGTCCCAGCGCGTGAAGTCCCTCGCGCAAAAGCTCTCTCACAGTAAGGAAGTCTCCTTCGTCCATTTTGCAAAACAAAAAGTATTATATTGACAAAATAATACGATTTGTATTTAAAAATCAGTGCTTCGACGTCAGAGCGCGCTTGCCGCCCATATACGGCCGCAGCACCTCGGGAATGAGCACGCTGCCGTCCGCCTGCAAATTGTTCTCCAAAAACGCGATGAGCATACGCGGCGGCGCGACCACAGTGTTGTTGAGCGTGTGGGGCAGATACAGCTTGCCGTCCGCGCCCTTGACGCGGATCTTCAGCCGACGCGCCTGCGCGTCGCCGAGGTTGGAGCAGGAGCAGACCTCGAAGTATTTCTGCTGGCGCGGGGACCACGCCTCGATGTCGCAGCTCTTGACCTTCAGATCGGCGAGGTCGCCGGAGCAGCACTCTAACTGGCGCACGGGAATGTCCAGACTGCGGAACAGCTCCACACTCCACCTCCACATCTGCTCATACCACTTCATGCTGTCCTCGGGCTTGCACACCACGATCATTTCCTGTTTTTCAAACTGGTGGATGCGGTACACGCCGCGCTCCTCGATGCCGTGGGAGCCCTTCTCCTTGCGGAAACAGGGGGAGTAGGAGGTCAGCGTCTGCGGCAGGCTCTCCTCGGGCAGGATTTCGCCGATGAAGCGGCCGACCATCGAGTGCTCGCTCGTGCCGATCAGATAGAGGTCCTCGCCCTCGATCTTATACATCATCGCGTCCATATCGGTCTGGCTCATCACGCCCTCGACCACATTGCCGTGGATCATATACGGCGGGATGCAGAAGGTGAAGCCCTTATCGATCATGAAATCGCGCGCATAGGCCAGCACGCCCGCGTGCAGCCGCGCAATGTCGCCGAGCAGGTAGTAGAAGCCCGCGCCGGACACGCGCCCCGCGGCGTCCATGTCCACGCCGTCAAAGCGCTCCATGATCTCTGTGTGATAGGGGATGTCGAAGTCGGGCGTTTTCGCCTCGCCGAAGCGCTCCACCTCCACATTGTGGCTGTCATCGGGGCCGATGGGCACGCTGGGGTCGATGATGTTCGGGATCTGCAGCATATCCCGATACAGCTTTTCCTCATATTCGACCTCCAGCTTCTCCAGCTCGGAGAGCCGCTCAGCCTGCGCCTTGACCTTGGCCTTGACCGCCTCGGCCTCCTCGAGCTTGCTCGGATCCTTCTTGGCCTGCCCCATCAGCATACCCACCTGCTTGCTCAGCGCGTTGCGCTGTGCGCGCAGCTCGCTGGCCTCGGTGATGGCGGCGCGCTTTTTTTCGTCCAGCTCCAGCACCTCGTCCACAAGGGGGAGCTTGGCGTCCTGAAACTTTTTCTTGATGTTTTCCCGCACAAGGTCGGGGTTTTCACGGATAAAACGAATATCCAGCATGGTTTTCTACCTCGTTATCAAAAGTTATCGCATGGCTTGCCCTGCACAGGAACTGCGTCGGCACAAGCCTTGTGCGGCGGGCGCGGCTCAGTCGAGCCCGTCGGGGAACAGCTTGTTCACGATCTTCTCGTACCGCGCGGCGGGCGCTTCATAGTCGCCGTCGGCGGAGGTGTGGAGCGGATAGTCAGGCAGAAACGGTTCAAGTCCGTTGTCGCGGATCGCCTGCACGGTCTGCCGTGCCACGCTCAGCATACCGGCGTTGTAGTAGCGCTCCAGCTCGCCGAGCCAGTCGAGCGCGGTGATAATGGCCGCCTGCCGGTCTCCGGACGCGCGATATGCCTCCTCGGCCTCGGCGAACGACTGCTTCATTTCCTCGATCTGTGCTTCGAGCGCCTCGATCTCGCCCTCCAGCTCGGCGTTCTGCTCGAGCGTGGACTGCACCAGGCTCGTGCTGCCGCGCAGCTCGCGGATGACCTCCTGATTGGCGCGATGATTGGCCAAAAACGACCACAAAATCAGAATGAACGCAACGGTGAAGAGTACGGCAATGTAGGCGTAAACGCGCTTTTGCCGCTCCTTTTCCGTCGTCGGCTTTTCCGGCGCCGCGCTTTTTTGCTCCTCCGGCTGCGGTGCCTCATGAATGAGATCGGTCACTTTTTACTTCCTCCGTTTTTGCGTTGCTCTAAGGTGGCAAGCGCCTCAAGCAGGTCGTTGAGGTCGTCAAGATCGTAGTAATCCAGCTCGATGCGGCCCTTTTTGCGCCCCGGCACGATCTTCACGCCCCGGCCGAGCTTTGTGCCAAGCTCCTGCGCGGCAACCGCGCCGTAGCTCTCTGCCACCACCTGCTCGATGGGGTAGAGCTTCTGCTTTTTCGGCGTCGTCATGCGCTTGACCAGCGCCTCGGTCTGCCGGACGCTCAGCTTCTGCGCAATGATATGATCCGCGGCCTCGCGCTGCTTGGCGGCGGAGAGGGGGAGCAGTGCGCGGGCATGGCCCGCGGACAGATTGCCGTTTTTCACGGCCTCGCGCACACCCTCGTCCAGCGCGAGCAGGCGCAGCGCGTTTGCAACAGTGGGGCGGGACTTGCCGACGGTCGCGGCGGCGTCCTCCTGCGTCATGTGATAGGTCTCGATCAGCGTTTTGTAGCCCTCGGCCTCTTCGATGGGGTTGAGGTCTTCGCGCTGCAAATTTTCAATGAGCGCCAGCTCCATCGCCTTGCGGTCGTCCGCCTCGATGACGATGGCGGGCACCTCGTTCAACCCTGCCAGTCGGGCGGCGCGCCAGCGGCGCTCACCGGCAATGATCTGATAGTAGCCCGAGGCGAGCTTGCGCACGGTCAGGGGCTGAATGATGCCGTGCTCGCGGATGGAGTCGGCGAGGTCGGCGAGCGCAGCGTCGTCAAAATACTTGCGCGGCTGCGCGGCGCAGCTCTCGACCTGCGAGATGGGGAGATAAAGGCTGTCGGCGCTTTCGGTGCGCAGCGCCTCGTCGCCGAGCAGCGCGCCGAGCCCTCTGCCCAGCCCACGGTTCGCGGTTGCCATGAAAAAGTCTCCTTTCTGTTGGGGTGTGATCAAAAACAAGATGGTTTTGCGTCAGCCGTTCTGCTTCAGAAATTCCTCGGCGAAGGCGGCATAGGCCTCTGCACCGCGGGAGGAACGGTCGTAGGCGCTGATGGGCTTGCCATGGCTCGGCGCCTCGGAAAGCCGCACATTGCGCGGAATGACCGCTGCATACACCTTGCCGGGGAAGTAGCGCTTGACCTCCTCAGCCACCTGCATGGCGAGGTTGGTGCGCGCGTCGAACATCGTCAGCAGCACACCCTCCAGCTCCAGCTTGGGGTTGAGGCTGCGGCGCACGATGCGCACGGTGTTCATCAGGTCGGAAAGGCCCTCAAGCGCGTAGTATTCGCCCTGCACCGGCACGAGCAGCGAGTCCGCCGCGCACAGCGCGTTGAGCGTCAGAAGCTCCAGCGAGGGCGGGCAGTCGATGAGAATGAAGTCGTAGTCTGGGGAGAGGGCGTCGAGCGCCTTTTTCAGCCGAAACTGGCGGTCGGGCAGGTCGATCATCTCGATGCCCGCGCCCGCGAGCGACTTTGACGAGGGCAGCACATCGCCGTAGCGTGTAGCGGCCACCGCGCTTTTTGCGTCCGCGCCGTTGATGAGCACATCGTAAACGCCCTGCGACACGGTTTTGTCCACCCCCATGCCCGAGGTGGAGTTCGCCTGCGGATCGAAATCGCACAGCAGCACGCGCTTGCCGCGCTCGCGCAGCGCGGCGGTCAGGTTGACACAGGTGGTCGTCTTGCCGACGCCGCCCTTCTGATTGACTATGGCTATGATCTTTGCCAAAAACCGACACCCGCTTTCCGCCGAAGACAGACAGCGCCTCGGCCCATAAAACTGTAATTGCAAAAATCAGTATAACACAAATCAATGCGATTTCAACTGCAAAGCGGAAATTTCTCGCAAAAATTTTGCGCGGCACACGAAGAAAAAGAGAGGGATGTTTCACGTGAAACATTCCTCTCGGCCCGGTGGTGGGGCGGCAGAGTGTTTCACGTGAAACACTCTGACCCCGCGCGGGAAAATGCAGGGTGGGGGAGAGCATCGTCCGGCGCGACCTACTCGGTCAGCAGGAGCGCGTCATAGGGCGCGAGGGTAAGGCGCAGCCGACCGTTTTCGGCAAGAAACTCCTGACCGCTGAGCACGTCGCGCGCAAGCGCGGTTGCCCACGGCAGGTCAACGCGGAAGCTCTCTGCGCCGGCATTGACCGCGCAGAGCGTCACCTCATCGCCCGCGCGCCGCTCAAAGCAGAGTGTGCGCCCCTCGGCCAAAAGGTAGCGGATGCCGCCGCTTTGCAGCGACGCCCGCGCCGCGCGGAGCGCACCGAGGGCGCGAAAATAGTCGAGCAGCGCCGCGTCCTCGCGTCCCCACGGATAGGTGCCGCGGTTGAAGGGGTCCTCAAAGCCCTCCATGCCCGCCTCGTCGCCGTAGTAGACGGTGGGCGAGCCGGGAAAGGCGTAGAGAACGGCGGCGGCGAGCTTCAGCAGCGCGGTCCCGCGCTCGCGCTCGGCGGGGGAGAGGCGGTAGTCAGCGCGGTCCGGCTGCCGCCCGCAGCCGAGCACGGAGAGCAGGCGCGGCGTGTCGTGCGTGGAGAGAAAGTTCATCGCGCCGTAGAAGGCGGGTGAGGGATAGTTCTCGCGGAGGGTCTCCATCGCGTCGCGGAAGGTCTCCGCGCCGGTCGTGCCCTTGAGGTAGGATAAAAGCGCCGTGCGGAAGGGGTAGTTCATCAGGCTGTGCAGCTCGCCGCCGAGCAGGTAGCAGCGGCGCTTGGAGTAGGCGACCTTGGTGGTGCCGTCCTCCCAGACCTCGCCGAGAAGGTAGGCGTCGGGGAAGTCCCGCTGCATCACGGCGCGGATGTCCGCGATGAACTCGTCGGGCAGCTCGTCGGCGACATCGAGCCGCCACGCGCTCGCGCCCGCGCGGAGCCAGCGGCGAATGACAGAGTTTTCGCCGGTGACGATGTAGTTGACATAACTTTCGTCCAACTCGTTTACGGCGGGCAGGTTCTTGATGCCCCACCACGCATCGTAATCCGTGGGGAAGGGGTGAAAGCGGTACCACGGATAGTAGGGGGAGGCGGGGCCCTGCGCCGCGCCGGGGGTTGGGTAGAAGCCGTCGGCGTTAAAGTAGCGGCTCTTCGCGCCCGTGTGGTTGAACACGCCGTCAAGCATGACGCGGATGCCGCGCTTTTTCGCCTCCGCGCAGAGGGTACGGAAGTCGTTCTCGTCGCCGAGCAGGGGGTCGATCGTTTCGTAGTCGGCAGTGTCGTAGCGGTGGTTGGAGGCGGCCTCGAAAATGGGGTTGAGGTAGAGCGTGGTGACATGGAGCGAGACGAGGTAGTCGAGCTTTTCCGTGATGCCGGCGAGGTCGCCGCCGAAAAAGTCCTCGCAGTAGTCGCCGCGCTCGTTGGGGCCGCGCAGCGGCGCTTCGTCCCAGCTTTCGTGGAGGGTGCGGTGTCCGATCAGGCCGTCGGCGCTGCGCGCCTTGGCACGGAAAAAGCGGTCGGGGAAGATCTGATAGGTGACGCCGCGGCCGAACCAGCCGGGCGTTTCGGCGCGGCCGTCGTAGACGGTGAGCTGCCATGGGGTCACCTTGTCCCAAGCCTGAAAGCCGCCCCTGCCATAGCAGCTCACGCCGCCGTCCGCCCAGTGGAGGCGGAAGTGATACCAGATCAGCTCCGGCTGAGAGGGGGCGAAAAAGGTACCAAAGAAGATGTGCTCGCCCGCCTCGTCCGTGGTGGGGAGGAGCTCGGTCTCGGTCCAGCGGTCGGAAAACTCGTGGTGGGTGAGCAGGGTGCAGCCGGTGACGGCGTGCTCGCGCGGGTAGAGGGTGAAGTCCACCGCGGCGAAGGTCGTGACCGCGCCGAAGGGGGACTTGCAGCGCGCGTCGCGGGGATCGAATAAAGTTGACATAATGTTACCTCGCGGCTTTCGTATGCGATAAGGGTATGTTCCTCATTTTATTTTAAGGCCATTTCTCTCAAAATGCAATATTTCAAAGCGGCGCGGGAGAAATTGTAAATTTTCCAAAAACCTCTTTTATCCAAACGGAGTTTGTGCTATATTAGAAACTGTATTACTACGGGCTGTTCCGCGGAGGAACGGAAAGGAGCGATCACGATGGAAAACCGCGTTACCGTCAGCATCTGCGGGGAGGAATATACCTTTGTCGCCGAGGAAGCGCCCTCCTACATGCAGAAGGTCGGCGCTTATGTCGGCACGAAGATGGACGAAATGCTCACCGGCGCCAAGGTCGGCCGCACCGACGCCGCCGTGCTCGCTGCCGCGAATATCGCAGACGAGCTTTTTAAGGAGCGCGAGGCCAGCGAGGCGCTGCGCCGCCAGCTCAAGCAGTATCTCGACGAGGCCGCGCAGGCCAAGAACGAGGTGAGCGAGCTCAAGCGCGAACTCTTCAAGCTGCAGAACAGAAAATAATGGCAGAACTGCTCTCTCCCGCGGGCGGACGCGAGGCGCTCATTGCCGCCGTGCAGAGCGGCGCGGACGCCGTTTATATGGGCTTTGGCAGCTTCAATGCGCGCCGCAGCGCCAGAAACTTCAGCGATGAGGAATTTCTGGCGGCGGTGCGCTACTGCCATTTGCGGGGCGTGAGGGTGTATCTGACGCTCAACACGCTCGTGACCGACCGCGAGCTGCCCGCGCTCGCGGAGACCGCGCGCAGGGCGAGCGAGTACGGCGTGGACGCGATTCTGGTGCAGGACTGGGGCGTTTATGAAACGCTGCGCGCGGTGATCCCCGATGTGCCGCTGCACGCGAGCACGCAGATGGCGCTGCACACGCTCTCGGGCGTAGAGGAGGCCGCGCGGCTCGGCATGACGCGCGCGGTGCTGGCGCGGGAGCTGTCGCGCGAGGACATCAGAGACATCGTCGCGGGCGCGCCGATCGAGGTGGAGACCTTCGCGCACGGGGCGCTTTGTATGTGCTACTCGGGGATGTGCGAGATGTCGGCGGTGATCGGCGGCCGAAGCGGGAACCGCGGCGCGTGCGCGCAGCCCTGCCGCCTGCGCTACGGCTGGCACGGAAAGGCGGACGGCAATCCGCTCTCGCTGCGCGACGCGAACCTTGCCGCCTACGCCGACGAGATGGCGGAGATGGGCGTGGCGTGTTTGAAGTTAGAGGGGCGCATGAAGCGGCCCGAATATGTGGCGGCGGTGACGGGCATCTATGCCGCGCTGCTGCGCGAGCATCGCGCGCCGACGGCGGACGAGCAGAAAAAGCTGGCGCTGGCGTTCTCGCGCGACGGCTTTACGGACGGCTACTACCGCGGCGCGCGCGGAAAAGAGATGTTCGGCGTCCGTCCCGAGGACGCGCGCTGGCCGGAGGAATGGTTCGGCGAGCTGCGGGCGGCGTATGAAAGGGAGGACTTGCGGCTCGTACCTGTGAGGCTGCGCGCGGAGATCCGCGCGGGCGTACCGATGACGCTGACCGCCGAGGACGCGGACGGGCATACGGTCACCGCAGCGGGCGCTGTGCCCGAGGCGGCGCGAAACCGCGCGTTGACGGCGGAGGAGGTCGAGGCCCGGCTGCGCAAGACCGGCGGGACGGCGTTCACGGTGTCGGACTGCGCGGTGGCGCTGGAGGACGGACTGTCTGTCAGCGCGAGCGCGCTCAACGCGCTGCGGCGCGAGGCGCTCGCGGCGCTGGAGGCGGTGCGGACCGCGCTGCCCGAGCGGCGCGAGGGGGCGTTCGTTCCGAGCGGGAGGATCAAAAACCCGACCGAGCCGCCGCGCCTTACGGTGTCGATCTATCGGCCCGGGCAGCTGACCGACGCGCTGGTGCACGAGGGCGTGGAGACGGTGTATGTGCCGCTGGAGCTGATAGAGGCGGTCGATGTTGAAAAATATCGCGGACAGACGAACTTTGCCGCGGTGCTGCCGCGCGTGTGGCGGACGGCGGATGAGGCGGCGCTGCGTGAGCAGCTGCGCGCCGCGCGTGAGCGCGGCGTAGAGACGGCGGTGCTCGGAAATTTAGGGCATTTTGCGCTCGTGCGGGGGATGGGCTTCGCGCTGCGCGGGGACTTCGGGCTGAATGTGTTCAACTCCGCGGCGCTGCGGTTTCTGAAGGAGCAGGGGCTGGAGAGCGCGACGCTTTCCTTCGAGCTGCGGCACGAGCAGCTGCGGGACATCGCCAAGTGCATCCCCTGCGAGGCCATCGTCTACGGGCGGCTGCCGCTGATGATCACGGAGAACTGCATCGTGGCGAACGAATTCGGCTGCCGCTACGGCAAGGGGCGCTGCGACGCAGCCCACGCGGACAGCGCCTGTGCCGCCGCGCCGGAGCTGACCGACCGCGTGGGCGAGCGCTTCCCCGTGCTGCACGCCTACGGCTGCCGGAGCGAGCTCCAGAACGGCAAGGTGCTGTGGCTGGCGGACAAGCCGGAGTATCGGAAAATCGGCTTGACCTACGCGCGGCTGCGCTTCACGACCGAGTCGCCGGAGGAGTGCCTGCGCGTGCTGCGCGCCTACAAGGGGCGCGAGGACTACGCGCCCAAGGACCTCACGCGCGGACTTTTCTACCGCGGCGTGGAATAAAAACGAAAACAAAAGGTAATTTTACAGCATTATATTACACATCGTATTGAAAAGAGGACGGATCATGCCGCATATTGTGTTGGCTTCGAAGTCGCCGCGCCGCCATGAGCTGCTGCGGCGCATGGGCATTACCGATTTTTCCATCGTCACCCCCGAGGTGGAGGAGACCTATCCCGAGGGGCTTTCGCCGCGGGAGATCGTCGCGCACATCTCGCGCCTGAAGTCCGACGCGGCGGCGCCGCTGGTCGCGCCCGAGGACATTCTCATCACGGCGGACACGATGGTGTTTTTGGAAAACGACCGGCTCGGCAAGCCGCGTGACGAGGACGACGCGCTGCGGATGCTCACCGAGCTTGCGGGCAACCGACACACGGTCTGCACGGGCGTGACAGTGCGGCAGGGCGACAAGGCGGAAGCCTTTACGGTGTCGACGGAGGTCTACTTCCGGCCCTGCACGGAGGATGAGCTGCGCGCCTACATCGCCACCGGCGAGCCGATGGACAAGGCGGGCGCCTACGGCGTACAGAGCCTTGGGGCGCTGCTCGTCGAGCGCATCGAGGGCGACTTTTATAATGTGATGGGGCTGCCGGTGGAAAAGCTGGGGCAGTGCCTGACGAAGCACTTCGGCCTGCGCTTCTTCTAAAAAACGAGCGGCGAGGGGAGGACTGCGTTTTGCGCAACTTTTTGGAAAAATACGGTCTGCGGCTGCTGATCGTCACAACGCTCTGCGCGGTGCTCATCAGCGTGCTGAGCTATCTGAGCGCGACCTCGGGCTTTTTGCAGAACGCGGTGGGCGTGCTGACCTATCCGTTCCGCTCCGCCGTGACGGCGGTGGCGGGCTGGGTGGAGGACAAGCAGCATTACTATAAGGACTACTCCGACCTGCTGGCGGAAAATGAGGCGCTGCGCGAGCGCGTGGCCGAGCTGGAGCGCGACGCGCGGCAGGCCGAGGCCGACCGCGCGGAGAACGCCCTGCTGCGCGAGCTTTTGGAGCTGCGCGCGCAGCGGCGCGACCTTGTGTTTGAGGCCGCGGCGGTCATCGAGCGCGAGAACACGAACTGGACGAGCGCGCTGACGCTCAACCGCGGCACGGTGCACGGCGTGGAGAAGAACGACTGCGTGGTGTCCTCGGAGGGCTATCTCGTGGGCGTGGTGTCGGCGGTGGGCTACAACTGGTGCACGGTACTGACGGTGATCGATACGGATACCGAGCTGGGCGCGCGGGTGTTCCGCACGCAGGAGGTCGCGGTCGCGGAGGGCGACCTTGCGCTGATGGGCGAGGGAAGGCTGAAGCTGAGCTATCTTTCCGCCGATGCGCAGCTGCTCTCGGGCGATGTGGTGACGACCTCGGGGCTCGGCGGGTTTTATCCCGGCGGGCTGGTGATCGGCACGGTGGAGGCCGTGCGCACGGGCGACGACGGGCTGGCGCGGTACGCGGTGCTCGCGCCCTCGGCGCACTTAGGTGAGCTGAGCGAGGTATTTATCGTGAAGGAATTCGACATTGTTGACTGAAAGGGGGCGCTGCCATGTCGCCGTCGACCACGCGCGATACAGCGGTCAAATGGACCGCTTACGGCGCTGCGTGCCTGCTGCTGCTTTTCGCGCACGCGCTGACGCTCTCACGCCTGCGCGTGTGGGGCGTCGCGCCCTTTCTGCCGCCGCTGCTGCCGGCGGTGATCGCCTCGATGGAGGATCGGCTGGAGGGCGTTGTGTTTGCACTGGCCTTCGGCGTTTTGTGCGACCTTGCGCTGACCGCGCCGCTGCCGTGCCAGTACACGCTGGCGTTCCCGCTCGCGGCGCTGCTCGCCTCGCTGCTGGCAAAAAGCGTTTTGCAGCCGGGCTTTCTCTGCTCGCTGGCGGTGAGCGCGGCGGCCTTTCTGACGGTCGATCTCATCGCTGCGGCCGCGCTGCTCTCCGGCGGACACGCGGCGGTATCGGCCATCGCGCTGCGCGCGGCGCGGGAGCTGCTGGCGTCGCTGCCGCTGTTGCTTGTGTGCCATCCGCTGCTTTCCTTCCTGCACCGAAAATTTACGCTGTAATGACGGAGAACGAGCGCGAAGGGAGGGATCCGCGTGGACGACAAGAAACAATTCAACCGACGGCTGGTGGCGATCGGCGCGCTCTTTTCGCTGGTGCTGGCGATGTATTTCGCCACGCTTGTTGACGCGCAGCTGATCCACGGCGCGGAGTACCGCGCGCGCTCGATCCGCGCGAATACGAAGAGCGAGGCCGTTGTGACCTCGCGCGGCGTGCTGACCGACCGCAACGGCAAGGCGCTGGTGACGAACCGGAGCGTGTATACGCTGGAGCTGGACGCCTCGCTCGCGCCGGCGGACGACGCGGCGCTCAATGAGGAGCTGACGCGGCTGATGGAGCTGCTGGATCGGCGCGGCGTCGCGTGGGAGGACGGGCTGCCGCTGAACGAGCGCGCGCCCTTTGCCTATGATTTTTCCGCCTCGGGCTCGCACACCGCGCTCAACAGCTTTCTGGTGAGCAGGAAGTGGGCCGACGCGGACGCGCTGACGACCGAAGCCGACCCGCCGCTGCGTCCGGAGGCGCTGCTCTCGCGGCTGCGCGAGGCGTTTGGGATCGACGAAGCCTTGACCGACGCGGAGGCGCGGCGGCTTGCAGGTCTTCGCTACTGCCTTGCGGTGACAAAGCTCGAGCAGCTCACGACGGCGGCCATCGTTTCGGATATATCCGTGGAGCTGATCGCGGAGCTCAAGGACGGCGCGTATGCGCCCATCCATATCGGCACCTCGTCGGTGCGGGAGTATCAGACCGACGCGGCGGCGCACATCCTCGGGCGTGTGACAAAGATCCCGAGCGGGAAGTGGGAGGAATATAAAGAAAAGGGCTACAAATACGGCGACCGCGTCGGGCGCGACGGCGTGGAGCTTGCCTTTGAGGACTATCTGCGCGGCAGGAACGGCCGCCGCATCGTGGAGACTAACGCCGCAGGCAAGGTGACGGGTGAAATTTACTCTGTGGAGCCGGAGCCGGGCGACACCGTGGCGCTGACACTGGACATCGACTTTCAGGAGGACGTGGAGCGCATCCTTGCCGAGACGGTGGAGGATATGACGGCGGACGACGGCATCGCCCGCGGCGCAGCCGCGGCGGCGGTGCAGGTCGGCACGGGCGAGGTGCTTGCGCTCGCCTCGTACCCGACGTTTTCCCTCAAGACCTACAACGAGGATTATCAGGAAAACTATGAAAATCCGCTCGAGCCGTTCTATAACCGCGCGACACAGGGCACTTACGCGCCCGGCTCGACCTTCAAGCCCGTGACGGCCGTCGCCGCGCTGGAGACGGGCGTCATCACGCCGCGGTCCACCATTCTGACCAAGGGTGTGTACCACTACGGCAACTGGGCCTATAAGTGCTGGCTCTACAACCAGAACGGCGGCACGCACGGGCGCATCGACGTGACCGAGGCGATCAAGGTGTCGTGCAACTACTTCTTCTACGACATCGGGCGCATGACGGGCATTTCGACCATCGCGCGCTACGCCTCCGCCTTCGGGCTCGGCGAGCCGACGGGCATCGAGATCCCCGAGAAGATCGGCGTGATGACCACGCCGGACTATGTCAATTCGCTCGAGGGGCATTACTGGACGGACGGCCAGACGCTCACCGCCGCCATCGGCCAGTCGTATTCGCTCTTTACGCCGCTGCAGCTGGCGAACTATACCGCGACGCTCGCGGGCGGCGGGACGCGCTGCAACGCGCACCTGTTAAAGGAGGTGCGCACCTACGACAGCGCCGCGATCGTGGATGTGTACAACGAGCAGCCCGCGCAGATCATCGACATTCAGCCGGAGAACCTCAAGGCGGTGCTCGAGGGGATGCGCGAGCTGGTCGTATCGGGCAGCGTGGCCTATTACTTCAAGGACTGCGTGGTGGACGCCGCCGCCAAGACCGGCACGGCGCAGACCGGCGGCAAGGTCAGCAACGGTGTGTTCGTGGCCTTTGCGCCCTACGACGATCCGCAGATCGCACTGGCGGTGATGATCGAAAAGGGCGGCAGCGGCGGCGCGCTGGCCTCGACCGCGGTGCAGATCCTAAACGCCTACTTTACCTCCGCCGACGCGGAGAAGGCGGTCGTGGGCGAAAATGTGCTCATCAAGTAAATCGGTTCGAGAAATGAGAAGGCGGTCTCCCAACGGGAGACCGCCTTTTGCTGTGAGATTTACTTTTTCTGCCTGCGGATGTCGTCACCGAAGAAGGGGAGGATGCGGTAGCTGCCCTCGATGCGGGAGAGGATGTTCGCGCCGTAGCGGCGGGAGAGCTCGGCGGGGGAGAGGTTGGTAGAGATGATGGTCTTTTTATTCGTCATCAGACGCGTGTTGACGAGTTGATAGAGGGCGCTGCGGACAAACTCGGTGGTCAGCTCGGTGCCGAGGTCGTCGATGATCAGAAGGTCGCAGCGCAGCAGGCGGGAAACATCCTCGTCCGCGCCGCCGCTCTCGTCGCGCGAGAACTTCTGTGCCTCAAAGCGCTCGAAGATGTGGGCGGCGGTGTCGTAGACGACGCTGTGGCCCGTTTCGCTCACGACGCGGGCAATGCAGGCGGAGAGGAAGGTCTTGCCGAGGCCGGGGTCGCCGGAGAGGAGCAGATTGCCGCTGCGGGGGGAAAACTCGTAGGCGTAGTCGCGGCAGGCATCGTAAATGCGCTCCATATTCGAGCGGGGGGAGATGTCCTGATCAAGAGGGGCGTAGGGGGAGTAGACCTCGAAGGAGAAGGTTTCAAAGCTCTGCGTGCCGAGGTCGAGGAGTTGGGAGAGCTCCTCGAGCTGGACGCGGGCATAGTAGTCGTTCAGGCAGGAGCAGACCTCGTCGCCGCGCCAGCCCGTGTCGCCGCACAGCGGGCAGGCGGGCTTATCCTCAAGGTAGTCGGCGGGGTAGCCGTGGGCGGCGAGCAGCGCGGCGCGCTCGCGCTGGAGGGCGAGGTTTTCCTCCTTGAGCGCTTCGATGGCAGGGCGGGGGTCCGTGCCGCGGCGCAGGGCGGAGGCGATGAGCTTGGACATCGTTTCGCGCAGGGCAGCGTCGATCTCCGCGATGCGGGGGACGGCGGCATAGACCGCGCGGGAGCGCGCGTGCAGGGCGTCCGCGCGGCGCTGCTTGGCCTCCTCAAAGCGGGCCATGGCGCGGCGCATGAGCTTTCCGTCATAGGACATGAGGTCACCTCCCTTACAGGTATTGCTTCATCCAGTCGTTTTTGCCGCCGGATGCGGCAGCTTTCTTTTTTGGTGCGGCGTTCTCCGCCGCGGTCTCCTCGGGCGTGTGGAGGCCCTTTTCGTGCCAGCGCTTCAAAATGCCGTTGCAGTAGGACCACTTAAATTCGTGACAGCGCAGGACGGTCTTGTCATAGGCGAGGGCGAGCGTTTCGGGCGGGAAGCCCATCTCGAGCCACGCGGAGAGGTATTTTTCCTCGCTCGGGGCGGGCTTGCGCTCGCCGAGCCGAAGGACGGACATATAGGCGGGGTATTGCCTCTCGCGCGCGTGGAGCGCGTTGAGGTAGTCGTTGGCGCTTGCGGACGAGAGCAGGCCCTTGCGCGCCCAGACATAGCCCTCCTGCTCGATGCGGCGCATGGTGGGGAGCCGTCCCTCGCCGTATTGCGCGGCGTGGCGGGCGATGCAGTGGTTGACGAGCAGGAAGATGACATCGGCAGGCAGGCCGAGGTCCTCATAGAGCCCGAGGAGCTTGCCGACGGAGGGCGTGGAGAGCGGGCCGAGCTTGCGCTCGACCTCGCGCAGGAGCGCGGAAAAGGCGGTGTCCTGCTCTAACTTGCGGGCGACATCGTCGCGCGAGTAGGCGGGGCGCTCTTCGGCGGGCGCGGGGGCGGGCGGCTCCGGCACCTTCGGGGCGCTGACGAGTCCCATGCGGGCGAGAGCGGCCTCGGCGCGTGCGCGGCGCGCCTCGTCCCATTTGAGCTCGGCGCAGAGCGTTTCGGGCGCGGCGCTGCCGCGGTTTTTCAAAAGGCAGAGGTAGAGCAGGGCGGCGTCGCCGTCGCCGCCGTCGAGCAGGCGTCGCGTCACGGCGGCGGAAAGGGTGATATTCTCCTGCTCGCTCAGGTGCAGAACATAGCCGGACATGGCGCGCCTCCTTCCGTTCGATCATAAGCGCCTTTATTTTACACGAATTGGGGCGGTTCGTAAATAGGAAGATGGGGGAAATGAAAATTTTCCCGCGCGGGTGACAAATTCCGCGCGGCTTCGCGCGCCGCCGTATCTACAATGAGGACAAGATCACCGTAAGGAGGGGACGGGCATGGAGCTGCTGCGCAGGGGGCCGTGGGCGGCACGGCGCGTGCTGGAGCTGGGCGTGGACGAGATCGGCGTGAATCCCGATCAGCCGCGCAAATACTTTGAGCCGCAGGCGCTGCGGGAGCTGGCGGAGAGCATCGCGCGCTACGGCGTTTTGCAGCCGCTGAGCGTGCGGCGCGGAGAGAACGGCTACGAGCTGATCGCGGGAGAGCGGCGGCTGCGGGCGGCAAGGCTCGCGGGGCTGCGGACCGTGCCGTGTCTGCTGCTGCGCTCGCAGCGGGAGGAGGCGGCGCTGCTGGCGCTGGTGGAGAATTTGCAGCGCCAGGACCTGCACTATTTTGAGGAGGCCGCGGCCATCGCAAAGCTCATAGCGCTCTACGGGCTCTCGCAGGAGCAGGCGGCGGAGAAGCTGGGGCGGTCGCAGAGCGCAGTGGCGAACAAGCTGCGGCTGCTGCGGCTCTCGCCGGAGTGCGCGGCACTGCTGCGCGAGCGGGGGCTTTCCGAGCGGCACGCGCGGGCGCTGCTGCGCCTGAGCGACGAGAGCGAGCGCCTGCTGGCGCTGCGCACGGTCGCGGAGCGGGGCTACAATGTGGCGCAGACGGAGGCGTACATCGAATCGCTGCTGCACCGCGCGGCGGTGACGCCGCCGCGCGAGAGACCGGTCTTTATCGTGAAGGATGTGCGGCTGTTTCTCAATACGATCCGGCGGAGCATGGGCATCATGCGCCGCGCGGGTGTGGACGCGGCGTGCGAGCGGGAGGACACGGAGGATGAAATTCGCCTGACCATCCGCATCCCGCGCGGGGGGCGCGTCAAGAGCGCGTAAAATTTGTAACCAAATCGTTACTCTTTTTTTCGGAATATATGCTATACTGCAACATACTGGGTGAAATGGCACCCAGGAAGAACAGAAAAATAGCAGGAGGGTGCCGAGATGGAAGAAAATCAGGGTGCCTTTGAGGAAAAGAGAAACGAGGCGGCAGAGTCGGTGCCGCAGAGCGGCGGCAAAAGGGCCGGGCTCATCGCGCTCATCGTGCTCGGCGTGCTGGCGGCGTCGTATCTGGGGCTGTGCGCCTATGCGACGCTGAGCGGGACAATCTATCCCAACACAACGGTCGGCGGCGTGGACTACGGCGGCATGACCGAGGAGCAGGCGGCGGCGGAGCTGACGCGGCGGGTCGTTGACGCGCAGGGCGCGCGGCTCGACTTTGCTGTGATGGAGGGAGACAGCCGCAGGGTGATCGCGGGTGTGGCGCTGGGCGATATTCCGGCGGACATCGACTGCGAGAAGGCCGCGGATACGCTGGCGTGGGTGCGCAGCGCGAAGAGCGACGGCTTTTTTAAGAGCGGCGCGAGCTTCCTTTTCTCACTTTTTACCGAGCATGAGGAGGGCATCGTGAGCAAGGAGCCGTTTTGTGCGGCGGCGGAGCCGATGCTGAACGCGCTGGAGTGCGAGCCGGTGGAGTTTTCCATCGCTCTGACGCCGGAGAGCGGGGTCAGCGCGACCAAGCCGATGGACGGACGGAAGGCGACGGACCGCACGGAAACGCAGATCGCCGACGCGCTTTTCCGCGCTTATTTCGGCGGCGGGGAGATGACGGAATACATACTAAAGCCGATGTCGGAGGACAACGCGGAGGGCGCGTATGAGATCGTCCCCGCGCAGGCGGTCGATCTGGAGGCGGAGCGGGAGGCGCTCGTGGGCGAGAAGGTCAACGCGCGCTACGACATTGAAAATGAGAGGATCGTGCCGAGCCATGCGGGCGTACACTTTACGCTCGCCGACCTGCAAAGCGCCTATGATGCGGCGGCACCGGGGGAGACTTTCCCCGTCAAGGCGACGGTCGAGCAGCCCGAGGTGACGACTGCGCAGCTGGAGGCGGGGCTGTTCCGCGACGAGCTGAGCAGCTACACCACGCGCGTCGGCGGCGCACCCGGGCGGCGCAAGAATGTGCGGCTCACGGCCGAGCGCATCACGGGCTATATCCTCAACGCGGGCGACACGATGCAGTACGGCCCGCTGGTGACGCCGTTCACGGCGGACAACGGGTACGCTCCCGCGCCGGGCTATCTCAACGGCAAGACCGTGGACATGGTCGGCGGCGGCGCGTGTCAGGCAAGCTCCACGCTCTACGCGGCGGTGCTGTACGCGAACCTTGAGATCATACAGCGCGTGAACCACGGCTACGCCTCGGACTACATCGGGCTCGGTCTCGACGCGACGGTCGCGAGCGGCGGGCCGGAGTTTGAGTTCCGCAACAATACGCTCTACCCCATCAAGGTGCAGGCGGAGTTTTTCACGAAGGATAAGAAGGACTATCTCAAGATCACACTTCTCGGCACCAAGACCGACGACCATTATGTGAAGATGGTGACGCAGGTGCTCAGCACGACGCCCTTTGAGGAGGAGCTCGTCGAGACCGACGCGCTCGCCCCGGGTGAGCGCAAGGTGGAGCAGACGGCCTATACGGGCTATGTGGTCAAGACCTACCGCAATGTGTATGCGGGCGACGGGACGCTGCTCTCCTCGACCTATGAGGCGACGAGCCGCTACAAGAGCCGCAACCGCATCGTGCTCGTCGGCAAGGCGGCCGAGCCGGCGGTCGACCCGAATGCGCCGGCGTTTGACCCGAATGTGCCGATAATCGACCCGGCCGCGCCGGAGCCCGGGGCGACGGAAACGCCGGTCGAACCGACAGAGCAGCCGGTGCTGCCGCCTGAGAGCGGCGATGCGCCGATGCCTGACTGAGTGCGAAAGAGAGGATCTCCTTGCAGGAGCGAGGAGGTCCTCTTTCTTTTTTGCACAGAAACGATAGGACGGTTTTGTGAAAAACAGCCATATCGTTCGATTTTATCAATAGATATGTTTCAAATAAGTGTTATTACGGGGTGAAAATGAATAAAATCCTGCAAAAAAGTAAGGAATGGGCTTGCAATTATGAAAGATGGGGTGTAAAATGAACGCACATGAGATCAAGCAAGCAATGAGAATATGGTTCTGACAGAAATTGAGAGGAGTATTTTATCATGGCTAAGTTTAAGGTATACTACACCATCGAGCTCAACGAGGTCGCTACCCAGATCTTCGAGTCCAATGACTTCGAGGTCAAGCTGTGCAGCCACAACGACGAGGAGACCTATGTCAAGGAGCTCGCTGAGTTCCAGCCCGACGCCATCATGTGCCGCACCGAGCCCATCACCGCCACGATGATGGACACCTGCACCAACCTCAAGGTCATCGGCAAGCAGGGCGCCGGTCTCGACAACATCGACATGGACCATGCCCACGCCAAGGATATCACCGTGGTTTACGCGCCCGCCGGCAATGCCAACGCCGTCGCCGAGCACGCCGTCATGCTGATGCTCATGTGCGCCAAGCGCTTCAACTATGTTGACAAGCAGTTCCGCGGCGGCAACTTCCTCGTCCGCATGGGCATGGAGCACACCTATGAGCTGGGCGGCAAGACGCTCGGCATGATCGGCTGCGGCCGCATCTCTCAGCTCGCCATGCAGAAGTGCAAGCACGGCTTCGGCATGAAGGTCATCGGCTATGACCCCTACATGACGCAGGAGAAGCTCGGCGATCTGTGCGAGCTCAAGGCCACCGCTGAGGAGGTCTGGAAGGAGGCCGACTTCGTGTCCGTGCATCTGCCCGTCGTTCCCTCCACCGAGCATTCCATCGGCCGTGAGCAGTTCAGCATGATGAAGCCCACCGCTTCTTTCATCAACTGCGCGCGCGGCGCCCTCATCAAGGAGAACGAGCTGGTCGAGTGCCTGCAGGACGGCACGCTGTTCCAGGCCGGTCTCGACGTGTTCGAGCATGAGCCCATCCAGGAGTCCAGCCGCGCGCTGTTCGACCTCGATAACGTCATCATGACCCCGCACATGGCCGCCACCACCGAGCAGAGCGTGCTCAACTGCTGCACCAGCGTTGCCAACGACATCGTCGCGGTCTGCAACGGCAAGGAGCCGCAGGTCAAGGCCCAGAAGCCCAAGTTCTAAGCGCATATAGTTTGCTCATAGAGGAGCAGGTGGCCCAACAGGGCTGCCTGCTCCTTTTGCTCTTCTCTTTTGCATTGGGCAAAAGGACGAGAAAACGCGCGATTTTCCGCCGTTTCGCCGAAATTGCGGAAATCGTGCTCAAAGAGGGTAGAACATACCAAATGTTTGTGATACAATTGGCACAAATGGGATCGCAGGGAGGGCAGATATGGGAGAAAATCCGATTTTAAAGGCGACGCTTTCGATGGCGAGCGACATTCCGCTGTATGTGCAGCTGACCGGCATCATCAAGAATGCGATCACCTCCGGCACCTTGCAGGTGGGAGATCTGCTGCCGAGCGAGGCGGAGCTTTGCGAGCGCTTTGAGATCAGCCGCAACACCGTGCGCCAGGCGATCGGCTCGCTGGAGGAGGCCGGCTTTGTGGTGCGCAAGCGCGGCAAGGGCACCTTCGTCTCCGATCCGAGCACGCGGCGCAAGGGTGTGCAGTATTCGTTCACGACGGAGATCTCGTCGATGGGCAAGCGCCCCTCGTCCACGCTGGTGAGCTTCGATGTCATCGAGCCTGCGCCGAAGATCAAGCGTCTGATGGCGCTGGAGGACGGCGTGATGGTCTACTGCTTCACGCGCGTGCGCAACGTGGACGGCGAGCCGCTGATCTTGGAGACCTCGTACTACCCCCAGCACATCTATCCGAACCTGACGCGCGAGATGCTGGAAACGCACAGCTTTTACAGCCTCATCTACCATGTCGGCGTGGTGCCCTTTGAGGCGGAGGACAGCTACGACGCGGTGACGCTCGGCGATTACGAGGCGCGGCTGCTGCACTGCGTGCCCGGCGCGGCGGCCTTCCACCACCAGCGCCGCACGACGATGGAGAACGGTCTGATATACGAGTACACCTCGAGCTATATGCGCGGCGACCGTGTGCAGCTGGATGTGCGCTTTCAGAAGAGCGGGACGAGCTTTACGCGCGTGGTGGACTGAAAAGGATAAAAAAGAAAGCGACGGTCTCCCGCCGCTTTCTTTTTTGCTGCCTGCGCGGTAGCGAATGTATGGAACATTGCAAAGTCTTTGTACGATCGGTTCGTGAAAAGGCTGTGAAACTTGGCGGAAATTTAGCGATTTTTCGTCAGCGGTTTTGTACAAAAGGGGTACAAAAAGAGAAAAGAGTATGGTACGATAAGGTTACCGAAGAAGGCGGCAAGCCGCCGGGAAAGCATATGGAAATGTTATAGGAGGAAATTCAGCTATGGCGATCAAAGTGGGTATCAACGGCTTCGGCCGTATCGGTCGTGTTGTGCTGCGTATTCTGGCGGAGCGCCCGGAGCAGTTTGACATCTGCGGCATCAACCTGCGCAAGGCTGATCTGGACTATATGGTCTACCTTGTCAAGTACGACTCCGTATTCCGTCAGTTCTCCGGCACGGTGGAGCACGACGGGGAAAACCTGATCCTCAACGGCCGCAAGATCCATGTGTTCAGCGAGTCTGACGCGACGCTGATCCGCTGGGCCGACTATGGCGTGGAGTATGTCATCGAGTCCACCGGCGTTTACAACACCACCGAAAAGGCCTCCGCGCACTTTGTCGGCGGCGCGAAGAAGGTCATCCTGACCGCGCCCGCCAAGGACGAGGAGACCCCCACCTTCGTTATGGGCGTGAACCATGAGCTGCTGCGCGCCGATATGAAGGTCGTTTCCAACGCCTCCTGCACCACCAACTGCCTTGCGCCGCTGGCCAAGGTCATCAACGATGAATTCGGCATCGAGCGCGCTCTCATGTCCACCATCCACGCCTCCACCTCCAAGCAGAAGACGGTTGACGGGCGCGGCGGCAGCGACTGGCGCACGGGCCGCTCGGTCTACAACAACATCATCCCCTCCTCCACAGGTGCGGCCAAGGCCGTCGGCAAGGTCATTCCCGAGCTCAAGGGCAAGATGACCGGCATGAGCTTCCGCGTGCCCACGGCCGACGTTTCCGTCGTCGACCTGACCGCACAGCTGAAGAAAAAGACCAACTATGAGGAGATCTGCGAGGCCGTCCATCGCGCGAGCGAGGGCTCTCTCAAGGGCATCATCACCCATACGCGCGACCAGATCGTGTCGCAGGACCTTGTCGCGAACCCCTATCCGAGCATCTTCGACGAGACCGCGGGCATCATGCTCGACGACAGCTTTGTCAAGCTGATCGCGTGGTACGACAACGAGTGGGGCTATTCCAATATGGTCGTGCGCCTGCTTGAGCACATGGCCGCCGTGGACGGCGTCAAGTAAAAAAGAAGAGAAAAGGAAGCGCCGCACAAGTGTGCAGCGCTTCCTTTTTCTGTTGAGCTCAAAGGGGCATGACGGAGTAGAACATCAGATACAGCTCTGCGGCGCCGAGCAGCGTCATCAGGATAATGCCCTTGAGTCCCGGCTTGGGGATGCGCAGCGGCGTGAGGAACAGCAGGCCGAGCAGCGTGAGGCCGACGGCGTAGGAAACGGTGCCGTTGAGCGCGAAGCGCCCCGGCAGCAGCCAGAAAAACGGCATGACGAAGGCGGCGGAGGTGACCGGTACGCCGACATAGAAGCGGCGATGCTCGTTCGTGGCGCTCTGACGCTCCTCCTCGGTGACATTGAAGTAGGCGAGGCGGATGAGCGCGGCGAGAATGTAGAAGAGGATGCACGCGCGCAGCCACCATTCGCCGCTGCCGAGCGCAGCGCCGATGAGCGCGGGGAGAACGCCGAAGCAGACGATGTCGTTGAGCGAATCGATCTGGATGCCGAAGCACTTTTCCTGCTCGGTGCGGTTTTTCTTCGTGCGGGCGATGCGGCCGTCGAAGGCGTCAAGGAGCCCCGAGACCATCAGGCACAGCAGCGCGGCGTAAGGCGTGCCGCCCATAGCCGCAAGCAGGCCGCTGACGCCGAAGGCCAGCGAAATATAGGTGGCGAGGACGGTATAGTCATATACTCCGATCATGGGCGCTCCTTCATTTCTAAAGTGTTGATGGAAATATTATAGCAGAGGACAGCGGGCAATGCAAGGATAGTTCGGAGGGCGATGTTAAGCATCTGCGAAGATATGCGCGATAAAAGGCGCAAAAAGGGGGTTGACCGAATGGTCAACCCCCTGCGGTTTAAGTTTGTATTAAGGCGGTGTTGCCTTAAGCCTGTTCGCCGGTCTCGATGATGCCGTAGCCGCCGCGGTTGCGCGTGTAGACGACACAGATGGCGTTGCCATCGTCCGTGTTGCGGAAGACAAAGAAGCTGTGGCCCAGAAGGTTCATCTGCAAAATGGCCTCGTCGGGGCTCATGGGCTTGACGGCAAAGCGCTTGGTGCGCACGATCTCGAACTCGCGCTCCTCGTGGATGTCGAACTCCTCGGGGACCTCGGGTACGATGGCATCGCTGCGCAGGCCCTTGGAAAGGCGAGTCTTGTTCTTGCGGATCTTGCGGTCGATCTGGCTGACCGCAGCGTCGATCGCGCTGCGCATATCGCCGTCGGCGTCCTCAGAAACAGCGCGGAACAGTGTGCCGTTGGTGCCGCGGAGCGTCACCTCGACGATGCAGCGGTTCTTCTTCTCCACGGCGAAGGTCACAGTTGCTTCGGGCTCCTCCTTGAAATACTTTTCCAGTTTGCCGATCTTCTTCTCGGCGTAGGCCTTGACGGAGTCGTTCAAGGAGATCTTCTTGCAGGTAAATGTGAACTTCATAACGGTTCGCTCCTTTCAATTTCTGCGGGTAGGGAAAGCAAAAAGGAAGTCCTTCCCGACTCCCTCTTCACTTTTACCGATTATAACATGAAACGGGAAAATATCCAATAGGATAATTTGTGAATTTTCTGATTTGTCTGTTTTGACGAAAATGAAGGGGCGCGACACGCTTCGACCGTGTGCGGCAGAGTTCGACAAAAGCTTTTGTTGCAAAGCGTGGACAAGGGTGGTAGGATACTTCATGGAAGCTTTCCAATATCCCACCCGCTTGGGCCGCTGTCGTGAGGCAGCGGCTCCTTTTTATGCCTTGGCGCGGAGAGAGAAAAAAGGGGACGGCGCAGCGCGCCGTCCCCTGGCTGTTCAGTTGACGGGGACGAAGATCTTTTCGTCCGGCTTGACATAGCCCGCGTCGCGGGCAAGCTGCTCGAGATAGTCGGGATCGTCCGCCTTGTCGAGCGCGGACGAGAGAGCGTCATTCTCCTGCTGCTGCTGCTCGACCTGCGCGGAGAGTGTGCTGAGCTCAGTCTCGGCCTGGTCGATCCTCTCGCGCAGGCGGAGAAGCTGTGCGCCGACGAGAAGCAGCAGGGCGAGAAGCAGCAGCTTTGCCAGCGCCGTGCCGCCCTTTTTTTTGCGCGCGGTCTTTTCCTCTGCCATATCGGGTCCTCCCCCTTCGCGCGGCGGCGCGCCGGGAACGCCGCGCCGACCATTTGTAATTTTCTATTATAAGGGTGCGGCGGGAAAAAAGAAAGAGACTTTTGAGAAATTTGTGCAGTTTACCATAATATTTTTTCGCCAGCAGGAGCGGCGCGCGAAGAAGGCGGGCGAAGGCAAAGAGGCAGGCGGCCCAAAAATCCCAAAGCGGGCGGAGCAGCGGCGAGAGGAGGGAGAAGCTCAGGACCGCGCCGAGGAGGGCGAAGGCGAGCATATAGAGCCGCAGCTCGCCCTGTCCGACGCGCAGAGAGAAGGCGACGAGCGCGGCGGCGAGAAAGAGGCAGTAGAGCGCGTCGAGCAGGTCGGTCAGGGCGCGTCGGCTGCGGCGGCGCAGGCGCAGGGCGCGCAGACCGTCATAGAGCAGGGCGAGGGCCGCGCCGAGCAGGAGCGAGCGCCAGAGGGCGCCGAGCTGGGCGCTGAGGTCAACGCCCATGCCTCAGCCCCCGAGCAGACGGCTCAGAAAACCGCCTGAGGAGCGGCCGGCGTCCTCATAGAGAAGCGAGTCGATGTGGCCGTCGACATGAAGCTCGCCGCCGTCGAGGCTGAGCTTGCCGAGGTGCAGGCTCTCGCCGGTGACGATGAGCGTGCCGGCGGAGGTGGACATGACGATCTCGTTTTCGTCAAAGCGGTCGACATCGTCCACTCCGGTGACGATCAGTCGCTCGCGGCCGTCCAGCTCAACGCGATGGGCGGCGGGAGCGGGGGAAAGGGTGTCGTAGGGCATAACGGAACCTCCTGCAAAAAAATGATCTCCCATACACCGAAGTGTATGGGAGGCGTGTCCGTGATATGCCTGCTTTATGTGTTCGGCAGCTCGCGGTAGAGCGCGGCGGCGTCCGCCTTGCCGACATTGTCGGCCACGGAGAGGACCTCGACCGTGAGGGTGCGCTCGCCGAAGTGGAGGGCGATGCGGTCGCCGACCTTGACATCATAAGACGCGCGGGCGACGCGGTCGTTGACCGTGACGCGGCCGAGGTCGCAGGCCTCATTCGCCACGGTGCGGCGCTTGATGAGGCGCGAGACCTTGAGGTATTTGTCAAGACGCATGGGGTGCTCCTTTCTATACCGAAAGGTATGGGATCTTGCCGCCGCGGGACGGCAAAAAGACAAGGGAGCGGCACATGCCGCTCCCTTGAAGGGGGTTTTAGCCAACGATGTCCTTGAGCGCCTTGCCGGCCTTGAAGGTCGGGACCTTGGACGCGGCGATCTTGATCTCAGCGCCGGTGGCGGGGTTGCGGCCGATGCGCTCGGCGCGGGTCTTGACCTCGAAAGAGCCAAAGCCGACGAGCTGGACCTTGTCGCCCTCCTTGAGAGCGGCGCCGATGGCGTCGAGCGCGGCGGTGACGACGGCCTCGGCTTCCTTCTTGGAAACACCGGCCTTTTCGGCAGCGGCAGCAATGAGTTCGGTCTTATTCATGGTGTAGCCTCCTGTTTGTTGTTTTTGCCGGAGGAAGTCCGGCGAAATATAAACAAAAAACGGCAGAGCGTTTTTCATTCATCAGGGTGTGATTTGGCCTGCTCCCACAGCCGCGTCAGCTCGTCGAGCGGAAGCTTGTCCGGCGCTGTGCCGCGCGCGGTGCAGGCACGCTCCATGGAGCGGAAGCGGGCAATGAATTTCTCGCAGGCTGCGTTCAGCGCATCCTCTGGATCGACGCCCAAAAAGCGACCGACCTTGACGGCGGCGAAGAGCACATCGCCCAGCTCTTCAAAGAAGTTAGTGCCATTGAGCGCGGCCTCGCGCAGCTCGCGCGCTTCCTCGTCGAGCTTGTCGAGCGCGCCGGAGATGTCGGCAAACTCAAAGCCGGCCTTGGCGGCCTTGCTTTGGAGCTTGTCCGCGCGCCAAAGGGCGGGCAGCGAGCGGGCGACGGCGTCGAGCGCGTCGGCGGTGGTCTGCTGGCCCTTTTCCTGCCGCTTGAGCACCTCCCAGTTGACGAGAACCTCCTCGCTCGTGTCGGCGGTGACATTCGCAAACACATGGGGGTGACGGAAGATGAGCTTTTTGCAGATGTGATCGGTCACATCGTCGGTGGTGAAGCGGCCCGCATCCTCCTCGATGTGGATGTTGAAGAGGACCTGCATGAGCATATCGCCCAGCTCCTCGCACATGGCGTCGGGATCATCGCGGTCGAAGGCCTCGGCGGCCTCGTAGGCCTCCTCAAGGAAGTTGCGGCGGTTGGACTGATGCGTCTGCGCACGGTCCCACGGGCAGCCGCCCGGGGCGCGCAGGATGCGCAGGATCTCGATGAGGTCCTGTAAAGAGTATGTCTCTTTCCTTTCAAAATTTACCATATCTTATGTCCTATTGCAAGTTTTTTCTGCGATTTTTCAGGGGCTTTCAGCCTTTTTTAAGAAATATGCAGGAGTTTGGCGAGCTTATCGCCGCGGGGGAGCAGCTCGAGGTCGCTGCGGCGGATGCAATGCAGGGCGAGCACGAGCGCGCCGTAGATCACCACGGCGACGCCGATGGCAGCGCCGACGCACAAAAGCAGCGTGAGGCGGCTCGCCTCGTCGGGCGAGGGAATGAGGAAGTGCGCGGCGAGGGCGTAGGTGCCGCGGGCGGCGAAGGCCATGACCAGCGCGGCGAGCAGCGGGCGCAGGAAGTAGCCGGGGTAGTTGAGCCGGAAGGGTGCGATGCGCGCGACGGCGATGAGGTTCAAAAGCGCGGTGAAGGCGAAGCAGACGAGCGTGCCGATGGGCGCGCCGTGGATGTTGACGGCGGGGCGGGCGACGAGATTGTAGTTGAGCACGATCTTTATGACGCCGCCGGCGAGCATGGTGACGATGGGGATGCTGACGCGGCCGTAGGCTTGCAGGATGGAGTTGGTGACAAGCATGAGGCAGACGAAGATGCTGGCGATGCCGAGCACCGCGAGCAGCGCGCCGCCGAGCTCGGCATTGTAGCTGCGGTAGAAAAGGCGGAAGAGCGGGCCGCTGAGCGCCCAGAGGCCGAGGCCCATCGGGAAGGAGAGCAGTGCTGTGACGCGCAGGGACGAGCGCACGATGCGCGCGGTCTGGCGGCGGTCGCGCTGCGTGACGGCGGCGGAGACGGCGGGAATGACCGAGGCGGTGAGCGCGACCATGAGCGAGGAGGGCAGGTTATAAAGGTCCATGCAGGCGGAGTAGTTGCCGTAGGCCGCGCGCATCTGGTCGAGCGTGTAGCCGAGGGCGTCCTGCAGCCTGCCCTGGACGAGCTTGGTGTCGATGAGCGTGATGAGAGAGACCATCGACGAGGAGAGCGTGATGGGGACGGCGAGGGCCAAAAGGCGGCGGAGGATCGCGCCGTCCGACGCGCAGCGCTCGCCCCGCCGTACGGCGGGGCGGTGGCGCAGATAGTCGAACGCCATATAGACGAGCGAGAGGATGGTGCCCGCGGTGACGCCTGCGATGGCGCCCGCGGCGGCGACATAGTCCGGCTGCCCCTGCCGCAAAAGCCACAGGGAGAGCGCAAGGCCGAGGGCGAGCTTGCAGAGGGCCTCGATGATCTGAGAAACGGCGGTGGGCGTCATGTACTGCCGGCCCTGCGCGTAGCCGCGAAAGGCGGACAGGCAGCCCACGCACACCACGGCGGGCGCGAGGGCGCGGATGCCGTAGGCGGCGCGGGGGTTGTTGAGAAAGCCCGCGAGCAGGTCGCTGCCCCACCACATGAGCGCGAAGGAGGCGAGCCCCAGCGCGAGAAAGACCGAGAGCGAGACGCGGAAAGTGCGGTGCGCCTGACGGGTGCGGCCGAGGGCGTAGGACTCGCTCACGAGCTTGGAGAGCGCGACGGGAAGCCCTGCGGTGGAGATCGTCAGGAGCGTGGCGTAGATATTATAGGCGTTGGAGAAGTCCGCGCTGCCGCCCTCGCCGAGGATGTTGCGCAGGGGGATCTTGAACACCGCGCCGATGATCTTGACCGCGACGATGCCGAAGGCGAGGACGGCGGCACCGCCGAGGAAGGATTGCTTTTTCTCAGTAGCCATAGGAAGGCCCTTTCAAAATCAAATCAGAGAGATTCCAGACAGGAGAGAATAAACTCGGAAAAGACAGGGGCTGAGGCCTCGGCGGCCGCGTTGACCTCCGCGCCGGAGAGCGGCTGGGGCAGGACGCCCGCCGCCATGTTGGCAAGGAGCGTGACGCCCATGACCTCCATGCCGCAGTGCGCGGCGGCGATGGTCTCGGGCACGGTGGACATACCGACCGCATCCGCGCCGAGGATGCGCGCGGCGCGGACCTCGGCGGGCGTTTCAAACTGGGGACCGGGGAAGTACATATAAACGCCCTCGCGCAGGGGGATATTCTGCGCCTTTGCGGTCTCGCGGGCGATGGACTGAAGGCGCGGGGTGTAAACGGTGGTCATATCGGGGAAGCGGGTGCCGAATTCCTCAAGGTTGGGGCCATAGAGGGGGCCGAAGTCAAAGAGCTTGATGTGGTCGTTGATGAGCATGAGCTCGCCCGCGCTCCAGTCGGTGTTGACGCAGCCTGCGGCGTTGGTGACGAAGAGCGTCTTTGCGCCGAGCAGGCGCACGACGCGCACGGCGTAGGCCGCCTGCTCCATCGTGTAGCCCTCGTAGCAGTGCATCCTGCCCTGCATGACCGCGACGCGCTTGCCGCGGAGCGTACCGAACACGAAGCGGCCCTTGTGGCCGGGGGCGGTGGAGGGGCGGAAGTGAGGGATGCTGCCGTAATCGACGAAGATCGCTTCCTCGACCCTGTCGCCGAGGAAGCCCAGCCCGCTGCCGAGGATCAGAAGCGCCTCGGGGCAGAAATCCTGCGTGCGGGAGGCGAGCACATCCGCGCTTTCGCAGTAGTCGGCGTAGGTGAAGTGCGGCGCGGCGTCGTCCGCGGTGGGACGGGAGGGATGAGCGGTGTAGATCATGGTGTGTCTCCTTCCTTTTGATAAAAATCGGCAAAGGCCGCGAGGTTGGCGGCGCGCTTGCCGGCAAGGTCGATGTACTCCTTGGGATATTTGGCGTTGAAGGCGCGGCGGATCAGCCCGCCGCCGACCATCTTGGTCGAGCCGCCCGCGCCGAGGGAGAGAATGGAGTGCAGCTCCTCCATGATATAGATATTGTAAAGCCCTTCGCCGCCCGGCTTCGTCCAGCCGACATTCTCAAAGCTGCCGGACATATATTTCTGGCGGTAGAGGTAGTAGGGCTCAAAGCCATGTTTACGCAGCGCGGGGTCGGCATAGTCCAGCATTTGCGCGACCTCGTCCGCGGACGGGATGCGGCTGCCCTCGAGCGTGAGGCGGCTGCCCTTTTTGAGCGACAGGGTGTGGACGGTGATGTTGTCCGCGCCCATGGCGATGACCTCGTCGAGGCTGCGGCGGAAGCCCGCGGGCGTGTCCGCGGGAAGGCCCGCGATGAGGTCCATGTTGACATGGGGGAAGCCCGCATCCATCACCTCGCGCATGGCGCGGCGGATGTCGTCGGCGCTGTGGCGGCGGCCGATGGCCGCAAGGACATGGTCCTCCATCGTCTGCGGGTTGACGGAGACGCGCGTGACGCCGTGGGCGCGCAGGACGGAGAGCTTTTCGGGGTCGATGGTGTCGGGGCGGCCCGCCTCGATGGTGGACTCCGCGAGGGAGGAGAGGTCAAAGCTCTGCTCGAGCCTTGTGAGCAGGCGGTCCATCTGTTCGGCGCTCAAGGTGGTCGGCGTGCCGCCGCCCATGTAGAAGGACTTGACGGAAAGACCGAGGGAGCGGATCGTCGCGCCCGCCTGCCCGATCTCGTCGAAGAGGGCGGCGAGGTAGGGCTCGACGAGGGCGAAGGACTTCTCCACACTCTGCGCGACAAAGCTGCAATAGGCGCAGCGGGTCGGGCAGAAGGGAATGCCGACATAGAGCGAGATGTCGTTCGGCTTGAGCTCTCGCTGCACGCGAAGCCCCGTTTCGGCGGCCTCGAGCGCAAGGCGGGCGCGGCGCGGCGTGACGAAATAGGTATCCTCCAGCTCGGCAAGGACGGCGGCGGGGGACTTGCCCTCGCGCAAAAGCGACACGGCGACCTTGCTCGGGCGCACGCCTGTGAGGCTGCCCCATGCGGGGGAGGTGCCGAGGACCTGACGCGCGGCACGGAAGAAGCTCAGGCCGAGCGCGTGGCGGCGCTGACCCTCCTTTTCATAGTCCGTGCCCTCGAGGGGGCAGCGGCAGCAGTCGGTGCAGGTCTTACCGCCGCAGCGCAGCTCGGTGGTGACGCAGACGGAGCCTGCGTCCTCGCCCATCGTGATGCGCGCGGCGCTCTCGTCCGCGTCCGTGACGGGGCCGTAGACGGGGCGCTCGTCGGGGAAGAGGGTGAGAAGGCTCTGCTCGACCGCGTATTTTTCATCATGCCCAATGAGCTCAAGCTTCATGAGGGGGTGCGCTCCTTTTTATCGTAGTGCCTGACGGATAAAGGGGTTGAACTGCTTTTCGCGCGCGAGGGTGGTGGACTCCATGTGGCCGGGGTAGACGGTGTAGCCGCCCTCGAGCTTGCCGAGGCGGCGCAGGGAGGCGAGCATCTCCATCGGGTCGCCGCCGGGGAGGTCGGTGCGGCCATAGGAGCCTGCAAAGAGGGTATCGCCGACAAAGAGGGCGTCGCCGATTTGGAGCGTGACGCTGCCTGCGGTGTGGCCGGGGGTGTAGAGGACGGTGACGGTCAGCGAGCCGAGGGGAAGCGTGTCGCCCTCGTCGTAGTATTTGAGACCGTCAATGACGCCCTCGAGGGGGTAGTGATAGATGCCCGAGCCGCTTGCGTCGAGGCGGTGAATATAGACCGCGGCGTCGGGAAAGCGCTCGTGCATGGCGGGAGCTGCGAGCGTGTGGTCGCGGTGGCCGTGGGTGAGGAGGATATAGCGCAGCGTGACGCCCTCGCGCTCGATGAGGGCGGAGAGACGGTCGGGGGAGTCGGCGGGGTCGATGAGCGCGGCCTCGCGCGTTTTTTCGTCGATGACGAGGTAGCAGTTGGTGGAGAGCTCGCCGACGACGGTGGTGATGACTTTCATAAAATGACCTCCGAGAGAAGTTATTTGGGGGCTTCCAGGTCCTTCGTGTCCACGATGAGGGTGAAGGGGCCGTCGTTGACGGAATCGACCGCCATGTAGGCGCCGAACTCGCCGGTCTCGACGCGGTAGCCCTTGGCGCGGACGAGGGAGACAAATTTTTCATAGAGGGGGATGGCGGTCTCGGGGCGGGCGGCGTTTAAAAACTCGGGGCGGCGGCCCTTGCGGCAGTTGCCGTAGAGCGTGAACTGCGAGATGACCATAATTTCGCCGCCGACCTCGTCGAGCCCGAGGTTGATCTTGCCCTCCGCATCTTCAAAGAGGCGGAGCGAGCAGAGCTTGTCGGCGAGCTTGACGGCCTGCGCCTCGGTATCGTCGTGCGTGACGGCAAGCAGGATCAAAAAGCCCCTGCCGATGGAGCGGGTCTCTATTTCGTCGATGGTGACGCTGGCGCGCTTGACGCGCGTGAGGACTGCTTTCATGCTGTTTTCTCCTTACTTTGCGAGCTTGGCGCGCAGGGTCTCGCCGGCCTCTTCATAGCCTGGCTTGCCGAGCAGCGCGAACATATTTTTCTTGTAAGCCTCGACGCCGGGCTGATCGAAGGGATTGACGCCGAGCAGATAACCGGACAGGCCGCAGGCGAACTCGAAGAAATAGATCAGCTCGCCGAGCGTGTGCGCATCGCGCGCGCCTGCGGAGAGGATGAGGTTGGGGACGCCGCCCTCAACATGGGCGAGAAGCGTGCCGTCCATCGCCTGACGGTTGATGAAGTCCACGCTCCTGCCCGCGAGGAAGTTGAGACCGTCGCCGTTCCCATCGTCGTGCGGAACGGTGAGCAGGTCGGGGTCGGCGGCGAAGCGGACGACCGTTTCCAGCAGCGTGCGCTCGCCCTGCTGGATATACTGGCCCATCGAGTGCAGGTCGGCGGTGAAATCGACGCTCGCGGGGAAGAGGCCCTTGCCGTCCTTGCCCTCGCTCTCGCCGTAGAGCTGCTTCCACCACTCCGCCATGAAGCGGAAGGAGGGCTCAAAGCAGGCGAGCAGCTCGATTTTCTTGCCGACGCGGTAGAGCTCGTGGCGCATGGCGGCATACTGCCATGCGGGGTTGGTATAGTCGGCGGTCTCGCAGAGCGTTTCCATCTCCTGCGCGCCTGCGAGCAGGGCGTCGGTGTCGACGCCCGCGACGGCGATGGGGAGGAGGCCGACGGCGGTGAGGACGCTGTATCGCCCGCCGACATTGTCGGGCACGACAAAGGTTTCGTAGCCCTCGGCGTCGGCGAGGGCTTTGAGCGCGCCACGGTGTGCGTCGGTGGTGGCGTAGATGCGCTTCGCCGCGCTCTCTCTGCCGTATTTCCGCTCAAGCAGTTCGCGGAAGAAGCGGAAGGCGACGGCGGGCTCGGTGGTCGTGCCGGACTTGGAGATGACATTGACGGAGAGATCCTCGTCGCCGACAAGCTCCATCACCTCGCGCAGCGCGGCGGAGGAGAGGCCGTTGCCGATGAAGTAAATGTTGGGGGTTGCCTTTTTCTTCAGGTTGTAGTTCGGCGAGCAGAGGCAGTCGATCACGCCGCGCGCGCCGAGGTAGCTGCCGCCGATGCCGATGACGACGAGGGATTTGGAGTCGCTTTGGATCTTTTTCGCCGCGGCGAGGATGCGCGCGTACTCCGCGCGGTCGTACTGACGGGGCAGGTGGACCCAACCAATGAAATCGTCACCCTTGCCGCCGCCGCCGAGAAGCTCGCGCTGCGCGCGCTCAAGGCGGGGACGGAGGACTTCCTCGTAGGGGTAGGGCAAAAAAGGCTTTGCATGGGAAATGTCGAGAGAGAGCATGATCGAATTCCTCCTAATGGCGATTCGAGGCGGTCAGCCCGCGGGGCGGTCGACCTTCATCACGCCGCTGATCTGGTGGAGCTTGCGCATGACGGCGGCAAGCTGTGTGCTGTTGGACACAAAGATGTCGAGATGGATGAGGGCGAAGCCGTCCGCCGTGGTTTTGGCGTTGAGGCCCGCCACGCGCGTCTGCGTGGTCGAGAGGACGGCGGAGACATCGAGCACGATGTCGATCCGATCCTTGGCGTAGATGTCGAGCGAGGTGCGGTAGGACTGCTGCACGTCGCTGCCCCAGCTGACCTTGACCCAGCGGCCCGCCTCCTCCGGCGTGCGGCGCTCGGGCGCGGCGTTGGGACAGTCGGTGCGGTGGACGGAAACGCCGTAGCCGCGCGTGATGAAGCCGACGATGTCGTCGCCGGGGACGGGGGAGCAGCACTTGGAGAACTTGACGAGGCAGTTGGAAAGTCCCTGCACGATGATGCCGTTCTCGCTCTTTTCGCGCACGGGGATGGCGGGGCGCGTCTTTTCCGGGTCGTCCGCGAGGGGGACGGTGGCGGCGCGCTCAGTCTGCTGCTGACGCTCGATGGCGCGCAGCTCGTCGCGGATGCGGTTGACGGCCTTCTGCGCGGAGAAACCGCCGTAGCCGATGGCGGCGTACATATCGTCAAGGGTGCCGAAGCCGGTCTTTTTGAGCAGGGTGGAGCGCATATCGTCGCCGGCGACGGTGGCGAGGGGGATGCCGCAGTGCTTGAGCGCGGATTCAAAGGACGCGCGGCCGGTGACGATGTTCTCCTCGCGGCGCTCCTTCTTGAACCACTGGCGGATCTTGCCGCGGGCCTCGTTGCTCTTGGCGATCTGAAGCCAGTCGCGGCTGGGGCCGTGCGCGGATTTGCTGGTGAGGACCTCGACCACATCGCCGTTTTTGAGCTGGTAGTCGAGCGGGACGATGCGCCCGTTGACCTTTGCGCCGACCATGGAGTTGCCGACGGCGGAGTGGACGGAGTAGGCGAAGTCGATGGGGGTGGCGCCGGTGGGGAGGTTCGTCACATCGCCGCGGGGGGTAAAGACGAAGACCTCGTCGGCGAACATATCGACCTTGAGGGTGTGGATAAATTCCTCGGCGTCCGTATTCTCCTGATTTTCCAGCAGGCGGCGCACCCACTCGTAGTTCTGCTCGTTGGCGCTGCCGGAGATGCCCTGCTTATACTTCCAGTGGGCGGCGATGCCGTATTCGGCGATATCGTGCATCTGCTGGGTGCGGATCTGCACCTCAAACATCACGCCGTCGGGGCCCATGACCGTGGTGTGGAGTGACTGGTAGCCGTTTGGCTTGGGCGTGCCGATATAGTCCTTGAAGCGGCCGAGCACGGGGCGGTAGAGGTCGTGGATGACGCCGAGGACATTGTAGCAGTCCGCGACGGTGTCGACGATGACGCGGAAGGCGAAGAGGTCAAAGACCTCGTCCATGGTCTTGCTCTGGGCGTACATCTTGCGGTAGATGCTGTAAGGGTGCTTCATGCGGCCGTAGACGCGGCGGAAGGGGATATGGTCCTTGGTGAGCTTATCCTCGATCTGCTTTTGGATACGCTCCATGAACGAGCCGTATTCGCGCGACTTGGCCTCGAGCGAGCGGGTGATCTCGTTGAAGGCGGTGGGGTCGAGGTATTTGAGGGAGAGGTCCTCGAGCTCCCACTTCATGCGCTGCATACCGAGGCGGTGGGCGATGGGGGCGTAGATCTCCATCGTTTCGAGCGACTTTTGACGCTGCTTGTCGGTGGACTGATACTCCATCGTGCGCATATTGTGCGTGCGGTCGGCGATCTTGATGAGGATGACGCGGATGTCCTTGGCCATGGCCATGAGCATCTTGCGCAGATTTTCCATCTGCTCCTCTTCCTTGCTGGTGTAGTGTACACGGGTGAGCTTGGAGACGCCCTCGACGAGGGCGGCGACGGTGGGGGAGAAGCGCTTGGCGATGTCGTCGTAGGTCGCGTCGGTGTCCTCGATGCAGTCGTGCAGGAGAGCGGCGATGATGGATTCACTGTCAAGGTGCAGCTCTTCCGCGACGATCTGCGCGACGGCGATGGGGTGGGTGACGAAGGGCGAGCCGTCCTTGCGCTTTTGCGCGCCGTGGTGCGCGGCGGCATAGCGGAAGGCGGCGTCGATCTGCGCGAAATCGGCGCCGGGGTTGTAGGCGCGGATGGTTTCGACCAGATGGTCGTACTGCCGCTGCACCGCTTCGGGGATCGGCTGCGCGGCGGGTTCGGTGATGGCGGTTACTTCGGTGGACTTTGTCTCGCTCATGCGCTGCCGCCTCCTTTCGTTTTCTCCAGCCCCGCGCGCAGGGCGCGCAAATAGGGGCTGGCATCAAGATCGACACGCTTGCCGCCGGTGAGGCGGAGCGTGACGCTGCTGTCGGTATCATCGTCTGTATGCTCAAGGGTCACGAGGCCGCGCTCGGCAAAGACCGCAAGGCACACGGCCGCGCGCAGAAAGCTCTCCGTTCCGGCGCTCTCGGCGGCGAGATGCCGCAGCAGCGGCAGCTCCGGCACGGTGAGGGTGCCGTTCACCTCGCGCTCAAGCGCGCGCCAGACGCGCACGAACTGCTCACGCGAGGGGAGGAGCCGCGCGGCGTCCCTGGCGCTCAGGCCGCCGCCGTGCAGCAGCGTACGGCAGAGGGCAAGCTGCTCAGCCTCGCGCGCGCCCGGCTCGTGCGCGCTGCGTAGGTCGATGAGCTGGAGCTGGAGGGAGCGGCTGCCGCGAAATTCGTTGATCTGAAGGTAGAAGGCGGCGTCCACGCGCTCGCCGACCGCCAGGGCGCACTCGGCGGGGGTGACGGAGAAGAAAATGCCGTCGAAGCTCGCGCGGCCCTTGCGGAGGCGGAGCTTGAGGTGCTTATTCTGCCCCACGCCCTGCAAGGACTCCAGCCGCGCGCCGCGCAGACAGAAAACGGGGCGCTCGTTGCCCGCGCCGTAGGGCTCGAGGCGCGCGAGCTCCTCGACCTCCTGTAAGGTGACGAGGTCGGGGTGGGCGAGGGCAGCGTCCAGCTCCAGCGAGGAGACGGGAGCGGAGTCGCCGCAATGGCTGCGGACATACTGGTTGATGCGCTTGCGGAAGGCGGGGATATTTTCCTCCTTGATGGTGAAGCCGGCGGCGAGCTCGTGCCCGCCGAAGCCGGCGAGCAGGTCGCCGCAGGCTTCGAGCGCGGCGAAGAGGTTAAAGCCGCCGTAGCTGCGGCACGAGCCCTTGCCCATACCGCCGGCGAGGTGGATCATAAAGCTGGGGCAGGAGAATTTCTCGGAAAGGCGCGAGGCGACGATGCCAACGACGCCCTGATGCCATTCCTCGCTCGAGAGAACGAGCGCGTTGCGCTCGGTGGGGGCAAGGGTCTCCATCTGCTCGATGGCGCAGCGGAAAATGTCCTGCTCGACGCTTTGACGCTCGCGGTTGAGGTCGCACAGCTCGCGGGCGAGTGCCTCCGCCTTGGCGGGGTCCTGCGTGAGCAGGAGCTCGGCGGCCAGCTCCGCGCGTCCCATGCGGCCCGCGGCGTTGATGCGGGGCGCGAGGACGAAGCCGATCTGCACGGAGGAGAGCGGGCGGCCGGTCAGGCCCGCCTCGCGCAGCAGGGCGTGAAGGCCGGTGAAATCGCTGCGGTCGATGCTTGCAAGCCCGCATTGGACGATGGTGCGGTTTTCACCCTCCATGCGCATGACATCGGCGATGGTGCCGATGGCGGCGAGGGTGCAGTAGCGTGAGAAGAGCGCGCTTTCACGCTCGGCCCCGCCGAGGGCAAGCACCAGCTCTAACGCCACGCCGACGCCCGCGAGGTGCTTGAAGGGAAAGGTGCAGTCGGGCCGGTGGGGATCGACGACGGCGCAGGCGGCGGGCAGCGCGTCCTTACACTCGTGGTGGTCGGTGATGACGAGATCGACGCCGAGGGAGGCGGCGAAGGCGGTTTCCTCCACGCCGGTGATGCCGCAGTCGACGGTGATGATGAGCGTGACGCCCTGCGCGGCGAGTGCGCGGATCGCGTCGCAGCCGAGGCCGTAGCCCTCTTCGACGCGGCGGGGGATGTGCATGAGCACCTTCGCGCCGCGGGAGCGGAGATAATCGGTCAGAAGGCAGGTGGAGGTGATGCCGTCCACATCGTAGTCGCCGAACACGGCGACGGTCTCGCCGCCTGCGAGGGCGCGGTCGATGCGCCCGACCGCCTTGTCCATGTCGCGCAGAAGGAAGGGAGAATAGAGGAGCGCACGCTCGCGGTCAAGGTGCGCGGCAGCCTGCTCGGGCGTGGTGACGCCGCGCGCGGCCAGAACGGTCGATACCAGATAGGGATAGCCTGCGTCCATCAGCGCCTCGACCGCGGCGTCATTCGCTTCACGAATGTGCCAGCGTTCGTATTTCATGCTGAGACCTCCAATCGAAACGGCAAGAGAGCCGCGGATACTAATTCAATCTAATATTATAGCAAACAAGGGCGGAAAGGTAAAGAGAAAATATCAGACGGGAGGCTGCACGGTTTTTTGATTTTTTGCGAAAATGTCAATAGTAAATGCGAAAAAAATATAAAAAAATATATTTGACTAAAACCCAAGGGCGGCGACGCACTCTTGAAACAGGGTTTCGGACGTTCTCCACCCCAAGATTTCACGGGGATAATTGTTCACCCACTCTTCGACTTCCTTTACCGCCGCCGCGGTGACTTTTCCAAAATCCGTCCCCTTTGGGTACTTCCGCCTAATCATTTTGTTCTGACATTCATTTGAACCCCGTTCAAAACTGCTGTACGGGTGGCAATAGTAAAACTTCGTTCGCTTGCCCTTTCTGATTGCGGACCGCTCCAGCCGCTCAACGTCGGCGAATTCTCCGCCGTTGTCAACAGTGATCGTCTTAAAGATCAGGCGGAAGCGCGCCCCGAATCGGCGTTCAATACGGTCAAGCGCCCGCACGGTGCTTTCTGCCGTCCTGTCCGGCATTTTCTCTATAATCTCTTTACGGGTCAATCGCTCTGTCAGCACCAACAGGGCCTTTGACCCCTTTTTCTTTGAATATACGGTGTCCATTTCCCAATGTCCGAACGTGGTTCGGCTGTCAACCTCCGCCGGGCGCTTCTCTATGCTTTCGCCGCGGGGCGGGCGCTTCATGGTCTTTACCTTGTGATACTGCCGCTTCCGTTTCGGCTTTTCCGGCAAGTCTTTATTTGTGATCGTCAGGAAAACGCCCTTTGAAATGTAACTGTAAAGGGTGCTTACGCAAATACTTGTTTTGAATTGCTTTCCCTCCAGCTTCGCGTCAGCAAGGGCGGCGGCGGGCGAACGATCTTCGTTCAGAATCTTATTTTCGATGTAGCCCGCAAATTCAAAGTCGTTTCCGATTTTCAGCGGCGCGCCTTTCGCGGCGAGGTTGTCCCGATACCGCTTTTCTGCTCCGTCCGGGTTATACCGTTCTTCTTCAATCCACGTGTCGCCGTCCAGATGGACCCAACGGGCGCGCTTAATCTCGCGGTAAACCGTGCTGATATGCACGTGAAGTTCTGCGGCAATCTCTTTCTTTGAACAATGCGAATTCAACATAGCTTCGATTTTATAACGGTCTGTTTTGCTCAAATGGCTGTAATAATGTCCCATGCTATACCCTCCGAAAGCAAAACCCGCCCTTGCGTAATGCAAAGGCGGGTTTGTGCGTTATTGCTGGACGCGGTGTACCCGCAAAGCCATTTTAACAAATTTATTATACTAACGCAAGTATATTATTTATCGTCTTGCCCTGTCAGCCATTCCATAGACACGCCTAAAACCTGCGAAAGCACAACAAGTTCGTAATCTGCCACGAATCGCGTTCCGATTTCAATTCGGCTTACGCTGTCCCGCTCCATTGTTACGCCCTCGATCTGCAACTGGGCGGCGAGGTCCTCTTGTGTGATTTTGCGGCGGGCGCGGGCTTCTTTCACGCGGTCCCCGCAAAGGTTCTTCCGGCCTTTATAGTCGTATATTTTCATCGGCGTTCCTCCTTTTGTGTTAAAGGTCTGCATTTTTCTTGACTTTAACACGACCAGCACGCATAATTGTGTTAAAGGTCAGAACCCCAGCATTTTCAAGCGGTTCAGCCTTTGAAAAACATAAAGCCGCCCGGTTTCGGACGGCGGAACGGAGGATTTATGAAACGCTTTCTTTCCCTTTGCCTTGCGGCCTACCTTGCGTTATCTCTTGCGGGGTGTGGCGGCGGGCTGGTCGATCTTGACACGCCCAAATCGGAAGAGTTATCCGCGCAGTATGATTATTACGCGGATTCCATGAACATAATTCGGGCTGATATGAAGATCACCCCCGAACAGGCCGACGAGGTATTTATAATTCTTGTGTCCTGCGGCCTTGATGAAAAAATCACCAGCATTTATGAGAACAGCGGCGTTTATACGGTTAATTTCGGCGGCGATTCTCTCGACGTTACATTAAACGGCGGCGCGGTTGATACGGTCCAGCAGGGGCAAGACACGCTTTACCCGGAATTCTCAAAGCACAATGTTTTGATGGACTATGATTTGATCGTAAAAGATGTTAAAAGCGGCTCCGGCGACGTGATCGGCGAATATGCTTATATTCGCATTATGAAAAAACAGCTTGAAGAGATCACGGAGGAAAATTATAAAGAGTTTGCCGAATCTGTCGTGAAAGACAGCGGTTACAACTGGGTGTCGATTCTCTGCGACGACGGCACGGGAATTTGTTTCCCCGGCTCTATGTATTATGTCGCCGATTATGGCAAGCTGTTCGCGTCGGGCGTAACTAACCGCCAGACGTCGGGAGTTTGCAGCCAAAAATAGTCGGAAAAGAAAAAGCC
>NZ_JAFBIQ010000039.1 GCF_021531315.1 Oscillibacter valericigenes | reverse complement strand
AGGGCCTCAACGAGGTGCGCATGGCCTATGTGCTCGAGTGCGACAAGATCGAGCGCGCGATGGACATTCTCAAGAAAGCCATCGAGGTGTATAACGCGAAATGATCCGCCATATCGTGATGTGGAAGTTCCGCGAGGGGACGGAAGCGGAGCAGGAGCAGTTTCTTGCCGGTCTGCAAGGGCTTTACGGCGTCATTCCCCAGCTCAAGGGCTGCGAGGTGAAGCGCTGCATCGGGAGCGACAACTATGACGCCGTGCTTGTCTCCGACTTCGCGTCGATGGAGGAATTGCAGATCTATAAGGACGATCCGCGCCACAAGGCCGTGAGCGCGCTTTGCAAGTCCATCCGCACCGACCGCGTCGCCGCGGACTACGAATACTGATACGGGAGAGCCGACCGACGGTCGGCTCTCTTGCTTTGCGCGGATATTTTCCGCGCGGCACTCATAGTCTCTTCCGAGAGGGGGCGAGGGAATGCGGAAATCATGCGGCACGGCGGCGCTGCTGCTTCTCGCGCTGTTCGGCGCGGCGCTGCTGCTCTTCCCCGCCGAGAGCGCGGCGGCGGCGCGCGAGGGCGTGACGCTGTGCCTCACCACGGTGCTGCCCGCGCTTTTTCCCTTCTTCGTGCTCTCGTCGCTGCTGGTGCAAAGCCGCGTGCCGCGGCTGCTCTCCCGCGTGCTGGCGGGCTTCATGCACCCGCTCTTCGGCGTGAGCGGCGCGGGGGCGAGCGCGCTCATCTTAGGACTGCTGGGCGGCTACCCGGTCGGTGCGCGGACGGTCGCGGAGCTGTACGCGCGCGGTGAGGTGGAACAAGATGAGGCCGAGCAGCTGCTTGTGTTCTGCAACAATTCCGGCCCCGGTTTTTTCCTCGGCGTATGCGGCGCGGCGGTATTCGATAGCGTGCGCGCGGGGGCATATCTCTACCTCGTTCATGTCTTCTCGGCGCTTGTGATGGGTGTTTTGCTGCGGCGCGAGCTCGGTCTGCCGCGCCGGAAACCGACGCAAGGGAGGAGTGCGCCGCTCGACCTTGCCGCGGCGCTCCCCGCGGCGGTGCAGGGCGCGTTTGCGGCGGTGGGGAGCGTGTGCGCCTTTGTGATCTTTTTCATGGTGCTGCTGCGGCTCATGATGCTCATTCCTCTGCTCAGCGCACTGCCGCCGCTGCCGCGCGCGGCGCTCTTCGGCTTCGTCGAGATGACGAACGGCGTCGCCGCTCTGCCCTCCACGCGCGCAGGCTTCGTCCTCTGCGCCGCGATCATGAACTGGGGCGGGCTGAGCGTGCAGGCGCAGACGCGCGCCATGCTTGCCGAAGACGGCCTTTCCGCGCGGCGCTGTGCGCTCGGAAAGGCGGTGCAGACGCTCGCGGGGTTCCCGCTCGCGGTTCTCGCGGCGGGGCGGCTTTTCTAAAGAGCCTTGCGCCGCGGCGGAATTAAGGCTATACTAAGGGCGCGGCAAAAGCCGCGCCCTTACTCTGATAAGAAAGGCAGGCAGCGCCATGCCGAATATCCTTCCCATCACCGACTTTGCCGATCCCGCGCTGGATGTCTACGCGCGGCTGACGGAAAATCAGCTCGTGAACCGCGAGGACTTGTCGCAAGGGCTTTTCATCGCGGAAAGCCCCAAGGTCATCGAGCGCGCGCTCAACGCGGGCTATGTGCCCGTTTCGTTCCTGATGGAGCCGCGCCACGTCGAAACGCAGGCGCGGGACATTCTCGCGCGCTGCGGCGAGGTGCCCGTCTACACCGCGCCGCTGGAGGTTTTGAAGCAGCTCACAGGCTTTCCGCTCACGCGCGGGATGCTCTGCGCCATGCGCCGCCGTCCTCTGCCGACGCTCGAAGCGGTCTGCGCGGGCGCAAGGCGCGTCGCCGTGCTGGAGGATGTGATGAACCCCACAAATGTGGGCGCGATCTTCCGCTCCGCGGCGGCGCTCGGCGTCGATGCCGTGCTGCTCACGAGCGCGTGCAGCGACCCGCTCTACCGCCGCGCCATCCGCGTGAGCATGGGCACGGTCTTTCAGGTGCCGTGGACATACCTGCCGGAGATCTGGCCGCAGGCGCTCCGCGCCCTCGGCTTTACCACCGCGGCGATGGCGCTGTGTGAGGATTCCCTGCCCATCTACGATGCGCAGCTCGCGCGGGCGGACAGGCTCGCCGTCGTGCTCGGCACGGAGGGCGACGGCCTCGCGCCCTCGACCATTGCCGCGTGCGACTGCACGGTGCGCATCCCGATGACGCACGGTGTGGACTCGCTGAATGTCGCCGCGGCGAGCGCGGTCGCGTTCTACCAGCTCGCGTTGCTCGCGGGGCTTTCCGGCGCGGGCGAATAGCGCAATAAGGCGGAGCGGGCAGCGACATGGCCGATAAATTTTTTCCGCCGCTTGCAATTTTAGTTAAATCGTGTTAACCTAAAGGCATCTCAAAGAGAAAGGTCGTGCAGAGCAATGGAGATCTTACGCGCGTCGGAGGACTATCTGGAGTCTATGCTGATGATGAAGCTCAAGCACGGATACATCCGCTCCATCGATGTGGCGGAGCATCTGGGCGTCACCAAGCCGAGCGTCACCTACGCCACGCGCCGACTCAAGGAGAGCGGGCACATCACGATGGGCAAGGACGGCCTCATCACCCTCACCGAGCGGGGCATGGCCGTCGCCTCGAAGATGCTCGACCGTCACAAAACGCTCACTGCCTTTCTTGTCGCCCTCGGCGTGGACGCCGCGACCGCAGAGGAGGACGCCTGCAGGATCGAGCACGACATCAGCGAGCAGACCTTTGAGGCCATTTGCAACCACGCGCGCAAAAATATGAAACGGTAAAATAAGTCAAAGGGGAGCCGAAGCGATGCTTCGGCTCCCCTTTTTCGTCTTATACGAGTGTTTTGAGCCACCACGCCAGTGCGAGCTGGACGAGCAGGATGGCGGGCAGGCCGTACTTAAAATACCAATGGCGCGTTTTGTGGCGCCACACGCGCATCCCGAGGACCGCACCCACACTGCCGCCGAGCAGGGCGAGCAGAAAGAGCGTCTTTTCCGGCACGCGGCGCGCGCCCTGCACCTTGCTGCGCGCCTTGTCCCAGCCGTAGACGGCGAAGGCGAGGACATTGACGGCGATCAGGCAGACGATGAGCGGCGTGGGGCTGCCAAGGACGGCGAAGGCCGTCACGCTGGTGCCTTCGGGCAGGAAAAGCTTCCTCACCGCTCGAGCTTCGCCAGCTCCACCGCGGCGGCTGCGCCGAGACGGGCGTTGTTGAAGACGAGCTGGATGTTGGAGTCGAGGCTGTCGCCGCCGGTGAGGTCCTTGATCTTGGCGAGGAGGTAGGGTGTGGTCGCCTTACCGTGGATGCCGTCCTTCTTCGCATCCTCGACAGCCTCGGCGATGGCCTTGTCGATGACCGCCTTATCCATGGAGTATTCCGCGGGGATGGGATTGGTGACGAGCAGGCCGCCGCGCAGGCCCAGCTCGCGCTTGACATGGAAGGCCTTGGCAAGCTCCGCGGGGCTGTCGAGCTCATAGTCCACGCCGAAGCCGGAGGAGCGGGTGTAGAAGGCGGGCAGCTCGCTCGTGCCGTAGCCGATGACGGTGACGCCGTGGGTCTCGAGGTATTCAAGCGTGAGGCCGAGGTCCAGAATGGACTTCGCGCCCGCGCAGATGACCATGACGGAGGTATTGGCCAGCTCCTCGAGGTCGGCGGAGATGTCGAAGGTCTCCTGCGCGCCGCGGTGTACGCCGCCGATGCCGCCGGTGGCAAAGACGCGGATGCCCGCCATGTCAGCGATCATCATGGTGGTGGTGACGGTGCAGGCGCCGTCGCGCCCCTGTGCGACGAGAATCGGCAGGTCGCGGCGGGACGCCTTGGGGATGCCCGCGCCGGTCTTGCCGAGGTAGTCGATCTCCGCCTCGGAGAGACCCGCCTTCAGCCGGCCGCCGATGATGGCGATGGTCGCGGGAACCGCGCCCGCCTCGCGGATGATGCGCTCGACCTTGAGCGCGGTTTCCACATTCTGCGGGTAGGGCATACCGTGGGAGATGATGGTGGACTCGAGCGCGACGACGGACTTGCCCGCGTCGAGCGCGGTCTTCACTTCGGGAGCAATGTCAAGATAACGGTTCATGGTGATGACTCCTTTTTTTGAAAATTACTGTATTCTTTCGGCCAGAGCCGCAAGGCTCATGGCGGGGTTGATGGTGTCGGCACTCTCCATGGCGACGGCGGAGGCGGCAAGGCCATAGCGGGCCGCGGTCTCCAAGTCCGCGCCGTCGAGGAACGCGCGGGCGACGGCCGCCATAAAGGCGTCGCCGCAGCCGGTGGTGTTCACCATGCGCGCGGGGAGATTGCGGAGATGGAGCGTTCGCTCATGGTCGGCGGCAAGCACACCGTCCGCGCCGAGCGAGAGGAAGACGCGCTGCAAGCCCGTGGCAAGCAGCGTGTCCGCCGCGCGGTGCAGGCTCGCCTCGTCTGTGATCTTCACGCCGGAGAGCAGCTCGGCCTCCATACGGTTCGGCTTGAGGGTGTGGAGATGCCCGAGCACCGACGCGAGCTTGCCCGCCTTCGCCGTTGAAACGGGGTCGGCAAAAATGGGCGCGGTACAGTGCGCGGCGAGGTAGGCGATGCTCTCTGTGCTGAGGTTCGTGTCCAGCACGACGAGCGCGGCGGCGTTGAGCGCCGCGAGCTTCGTTTCAAAAAAGGCGGGCGTCAGGTGCTCGTAGATTTCCATATCGCTCATGGCGAGCGCCATGTCGCCGTTGGCGTCGGCGAGGAAGAGATAGGTCGAGGTCGCGCCGTCGGGAACATACAGGCAGTCGCCGAGGTCGATGCCGAGCGCGGCGCAGGAGTCCTCGACGCGCTTTGCGCCGTCGTCGCCGCCGAGCGCGGTGACGAGCCTGACGCGCGCGCCGAGCAGGGCGAGGTTATGGGCGATGTTGCGCCCCACGCCGCCGAGGCTCGAGCGGATGTGCCCGGGGTTGGAGTCTCCTGCCACGAGCGGGGCGTCGCTGCGCCCGCCGATGTCGATATTCACGCCGCCGACGACGGCGATATAAGGCGAGGTTTTCATAGGCCGCTCTCCCTTGCTGTTTTCTTTTTTGAGCATAGCACAGCGGGGTGTTTTCTTCAACGCCCGTTTCGCACTTTCCCAATGAAGAAAGGTCAAAATACCACCTTTTCTTTGGATTGTCAAGCCTATTTCCCCGCGATTTTGTAAAAATTTTGGGAACAAAATTTTCTTCCCGTCCGTCTAAGGAAACAGAAACCATTCGAGGAGGTACCTTCCATGAAACGAAGCCTTTCCCTTTTACTCGTCCTGTCGCTGCTCTGCACCCTGCTCGCGGGCTGCTCGGGGAAGGCGGCCTGCCCGCCTGCGTCGGACGGCGGCAATCAGGAGCCTTTGCCCAAAACAGAAGGCGCAGTCGCGCGCTGCCGCGTGGCCGCGGTCGGCGAGGGCAACACGCTGCTGCTCGCGGATGTGGAGAGTGAACAGGGCGACATCTACACGCTCGACGCGAGCGGGCTTCCCCTGTACTGCGAGCCGACGGAGCGCGGCGAGCTGCTTGCCGACAGTCAGCTTGCGGTCGGCGCGCTGGTCGAGGTCGCCTACGGCGGCGATATTCTGGAGAGCTATCCCGCGCGCTTTGCCGAGGTACGGAGCATCACTGTCCTGCCCGACAAATTTGACGACCGCTGCGCGCTCTATCTGCGCGTGCTGGGTGACCTGTGGGGCAAGGACGAGGGGCTGAACGGCGACGTAAAATATATCAGCGTCGATCTTGCCGCCACCTCGCTCACGCCCGCCGAGCGCAGCGCGGTGGCATGGACCTTCGCGCAGTCTCACGGCGCGGAGCCGATGGAGCTGAGCTACGAGCAGCTTTGCGCGGAGGGTTACATCAGCGGTCTCATGGGCGAGAATGCTTTCCCGCAGTGGGAGAAGGGTATCCTCTTCACCATCACCGAGACGGACGAGCTGGTCGCGTTCAGTCTGCCCTGTATGTCGGAGGGCGAGGAGGAGCCGTCGATGTCGCAATTCAATATCAAAAATACCGTCAGCTTCGGCGCAAGCAAATGGCGCACAGCGCTCGGCGCTTACGGTTTTTCAAAGTGCGTCGCCGTGCAGAACAATGACGGCGTGTGGGGCGACTACCACATCAACGGCGGCGAGTGGATCAGTTGAGAGGGTTCCCCGCGCGGGGCTTGATAAACCATGCCAGCAAAAAGGGAGAGAGGGGACGGCGCGGTGCCGTCCCCTCTCTCCCTTTGAGGTATTTCCTGAAAGAGAGACTGTGCTCGTTTTGACCTGCGTTTTGCCCTTTGCCGCAAGGGCCGCGGGCTTATCCGGCGCCCAGCACCAGCCCGACGGAGTCCATGCCGTCCGGCAGGAAGGGGATCCCCGCGCCCGTGCGCGAGCGCTGGAAATAAAGATCCTCGCCGGAGGGGGAAATGAGGATCGGGAAGCTCGCGTCGATCGCGTCACCGCTGTCGGCGGAGAGCTTCAGATACAGGCAGTCGTCCTCCATGCGCCACACGCCTAAGTAGTCCTGCTTGATGTAGCCCGCGGGAGAGTAGTACAGGTCGGCTGTTCCCGCATACTCGGGGCTGGCATCGCCGCCGCGCAGCTCCAGCACCCAGCTGTCGCAGAGCCATGAGGTGTCGGCCAGTCCAAGCTCCGTGGGAGGCCACCACCAATCGTCGCCGGACGGCTCCCAGCCCTCGGGATAGTCAAGGCCGGTGACATAGCCGTAGATCGCAAAGTCATACAGCATCGGCTCCCCGGCCTCATCGGTCGGCAGGAAGAGATTGCCGTAGCCGTCCTCCTGCGGGTACCAGCACAGCACCACGCCGTCGTTGGTCACAAGGTTGACCTCCTTGTCCGGCTCCTCGGGATCGACGAACACCAGCACGGGCTCGGCGTATTCCTCGCGGTAGAGCACTTCGTCCGCCACAGGATGCAAGCCGTTGCCCATCATCTGCCAAGTCACATGGTTTACGGCAAGGCTGGTGTTCTCGTCGCGCGGGACGATGCAGAAGAGCTTGCCGTAGCCCGCGCCGAGGACGCGCTCGGACGGGATCTCCAGCAAAAACGGCAGCTCAGAGGTCAAATCCGCGCAGTTTTCGCGCAGCCAGTCCGTTAGCTCAGTGGGGTCGCCCTTCTCGCGGAGGCCGAGATAGGCCGCCGCGCCGGTGAGCCGACCGTCGTATTCCAAATCGCCGCGTACCCGCACGAGCGATTCCGCTCCGTTCGCGGTTTCCTCGCCGTCCACGGAAGGTTTTCCCGGCTTTTTGGAGTCGGACAGCGGCTTGGCGAGAGTCCCATCGCCGCCGTTCGGCGTTGATCCGCTGCCCTTGCCGCAGCCGGCAAGGCCGAGCAGCAGGATGGGACACAGGATCGCCGCGCAAATGCGGCGCATCAGTATTTGCTTCACAGTAATTCCTCCTCAGAACGATCCGCTGCGGCCGTGGCCGCCGCCCCCGCTGCAGCTCGAGGTGCTTCCTCCGCCGCCGCCGTCGGAGCTGTCGCTCTTGATCTTCGTTCGCGTTTCGGTCGTGTACATAAAGCGGTCGCTGCTTTCCGTCAGCGTCAGCCCCTCGCTGGTGACATATTCATCCGCTGCCGCGCCGCGCCGGACGGTCTTCATGTTCATTTTTAGCACCTTGCAAACACCGCTCGCGATCAGGCAGGAGACGATCACGACGATCGCGATCACCGCCCACGGACTTTCCCGCACGGGCTTGCCCGCCTCGGCAAGGCTCAGATACTCGTCGCAGGCGGTCAGGTACTCGGCAGAACCGATGTACCAATCGCCGTCGCTGAACCGGCCTAAAAAGCGTCCCTCCAGCTGCTCTGCGCCATACTCATTGATGGCGTAGGCGGCATTTTCGCCATAGATGAACATGGCATATTTGCGGTTCTGCATACTCAGCAGGACGATCACGCCGTCGCGCCCATCCCCCATGCCGAGCTGCTTGTCGTGGTAGAACCGATAGGTCCCCTCGTAGACATCGCCTCCTTGGCTGTACACCTTATAATCGTCCACGAAGGCAACATAAACGCCGCAGTTGTGGCGCGCGGAGATCTCCTCTGCGCGTGCCTCCAGCTTCGTCCTGCTATCGGATGAGAGGCAGCCGACAAGGTCGAATATGTACCGCATGGACGATGTGTCCGGCTCCGAGTTCTCTGTGATCTCGGTCTGCGAGGGCTCTGGCTCACCCGGCGCGTCCGCGCCGCCGGGGACATCCGACGAGCCGTTTTCGCGGATATAGTTCTCCACACTCTCCGCCATCGCGTCCACCGCCTGCGAGAGCGCCGTGGCGCTTACATTCATGTCCTCGCCGTTCCACGCGCTCTCGACCATATAAGGCTTTACCGCGTTGTATACAGCGTCAGACAGCTCCTGTGCGCTGCCCCGCGCCTCATCGAGGAAGGCATACACGCACCAATCCGTCTCCGAGAGCGTGTAGGTGCCATTCTCCGTGCCGCGCAGCAGCAGCGTCAGCGAGACGCCTTCCTTCCGCTCACCGCAGCCATAACCGGAATTCTCATAGACATATGACGCAATGTCCGCGGCGCTCGTGTCGGCATCCACACCCTCGTCGGTGAAGGCATCCACCCGCAGATCGACGCCAAGCTCCTGCGTGAGCCGAGGGAGCGTCTGCTCCGCCGCGTAGCTCAGCTCCACGGAGCCGAGCTGCTCCGTCTCATCGTAGAACACGCCATACTCGATCGCCGCCATGGCGGGAACGCACAATGCAAGCAAGAGCAGCAGCGAGAGCAGCAAGGCTGTACTTTTTCTCTTCATGTCCGCCCTCCTATCGCAGCAGTGTCATGGCCAAAAACGAGCCGATGGCGGACAGCGGCACGGCAATGGCGAAGAACATCGCCCAATACCGCCCCTTATCCACAGGCAGGTCGCCCACGAGCTTTCCGGTCTGTCCGTTCATGGCAAAAAGGAAGTCCTTGCCGCGCCATTTCGTATTGAGCATCCACACGGGCATGAGCGCGTAGTGAACCTTGCCGCGCTTGATCGTTGTATTGCTCTCCCGCGCCGAGCAGGTCTCATAACCCGACACAGTCTTTTCCAGCGCGCTTCTCAGCGTACCTGCACAGCGCGAATCGGCGCGCTGGCGGCTGTCCTCCGCCGTCACATCGAACTTGTCGGCAAGGAAGCCCGGAAGATAGGCTGTCGAGAAGGGCTTCAGCTCGCTGTAATCATACGGCTCGATGGAGTCCATGTGCTCATCCGGCATCTTTTCCGAGCCGTCCACCGGGATCTTTTCAAAGGCCAGACTTCCGGCGCGGTAGGCGTCGTAGTGATCCGTCTCCGTGATCCGATAGTCCCCGCTTTTGTACGTGCGCGAGCGGGTGGCGTCGAAGTGCGCGTCGCCCTCCGCCTCGCCGCTGAACATCCAAAACGGAACATAGACGCCGCTGATCTCCTGCAGATGATTTTCGCTGGAAAAGCTCTTCGGCAGGAAGACCTTACCCTTATAATGCTGCTTGAGCCTTTGGATCGCGTCCTCGCGGCTGAGCTTGAAGGGGATCACGAAGTCCGGCTTCAGCGTGCCCGCAAACTGCCCTGGCACGACCGTGGGGTTGCCGCAGTAGGGGCAGGAGGTCGCGGCGGTGGTCGCGTCACAGATGAGCTGCGCGCCGCAGCTCGGGCAGTTATAGGCCTTCATGCCCTCGCCCTCCGCACCCCAGTCGGTGCTCAGGTCGGAAGTATCCCAGTCCGCTTCCTCGGCAGCCGTCTTTTCCGCAGCGGCCTTTTCCTCGGCGGACTGCTGCGCTGCCGCAGCCTTGCCCTCCTTCTCTGCGTAGAGCGCCTCGATCTGCGCCACATCGTAGCTCGCGCCGCAGTAGTCGCACTCCAGCTTGCCGGACGCGCCGACAAAGTGCAGCGGGCCGGTACAAGTCGGACATTTGTAGTTGGTCACCTGTGCTGGCATAGCGTGCTTCTCCTCCCTATTCCGCCCCTCGCTTACTGCGGACGGGGCGTGCCGCAGTACTCACAGAATTTTCCTCTGTTCTGTCCGCCGCAGGCGGGGCAGGCCCACGGACCGGCCGCCGCTGCCGCCGGGGCGGGCGCGGGCTCCTCCTGCGCGGTGGGCTGCGCCGCAGCGCCGCCGCGGGCAGTCTCCATCACCTGCTGCAGCGCCGCGCGGATCTCGTCGCCCATTTCGCGGTACTTGCGGTATTCCATGCTGTTCTCCGGGTCGAAGTTGACGGGTGCGACATTCATCGTCTGCCCCATCATCGGGCGGCCCATGGGCTGCGGACGCCCCGCCATGGGCCGCTGCATCTGGCCCGGCGTGGGACGCTGCATCTGGCCCGGCATGGGACGCTGCATCTGGCCCGCCATCGGGCGCTGCCCCATGCCCTGCATCTGCCCCATCATCGGGCGCTGCACGGTGCTTTGCGGCTCAATGTACACAGAGCTGTCGTTGAGGCGGAAGCGCATCTCGTCAAAATAGGGGTGATTGACGGAAATGATGATGTCAAAGTCGTAGGAATACTCATAGCGGGGCGGGACATAGCTGACTTCCTTGCCGTCCGCGTCCTCGCGCATCTGCTCGGTGCGGCTCTCGTCGATGTCCACGCGGCAGCCGGTCAGCGCCGTGTAGTCCAGAATATCAGGGTTGGCGTCCGCCAGGTCGCGGGCGCGGGTAACGGTGAACCAGCGGTGCTCCTCGTCCAGCAGAAGCTTCCAGTCCTCACCGTAGGAGCGGGTGGTGCGGAACTGGGATGCCCTGCTCCGGTTTTCCTCGCGGTAGGCGAGCTGCCGCTTGATGTCCTCCACCGTGGAGCTGCGGCGGTCGCTGAACCAGGGCGAGAGCTTTTTCGCGCAGTCCTTGCAGAGATTGCCGTCCTCGAGCTTGCGATTGCCGAGCAGGCCGATCTTCTCACCGCAGATGTCGCAGTATTTTTTATCAAACAGTCCCATGCTCTTATTCTCCGTTTTTCTTAATTTTCAGGGAAATCCCTGTCAGTCGGCGTTTTCGCCGTCGTGCTGATACAGGATGCAGTCCGGGTTTTCCATATTGCCGCCGTCCATGATCCGGTCGGTCACGAAGTGCCTATGTAGCCCCGAGAGTATGATGCCGACCGCGATGCCGGCGATAAACAGCCAGATCAATTTTCGCTTCATTCTATCTCAGCCTCCGAAGGGCTTGCCGCAGTTGGAGCAGAATTTGCCGCTGTTCTTCGTGCCGCACTCGCAGGTCCACTCGCCCGCGGGC
>NZ_JAFBIQ010000038.1 GCF_021531315.1 Oscillibacter valericigenes | reverse complement strand
AGTGATTTTCGGTTTCAGCCATGACCGGAAACCATTGCAATCACTGCTCTTTTGGAGTTTTGCTCATGGCTGAAACGAAGAAATGAAAAGGAGGGCTCTCATGCACCTTTTAGTAATTGAAGACGAGCGCGCTCTGTGCGAAACCATCGTCCGCAGCCTGCGGCGGCTGGCTTACAGCGTGGATCTCGCCTACGACGGCGAGCAGGCGCTGCGGCTGTTGGAGGTGAAGCGCTACGACCTTGTGCTGCTGGACCTGAACCTTCCCAAGCTGGACGGCATGACGGTACTCCGCACGCTCCGCCAGACCGACCGTGAGACGCGGGTGCTGATTCTCTCCGCCCGCAGCGAGGTGGAGGACAAGGTGCAGGGGCTGGACGCCGGGGCAAACGACTATCTGGCAAAGCCCTTTCATCTTGCCGAGCTGGAGGCCCGCATCCGCAGCCTGACCTTGCGGCAGTTCACCCAGCAGGATATGCTGCTAAGCTGCGGAGGCCTGAGCTTCGACACCCGCTCCCGCACCGCCGCCGTCAACGGGCAGACGCTGACGCTCACCCGGAAAGAAACGGGAATTCTGGAATGCCTGATGGTGCATCAAGGAGGCCAGTAAGTCAGGAGGAGTTGACGGATCATGTCTGGGACAACAGCGTGGACAGCTTCAGCAATTCCATTCGCGTCCACATCTCCGCCCTGCGCAAAAAGCTCCGCGCCGCGCTGGGCTACGACCCCGTCCGCAACCGCATCGGCGAGGGCTATCTGATGGGAGGCGAGGAGGAATGAAGCGGCTTTCCCTGCAGTGGCGCATCACGCTGATGTCCGTCCTGCTCATCGGCATCACCTGTGTGGCCATGAATTTGCTGCTGTGCTCTTCCGGTGTGTACTATATGGACACCATTGCGGACAGCTTACAGGGCGGCGGCACGGTGATCCTGAAAGATGGCGGAGCGGCGAGCTTTGACCCGCAGCTCATAGCGCCCAACGAGGAGTTGACCATCGTCGTCGATGGGGTGCAGGGGCGCTTCCGCACCACCAACTGGTACATCACGGCGGCGGTAACGCTGCTCAGCGGCATCCTCGCCTATTTTGTCAGCGGACGCGCCCTCAAGCCCCTGCGCAGCTTTGCCTCGCAGGTGGAGCAGGTGCAGCTGAACAATCTTGCCGATATGAGGATCGATGAAGACGCCATTTCGGAGTTCCGGCAGCTGAGCCGCTCGTTCAACCAGATGTTGGAGCGGCTGAACAACGCCTTTGCCGCCCAGCGGCAGTTCACCGGCAACGCCGCCCACGAGCTGCGCACGCCGCTGGCGCTGATGCAGGCGCAGCTGGAGCTGTTTTCCGCAGAGCATCCCGATGTGCGGCCGGAGACGGCGGAGTTCCTCACGCTTTTGCGCGAGCAGACGGAGCGGCTGACGCAGATGACCAAGACGCTGCTGGAGATGAGCAATTTGCAGCAGGTGGCGCGGAACGAGCAGCTCCAGCTCGCCCCCATGGTCGAGGAGATCTTCACGGATCTCGCGCCGCTGGCGGAGAAACGAAGCATCACGCTGGACGTGGAGGGCGACGTCGCCCTCACCGGCAGCGACGCGCTGATCTACCGTCTGCTCTTCAACCTGACGGAGAACGCCGTCAAATACAACCGTCCCGGCGGCTCGGTGCGGGTCGAGCTTGCGCAAGGGCAGGAAAAGTGCATCATTCGCGTTTCCGACACCGGCTGCGGCATTCCGGAGGAGTATCAGCGGAGCATTTTCCATCCCTTCTTCCGGGTAGACAAATCCCGCAGCCGCGAGTACGGCGGCGCGGGACTGGGACTTTCTCTGGTGTGGGAGATCACCAACCTCCACGGCGGCTCCGTTTGGGTGGAGGAAAGCTCGGACAAGGGCACGACCATCGCGGTGGAGCTGCCGGCAGGGGCGGAAAACGATTCCCCCGGCGCGGATATCCCATAGTGCCCCTTGGCGGTTTCATAATGATCGTTTTTCAACCTCCACAACATTATCGCAGCAGCTCTCGATCAGCTCCCTGTCGTGGGTGATCACGAGAATGGTTCTGCCGTTCCGCGCTTCGCTTCTCAGCCTTTCTGCGATCAGGCGCATATTCTGCCCGTCAAGGCCGCTGGTGGGCTCGTCAAGGATCAGTATCCCGCGACCGGAAAAGATGGCGCAGGCAATGGCAAGGCGCTGCTTCTGTCCGCCGGACAGGGTGGACGGGTGCGTGTCCCTGTACTCGTAAAGGCCAAATTCCTTCAGCAAGTGTCTGGCACGGTCTTTGCTTTCTTCTGTCAATTCGGTATTCAGCAGCAGCTCCTCCGCCACACTCGCCGTAAAAAACTGCGTTGATGTGTCGTTGCCGCAGTAATAGATCTCCCTGCGCCGGACTGCCGCTCTTGCCTTTTTCCCGTCTATCAGGATATGTCCCCTTGTCTGCCTTGCCAGCCCGCAGAGGATCTGCGCAAGGGTGGTTTTCCCCGCGCCGTTTTGCCCCGTTATGGCGGTCACTTTGCCCTTTGGAACGGACAGCGAAATATCCTCAAAAATAACTTCTTTGCTTATTCTTTTCGAGAGCCCTGCTGTCTTCAAGACGGCAGGGCTTTCGTCCAATACGGAGGGAGCGGGAAGGCACTTTCCCTCGTGCGGAGAGCGCAGACCCATGTGCAAAATGTCCTTCTCCGGCAGAAGAAGCAAATCCTCCGGTGTATACTCGGCCGCTATCCTGCCGTCCCGCAGATACAAAAACCGGTCTGTGATCCCCATCAGCCAGTCGATCCGATGCTCCGCGAGGAGCAGGGTAAAGCCCTGCTCCTTGAGCTGCCGGAGGGTCTGCGTAAGCTGCCTCGTCCCGGCGGCGTCGAGGTTGGCCGTCGGCTCGTCGCACACAAAGGCCTTTGGCTTCATGGCATATACGGACGCAATGGCCGCCCGCTGCTTTTCTCCGCTTGAGAGGACGTTAACTGCCCTGTCTTTCAAACGGGACAGCTTCAACGCCTCTATGGCAGCGTCCGTCCTCTCCCGTATCTCCCGGGCGGACAGGCCGTAATTCTCGCAGGGAAAGGCGACCTCTCCGGCAAGCTCAGAGGAAAAGAACTGGCTTTTGGGATCCTGAAAAACGCTTCCCACTAAGCGCCCGATCTCCCATGTGGAAAGCCTTGATATGTCCTTGCCGTCTATCCTCACGCTTCCGCTGAAAACTCCGGGATAGTAGGACGGCGCAAGCCCGTTGACAAGCCTTGTCACGGTGGTCTTGCCGCAGCCGGAGAGCCCCATCAGCACGACGCATTCGCCGCTTTTTACCGAAAGGGAAATGTCCCGCACGCCTCTGTCCGAGTTTTCGTATTGAAAGGAAGCGTGTGTCAGCTCGATCATGCCATGCTCCTTTCCAAAACCAAATAGGAAGCCGTGACTATCGCACATGCGGCTGCCGCGATGTGATCCCGCGTCCCGGCCCTTTTCTCATAATAGCTGCCGCGCACGCCCGGACGCTCCGCGCCCCTTGCAAAGGCGGAAACGGAAAGCTGATCGGCAAGCTGCAATACCCGAAGAAGAAGCGGGACCAGCACATACTCCATGCTCTGCACGGGATGTGCGAGCAGCTGCCCCGCCGCGGTCAGCCCCCGGTTTTTCATGGACCTGCCTACGCCTTTCAGCTCCGTCCGCATGGTGGGGAAGAAGCGAAAAACCACAAGAAGCCCGAGAATAAACGGGGTGGGCATACGGAGGCGGGATAAAAACGCGGAGAGCATTCCCGGCGGCGTGGTGATCAGATCCCATGACACCAGAAAGATCGGTGACAGATTCCAGAACATCAGAACATAAAACTCCGAAAAGACCGGCATGCGCAGCCCGTGGAAGCGGATGCCGTACAACAGCAGCGCTAACAGCAGATAAAAGCAGCCATAGGACGCGGCAAGGCGGAAGTTCCGCTGTAGGACGAGATAAAGAAGCGCCCCGCCGGTCAGGATGCAGGTGAGCAGCATGTTCCCGCCGATGGTTACTCCGGCAAAGACGCACAGCAGCGCCCACAGCTTGACCGGCACCGCAAAGGATGCGTCCGCCCTCATAGAACGCCGGCCTTCTGAAAATGCCTGCGGATCAGCCGGCTGCCCACCATGCAGCCTAAAAAGCCCATCAGCGTCGTAAACAGCAGAATAAAGGCCAGCCAGCCGGAAGAGGTGTAGTAACGCACATAGGAATCGATATAGCTCTGCTCCATGCCGCTTGCCAGCGCAAAATCGTAGTAGGTGTCCCAGAAGAACCAGATGGGGAGCAGATTGACCCCGTTGTATAAAAGACTCGCCACCGTCCAGGCGGCAGTCATGCGCTTGGGACCGCCGCAGGCTCCTCGCTTCCACAAAATCGCCTCGCAGATGGCGCCCGTAACGATAAAGTAGGGGAGCAAAAACCAGTTTCCCATCAGGAAAAAAATCACGCCAAGCAGCGTCATATAGATCAGCGTCACAAACCGCTTGCCGATTCGGCTGACCATGAGCATATAGACCGGCGCGCAGAGGAACATGGTGATCCCCACCGACAGCACCATGCTGACAAAGTCGTTGGCCATGCAGACCATATTGACGACGAGCTGGATCACGATCAGCACCGCCGAAAGCAGCACCGTGGTGATCACATCCCTGACAGACCATTTATTTGTTTCTTTCATAAACGCCTCCTTGTTTTCGATACTTCGTTTTCCAATATTGTACTCGGAATCCTGTTTATCTCGCAGCGTTCTACGCCGTCCACTCCATGCTCTCGCTCTGGAGCTGCGCCATGTGGCGGAACAGGCCGTTCTTTTTCAGCAGCTCGGCCGGAGAGCCCATCTCAACCACGCGGCCGCCGGAGAGCAGGACGATCTGGTCGGCGTTCATGACGGTACGCATGCGGTGCGCGATGATGAGCACCGTCTTATCCTTGATCAATCCGGACAATGCCGCCTGCACCGCCGTTTCGTTCTCCACGTCCAGCGAGGCCGTGGCCTCATCCAGCAAAATCACCGGCGCGTCCTTCAAGATGGCGCGGGCAATGGAGATGCGCTGCCGCTCGCCGCCGGAGAGCCGGGAGCCGTTTTCCCCGATCAGGGTATGGTAGCCCTCCGGCAGCCTGGATACAAAGGCGTCGCACTGCGCCGCCTTCGCCGCCGCCAGCACCTCCGCATCGGTGGCGTCCCGCTTGCCGAGGCGGATGTTTTCCATCACGGTGTCGGCAAACAGCACCACATCCTGAAATACGATGGCGTAGTTTTTCAGCAGCGCCTCGCCGTCCACCGTGGACACGTCCACGCCGCCCAGCCGCACCGTTCCCTCCGCCGGATCCCAGAAGCGGGCCGCCAGCCTGGCTGCCGTGGACTTGCCGCCGCCGGAGGGGCCCACCAGCGCCGTCACCTGCCCCTGCTTCGCCGTAAAGGAGACGTCCCTTAGCACGTCCTCTTTTTCCCGGTAGGCAAAGGTCACATGCTCAAAGCGGATGTCGTAGCCATCGGGATCATATTCGGTCATACCGGTCATGCGCTTTTCGTTCTCGATCTCCTGCATACGCTCGATGCGCACCTCGCAGGCGAAAACCGCGGCCATGTTGGCAAACATGGAGCCGATGGGGTCGTATACACGGGTGGCGGCGATAAGGAACATCAGAAACGGGATCAGCGACAGGCCGCCGCGGCTCATCAACGTCACTCCCGTGAGGACGGTGGTGGCGATGCCCAGCTTCAGGAAGGATTGCGCCGCCGTGACCACGGAGCCTGTGAACAGCTCACCCCGGATGGTGTCCCGCTCCGCCTCGTCCAGCCTGCGGTTCAGGTCGGCGATATACCGCGCCTTCTGGTTGCACGCCTTGATCTCCGGCGCGCACTCCAGCACCTCCTGCATGGCGTCGGTGGCCGCGCGGCGGGTGACGAGGCCCTTCTTTATATGCCGCTTTTCCATGCGCCGGGAGAGATAGACCATCAGCAGCGACGCGGGAACCACCCACAAAAGAGCCAGCGCCATCCGCCAGTCGTAAAGCAGCATGCCTGCGGAAATCAGCGCCGTGGAGATGAGCGCGCCGTGCATGGCGGGGTAAAAGTGGGAGAAGGCCTTTTCCAGCGTCTCCGTATCCCCCATGATGGTGGTGGTCAGGTCGGTCAGGTCACGGTTTCCGAAGAAGGACAGCGGGAGCTGGCGCAGCACCTCCGCCAGCCGGATGCGGCGGTTGGCACTTTCCCGGTAGGTGGCTTCGTATAGGGCTTTGTACTGGATCAGAAAGGTCACAAAGAGTGCGGCGAGGGCAAGGGCGCCCGCGACCAGAAAGCGTGTAAGCCCCTCTCTTGGGTCTGTGCCGTTTGTCAGTGCCTCTACGATGCCGGAGAGTGCCGTAGCCAGCACGCCCACCGGCAGCATTTTGCTGATGTTGACCAGTACGGACCAGAACACGGCGGCCACATAGTCCCTTGCGCCCTTCTCCGTCATGGCGTATTTTTTGCGGATGCGTTCGATCATGCGGCACCTCCTACCTTCCACTGCGCAGCCTTTTGGTACTCCTCCCACATGGCGGCGTATACGCCGCCCTTTTCAAGAAGCTCGTCGTGCTTTCCTTCCTCGGCGATCCCGCCGTCCCGGATGACGAGGATGCGATCCATGTTCCGCACCGTGGACAGGCGGTGGGCGATCATCAGCACGGTCTTGCCCTTCATCAGCGCCTCGAAGGCCTTTTGTATCTTCGCCTCGTTCTCCGGGTCGGCAAAGGAGCTTGCCTCATCCAGCACAACGATAGGCGCGTCCTTTAAGATCGCCCGCGCCAGCGCGATGCGCTGCATCTCGCCGCCGGAGAGGTACACGCCCTTGGCGCCGATCACGGCGTCCAGCCCGCCCGGCGTCTTTTCCAGAATATCGCCGCACTGGGCAAGCTGCGCCGCGTGTAATATCTCCGCCTCGGTGGCGTCCGGCCGCGCGGTGCGGATGTTGTCGCGGATGCTCTTTTTAAAGAGCCGCACCTCCTGAAAGACAAAGGAGATCTGCTCCATCAGCTCCGCGGTGGGGATGCTTCGCACATCCCGTCCGCCCAGGAGCACCGCCCCTGCCTGCGCATCGAAAAAGCGCGGGATCAGCCGGGCGATGGTGGTCTTGCCACCGCCGGAGGGGCCCACCAACGCCCACGCCTCCCCCTGCGGCAGATGGAAGCTCATGTTCGTCAGCGCGGGTCTGTCCGCACCGTCATAGGAAAAGGTGACATTCTCAAAGGAAATGCCGCTACCCGCGGGCTTGCTTCCGCTGTCCGCCGCAGGCTCGGGAAGGGGCGACTCTCTCAATATGGCCTCCAGCTTGTTCACCGCCTCGGCGGCCTCCATCTGTGCGTTGACCGCGTACATCAACCGCTCCATCATAAAGGCAAGCTGGGGCGCGAAGAAAATGTAAAACACCAGATCGGCCAGCACCGCCCAGCCGTCCGCCCCACCTACGAGCAGCATTCCCAAGGGCATGAGAAGCAGGAACATGGCATTCAGCACTACTGTAAACAGGGTGTAGGGCATACGGCACATCATGGCGTAGCCGCTGGCAAGGTCGCGGTAGAGTCCCTTATCCGTCAGATAGCGAAGCCTGCCATAGAGGTCGCCGATGCCGCGCTCCTCCCATTCCTGTGCGTTGCGGCAGCGAAAGGAGTGGTTCAGAAGCCGCGCCGCGATGAACTCCCACTTGGGTGCCTCTGCCGTAGTCAGCTCTACCGCTGCCTTGGTCAGTGCCTCAGCCCGCTCATCCTCCGTCATGCCCGGGCGACAGAAGCTCTCAAATTTCATTTGAAGCGCTGCGAGGGAGTAGACTTCCTCGGTAAAATCCATCTGGATGCGGCGCAGCACCTCGTCAAGCGAGTCATCCCCCACCGTCTGCGCGATGGTATGCCGGACACGGCGCAGCGCAGACCGCTTTTCGCGATAGAGGATGTACGCCTTGGCCACCTCATAGTGTCCGCGCTCCATGAGCGTCCGCTCCACCTCGTCCTGCACACGCTCCACGGTGAGCGGCGCTGCGGCGGCGAGGTTGTCGAGAACGGCGGCGAGGATCTCATCCAGCTCTCTGCTCCCGATCTCCCTCCCCTGTCCGTCAAACGCCTTTTTCATGGCGTTGAAAATCTTCTCCTGCTGAAAGGGAACAGACTCCCCGCTTCGTTTTCTGATCTCCATTTCGGTCCTCTCCTCTTCTCCGGTCATTTCTCGTGTCCCTTGGGACAAAGGGCGGGCAAGCGCAGTATCGTGCTTGCCCGCCCTGTCTTGCGGAGAATATCCTCTCCGGTCATCTCTTGTTTTGGATACGCTTGCCGTGCCGGTCACTTCATGGATTCCAGAATGGCGTCCGCCAGCGTTTCCAGCTCGGTGCGCTTGTCCGTGCCCATGGACGAGGCGAGGCTGAGCCGCTCATTGAGCACCGTCATGTTCTTGAGCTCGTCGTTGACGAATTTCTGCATGAGATCGCCGGACTTCACCGCCCACGAGCCGTTTTCAATGATGGCAAAGGTGCGGTTTTGCAGATTCAGCGCCTTCATATCCATGAGGAAGTCGTGCATGGCGGGGTAGATGCCGAGGTTGTAGGTCACAGAGGCCAGAACGATGTGGCTGTACTTAAACGCCTCGGAGATCAGCTGGGAGACATGGGTGGAGGACACATCGTACATCGCCACCTTGCTCATGCCCTTGTCGCAGAGCGATGCCGCCAGCGCCTGCGCCGCGTTCTCCGTGTTGCCGTACATGGAGGCGTAGACGATGAGCACGCCCCGGGTCTCAGGGGCATAGCGGCTCCAGGTGTCGTACTTGTCGATAAACCAGCCCAGATCCTTGCGCCACACGGGGCCGTGGAGCGGGCAGATGTACTTGATCTGATCCAAAACGCCGCCGGCCTTTTTCAGCAGGAGCTGGATGTGGGGGCCGTACTTGCCCACGATGTTGGTGAGGTAGCGGCGGGCATCGTCCAGCCAGTCCCGCTCGAAATCCACCTCGTCGGCGAACAGCTTGCCGTCCAGCGCGCCGAAGGTGCCGAAGGCGTCGGCGGAAAAGAGGACGCCGTCGGTGACGTCGAGGGTCACCATGGCCTCCGGCCAGTGAACCATAGGCGCGCCCACAAAGGTGACGGTGTGCTTGCCGAAGGAGAAGGTGTCGCCCTCCTTCACCTCGATGCACTCATGCCCGTCCACATGGAAACCGAACTGCCGCATGAGCATAAAGGCCTTCTCGTTGGAGATCAGCTTCACCTTGGGATGGCGCAGCAGGATCTCCTCGATGCAGGCGGCGTGATCCGGCTCCAGATGGTTGACCAGCAGGTAGTCCAGCTCGCGGCCATCCAGCACATACGCCAGATTTTCCAAAAGCTGGCGGCAGGCAGACCAGTCCACCGTGTCAAAGAGCACCGTTTTTTCGTCCAGCAGGCAGTAGGCGTTGTAGCTTACGCCCCGGGGAATGGGAAAGCAGTTTTCAAACAGGGCCAGGCGATGGTCGTTGGCGCCCACCCAGTAGAGGTCGTTTGTCACTTTACGCACGCAATACATCTTATCTTACCTCCTTCACGGCTCAAGCCTTTACAAATTGATCCTTCGTCTCCGCGCACTCGGGGCACACCCACTCGGCGGGAAGCTGCTCAAAGAGCGTACCCGGCGCGATCTCGCCGTCCTCGTCGCCCAGCTCCGGCACATACTCGTAGCCGCAGCCGCCGCAGACGTAGCGGTCGCCGATGGGGGCGGGCTTCGGCGGCGTGGGCCGTTTCATCTTTACCATGGGCGGCGCGGGCTGCTTTTCGCCGCTGTCCAGCGCGGCGGCCAGCAGGGGCAGGATCTCCGCCACATCGCCCACGATGCCGTAGTCGCAGTTCTTGAAGATGGGGGCGTTGCCGTTTTTATTGATGGCCACGATGGTGGAGGCGTCCTTGATGCCCTTGAGGTGCTGGGATGCGCCGGAGATGCCGCAGGCGATGTACAGATTGCCGGTGAACTTCTGACCGGACATACCCACATAGCGGTTCAGCGGCAGATATTTGAGAGTCTCCGCCACAGGGCGGGAAGAACCGATGGCCGCGCCGGCGGCCTTGGCCAGCGACTCTACCAGTTTCATGTTCTTTTTCTCCCCGATGCCCTTGCCCGCGGAGACCACCCGCTCCGCCTGCGGGATGGGCGTATCCATGGGGATGCCCACGGAGAAGTCGTGACCGTCCTTCTTCAGCGCCGCCACAAGGTCGGCCACCTGCTGGGCAGCATCCCCCTCCCGGAAGATGGTCTTTTTGCGAATGCCGGTGATGGGCGCGGGTTTCTTGGCCGCCGAACGGCTCTCGCCGCCGGAGCTCTTGCCCAGTCTGCCCACCAGATGAGAGGCGATGACCACCCGCTGGATCTCGTTGGTGCCCTCGTAGATGGTGGTGATCTTGGCGTCGCGGTAGGCCCGTTCCACCTCCATGCCCTTGAGGAAGCCGCTGCCGCCGTGGATCTGCAAGGCGTCGTTGGTGACCTCCAGCGCGATGTCCGAGGCGTACATCTTCGCCATGGCGGACTCCATGCCGTAGGGTGCGTGATGTTCCTTCAGCTCCGCCGCGGAGTAGATGAGGAACCGGGCGCAGCGCAGCTTGGTGGCCATATCCGCCAGCTTGAAGGCGATGCTCTGCTGGGCCGCGATGGGCTTTCCGAACTGAATACGCTCCTTGGAATAGCTCAGCGCCTGCTCAAACGCGCCCTGGGCGATGCCCAGCGCCTGCGCGGCGATGCCGATGCGCCCGCCATCCAGCGTGGACATGGCGATCTTGAAGCCCTCGCCCTCCTTGCCCAGCAGGTTTTCCTTGGGGACCTTCACATCGTTGAAGATGAGCTCCGCCGTGGAGGAGGAGCGAATACCCATCTTGTCATAGTGGTCGCCGAACTCAAAGCCCTTCCAGCCCTTCTCCACGATGAAGGCGGAGATGCCCCGGGTGCCGATGTCCGGCGTGGTGACGGCGAAAACCACATAGGTGTCCGCCTTAGGGGCGTTGGTGATGAAGATCTTGCCGCCGTTAAGGAGGTAGTAGTCCCCCTTATCCAGCGCCGTAGTCTCCGTGCCGCCGGCGTCGGAGCCGGCGTTGGGCTCCGTGAGACCGAAGGCGCCGATCTTCTCGCCCTTGGCCAGCGGGACCAGATATTTCTTCTTCTGCTCCTCGGTGCCGTAGGCGAAAATAGGCCATGAGCCGAGGGAGACGTGGGCGGAGAGGATGACGCCCGCACCGCCGTCTACACGGGCCAGCTCCTCCACCGCGATGGCGTAGCTCAGGGCGTCCAGACCGGCACCGCCGTACTCCTTGGGGTAGGGAATGCCCATCCAGCCCAGCTTCCCCAGCTTCTTGACAGCCTCCTCGGGAAACTCATTGTTCTGATCCATCAGAAATGCGAGGGGCTTGATCTCCTCCTCCGCAAAGCTCCGGATCTTCGCGCGCAGCTCTTCGTGCGCCGCCGTCGTTTGAAACAGCATACGGGTACCTCCTCTTAAAATTTTACAGCTCGCTTGTATCTTGGGGATCGGATTTGCCGGTCAGCAGCCTGCGCAGGCTCACGGCGCGGAACGCCTCGTCCTGCTTTCGCTGCAAGGCCGCCAGCTGACAGTGGATGGCGCACCGCCCGTGCTCGTCCTGCCAGCGGCATTCATATCCCGGCTCCATGCAGGCACACAGGACGCCCCGCTCCCCCATGACCCCCATGAGATCGTAGAGGGAGGTCGCGTCCAGATTGCAGGACAGCGCACAGCCGCCGAGGGCGCCGCGGCTCACCCGCACCAAATTGCCGGCGGAGAGCTTGCGCAGGATCTGGTAGGCAAACTGATTGGGGATCAGCTCCGTTTCCGACATCTCGGCCACCGAATGCTTCTCCCCGTCCAGCAGCACCCGCAAAATGCGCAGGGCGTAGTCCGTCTCTTTGGTGATGATCATGCTCCGCATCCTCTTTTCGCTTGCTTGCTACTGTTATCATATCAATCTTGACAAATTTTGTCAAGATAGTTTTAAAAAATTATTGCAATAACACAGACTGCGCTCCGAGCCGCGCCGGCAATTCCCTCCTTTGCGCTGCCGAGAGAAGAAAGAACCCCCCTGCTCTGTTGAGCAGGGGCTTCTTCTCACTCCGCCAAGGCCTTACCGAGGGCGCGGCAGGCGTCAAGCGCCGCGTCGTCGGGCGCGTCACAATAGGTAACGCTCTCACACACGAGGTTCAGCCCCAGCGCGAATGTACCGGGGCGGGTCTCTTTGCGCTTGTCCCGCGCGGCCTCACCACGCGGCGGCCGTGCCATCGCAGCGCGGCTCGGTTCCGGCGATGTAAACGCCCCTCTCCCCGCG
>NZ_JAFBIQ010000037.1 GCF_021531315.1 Oscillibacter valericigenes | reverse complement strand
CGTCGCCCTTGGTGTTGCTCGAGCGGCCCGTGACCTTCTTATAGCCCTTGGTCGCTAAAATGTTTGCAGGCATTGCCTCGCAGTAGAAGTATTCCTTCCACTGATCGGCCATGACGCCGCCCGCGGCCCCCGCGATCGCTTTGATCAGTCCCATAAGTATAAGCTCCCTTCTGTTTTGTTGCAGCAGGTACTGCTTTTTATTTGCCCGAGTTTATAAATAAAGCATAACAGAGAATGAATAAAAACGCAATGCCATTTTGCCTCAGGAGCATAAATTTTTGAGTGTCGGTAGAAATAATATTTTGTTATGTCTACTTGAAAAGAGAGCTTGATTCGTGTAGAATACGGTCGAAACTGATTTTTTCGACTTCGGAGGCAGCTATGAAAAAAAGAACTCTTCTCTTCGCGCTTGTGCTTGCGCTTGCACTGAGCGGCGCCGCGCTGGCCGCGGACTACACCGATGTACCCGCCGACTCATGGGCGCGCGAGAGCATCGACAAGGCGGCGGAGCACAGCTTGATGAACGGTGTGGGCGACGGGGCCTTCGGCTACGGCCAAAGCGTTTCGCGCGAGCAGTTTGTCACCGTTCTCGTGCGGATGTTCGGCTGGGAGAGCGTGAGCGGCGAGGATCCCGCCATTGACATCGCGGACTCGTGGGCGCGCGGCTACATCAACACCGCCGCGGCCAACGGCGTTTTTGATGCTGGCGGAAAATTCCGTCCGAAGGACGACATCACGCGCCGCGAGATGGCCGTCATGCTTGTGCGCGCGCTCGGTCTCGGCAGCCTTGCCAAAGCGGATGCGAACGCGGCGCTGCCGTTCACCGATGTGGGGGAGCAGCGCGGCTACATCGCCATCGCCTACGAGATCGGCATGACCACAGGAACGACGGAAACGACCTTTGAGCCGAACCGCACCGCCACGCGCGAGCAGGCGGCGGCGATGCTCGTGCGCATTTACGAAAAGTACAACGCTCCGACGACTTGGACGCACGCCTTCTACGCGCTCTCGTCCTACGCTCAGCTCGCCGAAGCCAAGCGCTTCGACGCGGTCAGCTTCGGCTGGAGCCACATGACCTATTCCGCCGAAAACGGCGCGAAGCTCTCGACCGTGAAGGACGACAACTCCGGCTTTTACCTCCCCGCGGGCTACGCCGAGGTGGTCCCCGCGCTGCGCGAGGCGGGCGTGGAGCTGAAGCTCTGTGTCTTTATGGCGAACGCGCCGCTGCGCGAGATGCTTGCCGACGAGGCCGCCCGTGCGGCGGCGGTCGGGGAGATCATGGCCGAGCTTTCCCGCGTGTATCCCGACCTCGGCTACAATCCGTACAGCGGCGTGACCGTCGACTTCGAGGGCCTGCGCGCAGGGGATCGGGAGAACTTCAACGCCTTTCTGACGGCGCTCTCCGAGGCGCTGCGCGCCGAGGGCAAGACGCTCTACGCCGCCGTCATGCCCGCCGTATTCAACGACGCCTACTTCGACGGCTATGATTTCAAGGCCATCGGTGCGCTCTGCGACCGCGTGATCCTCATGGCGCACGACTACGCCGCGAGCGACCTTACGGGCTTTGTGAACTCGACCTACTACCGCAACCATCCCTGCGCGCCGCTCTACAAGGTCTACTACGCCCTGCGCACTGCCGCGCGGGAGATGGACGATGCCGCGAAGCTCACGCTTGCCGTCAGCATGGACGCCCGCGCGTGGCAGACGGACGCGGACGGCAGGCTCACCGCGCCGCGCTCCACCCACCCGCTCCAGACGACCGTCTATCAGCGCCTGTGCCAGAGCGACACCGTGATGGGCTGGTCTGACGCCTACCGCAGCCCGTGGTGTACCTACACCACCGAGAGCGGGCAGCATATCTTCCTTTGGTATGAGGACGCGCGCAGCACCGCCGAAAAGCTCTCCTGCGCCAAGCTGCTCGGTGCGGGCTCGGTGTCCGTGTGGCGGCTCGGCCTCATTCCAAACTACCCCGACGAGGGCCTGCACTACGATGTGATGAGCGTTTTGAAGAAGTAGAATATGGAAGCGCGAAAGCGGAGGGGCGAGACCCCTCCGCTTTTCCTATGTAAGCTACTTTGCCAGTGCCGCGTACTCCGGCGCGTCCGGTGTCGCGGGCGCGATGGCGGGGCTGGTGTCCTTCGCCCACTCGATCGCGTGTTCGCAGAACATCCGTGTGATGGTGGACGGCTGCGCCGATGCGTTCGTGGCGATGGCGATGTCGCGGTAGTAGGGCTCGTCGAGCGGCTTTCTGACGATACCGTGGCGGTTGGGGTGCAGAATGAGGTCATGCACCACGCTGATGCCCAGACCGCACTCGACCATGGATAGAATGGCGAAGTCGCTGCTGACCTCAAACTTGATGCGCGGCGACTGCCTGAGGTGCTCGAGGAAGAGATTGATCTCGTAGTCCTGCTCCTCCTTGAGGCTGATGAAATCCTCGCTCGAGAGCCGACTGACGGGGAAGCAGTCTGCGTCGCGCAGCGGGTGCGTTGGCGGCAGGATGACCGTCAGCGAGTCGCGCAGCAGGAAAGTGGTGTTGAATTCGTTCGCGCAGGGGAGCGCGAGGAAGCCGCAGTCGATTTGGCCGCGGCGCAGCCAGGTGGCGATGTGGTTATACTCGCCGTTGAAGATCTGAAAGCGGATATTCGGGTATTTTTCATGGAAGGACTTGATCATCAGCGGCATCCAGCCGGTCGCCATGCTGGTGAAAGCGCCGACGCGGATGAGACCGCTTTGCAGCCCGTGCAGCTCGCCGACGGCAAAGCTCAGCTCCTCCTGCCCCTTGACGATGGACTGGATGATGGGCAGCAGCTGCGTCCCCTCCGAGCTGATCTCGATGCCCGAGCGGTTGCGCGTGAGCAGGGGGACGCTCCAATGCTCCTCAAGGTCGGCGATCATGCGGCTCACGGCGGACTGCGTGTAGCCCAGTGCCGCGGCGGCCTGCGTGATGCTGCCCGTTTCGATTGTTTTCAGATAGGCGAGGTATTTGTGGATCATCGCGCTCATCTCCTTTTCTCTCTGTGTTCGATTATAACAAAAGTGAATAAACTGTCAAGCATTCCGTTTTGGAATGTTTAGCAGAACAAGGTTTTTCTTGTGCATCTCGCATTAAAACTATATACTGTATGTGCAGATAATTAAACACTATCGTGAAGCGGTTTGCAAGAGCACGACGGCGTTTTTGCAAACCGCAGAAAATTTTTGAGGAGGAATTTTATCATGATCCACTATTCCTGCATCGGTGCGACCGGCTATGTCTGCGGCGAAGTGCTGCGCATGATGGTCAACCATCCCGACGGTGAGCTCGTCAATGTGCTCGATACCTACGGCGCGGGCGACGCCATCTCCGTCCATCACCCCGCTCTGCGCGGCTTCTATGATCAGGTCATCATGGACCTGACCGAGGAGAATGTGCGCGAGACCGCGAAGAAGAGCGACGTCGTGATGATCCAGGTCCCCTCCGGCGATGTGGCCAAGTGGGCCGAGATCGTGCTGGCGGAGGGCTCCCGCATCATCGACATCGGCGCGGACATCCGTTTCCGCGACGTCAAGGTCTGGGAGAAGTGGTACAACGATAAGCATCCCAATCCCCAGATGACGCATGACGCCGTCTACAGCATGCCCGAAATGAACCGCGAGCTGGCCAAGGGCAAGAAGCTCATCGCCAACCCCGGCTGCTATCCCACCGCCTCCACCCTCGGCCTTCAGCCCATGCTCAAGACCGGTCATGTCGTTGAGAACACCATCGTGATCGACGCCAAGAGCGGCTACACCGGCGCCGGCCGCCGTCCCGCCCTCAATAAGCTCCTCACCGAGGCGGAGAACAACTTCTGCGCCTATGCCCTCGGCGGCGGTCATCGCCACACGCCCGAGATCGAGCAGAACATCGCTTACATCACCGGCAAGGATCTGATGAAGCCCGAGACCTGGCAGTACATCAACTTCCAGCCGCATCTTCTCCCGCAGGTGCGCGGCATCGAGGTCACCATCTATGCCTCCTGCGACAAGGACTTCACCAACGAGGAAGTCTACGAGATGTACAAGGAGTTCTACAAGGATGAGCCCTTCATCAAGGTCTTCCCGTCCAATATGCCCGTGCAGACCAAGTGGACCTACGGCACCAACTTCGTCGAGATGACCCCGACCTTTGACGCCCGTACGCACCGCCTGATCGTCTCCAGCGTCATCGATAACATCGGCAAGGGCGCCGCGGGTCAGGCCATTCAGAACATGAACCTCATCATGGGCCTGCCCGAGACCACCGGCCTGATGATGCCTCCGATGTATCCGTAACAATCAAAAACCGAAAACTGAAAAAGGAGAACAACACTATGGAATACAAAGTGATCGAGGGCGGCGGCATTACCTCTCCGAAGGGCTTTACCGCGGGCGCCGTGTATGTCGGCGTGAAGAGCCGCAAGACCCAGAAGCCCGATGTGGCCGTCATCTACTCCGAGACCGAGGCCTCCTGCGCGGCGGTGTTCACCACCAACAAGTTCTGCGCCGCGCCCGTCATTCTCGACCGTGAGATCCTCAAGAACGGCAAGGCCCGCGCCATCGTCATCAACTCCGGCAACGCCAACGCCGCCACCGGCACGCAGGGCATCGAGGATGCCAAGACCGTCGAGCGCGAGGCTGAGAAGCTCCTCGGCGTCGGCGAGAACGAGGTCTTCGTCTGCTCCACCGGCGTCATCGGCCAGAAGCTTCCCGTCGAGAAGGTTCTCGACGGCGTCCGCCAGATCATCCCCGCCAAGCTCGACGCCGCCAACGGCTCCGACGCGGCCTACGCCATCATGACCACCGATACCGTCCGCAAGGAGTCCGCCTACGAGCTTGAACTCTCCTCCGGCACCATCCGCATCGGCGCGATGGCCAAGGGCAGCGGCATGATCCACCCCAACATGGCCACCACCCTCGCCTATGTCACCACCGACGCCAAGTGCGACTCCGCGGATCTGCAGAAGATGCTGCACGCCGCCATCGACAAGAGCTTCAATATGTGCACCGTCGACGGCGATACATCCACCAACGACACCATGATCCTGCTCGCCAACGGCGCCTCCGGCGTCGAGGTCAAGACTGAGGAGGATAAGGCTGCCCTCGCGGGCCTCATCGAGCACATCTGCGTCGACATGGCGCGCCGTATCGCCTCCGACGGCGAGGGCGCCAGCCACCTGATCATCGTTGAGTCCTACGGCCTGCCCACCGAGCATGATGCCCGTCTGGTCGCCAAGGCCATCGCTGGCTCCACCCTGTTCAAGGCCGCCGTGTTCGGCCGCGACGCGAACTGGGGCCGCATCATGGCCGCCGCCGGCTACTCCGGCGCGGATGTCGATCCCACCAAGGCGGACTGCATCATCAAGAGCAGCGCCGGCGAGGTGCAGGTGATGAAGGACGGCTTCGGCACCGACTTCAGCGAGGAGCTGGCCAAGGCTGTGCTCACCGAGCATGACATCACCGTCGTCGTCGACTTCCACAGCGGCAGCGGCACGGCGGTCGCCTACGGCTGCGACCTCACCTACGAGTATGTCAAGATCAACGGCGATTACCGCACCTAAGGAGGATCGGCCATGAGCGATGTTGCAAAGAAGGTAGAGACTTTGATGGAGGCCATGCCTTATCTGAGCAAATATCAGGGCAAGGTCATCGTCATCAAGTACGGCGGCAACGCCATGATCAACGAGGAGCTCAAGGACGCTGTGCTTCACGATGTTGTGATGCTCAAGCTGCTTGGCCTCAAGCCTGTGCTCAGCCACGGCGGCGGCCCCGGCATCAATGCGATGCTCGAAAAGCTCAGCATTCCCGTGCAGTTCATCAACGGCCTGCGCTACACCTCCGAGGACATCATGCGCGTGGTCGAGATGGTCCTCGTCGGTCAGGTCAACACCGAGCTGGTCGGCAAGATCAACAAGATCGGCGGCAGGGCGGTCGGTCTCTCCGGCGTGAGCGGCGACATCTATCACTGCCACAAGCGCAGCGAGGAGCTGGGCTTTGTTGGTGATGTCGACTATGTCAACGCCGACGCCATCAACGCCATGCTCGACGCGGGCTTCATCCCCGTCATCGCCCCCGTCGGCACCGACGGACAGGGCAACACCTACAACATCAACGGCGACACCGCCGCGGGCAAGCTCGCCTCCGCCCTCGGCGCGGAAAAGCTCGTCATCCTTACGGATATCGAGGGCCTGTGCAACGACATCAAGGTGCGCGACGTCATCAGCTATCTGAATGTCGAGGACGTCAAGCCCCTCAAGGATAAGGGCACCATCGCCGGCGGCATGATTCCCAAGGTCGACTGCTGCGTCGAGGCCATCAGGGAGGGCGTTACCAGCGTCCACATCATCGATGGCCGCAAGCCCCACTCCATCCTCTACGAGGCATTCACCAGTGAGGGCACCGGCACCACGATCGGCACCGAAGGGCCGAGCGTAGGCATTAAATGGTAACACACCGAATATTTTTAATTACAGGAGGATTACTAACATGATCGAAAAGTTCAAGACCAATGCGGAAGTCATCGAAAACGGTGACAAGTACCTCTATGGCAACCATGTTCGTATGCCCATCTCCATGGAGCGCGGCGAGGGCGTCTACGTCTTTGACAAGGACGGCAACAAGTATCTCGACTTCGTCGGCGGCATCGCCGTCAACGGCCTCGGCCACTGCCATCCCGCCATCGTCAAGTGCCTGCAGGAGCGCGCGGAGACCATCCTCCACTGCTCCAACTACTTCTACAATGAGCCCGCCGTGCAGACTGCGAAGCTGATCGTTGAGAACAGCTGCTTTGAGAAGGTCCTCTTCGCCAACTCCGGCGCCGAGGCCAACGAGGGTCAGATCAAGCTCGCCCGCAAGTACGCCAAGGATCACGGCCATCCCGAGCGCTTCGTCGTCATCACGATGAAGAACTCCTTCCACGGCCGTACCCTCGCCACCTGTACCGCCACCGGCCAGTATGCCGTGCATCGCTACTTTGAGCCCCTGCCCTCCGGCTTCCGTTATGCCGAGTTCAACAACCTCCAGTCCGTCAAGGACATCATGGATGAGTATGTCTGCGCCATCCTGACCGAGCCCGTTCAGGGCGAGGGCGGCGTCCGTCCCGCTTCTCAGGAGTTCCTGCAGGGCCTGCGTGACCTGTGCGACGAGAAGGGCATCCTCCTCATGTTCGACGAGGTCCAGGTCGGCTCCGGCCGTACCGGCAAGCTCTTCGCGCACCAGAACTACGGCGTGGAGCCCGACACCTGCTCCATGGCCAAGGCGCTCGGCTCCGGCGTGCCCATCGGCGCTGTCTGCGCCCGCGGCGAGGCTGCCAAGACCCTCACCCCCGGCACCCACGGCTCCACCTTCGCCGGCGGTCCTCTCGCCTGCGCGCTCGCTGCCACCACGCTCGACGTGATGATCAACGACGGCGTGATCGAGAACGCCCGCGTCATGGGTGAGTATTTCCGCGATCAGATGCACAAGGTCATCGAGAAGAACCATCCCAAGGCGGTCAACGAGATCCGCGGCCTTGGCATGATCAACGGCATTCAGCTCAACCATCCCAGCGGCCAGCCCGTGGTTGACCTCTGCTTCCAGGACAACAAGGTGCTCATCAACAACACCAACGGCAATGTCCTGCGCTTTGTCCCGCCGCTGATCACCGGCAAGGAAGAGATCGACCTGTGCATCAAGGCCGTCGACGAGGCCATGACCAAGCTCGGCTGGTAAGAGAAAACAGCGTCCTGACCAAGCCAAACGGTCAAACTTTGTGATATCCGGCAAGCGCGCGGCTCTTGCCACCGTGTATGGAATATGCTACAATAAATGCATATTTAATCGGTACGCCGCGCGCTTCCCGTATCAGCAACACATGTGATTTCCCCGTCCCTCCGTTCGCGGGGGGGCGAGGGGGGACGGGGAAAACGCAGCAAACCGATTCAGCAGCAGACCAGGGAGGGAAAAATCACCGAATAAAGGGGGAGTATCGTCAAGATCATATCTCCCGCCGACGGTTTCATTTGCCGTTTCGCGGGCGCAAGACCCACGCAAATACCGTAAAACAGTGTTCACCATCTACGAAGCTGCGCGGACGGGAGCGTTCCCGCCCTATGCGCACCATGTATTTAGAGAAAGGTTGGTACAATCAAGTGAGTGAAGAAAAGAAAGTTAGGACCCCGCGTATGCCCAAAGTGTGGGAGGCTCTGGTCACCATGCTGATCTTGGTCGGCGCATTGGCGCTCGGCATCGTCAAGTATGAAACAGACCCGCATGTCCCCATGTTCATCGGCGTTATGGGCGCCGCGCTGATGGCGCTCTACCTCGGCTACAAGTGGGAGGCCATCGAAAAGTCCATGATGGACGGTATTTATAAAGCCCTCCAGTCTGTCTGTATCCTCGTCATCGTCGGTATCCTCATCGGCGTTTGGATCAACGCCGGTGTCGTTCCCACGATGATCTTCTATGGCTTGAAGGTTCTCAAGCCCGCGATCTTCTTCATTGCGTCTGTTCTCATCTGCTCCATCACCTCTCTTGCCACCGGTACCTCCTGGGGCACGATGGGTACGATGGGTGTCGCTCTGATGGGCATTGGCTTCGGTCTCGGCATGAGCCCCGGCATGACCGCCGGCGCGGTCCTCTCCGGTGCCTACTTCGGCGACAAGATGTCCCCGCTGTCCGATACCACGAACCTTGCGCCCGCTATGGCTGGCACGGATGTTATGACCCATGTGAAGGCCATGATCCTGCCCACCGGCATCACCTACGGCATCACCCTCGTTGCCTTCGGCATCCTCGGCGCTATGCAGTATCACGGCGGCGAAGCCGACATGAGCCGCGTGACGGAGTTCTCCGGCGCGCTCGAGGCTGTGTTCAATATCAACCCTGCGCTGCTCCTGCCTCCGGTCATCGTCATCGTGGCGGTCGCCATGAAGATGCCCGCCATCCCCGGCATCACGCTCGGCATTATTTCCGGTGCGATCATGGGCATGATCTTCCAGCCCGAGTGCAACATGGGTACAGTGTTTGATTTCGGCATGAACGGCTACTACTTCAGCGACGAAGTGCTTGCCATGTTCGAGGAGACCCTCTCTCCCGAGACCAGCTACACCATGACCCGTCTGCTTGAAAGCGGCGGTATCCTCGGCATGATGTCCTCCGTCGCCATGACGATCATCGCCATGATGTTCGGCGGCATTATGGAGGACACCCACCAGCTCGAGGTCATCGTCAACAGCCTCAAGAAGCTGGCGAAGGGACCGGCAGGCCTTGTGCTTCTCACTGAGTGCACCTGCGTTCTCTCCAACGCCGTCATGCCCGAGCAGTACATCTCCATCGTCGTTCCCGGCCGTATGTATGCCGAGGAATACAGAGAGAAGGGGCTGCACCCGGCTCTCCTCTCCGGTACGCTGGAAAGCGCCGGTACCGTTACCTCCGCGCTCATCCCGTGGAACACCTGCGGTGTGTTCATCTCCAGCACCCTCGACATTCAGGCCTGGGGCGCCGGCGGCTATGGCCCGTGGGCTCTGTTCAACTGGCTGATGCCGCTCATCAACTGGCTGTGCGCCCTCATCGGCTGGACGGTCAAGGATCTTGCCGGCAAGCCTTTCAAGAAGGCCAGGGCGAAGGTCGAACAGTAAAAAAGAAAGGCGTCTCCATGAACGGAAGAAAGCTACCGTATCCGCTTTTAGAGATCGACCTTGACAAATTAAGACACAATCTGGCAGCGCTCAATGAGCGCTGCCAGAGCCTTTCTGTCGAGGTCGCGGGCGTGGTCAAGGGCTTTACCGCCTTGCCGGAGGTCGTCAGGGCCTACACGGACTGCGGCATCCGGTGCATCGCCTCATCCCGCACGGCGCAGCTGCGCGCGATCCGCGACGCAAATGTCGACTGCGAGCGATTTCTGATCCGCATCCCGATGCTCTCCGAGCTTTCCGAGGTCGCCGCGCTCGCCGACATGAGCCTGCAAAGCGAGCTGGAAACGCTGCGCGCCCTCAACGCGTCGTGTGCGCAGCGGGAGAAACGCCACAAGGTCATCCTCATGCTCGACCTCGGCGATCTGCGCGAGGGCTTTTGGAGCAGGGAAGAGCTGGTCGATGCCGCGCTTGAGGTCGAGTATAAGCTCGACCATCTGGAGCTGGCGGGCGTCGGCACGAATCTCGGCTGCTACGGCTCGGTCGCCGCCACGCCGGAGAAGCTGCGCGAGCTGGTCTCCGCCGCCGAGGCGGTGGAGCGCGCCATCGGGCGCGAGCTGCAATATATCTCCGGCGGCGCGTCCAGCTCGGTGCACATGCTGCTCAACGGCACACTGCCCGCGCGCGTCAACCATCTGCGCATCGGCGAATTCGCCCTGTTCGGCGGCATCTACGGCTGCTATCCCGACTTTCTGCGCCGCGATGTGTTCACCCTGCGGCTGGAGGTCGTGGAGTGCCGTGCGAAACCCAGCTATCCGGTCGGCGAGCTGACCGTGGACGCCTTCGGCAAAACGCGCGAGTACACCGACCGCGGTGTCCGCCGCCGCGCGCTCTGCGCGGCGGGCCGCGTCGATTACGGCGATCCCTTCGACCTCACGCCGCGCCTCGCGGGCGTGGAGGTCCTCGGCGCATCCTCGGACCACACCATTCTTGACGTGGAGGACGCCGCCGTCCCCGTCCGGCTCGGCGACGTGCTGGACTTCGGCGTGAGCTACGGCTCGCTCGTCTACCTCACCAACACGCCCGAGGTCCGCGTGGCCTGCCGCGGGGGAGGTCAGAAGATAACGGAATAAAAAAAGAAATCCCTCCGCTGTGTGTGCGGAGGGATTTCTTCTACCGTATCGGCTCAGCTTAGCGTCGTGCCGGTGACGAAGCTTGCCACGATGATGAGCAGAATGAAGTCCTGCAAACAAAAGTCAATAGAAAAAACGAAAAAAGTCCCGCAAAGTTTACGAGACTGAAAATGGGCACAACAAAGCAGGCTGGAGAAGAATCGCGTCGCCAGCCGGGATGAAATTGTCGGAAGATTTAGTTCTGCACGGTATCCTGCCGCGCGTCGAATGCCTCAAGGCACTCTTTCACGCGGGCATAGTAGATGCGCAGAAACTTGTTCTGCGCGGCGGTCATGTAGACGAAATATGGCTTGCCCTCCGCGCGTTTCTTATCGAGAAACTGGTACACTGGCTCATCTGCCGGGGCTTTTCTCAGGTATGTACAGATGATCTGGTACAGCGTTTTCCGCAGATGTGGAGAGCCGCGCTTGGTCGTAGGGACGCTCTTGGCACTGTGCTTGCCGGACTGGTCTACGGCCGGATCAACGCCGGCAAATCCAACGATGGAACTGCGGCGTGGGAAACGGCGTACATCGCCGATCTCAGCCATAAGCTGTGCGGCAGTGGTTTCGCCAACACCGTACATGGCGCGCACGGTATCGTACTCTGGGAGTTGCTTTGCAAGGCGCGTCATCTCGGCGCGCAGCGCGGCCAGCGTCATCTTACCCGATAGAAGCTGCTGCGCCGCTGTGGCAATAAGTAATTTGGTGTTGTCGTTTTTTGGAAGCGTTGTGATGTGCCCACAGCTTCCGGCATAAACATCCAGCGCCTTTTCCGCGCTGAAATGGTAGCCCTTGCGCTTGCACCACTTCTGGTAGCGCTCGGCAAACGCATTCTCGCTGACGCGGCAGATGCAGTCGCAGTGATAGAAGGTCATGACAAAGTCCACCCATTTCTGGTGACCGTCGGCGCGTTCCGGGCTGGAGAACAGTTCGTTCACACCAGGGAAAGTCTTGTCGGTCAGTGAAATGAGATTGTTTTGCAGCGATACCACCGTTTTCATGCAGAGGTTGTACTGGCGGCTGCACAGCTTCAATTGTTGTCTGACGGTGTCCATGGGAGTATATTCCCGCAGATCCACCCAGTTGTCAAGACCGTACTTGGCGATTTTCATGGCGTCTGCCTTATCGGTTTTGACCTTGCGGATGGAGCCGCCCCCGCTCTGCTTGATGAGTAGCGGATTGAGGACGCAGACATAAATGCCGTATTCGTGCAGCGCCGCCGCTACCGGCTCGTGGTAGCGACCGGTGGCCTCCATGATGACGCGGGTATCTTCCCCCAGCGCAACGATGGCGTAAGCCATCTGCTCCAGACCGGCCTCGGTGTGGAGAAATTCCTGTGGCAGCAACGCCACTTCACCCATTGGGCGCAGGGCAGCCACCATGCTTTTTCCTTTGGAAACATCGATCCCTACTGCGTTCATTTTGTTCCTCCTTGTGATTGGATATGGCTTTCCGCCTTTTTCTCATTACCTGTTCAATCTCCTGAGTGACACGAGCGCACAAGGTGGCTCTACCTGCGCAAATCGAATGCCGCGAATGAGAGAGGCGGCTGACGGACTCCATTTCGGGCGTGTTGGCCCAGGTTGATAACTGTCAGGCCATTTACTCTCCCATTCTAACAGCTTCGGCTTTGAGATGGAAAAAGACGCGGCTGGCTGCCGCGCCTTTAACCGTAATTATTAAGTGATGAGCAAAACAGGCAGAAGGAGCAGCCCACAAACAAGGGAAACGGGAATCAAAAGAGCTTAGGGCAT
>NZ_JAFBIQ010000036.1 GCF_021531315.1 Oscillibacter valericigenes | reverse complement strand
CCCCCGACACGCCCGATACCCCCGACGATCCCCAGCCTAAGGTCGAATACAAGGTCGCCATGATCACCGACTACGGCGACATCACCGACCAGTCCTTCAACCAGACCACCTATGAGGCCTGCAAGGCGTTCTGCGAGGACAACAATGTTCCTTTCAACTACTTCAAGCCCGTCGGCGATAACACCGCCGACCGTGTGGCTATGATCGAAAAGGCCGTTGACGAAGAGTACAATGTCATCGTCATGCCCGGCTATGCTTTCGGCGGCGCCATCGTTGAGACAGCTCCCGAGTTCCCCGAGGTCAAGTTCATCGCGCTCGATGTCGCTGCCGGCGACCTGCTCGAGACTGCCGTTGCCAAGGCCGGCGAAGCCTATGACTACAACCCCGCCAACTGGGACCTCAACAAGTATGTTGACATGAGCAATGTCTACTGCGCGGTCTATCAGGAAGAGCTCTGCGGCTACATGGCGGGCTACGCCGCTGTGAAGCTCGGCTACAAGAACCTCGGCTTCCTCGGCGGCATGGCCGTTCCCGCGGTCGTTCGTTACGGCTACGGCTTCGTGCAGGGCGTTGACGCCGCTGCCGCCGATCTGGGCCTCACCGATGTCAAGCTCAACTACATCTACGGCGGTCAGTTCTTCGGCGACGCCGACATCACCGCTGTGATGGATACCTGGTATGCCGGCGGCACTGAGGTCGTCTTCGCCTGCGGCGGCGGCATCTACACCTCCGCTGTTGACGCTGCCAAGAAGGCCAACGCTAAGGTCATCGGCGTCGACGTCGACCAGGCAGGCGTCATCGCCAACTATGCCGGTGTGGACGGCATGACCGTCACCTCCGCCATGAAGGGTCTCTATCCCGCGACCTACGACACTCTCACCGATGTCATCGTCAACGGCAACTGGGACAAGTATGTCGGCAAGATCGCAACGCTCGGTCTCGTTTCCGGCACCGATCCCGAGGCGAACTATGTCCAGATCCCCATGGGCGAGGGTACTCAGTGGTCTGACAGCTTCACCCAGGATGACTACAAGGCCATGGTCGCCGATATGTTCGATGGCAAGATCACTGTCAGCAACGACATCAGCAAGAGCGCTGCCGACTTCGCCACCGTCATCACGGTCAACGAGCTGGGCCAGATCAAGGGCTAAGCATCTATCGCAAAGTGCATATCGAGGGACGGGCAAAATGCCCGTCCTTCTTTTTTGCAAAAAATCGGGCGTTTTCGCCAAAATGACTTTGCTTTATCGGCAGTCTTATAGTATACTAAAGAATATCTATGGTTTCCGTCCCCGCAGACTACCTCACGGCGGGCCATGAAAACGGAAGGAGGGCGAAAAAACTTGGAAACACCCTATGCCATCGAAATGCTGAACATCACCAAGCGGTTCCCGGGTATCATCGCCAACGACAACATCACCCTGCAATTAAAGAAGGGCGAGATCCACGCTCTGCTGGGCGAAAACGGCGCGGGAAAATCGACGCTCATGTCGGTGCTCTTCGGCCTGTACCAGCCCGAGGAGGGCACCATCAAGAAGGATGGCGAGGTCGTGTCCATCAAGGACCCGAACGACGCCAACGACCTCGGCATCGGCATGGTGCATCAGCACTTCAAGCTGGTTGAGTGCTTCACCGTGCTCGACAACATCATCATGGGCGTGGAGCCGACGAAGCACGGCTTTCTGCAAAAGGCCGAGGCGCGCGAGAAGGTGCTCGCGCTGAGTGAGAAGTATGGCCTGCACGTCGACCCCGACGCGCTCATCGAGGACATCACCGTCGGTATGCAGCAGCGCACAGAGATCCTCAAGATGCTCTACCGCGACAACGAGATCCTCATCTTCGACGAGCCGACCGCGGTGCTCACGCCGCAGGAGATCGACGAGCTGATGCAGATCATGAAAAACCTTGCCGCCGAGGGCAAGAGCATCCTCTTCATCTCCCACAAGCTCGCCGAGATCATGGCGGTTGCCGACCGCTGCTCGGTGCTGCGCAAGGGCAAGTACATCGGCACGGTCGAAACGGCCAACACCACGATGGAGGAGCTGTCGGCGATGATGGTCGGCCGCAATGTCAGCTTCCATGTGGACAAAAAGCCCGCCGAGCCGGGCGAGGTCGTCCTCGAGGTCGAGGGCATGACCATGGCCTCCAAGCTCCACAAGAACAACGCCGTCAAGGATGTTTCGCTCAAGGTCCGCCGCGGCGAGATCGTCTGCCTTGCCGGCATCGACGGCAATGGCCAGACGGAGTTTGTCTACGGCCTGACCGGTCTGGAGCCGCTTTCCGCCGGTTCCATCAAGCTCTGCGGCAAGGACATCACCCATGCCCCCATCCGCCAGCGCAGTGTGATGGGCATGAGCCACATCCCCGAGGACCGCCACAAGCACGGTCTCGTGCTCGACTACACGCTTGAGGACAACATGGTGCTCCAGCGCTACTTCGAGCCGGAATTTACCGACAAGGCCGGCTTTCTGCGCCGCAGGAATATCCGCGGCTACGCCGAACGGCTCATCGAGCAGTACGATGTCCGCTCCGGTCAGGGCCCCATCACCATCGCGCGCTCGATGTCCGGCGGCAACCAGCAGAAGGCCATCGTCGCCCGCGAGATCGACAAGGCCCCTGAGCTGCTCGTCGCCGTGCAGCCGACCCGCGGTCTGGATGTCGGAGCCATCGAATACATTCACCGTCAGCTCGTCGCGCAGCGCGACGAGGGCAAGGCGGTCCTGCTCGTCAGCCTTGAGCTGGACGAGGTCATGGACGTCCCCGACCGCATCCTCGTGATGTATGAGGGCGAGATCGTTGGTGAGCTCGACCCGAAGAAGACCACGCAGGAGGAGCTGGGCCTCTACATGGCGGGCGCGAAGAGAGACGAGGTGAAGGCATGAAAAAGAACATCTTCAGGAGCAACGGCTTTCAGTCGCTGCTGGCGTCTCTCCTGTGCATCGTGCTGGGCCTGTTCCTCGGCTACCTCGTGCTGCTGCTCATCAATCCCGCGGGCGCGGGCGAGGCGATCCTCACGGTCATCAAGAACTTCATGACCTACAACCGTCCCGCTTCGCAGATGAAGTACCTCGGCAATACCCTCGTCAAGACCGCACCGCTGCTGATGTGCGCGCTGGCGATCCTGTTTGCCTACAAGGTGGGCCTTTTCAACATCGGTGCGGCCGGCCAGTACTGCGCGGGTGTGGCGCTGAGCCTGTATGCGGCGCTCGGCTTCGGCTGGAGCTGGCTGCCGTGTATGCTGCTTGCCATTCTCGGCGGCGCGGTCCTCGGCGCGATCTCCGGCCTGCTCAAGTCCTACTGCAATGTCAACGAGGTCATTTCCGGCATCATGCTCAACTGGATCGTGCTGTATCTGACCAATATGCTCCTCACCACGGTGAAGGAGGACGCCAGCCCCTACACCAAGGTGCTTGCGCACATCAACGAGTCTGCTGTGCTGCCCTCGCTGGGGCTCGGCGCGCTGTTCAGCAACAACCAGTATGTCGGCCTCGCGGTGCCTCTGTCCGTGGTGATGGCTATTCTTGTGTGGGTGGTGCTGGAAAAGACGAAATTCGGCTATGAGCTCAAGGCCACGGGCTACAACAAAAACGCCGCGAAGTATTGCGGCATGGCTGAAAAGCGCAATGTGATCCTCAGCCTGATGATCTCCGGCGCACTTGCCGGCATGGGCGCGGCGATGCTCTACCTCACCGGCTATGAGCAGTGGCAGTGCTCCACCTCTTCCGTTCCCGCGATGGGCTTCAACGGCATCGCCGCGGCCTTCCTCGGCGGACTGAACCCCATCGGTACGGTGCTCGCCTCCTTCTTCATCCAGCACATCACGGCGGGCGGCGCGTATGTGGATAAGACGATGTACTGCGCGCAGATCTCCGATTTGATCTCGGCGCTCATCATCTACCTGTGCGGCTTCGTCCTCTTTATGAAGCATGTGATGAATTCCTCCGCGGCCAAGCGTGAGGAAAAGGCGATTTTGAGGGCGAGGGCAGCTGAGGCGCAAGCCCCGGCTGACACGGAGAAGGGAGGCGATCGGTAATGGTACTGCTGCTGCAATACACCTTGATTTTCGCGTCCGTTCTGATCTTAGTCGCGCTCGGCGGCTGCTTTTCGGAGCATTCCGGCGTCATCAACCTCGGCCTTGAGGGCATCATGATCATGGGCGCGCTCGGCGGCGCGCTGGCAATGCGCTACATCTCTCCCGATGTGCCGGCGCTCGTGATGATCCTCGGCGTTTTAGCGATCTCCGCGCTGGTCGGCATGATCTACTCCTGCCTGCTGGCGGTGGCCTGCATCAACTTCAAGGCGGACCAAACGCTCGTCGGCACCGCGCTCAACCTGCTCGGCACCGCGGGCGCGACGGTCATCGTCAAGGCCATCAACACCGCGGCGAACCCCGACGATGTGTCCTCCATCGTGCAGTATGCCGCTGCGAAGAAGGCATTCACCGTCAGCATCGGCTCGTTCGAGTTCAGCTGGTTCATGCTCGTCACGGCGCTGCTGCTTGTCGCGGCCCATGTCCTGCTCTATAAGACCCGCTTCGGCCTGCGCCTGATGGCCTGCGGCGAGCATCCGCAGGCGGCGGACAGCGTGGGCATCAATGTCTACAAGATGCGCTGGGCGGGCGTGCTGATCTCCGGTTTCCTCGGCGGCATCGGCGGCATCGTGTTCATCACCGCCGGCGTTTCCGAGTGGCGCTTTGAGTATGGCGTGGCCGGCTTCGGCTTCCTGTCGCTCGCAGTGATGATCTTCGGCCAGTGGAAGCCTTGGCGCATCGCGCTCGCGGCACTGCTCTTCGGCCTGTTCCGCGCACTCTCGAATGTCTATATGGGCTTCGGCTTCCTCACGGCGATGAACCTGCCCAGCCCGGTGTACAATATGATGCCCTACATCATTTCGCTCATCGTGCTGGCGTTCACCTCCAAGCGCTCGCGCGCCCCCAAGGCGGAGGGTATCCCCTACGACAAGGGCCAGCGCTAAAGAAATACCAAGCGGAAAAAACGCTCCGACGGCTGCGATGCAACCGTCGGAGTGTTTTGCATTTTTTGTCATGCGGTAGACCGAAAGCATCGCGCTGCGACTGCTATTCCGTCCGCCAAAGGGCAAAAGTTGACTGTTTTGCACAAATATTTATACAAAAATTGTGATATTTTAAAAAGTATTGGTCTTTACAGGACGATTTTTCCATGCTATAATCTCCCCAACATCCAAATAGAGGCGCGGGCTTCATCAGTACCGCGCGGCATACGCTCAGATGGCGGCCGCGCGCGAAAGGGAATACCGCCGAAGCGACGAGGGCCTGTCTGAGACCTTCGCTGCTGGGCCGGCCGAGAACATCCGCCGGACTGTCACAAAGATAAAGTTTGTGAAGCGCTATGTTGGAAAGACGGTCGCGGGGAGTCCATTTCCCGTTCGATTTGCCGTTTTTTGCGGAGCGCTTTCATAAGCGCCCCGCTTTTTTCGTTTGTCTGCCGCGCGGACGGTACCTCCGCGTGTCAATAAAAAGAGACAGCGAATTGCAACACATAAAGGAAAGGTGAACAACATGAGAAGATTATTTGCTCTCTGTCTGACGCTCGCAATGCTTTTTGCCCTGACTGCCTGCGGCGGCAAGACCACGACCGATGATACCCCAACGCCTCCCGCCGCACCCTCCGCGGGGCTCCCGCCCGTCGAGGATCTGACCGGCGTGGACACCAGCACGATCCCCGGCCTGGAGGACGGCGTATTCACCGTCGGCATGGAGTGCGCCTACGCGCCCTACAACTGGACGCAGATGGACAATTCCAACGGCGCGGTGCCGATCTCCAATGTCCCCGGCGCGTACGCCAACGGATACGATGTGATGATCGCCCAGCGCATCTGCGAAGCCTATGGATGGGAGCTTGAGATCGTATCCTCCGCGTGGGACTCCCTCTGTCCCGCCGTGCAGTCCGGCACGATGGACGCCAACATTGCCGGCCAGTCTATGACCGCCGACCGCATGATGGAGGTGGACATGGCAGGCCCTTACTACTACGCCACCATCGTCGTGCTGACTACGAAGGACAGCGACTATGCCTCCGCAATGTCCATTGCCGAGCTTGCCGGTGGCCGCTGCACCTCGCAGTCCGGCACCATCTGGTACGATACCTGCCTCTCGCAGATCGAGGGGGCCGAGCTGCTGGCGCCCGCTGACAGCGCGCCCGCGATGATCATGCAGCTCCAGACCGGCGCGGTCGATTATGTCTGCACCGATATGCCCACCGCCATGGCCGCGGTCGCCAAGGACGATAACCTCGTGATTTTGAACTTCTCCGGCACCGATGGCGACTTCCAATTCGCCACAGAGGCCGAGCGCGCCGAGAATGTCAACATCGGCATCTCCGTCCAAAAGGGTAACACAGAGCTGGCCGAGGCCATCAACACGGTGCTCTCCGCGCTCAACGAAGAGCAGTTCAATGCGCTCATGGATCAGGCCATCACCATTCAGCCCGAGGTCTGAGAATAAATCACCCGCGGCGTCTCCGGCCGCGTAAGCCCGGGGACGCCGCGCACGGAAAGGAAACACCGTTATGGATAAGTTTGCGAAGCTGGGCCAAGATATGGTCCTGCTGTGGAGCAAGTACAAGCTGATGTACTGGGCCGGCATCTGGAACACGCTGAAGCTGGCGTTCATCGCCACGCTGATCGGCTGCGTCATCGGCCTGCTGTGCGGCGTGCTCAACACCATTCCCTGCACGAAGAACGACCCGCCGCTCAAGCGCTTTTTCCTCAAGCTGCTGCGCGTGGTGATCCGCGTTTATGTCGAGGTGTTCCGCGGCACGCCGATGGTGCTCCAGTCCGTTTTCATCTATTACGGCCTGCCCTACTTTTCCAACAATGCCCTGCGCTTTGACAACATCTGGACGGCGGCCATCCTCATCGTTTCCATCAACACCGGTGCCTACATGGCCGAGTCCGTGCGCGGCGGCATCATCTCCATCGACCCCGGCCAGACCGAGGGCGCAAAGGCCATCGGCATGACGCATGTGCAGACGATGCTCTATGTCATTATGCCGCAGGCGCTGCGCAACATCATCCCGCAGATCGGCAACAACTACATCATCAATGTCAAGGACACCTCCGTCATGTTCATCATCGGCTTCACCGATTTCTTTGCTCAGCACCGCTATATCGTAGGTGTGAACAATATGTACTTTCCCTCCGCGACGATCGAGATGATCGCCTACCTGACGCTGACGCTTGCGGCCTCGTTCCTGCTGCGCCTGGTGGAGAAGTGGATGGACGGCCCCGACAACTACGAGCTGGTGCAGGTCGACGCGCTGACAATGTCCGCCGGCACCTATACCCACCCCAGCCGCAAAACACCGTTTGACGAGCAGAACAAGGAATATCGGGAGCGGACCCGTCAGCTGCTCAAGCACGGCCGCATGAGAGGAGATCGCTGACATGAGTGAGCATATCCTGGAGATCCGCCATCTCGGCAAGGCATTCGGCGCGCACGAGGTGCTGCGCGATATTGATTTTACCGTCGACGCGGGCGATGTCATCTCGATCATCGGCGCGTCCGGCAGCGGCAAGTCGACGCTGCTGCGCTGCATCAACCTGCTGGAAACGCCGACGAGCGGCGAGATCCTCTACCATGGCACAAATGTCGCAGGACGCGGCGTGAGCGCGGCAAAGTACCGCTCGCGTGTCGGCATGGTGTTTCAGTCGTTCAACCTGTTCAACAACATGACCGTGCTGGAAAACTGCATGGTCGGGCAGCGCAAGGTGCTCGGCCGCGGCAAGGCCGAGGCGCAGGCGCAGGCCGTTGCCTATCTCAACAAGGTCGGTATGGCGCCCTATATTTACGCCAAGCCCCGCCAGCTCTCCGGCGGGCAGAAGCAGCGCGTGGCCATAGCCCGCGCACTTGCCATGGAGCCGGAGGTGCTCCTCTTCGACGAGCCGACGAGTGCGCTCGATCCCGAGATGGTCGGCGAGGTGCTCGCCGTCATGCAGGCGCTTGCGAACGACGGCATGACCATGCTCGTCGTGACGCACGAGATGGCCTTTGCGCGTGATGTGAGCAGCCGCGCGGTGTTCATGCACGAGGGCGTGATCTGCGAGCAGGGCGCGCCTGCGGCGCTGTTCGGCGACCCGCAGCGACAAGAAACGCGCGACTTCCTCGCCCGCTTCCGCAGCGCATGAGAATAGATAAAGCTCCGAGCGTTGGCTCTGCCAGCGTTCGGAGCTTTTTGAAAAGCAGAGCGCTTTGCCGCTTTTCTGTGCAGTCCAGCGAGAAAACGCGACGGCACCGTATGCGGCGTATTTTATTCCAAAACCGACCTTCGGCATACATCTTTTTGACGGAGCGAAATGAAATCCTGCAAAAAAAGAATGTTATGGAAACAAGAAAGCGTTATTTGAAAAAATACAGGGAATGGTGCGGCGTTATGTCAAATTATAAATGTACCAGAAAAGGGTGGGACCATTCCTCTCATCAGGTCGGCCAGGCGAAATTTTCCGGCTGAAAGCGCAGAAAATACAGGGGTTACCGCGTTGTGGATAAGTCTGTGGAAACTGTGGATAACTATTTGTAGAGCAGGGTTATCAAATAATTTATGTGAACCTGTCGAACAGACGCGCGAGAGAAAAAACGCGGCGGGAAAAAGTCGGAAAAGCGGAGATCAACCATGCTTTTTTGACGACTTTCAGCGAAGAAAGAAATTTGCACACCGAGGCTGTCGGTCGGCCAAAGAGGCCCCAAGAGCAGCGGACAGGCGGTGCGGGATGCAAGACTCCGCCCGCGATTACAGAAAGTATTATTCATGGTATCATGGGGCAGGAAAAAACTGCGCAGGGTGCGCACCGAATTCAAAAAATATTTGAAATCTCCATCCGAATCAGTTATAATAGACGTACAGCGTGTGGCGTTTCTGCGTAAATCCAGTTGCAGAGCAGCCACGCGCCTTTTTTGCGGAATCGGGTGAGAAATGGCAAGATGGGAGAAAACTTCATAGGCAAATCGTGTAGCAGAAATGCGTAAGTCCGGATGTTCTGGGACTTACGCATTTCTTATTTTTTTGAAAGAAAGGTGATTTTTTTGGAAACCGGAAATCAGTTCTTGGGGACGGAGCGCGTGAGTAAGCTCATGCGGCAGTACGCCATCCCCTGCATCATCTCGCTGCTGGTGGGCGCGCTTTACAACATCGTTGACCAGATCTTCATCGCCAACGCCAGCTACCTCGGCTCTTACGGCAACGCCGCCAACACCGTGGTGTTCCCGCTGACAGTGGTGGCACTGGCTATCGCCGTCATGGTGGGCGACGGCTGCTGCGCCTTCGTCAGCATGGCGCTGGGCAGAAACGAGGTGGGCAAGGCCAAGCGCAGCGTGGGCAACGCGGTGGTGTTAAGCGTCGCCAGCAGTCTTGTTCTGACGGCGGTATATCTCGTCTTCGCAAACACCATCATCGCCATGTTCGGCGGCACGGTGAATGAGGAGACCTTCCACCACTCGCAGGAGTACTTCTTCTATATCACCCTGGGCATCCCGTTCTATATGTTCGGGCAGGCCATGAACCCCATCATCCGTGCCGACGGCAATCCCAAGTTCGCCATGATCTCCACATTGGCGGGCGCTGTGATCAACATCATCCTCGACCCCATTTTCATCTTTGTATTCAAATGGGGCATGATGGGTGCGGCAGTGGCCACGGTCATCGGTCAGGTGTTCACGGCGATCCTTGCGGTATGGTATCTGCTGCATATGAAGATCATCAAGCCCGCCTCCGGCGACTATGCCCTGCGAGGGAGCATCTGCGGACGGATGCTGACGCTGGGCATCACCAGCTTCCTCTCCCAGATCAGCCTCGTGGCGGCCATGGCGGCCATCAACAATATGCTCCGCAAATACGGCGCGCTGGACGCTGTGTTCGGGCAGGAGCAGTACGCGCAGATCCCCATGGCGGTGGTGGGCATTGTGATGAAGTTCTTCCAGATCGTCATTTCCATCGTGGTGGGCATGGCGGCAGGCTGCATCCCCATCGTGGGCTACAACATGGGTGCGGAGAAAAAGCTCCGTGTGCGGAAGCTGTTCACGAAGCTGCTGGTGGCCGAGGCGCTGGTGGGCGCGGTGGCGCTTGTGCTGGCAGAGGGCTTTCCCCGTCAGCTCATCGCTATTTTCGGTGCGGCCAACGAGAGCAGCTACTACACCGATTTCGCCATTAAAGCCTTCCGCACCTATCTCTGCATGATGATCCTCGCCTGCATCAACAAGGCGTGCTTTATCTTCTTGCAGGCAGTCGGCAAGGCGCTGGCCTCCACGCTGCTGTCCATGTTCCGTGAGGTGGTGTTCGGCGTGGGCTTTGCCCTGCTGCTGCCGGTGTTCTTCGGCCTGGACGGTGTGCTGTATTCCATGCCGGTGTCGGATATTCTGACCTTTATCATCTCGGCGATCATCATCGTGAAAACCTATCGGGAATTGAATACGGAAGGAGTGCAAACCGCATGAAAAACAGAGTCATTACCATCAGCCGCGAGTTTGGCAGCGGCGGACGCACCATCGGCAAAAAGGTGGCGGAAAAGCTGGGCATCCCCTGCTATGACGCGGAGATCATTGAGAAGATGGCAAAGGAGACCGGCTTCGCACCGGCCTATGTGAAGGAGGCAGGCGAGTGCGCCCCCGGCAGTTTCCTGTCCTCCGCCTTTTCCAACCGGATGTTCGGCCCCACCAACGAGGACATTCTCTGGGAGCACCAGTACAAGGTCATCACAGACCTTGCCGCAAAAGGCCCCTGCGTCATCGTGGGCCGCTGCGCAGACTACATTTTGCAGGACACGGCGGACTGCCTGAAGGTCTTTATCCATGCGGACATGGCGTTCCGCGCCAAGCGCATTGTGGAGGTCTACGGCGAGCGGGAGCAGTCTCCGGAGGAGCGTTTGCGGGATAAGGACAAGCGCCGCGCGGCGTATCACCGCTTCTACACCAACATGAAGTGGGGTCACGCCCAGAACCACCACCTGACACTGGACAGCGGTGCCATCGGCATCGACAAGTGCGTGGACATCATCGCGCAGCTGTATTGAAAAGTTTTTTGGAAAAGGGCAGAGTTTGCGCAGGCAAAACGAACACAAAAAGCACTTTTCTGACAAGTTTGTATGGTGGAATCTTTCCTTTGTGCGCTGTATAATAATGGCACAGACAAGGAGGTGGTCAGTATGCTGGCAGAGAATCTAACGCTCCTGCGAAACATCCGCGGCATGACGCAGGAGGAGGTGGCGGAGGTCATCGGCATCTCGCGCCAGTCCTACTCCAAGTGGGAGCAGGGCGAAACGATCCCCGACATTGAAAAATGCGACCGGCTGGCAAAATTCTACGGGGTCTCCATCGATGCCCTTGTCCATCAGGATGAGGAGGTCGGCAAAGCGCGGGTGGCGCCCGCCCCGGTGGGCAAGCACCTGTGGGGAACGGTAGCGATGGGTGCCAAGGGGCAGATCGTCATTCCCAAGGCGGCGCGGGATACTTTCCAATTAAGCGAAGGCGACCGGCTTGTCGTCCTCGGCGACGAGGAGCAAGGCATCGCGCTCATCAAGGCGGAGGCCTTTGAGGAGCGGATGCAGAAGGCCCTGCGTGCAGGTCAGAGATCCAGCGAATAAAAGAAGGTGCGATCATGAAATGTCCCGAATGTGGAAAGGAAATGCGGGAGGGGTATCTCTTTTGCAGCAAGGACGGTGCGTTCAGCTTTGCAAACGAGGTGCCGGGCGTATTTGAAAGCGCGAAGAACGCCGATGGCTTTGTGAAGATCACAGACCTCAAGGCAAGCCACCGGACGAGAGTTCCGGCGTCCATCTGCGAGGAATGCAGAACGGTCATGCTCAAGTATTGAGTGAAGCTGCCGGTTCCAACCGGAAAAGACCCAAAGCCGTTGCGTCAAAACGGCTTTGGGTCTTGCTATATTTGCGCGGTTGAGAGGGGCGCTTCAGATGTTGCCCGGTCAGATCTCCTTACCCGTCTGATAGGCCTGCTCCCGATCCCCGCGCCCCAGGTTTTTGGCGATCATAGCGTTGATGCCAACGCCTGTTCCGACGCCCAGCGCCATGATCAGCATTTGGATGGGAAACGCCAGCGTCAGCGCATTGATGGCCTTGTCGCCCATATCCGCGATCTGCGCCGTGTCCGGGATGTGAAAAACGAAAAAGGTATCAACAACATTGTAAAGCGCCTGCCCCAGCATGGAGATCATCATGGGCGCACCCATGTTGAGCAGCAGGCTCTTGACCGGCATTTCTGCCATTTTATTTCCGCCCTGCGGATTCATAGTTCTTCGCTCCTGTTCCTATCTTTCGTTTTCTGCGTGATATTGATATTCTTCCTCGTTGATGGGAATGTCCCATGTATGCAGCAGGCTGTCCAGAAGTCCCGCGAGCTGCTGCTTTTTCCGCTGCGGCATCGTACCGAACAGTTCGTCCGCATAAGCCTGCCGGTTTTGCATCGCCTCTATCGCAGCCTTCTTCCCCTGCTTGGTCAGCTTGACGTCCACGTTTCGCTTGTCCTGCTCGTTTTTGCAGCGGGAAATCAGCCCGAACTTCTCCATGCCGTCCAGCTGCTCGCTGAGCGTTGCGGAGCGGCGTCCGGTCAGCTCGATCAATTCCCGCTGGGTCAATGCGCCATATCGGTTCAAAAGAACCAACAGTCGCCCCTGCCCACGGAATTTTTCCTGTGTCTGCATGAGGTGAGAGATCTGGTGCATCATTCCCAGCAGGCGCAAATTCAGTTCATTGTCCATGAGATCACCTCGAAAAATCATTAGGGTGCTTGCGATTGGAGTATAGCACCGCAATTCTCACTTGATGCTATTATAAAAGTGGACACGGGAGGGTAGAAAAAAGCCTGTCCGTGGAGTATCATAAAGGCGAGTATT
>NZ_JAFBIQ010000035.1 GCF_021531315.1 Oscillibacter valericigenes | reverse complement strand
TAGGCCGGGAATACCCGGCGCAGATACCGGCCAGTTTCAATGTACTCGCGCCCTAAGCGGGAGAGGTCTTTTACGATGACGCAGTTGATGTTGCCGTCGGTGACATCCTGCATCATTTCCTTGAACGCAGGGCGGTCAAAGATGATGCCGCTGTATCCATCGTCGATCTTTTCGGAAACGACCTCAATATCCGGGTTGTGCTCCACAAAGTTTTCAATGAGCTTGCGCTGATTGGAAACGCTGTCGCTCTCACTGGAATGATCGTCGGTGTAGGACAGGCGGATATAAGCGGTGGCTTTGTATTTGGGCATGAAAAAGCACTCCTTTCTCCCGGACTGCTCCCGCATGAAAAGAGTGGTTATCTGGCCATTTGGTTTTCATCCTTTTCCACACCGATCATAGCACTCTCTGCGGAAAAAAGCGAGGATGTCGCTCAGCGCAAAATGCCTTGCAGACATTCCTCCAACGTAACGCCGTTCCCGGCGAAGCAGGCGTTTACCACGAAATCGCCGCAGCGGAAGCGGTAGGGATTTTTGATCTGGCGGATAAAGGCGGCAATGCGTTCTTCCTTGGGAAGATTTTTGTCAACAGATACTTCCCGGATGTCCACCAGTTCATCCGTGTGGACGTGGGATTCGTTTGGCGTTGGCTGCATCATGGCGATCTCCTTTCTCGGTTTGGTGGGTTTCCTCAAGGTCACATGAATGCGCTGACGGAAAGGCCGTCAGCGCATGGTATCTGACTTTGAGAGGCGGCTGCGCGGGTAGAATTGGAGCCACATAACATAATGGCGAATACCGGCGCAGCCGCTCTGCTTGTCCATTTGAGAAGATCCATCCTATTTGCCACGCGCCCCGGATAGTGGGCATGATGCAGGCCGCCCTTGGCAGGGCTGTCATAACTCCACGATACCGCTGCCTCAAAGAGCTGGCGCATACCGCAGGGTTCCCCCTCAAGTCTGTGGGAGGGCGTGAGCAAGTTTCATTATCCGCCGCGCTGTCATCGCGCCCGATTTGCCGAATCGGGTCTAAGGCTGCGTAGATCGCTCGGATGGCTTTTCCGGAATCACCTCCTTGAAGCCATCGTCGTGGCGGCGCACCTTATGCCGCTATCACGCGGGTTTTGTGCCTGCATCATGGTCTATTCAGTTTTCAACGTTCAACGAAAGGCTTCGTGGAGAATGTCCCTTCACCTATCGCCGATTTTGGGTCACTTTTGCACCCTGTTTTCAGCAATCAGGGAAAAGTTTTTTCATTTTCTTCATCGCCGCGCCGATGCTCTTGGAAATATTCTGATGGCTGACACCCTCGGCTGCGCCAATCTCATCAACCGTCATCCCATCCACGAAATACATCCACACCCTGCGGAACTGCGTATCCGTCAGGTGCTTCCGAATCTGCGTGACCTTTCTGACGCTGCGGTGGATTGCCTCTGCCCGGTCATGCGCCTGCTCCATGCAGACATCCACGGCAGGAATGGAGGCCGCTTCTTCGGATAGCTCATCCAGCGCAAGCGTGTGATTGGCATAGACATGAGTTTCCTTTTCGGAGGCGTGATAGTCCTCGTCCGACAGGGCTTTCCATTTCAGGAATTCTTCCTCGCTGGCAAAGTCCTCGCGGGTCAGGCGGACGATGACTTCATTGGTGTCCATATAAACGATGGCATCGGGGTCTTTCTTATTCAGCGCATAGATGCTTTTTCTATTAAACATTTTGTTCCTCCGTTCAGATCCGAGTGGGTAAAAAGGTCTGAACGAAGGGCGGCGGGGAGCGGCAGCCCACGGCGAAAAAGTGCCGGGAACGACAAAAAGCGCCCACACAGGCATAAAAGCCTGCATGGGCGCTTTGGTGCGGTTCAGCATGGAAATTGTCGGCGGCTGTCGGAGGGCATAGGTATCCTGCGGTGTCCGGGTATCGCCCGGCTATGCTCCCGGCGCGGCTCGTCGCCGCAGCATTAGCGGCACCTCCTGTGCTCTCCTGTCATACGCATAGGTCCCTTTCATCTGAAAAATGTTGGGACAGCAAAAACGACGGCTGCCCCGTACAGAGCAGCCGCCGTTTTCCCTATACCATACGCTGCTTTTCAGTACCGCAAGGATGGGTGTCCTATTATCGTCGTATTCTGATTTCTTTTAGGGCATTTCGGGATTCTCCACAAGAGACACAGTGAAGTCCTGCGCCGCTGCGCCCTCTGGCAGCAGCTTCGCCATGACCACAAGCCGCTGATTGCCGCTGTTGGTCTTGTCGTACTTCCGGCAGCAGGTGGAAAGGGTCAGGACGGAATCTTCCTCGGAGAAGGTCACACCGTCAAAATCCAGCCAGTTTTTCCGCGCAATCGTCTCAAAGAAGCTGGTCAGATCATCTCCCGTGGGATCAGGCGCAATATAGTCAAAGCCAATATCCGTGACGAATAGCGCGGTGATCTGGAAAATCATATCCTCGCCATCCACAGAGAGATAGATATACGGATGCTCCTTTACAAAGTCTGCGTCCATATAACGGTAGAGCTTGGTGAACCGCACACCGTCCGGGTCGCAGTTGCTGGCGGAGTGACCGAAAACAGTGGTGTTTTTGTCCAGCTTATCCCTGCCGCCGATTTCGTTTTCACAATGGGCATAATAGCAGCCCCACATGGCGTACTCGCCGTTTTCGTCCAGCTTTAGGTAATAGCCGTTGTCCTCCGCCTGCATCACAGGGTCGTCCACCTCCGCACCGGGGATATACAGCCACGCTACGGTGTCGGGATTCTTCGCTCTGGCTTCCGCCAACTCTGCCTGCCTGTCCACCGAAGGGATAACTTCGCCTGCGGGAGTCGCTGATGGCTGAGGCGCAGATGTGCCGGAAGGTGTTCTGCCGGGAATGTCGATAGGCTCCGTCTCTTTCTGATAGCAGCCCATGACTGCCGTGGTCATGGCAAAGAGAAGGACGGCCATACAGATGATCGGACGAATGATTCTTGTGATTCTTTTCATAATGCTGTCTCCTTGCCGCGCTGGGATAGCGGCGCAGCTCAAAATGTCATTGATTTGTTTCTTGTAGCGAAAAGAGAACAGCGCAGCATCGGGGTCGCCCCGTCCGCTGCGCTGTCCGATGTTCGCTTATGGGGTCATGTCAGCGGCTTTGCTGCTTGGCCGTATGTCAGCCGGTCACTTCTTGCAGCGCCAGAGGAAGGTCACGATCTGCGCTCTGGTGCAATCCGCGTCGGGGCTGAATGTGGTGTTGGTGGATCCTTTGGTGATGTCCTCCTTGACCGCCCACAGCACCGCATCGGCGTAGTAGGCCGTGGACTTCACATCCGCGAACGGATTGCGGCTGCCCGCTGCCGGGGATTTTTCAGAGCGCCACAGGAACGCGACGATCTGGGCGCGGGTGCAGGTGTCATCCGGGCTGAACCTGGTCTCGCTGGTGCCCTTGGTGATGCCGTTTTCTACCGCCCACAGCACAGCATCGTAGTAGTAGCTGCCCACTGGAACGTCGGTGAAGGGCATGGCGCTGGTTTTAGAGGCGGGGCTTCCAGCGGTGCGCCACAGGAAGGTCACGGCCTGCGCACGGGTGCAGATGCCATCCGGGGAGAAATGGGTATCATCGGTTCCCTGCGTAATGCCGTTCTCCACGGCCCACGCAACAGCCTCCTCATAGTAACTGCCCTCCGGTACATCCACAAACACGCCGGTCTGGGGGTTGCCGTTGGCCTTCATAAAGATGGCCTCAATGGTGTGGTTGCCCTTGACATTCTCAAAGGTGTAGGACTTCACCGCGCCGACGCTCTTGCCGTCGATCTTCACGTTGGAGATGGCATAGCCCGTATTCGGGGTGATGGTGAAGGTCTGGTTTCTTCCCTCGCGGACGCTGACGCTGCCGGAGGGAGAGATCGCGCCATTCACACCAGCGGTCGCCTTGATGGTGTAGTAGGTGTATCCGCCGCCGGAGAGGGCGGCATTGGTGGTCACGTTCAGTTCAGCGCTGGCGAGAGAAGCGAATCTGCTTTCTGTTGCGCCGTAGCGTGCCACAAAGCGGTATGCCGTGCTGGCAGACAAGCCGGTGAACTCCGGGCTGTCCTGCCAGGTTGCACCGCCGTCCATGCTGTACTGCGCCCCGAGAATTACCTCCAGCGTCACGCTGCCCGAGGTCTTGCTCTTGACCGTGGGCGCGGCGGGTGCGTCAGGCCGGGCGGGGATGGTGAACTCCGTTCCCTCACTGGCGGGAATGTCGCCGCTGGCCGCCTTGCGGACATGGAACGTCTGGCCGGGGGTGACAGTGCTGCCGCTTGTGACTACGGTGCCGGTGCCAAAGCCGCTGTCCGTGTACACTTCATAGCCGTCACTCACCGTGATCGTCTCCGCGGCATAGTCAATGAAATAGCCCTCATTGGTGTCGGGTGCGGTGTAGGCGGTGTATGCGGGGTCACTGCCGTCGCTCTGGGGCGAGGCGCCCTTGTAAAAACCATTCGCCTGATACCGGGCGTAGAAGGTGTAGCTTGTGGCCGCAGTCAGGCCGCTGAAGGTTGTTCCACTCTGCCAGTTTGTATTGTCCTTGCTGTATTCCACAGCCGTTTCACCGGTGATGGGTCGGAGCGTAATGCTGTCTGCACTTACGGAATCAATCACCGGGGTGCTGGGGGCTGCCTTATAGGTCAGCTTCTTCGCATCCGGCGTAATGGAGCCGGAGCCGATAATAGTACCGTTGTTGGTCAGCGTACCTTGCACTGTAATTGTGCTGTTAACGGTCAGGGTCTTGCCCGAGGGAATATCCAACGCCTTATTCTCGGGAATAGTCAGGTCGTCCGCCAGCGTCGGATTCCCATAGACCTTGCCCTCGTCGCCCTCAAAGATGATGCCGTGCCACGCATTCGACGTCTTGCCGCTCTGGTCGCCAATGGAACTTGCGAAGATCACCGCGTTGCCGTTGCCGGTAGTCTCGAAGGTGCCGCTGCCTCCGATTGCAAAGACGCCGCTGTATCCGCCGCCGATGCCCTCGGCACCGTCACCGCCGGTGGCGGTGACGGTGCCGCCGGTAATGGTGACTTCGCCGCCGCTGCCGCCGTGGGTGCCGCAGCCGCCGCCGATGGCCGTGCCGTCGCCGCTGGCAGCGATGTTGCCGCCGGTGATGATGATCTTGCCGCCGCTGCCGCCGGTGACTCCGCCGCTGTATCCGCCGCCGATGGCCGCGCCGTTGACGCCGGCTGCGATGACAGAACCGCCGTTGATGGTGATCTCGCCGCCGCTGCCGCCGTCGCCGTCGCCCTGACCGCCGCCGATGCCCGCGCCGTTGACGCCGGTTGCGATGACAGAACCGCCGTTGATGGTGATCTCGCCGCCGCTGCCGCCGTCGCCGCCGCCCTCGCCGCCGCCGATGCCTGCGCCGATTTGGTTGCTGGCATTGATGTTGCCGCCGTTGATGGTAATGGTCCCGCCGCTGCCGCCAGTGAATATGCCGTAGCCGCCGCCGATGGCCGCGCCGTAGCCCGTGGATGTGGCGGTGACCGTGCCGCCGTTGATGATGATGGTGCCGCAGCTGCCGCCGTAGCTGTTGCCTCCGTTGCCTCCTATGACCGCATTGTTGTCGCGTTTAGCACCCGTGGCGATCAGCTTGCCGACATTGTTGGTCACATTGCCGTCCGCATCCAGAACGGGTTGCGTCTGCCCGTAGATGGTCAGGGCGTTGGTGTTGGGGGTGCTTTCTGTGCTGTTATCCTGCACCTGAATGCCGCCGTTGACTGTGAGGGTGCAGCCATCTGTCAGGATCAGGTGTACATCACCGCTGACGGTGACGCGGCTACCGATCTCAACTGTGCCTTGCACCACATACCAGCCGGTTGTCCATTCGGTGTCGCTGCTGGTTACCTCCGTGGCGCTGTCGCAGGTCTGCGACGTGCCGGTTTCGTCCAGATAGGACACGCCGCCCTCCGCCAGCGCCACCGTGGGTAGCAGCCCCACCAGCATCACGCAGCACAGCAGGATGCTTAAAATCCGTTTTTTCATGTTTGCTCCTCACTTTCTCCCTCATCCTCCGTGCGGTTTGTTTTTTTCTTTTTGAGCCGGATGCAGATCACGGTCAGCGTCACGCCTACCACAAAGGCGGCGATGCCGACCACGATGTACGCGCCCGCATCCTCCCGCAGCAGCACCGAGCCGTAGCCCTCCGCCACAGCGGAGACGCCCGGCGCCTGTACGCCATGCAGGAGAACACTGATACCGGCAAGGAGAAACAGGCCAAACGCTGTAAGAGAAAAAAGCTCACGGTTTTCACGCCGCCGCCTGTACCGCCGCGTCCTGCGGCGGATCTCCCGCACCCGGATTTCCGTCCTACCGGTCATAATCAAAACCTCCTTTCGCGTTTCGTCATCGGGGCGTCTTTTGCACCCCTCTACTATCCTAAATACAAAAAATCAGAAATCCTCTCGCCCAAAATCAAAATTTTTTCAAAAAAAATTTTCAAATTGGAGCCGCCCCGTTTCCCTACATTTTACTGCCCTGTACCACTCATTTTAACGGCGTCGTCACCTTGGTTTCCAGCTCGCAATGTGTTACATCACTCCAATGACGGCGGATGGCAATATCAGCAGAAAGGTCAGTATTGTTATAGGAAATAGACCATTGTGTGTTGCTTGTGATGTTATCGGGGTTGGGGTCTTGTGCCGCCGATTTCATTGCGTTCCACACGGTATCGTCGGTGTAATTGCCTTTTTCCGTTTCCAGCACCTCCAGCACAGCGTCATAGCGTTCCCTGCCGTGACCGTAGATATCGTTTTTCTGATTTGGAAGCACCTCATCCTTATGACGAATAAAGAAATTAGTAACCGCCTCTGATGGAGTATCTATCAGCTCTCTTGGTTCGCCGTTTATGTCATACTCTATTACTCTGCCATCGCCTGATGCATCAGTTATGTAGAAATGATAATCTCTGCCGGATGATGCGAACATATCATAGCTGCGCAAAAGCTCCACTGCTTCCTCTGTGGTCGCTGCCCTGTCAAGAACAAGTCGTATCGCAAGAGTCGTTGAAATGACAGGCTTGCCTGTGTTTTGATGTACAGGCTCACTATCAAGTGTCAACACAGCGATAGACACGCCCTTCTCATTCATACCATCAAGGCAGATAAACGGAGCTGTTAGACTTGCCAACTCTTTTTTGATATTCTCATCAGGAACATTTGCTGAAACATTGTCAAGAGCGGCAAAAGCAATAGACTTATATCCGTCCTTTGGAGCACAGTAAACCAACATAGCAGATGTATCTTTGCTGAAATCGTAATTACGTCCCATATGAACGTCACCGTCCGCATCGGTCAGACAAAACACCGTACAGCCGAAATTGGGCGCTTTGATCTTTACAGGCAGCAGCGGCAACGCCTCTTTCAGAATCGCATCGATCATCGTCTGATCGTCCTGAATGCCGTAATCGATAATATTGTCAAGATTGTAATCATATTTGACATCCATGCGATAGAGATTGTAGCCATCCTCGTAATCCGTAAGCTGCTCAATGCTGCCGATAGTCTGGATTCTGGTGAAATACAGTCCCAAAAACGCAAGCAGGGCGAATACAACGACCGCCAGAATCGCCAACAAAACTATTAAAATACGCTTCTTCACTTTACTCATGTCTTATTCTCCTTTTTGATTCGGTATTATTCTGTAATAGCAGCCGATCTTCTGAAACCATAAGGTTTTTAGCATCGAATGATGCTTGAGCAAAACCTCCTTTCGCGTTTCGTCATCGGGGCGTCTTTTGCACCCCTCTACTATCCTAAATACAAAAAATCAGAAATCCTCTCACCCAAAATCAAAATTTTTTCAAAAAAATTTCCAAAAAAAATTGGAGCCGCCCCGATTTGGGACGGCTCCATGCGCCAGTCAGCGTATTATTTCAAATGAATATTCAGGTTTGGCAAGGACCGCTTTACCGCGAACAGACAGGCGATCAGCAGCGGCGGGAACAGGTAGCCCGTCATGTTCCACGGGCTGTCCGCCGTAATGAGCAGGTTATAGATGGCGTGAAAGCCGGTGCAGGCTCCGAGGATGCCCGCCGTGCCGGTCAGCGCCAGCCAGCGGTGTCGGAACACATAGGAAATACCAAAGCCCGTCAAAATCCCACAGAGGATGTGAATCGCACCGGCGGAGATCCCGCGAATGAGCAGAAGGGTAAAGTTCTCCGCACCGTTCTCCGTCAGGTAACACACGTTTTCAAAGGTGGCAAAGCCCACGGCAATAGCGATGGCCGCAGACGGCAGCTCTTTTGGCTCCGGCTCGAAGATCAGAAAGTAGAACAGCAGCGGCAGCAGCTTCATCACTTCCTCGCAGACCGGCGTGATCTCAATGGCGGCAACTGTGGTATCCACGCCGTAATACCCCATGTAAAAGCTGCTGACGTAGGCACCCAGCAGACAAACGCCCATGCCGATGGTGAGAAACAGCGTAAAGCTGCGGGCGCGGCCTTTCGTGAAGAACAGGGACAAAATCAGCGGAATGGCAAGACAGATAAAGATATTTTCGATATAGGTCATTTCTCCGCCACCTCCCGCAAATTAAGGATCAGCAGCGCCACAAGGGAGAGCGTCAGCATAATGTCCACGGCGAAGTAGAGATTGAACCTTGTAAAATCCTCCATGAACGCAGACACAAAAAAGAGGCCCACCTGCAGCGCGGTGCAGACGGCAAAGCAGACATCTGTCCGCCGGTGCGCCGTACCTCTTTGCAGCCGGAACAGGGACAGATACGCAACTGCACTCACCGGAACCGCGAACAGCCCCGACACCAGATAGGACGCCATGAACCGGAAGATCAGGATAGACGCCGCAATCAGACCCGCACATACAGCGGGGACGGGCAAAACGCAAAGTTTCATGCCCTCCGTCCGCATAATTTGGAGCGAAAGAAAGAAAAACCACGATGCGATCCATGATATTTCCGCCACATAGAACACACGCGGAGTGTCGCCGGTGATAGCGAGGTGCAGCACATAATACAGCGTTCCCATGAAAAAGCAGGCATAAGCAAGGGCGAGGATCAGGCAGCGGCGGTCTTTGTGCCGGAACAGGTGAACCACAGCCACCAGCACGGCGCAGGCCAGGACCGTCACCTGAAAAAGATTGTCAATGATTTCAAAGTTCATCGTCCCTGTCCTCCCGCTGCCTGCGTTCCTTCCTGCGGCGCAGACGGTACAAAAGCACCGTCACGCACACGCCCAGCAAAAAGGCCAGAAGTCCCATCAGGATATAGCCCAGCGCCGCATGGCTTCCCACAAGGCTTGCCGCGCCCGAAGCATGGCTTACGCCGCTTTCGGAGACACCCGCCATCAGGCCGGGCATCCACGCGCCAATGCCGACCACCAGCAGCAGACAGGCCGCTATGCAGGCCGCGTCCAGCCGACGCTGTTTCTTTTTCTGGTTTTCCCGTTTTATTTCTGCCGTCCGTTTGTGAATCAGACGGGTCCGTTCCTCATTCGTCCGCATAGGTAAATCCCTCCTGCTCTAAAATCGTTTTGAGGCTTTGCTTCCCCCGATAAACCAGATTGGAAATCTGCTTCTCGGTCTGCGCCATAACCGCCGCCGCGTCCCGGTAGCTCATATTCTCAAAGTAGACAAGGTACAGGGCTTCCCGGTACTCTGCCTTCAGCTTTTCCATTGCGGCGTAAAGCTGCCGGTCACGCTCGCTGCGAAGAAGCTCCGTATCGGCCAGCGTGTCGCTTTTGGGTTCAAAGGTCAGCTCGTCGAAGCGCAGGAAGCGGAGCCGATGTTTCTGCTTGTGCCGCAGGGCAAGGTTGCGGGCGGTTTTGTATAAATACGCCTTAAAGCTGTCCTCGTCCTCAATCGGGCGTTCCTTTGCAAAGAGCTGGGAAAAGGCTTCGATCATCAAGTCCTCGGCCTCGTGAATGTCTTTCAGATAGCCGTTTATGTAGAGCGTCAGCGCATCGCCGTACTTTTCAACCAGCGTGTCGGCGGCCTTGTCCTCGCAGTCCAGATAACGCCGGTATAATATTTCATCGGAAATCATGTCTGCCGCCTCCCTCCTCGTTTTTCTATGCGCGGGTCAGCCGGCTTTTTGGCGTCCTCCGGGATTGCCCAGGATCGCCCAAAGCGGGACGCGCCGGGGATGCGCCCATCGGCACAGTATTGATTGACCCGCCGCTCTGATACGCCCCAGCGGTAGGACGCTTCCCGAATGGAAATATAGCCTTTTATTCCGCCCATATCGCACCTTCGCACAAATAAAATCTCACAGAGTACATTCTATACGAATATCCGAAGATTGTCAAGTTCGCAAGTTCGCAAGCAATGCAAAGCGGTACCCACTTTGCGAAAACAGGCGGATTCCGTTCACACGGAACCCGTCTGTTTCATGCTTGTTGGGGCGCTGCCCCAATCCCCGCAGAACACAAAAACTGTGTTCTGGAACGATGGATAAATCCATCGGCTGCGCGATTTTTCAAATCGCTTGTGGGCGGGCAGCTCAGCGCTGCTCCGCCTCTTTTTCCCGTCGTTCATTCGCTTCCTCATGCTCCTTATCCAACTCCAGAATACGGTCGATATTGGCCTTGGCCGTCAGCAGCTCTTTCATTTCCTCACGGGCTTTTCGGTAGTCGGCGTAGGCCGCTTTCTTCTCCGCCAGCAGCTCGGCGTACTCGGTATTCAGCGCCTTGATGGTGGGTAGCTTCTTGAAGCCCAGTCCATCAAAATAGTCCTTTGCGCCCTTGTGGATCGTGATCTCGCTTTCATGCTCTGCAAGAAATTTCTTGGAGTACCCGGCCTTGCGATAGGCAACGTAGGTATCGCGGGTCTTGGCGTAATTGACAATATGCTCCCGCAGCACCGCAATCTCGGCCATGCGTTTTTCAGCAGATTTGATCCTTGCGGAAAGCTCATTGAAGTGAGCGGACGCTACCGCCGCTTTCTCCGAGAGAACGGCGTAATCTAAAAGCTCATGGTCTTGCAGATAGGCCACCGTCTGTGCCATCTGTTTCAGGTTGAACAACGTCGCCCAACGCGCATAACCGGCACCCTTGCCAGCGCGTAATTTGGCCTGAATGTCCACCAGCAGATTCCCGCTGCGCTTTTCCGGTTTGACCGGCGCGGCGGCGTTCTTTTGCGGCGTATGCGCCTTTTCACCTGCAATCACCGCGCGGAGATCTGCGGGAGTATAACCGTCACCGAGGGTATCCATGCGAATGGACTTTTTCTGTTCGCCGCCCAGCAGGGACGGGACTTTTTTGCCCTTGACCTCATACCCGGCCTGCCGCAACAGCTCCAGCAGCGCTTCAAAGCTGTCGGGCTTTTGCGCCAGCGCATCGTCAATAGCCGCGCAGATTCGCTCTCGGTGGGAGGGCTTCTTTTTGTCGCCCAGCCACTTGTTGTAGCTCTTGCCGTGGCGCTTCGGATTCTCCACGATGGAGTAGCCGTTCTCGATGCAGATGGTATCGTTGAGCCGCCGCACGGCGCGGCTGCTGCCCCAAAAGTTTCTGAATTTCCGGGTCTGGCTGAGTGCGGTGGAGTTCCAGATCACATGATTGTGAATATGGGCTTTGTCGATATGGGTGCAGACGATATAGGCGTGATTGCCCTTGGTGAAGCGCTTGGCCAGCTCACAGCCCAAACGGTTCGCGTCCTCTGGTGTGATCTCTCCGGGAACAAAGGATTGCCGCAGATGGTAGGCGATCACATCATCCTCGCCGCGCACTCTGCCGGTCTTTTGGATGTACTGATTTTTGGTGAAAAGAAACTCGGCGTCGGCGATCCTGCTATCGCATTGCCAGCTCGTAATTAACCTGCCGCCGTCCGTCTTTTGCGGATTTTCGGTGTAGTCGATGATAGCGCTGATGGCCTGTCCCACCGTGCGGCCTTTGCCGGTGTGCAGAGGCATCAGGCGTGTGGTTGCCATGTTGGACACCTCCTTGAAAAGTAAAACGGCCTGCCGTAGCAGACCGCTTTACACTACCCCTTTATCTATCATGTGCATCAGATTTTTCGGCGCATACAGCTTCCAGTCCTCGTGCCAGATGAAGCCTTGGCTCTCGCTTGATAAATAGGATTTTCCTTTCGGGAGGTGCGATTTGCACATGGCGAAAAAACTATCAGAGAGGCCGAGGCTGGCTGCAAAGGCGGACAGGATATAGCCCGTTTTTTGATAGAGAAAGCCGCTTTCATACTCCGCGAGGCAGGCCGAAAGCGCTGCTTCATCCAGCGTGGGGATCAGCGCAAGGCAACGCAAAAGTTCTTCCAGCCCACCGATTTTCTCAAACAGATTGATAGAATCAATCACCGTCCGCTCCAGCGTTGTGACACGGGCGCCGTTTATCTCGGTGATACCGCCAGTAATGCGCGGGGCAATCCGCCGGTATGTCACGCCGTCGTATTCAAAATCCCGGAACCGGCTCTCGCTGGTCACTTGCGTTTCGTAAAAGACCTGATTGCTGTAACCATAAAACTCAAACGCGCTGTGATACGACACGGCGGCATCGTTACTGATGTGAGAGGCAATCACATAGCGGTTGGCAATGGGCTGTTGAGTTTCCAGACTGATAGCAACATACAAATCCCGCTTTACGCGCTCAATGTAACCTTTCTTTTGATACTCCCGGCAAAGCCATTTGGCCGCAGCTTCGCTGCCGGTAATCTGCTCCAGATCGTTTTTGCTGAAACAGCCTAATTCCAGTAGCTTCTCATAGTGCTTCATAATGCTCACCTCTCTAACGTTCGTAGGCATTATAGCACAGAGAGGTAGCTTTTACAATCTCTTTGAGTAAAATCAAAAACGAGATTTATGAGAAAACAAGCCGAGGCGTTCGCCCCGGCTTGCGCTTTAACTATGGATGAAGTTTTTCATGGCAGCGTTCACGTCTTGCAGCTTGCCAAGTCCCTGCACCGCCAGCAGCGGAAGGCCCATCGGGCTGATTAGAAACGCCAGCACAAGGAGGATAATGCCGTTTTTTACAGAGTAGGTAATCATCACGGCGATGGCCAACAGGGAGAGCAGGCCGCTTGCCAGCTTGAACACGAAGCCGGAGCAAGACAGCAGCCCCGCGCACAGCCAGACGAACAGGGACAGGATAAGCGATAGCGGCACAAGGATAATTTTCAGAATAGACATTTGACGGCCTCCTTTTCAAAGACGTTATGCTTTTCTAATATCAGAATAGCCATGGACAGCGCCGGAGAGAGCTTTGAGGCCATTCGCGCCGCATTGGCGGATCGGAACAACATCC
>NZ_JAFBIQ010000034.1 GCF_021531315.1 Oscillibacter valericigenes | reverse complement strand
TGGAGGCAGACGGGCTCTACTCCTTCGAACGGGAGGAAGAAGAACACATTTGCCATCCAGCGGAACAGGAGGACTAAATGGCGAAACGAAGACCGTCCGGTGACGGCATGGTGCGCAAGCGGGAGGACGGCCGCTGGGAGGGCCGCATTGTGGTGGGGCACAAGAAAAACGGTACGCCCATCTTCCAGCACGCCTATGCGCATACACAAAAGGAGCTGACGGAAAAGCTCCATCAGAATATCGAACGCTATCAGGACGTGGAACTGACCGAGGACAGCCGGATGACTTTGGGCGAGTGGCTGGACCGTTGGCTGACGGACTATAAAGAGAACACCGTCCGCCCCGGCACACTCGCGGGATATCGAAGCTGCATCGAAAACTACATCAAGCCGCAGCTCGGCGGCAAGCAGGTGTCGCTGGTGACATCGCAGGATGTGCAGAAACTCTATCGAAAGCTGAAAGAGAACGGCCGGATCAGGGAGCATCCGAGGTTTGGTTCCGCTCTGTCGGACACCACCATCAACCGCCTCCACGCCATCTTCCATCAGGCGATGGAGGATGCCCTCCACGCGCATATCATCGCTAAAAATCCCACTGTGGGCGCAACGGTGCCAAAGGCAAACCATGCGCCGAAGCATGTCCTGACCGACAGGGAACTGGACACCTTTCTGGACGCCGTGCGGGAAGACAAGATATGGGGTGACTTCTTCTATGTGGAGCTGACCACGGGCCTGCGGCGGGGCGAGATCTGCGGACTCATGTGGCAGGACTTTGACGCACGGAACGGCGTCCTGCAAGTACGCCGCACCCTTCATAACCGAAAGCTGGGGGTCGATATGCTGGGCAAGACCAAGACCCGCAGCGGTGAACGTACCATCGTCCTGCCCCGCAGCACGGCGGAAATTCTGCGCCGCCGAAAAGAGAATGCAATCACACAATGGATCTTCCCAGATCCTGTCCAACCGGAGCTGCCGCTGTCTCCGAACTGCGCCTACACGCACATGAAAGCAATCTTACAGAAGGCGGGACTGCCGGACATCCGCTTCCATGACCTTCGCCACACCTTCGCCACCCATGCCATCGCCAGCGGCGTGGATGCCAAAACCCTGTCAGGGATTCTGGGACATACCAACGCCAGCTTCACGCTGGACACCTATACCCACGTTACACCGGATATGCAAAAAGCCGCCAGCGGCATCGTTGGCGGCTTCATGGAGGATTTGATGGGAGCTGTGCAACTATATGATCGCAGAGGTTGACGCAGAATGGCGCTTTCAGTGCGAGGCGGAGGAAAGAGGCGGGCTTGCCGCCCGGCGACCGACGACAACGCGGCAATGGAAGTGTCAGGCAAGTCAAGAATGTGAGAATATGGTTGCACGGCTCCCAATGGAAAGGGGCTGAGACCTTGGCAAAGAAACGAAAAAGCGGAACCGGCACCGTAAGACAGCGCGGCGACGGCCGGTGGGAGGGACGCATCGTCATCGGCTACGATGACAACGGCTATCCCAAGACGAAAAATGTCCTCGCCAAAACCAAGAAGGAGTGCGTCGAGAAGCTCCAAAAGCTCAAGGAAGAATGCGGCGGACTGAAGCCGGAGAAGGTTCGACCTGAAATGCCGTTCGGGGACTGGCTGACATACTGGTACGAGAATCACTCCAAGCCCAAGATCCGTCCCACTACGCAGGAGACCTACGAGAGCCGCATCCGCCTGCACATCATCCCGGAGATCGGCAGCATCCCGCTGAACAAGCTGACGCAGAATGATCTGCAGCAGTTCTATGGTAGGCTCAAGAACAGCGGGCGGAAGCGGTTCACCGACAAGTACGGCGAAGGGCTGTCCGACCGGATGGTGCGCATGTGCCACGCCACTTGCCGCTCCGCATTGGAAAAGGCGGTGCAGGACGGGCTGATCCGTGTGAACCCAGCTATCGGCTGCAAGCTGCCGCCGAAGAAGGCACGGGAGATGCAGGTGCTGACCCGAGAGGAACTGCAGCGGTTTCTCATTCAGGCAAAGTTTGAGGGGTACTACGAAGTCTTCCTTCTGGACTTAGCCACCGGCCTGCGCCGGGGCGAGCTGATGGCGTTGCAATGGGATGACCTGAACTTCAAAACCGGCGTGTTGAATGTGAACAAACAGGTCTACGATGTGCGGGGGCAGCTTCAGCTCAGCACCCCCAAGACGAAGAATTCCGTCCGCAAGATCGTCCTGCCGCCCGCCGTGGTAGAGGTGCTGCGGGAGTATAAGAAAACAGTGGACTCCCGCTGGATGTTCCCATCCCCGGTGAAGGAGGATTGCCCCATCACACCCGGCGTAGTACGCCGCAGACTGCAGCTCATCCTGGAACACGCGGGGTGCAAGCATGTGCGCTTCCACGACCTGCGCCATACATTCGCAACGCTGGCGCTGGAGAACGGTATGGATGTGAAAACGCTTTCCGCCATGCTGGGTCATGTGTCGGCGGCCACCACGCTGGACATCTACACCCACATCACCGACGATATGCGGCTCACGGCTGCCGCAAACATTGACCGTGGCATCGGCAAAGCAGCGCCGCAGGAGGACGCTTCAGAGTCGGGGGAGGAAACTGCCCCGGCCCAGGAGGAAAAGCCGAGTATGACCGATTTTAAGCCCTACATGGGCCGCAAGCGCAGGTCCGGCACCGGCTGCGTCAGCGAGATCAACGACCACCTGTTTGAAGGCCGCTATTCTCCCAAATGGCCCGACGGTAAAAAGCACGCCCGCAATGTCTACGCGCACACCCGCGAGGAGTGCGAGGAGAAGCTAAAGGTGCTGATCGTAGAGATGAAAGCGGAGATCGTGGAAGCGCAGCGGCTGAAGGACCTGGGCGAGGGCGATGGGCGACCATTGGAAGAGAAGAAAGGTAAGAGGGGAAGGAAGGAAACATAAAAGACTCACCGCCCTGGGTACTAACTATTAGGCGCCCGGGGCGATGTTTAGGATAATGGTTAATGATATACATTAAAATGACGTATCACTCAAAAGCAAGCAACGAGTCAAGTAAAAAGTTAATATTGATTTTTTGAGCTGTATTATGTAAAATTATATATTAAGATTTTATGTGCATGAAAGGAGGATGCCGATTGCCTAATATAATCGATTTATTCGCCGGGGCAGGTGGCTTGAGCTTGGGCGCTGCGCGTGCAGGATTTAATGTTTCAGCTGCCGTTGAAATCGACACCCATGCGATGGAATCGCATAGAACAAACTTTCCGCACACTGTACATATCCAGCGAGACATTATGACATTGAATGGACAAGAGTTGCTTCGTCTCGCTGGAATTCATCAAGAAGAATTAACTGGTATAATAGGTGGCCCGCCGTGCCAAGGATTTAGCAGCATTGGTCACGGTAATGTTAATGACTTGCGAAATAGACTGTTTATAAAGTTTTTTGAATTAATCGAAGAACTTCAACCAACATTTTTTCTGGCCGAAAATGTTCCGGGAATTATGAACTCCAAATATGACGATATTCGCAATGAGGCATTTAGGCATGTTAGAAACTATAATATGCTGGAGCCAATTTGCGTTAAAGCTAATGAGTACGGAGCACCGACGACCAGAATGCGGTATTTTTTTGTTGGATATTTGTTGGATGGACAGATCGAACCAATTACTGCAAACGATATCATCGGAATGCAAGTATGCAACAATGAAAGGACAAATGTCCGTAAAGCTTTGGAAGGTTTACCGGGAGACATTCGATATCGAAAAAAGAATAGCTCTGGGCGAAAGAAATTAACCCAGAACTATTCAAATACAGAAGATCAGCACGAACAATCAGATTTCTTTTATCAACGTGTCACAGGTATGATCCCGAACAATGTTGGAAATCAAAAGTATATAAACGCTTATCGAATTCGGCATATTGTAAACGGGTTTTATCCAACAAAGCATACAATTGATGTCCGAGCCAGATACGCGCGATTGGCATTTGGTCAACAAGACCAGGTATCAAAGTCTACTCGACTGGATCCCGAGGGCTACTGCCCAACGCTGAGAGCTGGAACAGGGCCGGAAAAAGGCAGTTACCAAGCAGTTCGCCCTATACATTACAATTACGCTCGAGTCATTACTCCCAGAGAGGCAGCCCGTTTACAGGGGTTCCCTGATTGGTATAAGTTGCCCGACACAATTTGGCACGGATTTAGGCAAATCGGGAATAGTGTTTCACCAATTGTTGCGGAACGAGTTTTATCGGCAATCTATCAAAAATTGATACTCTGAAAACTTGGATAGTACTTGTAAAAAGATATGTAACTCGATGCCTCCTCTGCTTTATCATCAAATACGAAATTGAACTCCCTTAATAGCTGCTCTTCGGCATCTTTGCCGGGGAGCAGTTTATTAATTTCAATCATCTCTTTTACGGTCAGTTCTGGAATCTTTATAAGTGAAGGCTCGTCCCATTTGAAGTTCACATAGGAAATATCTTCGAAACAGGCTTTTACTTTTTCCTCTTCGTCGTGGCTATCTAATATTACACAAGTAAAAGTAAGCATCAAATGTTGACTATCTTGATAAATCGTCGAAAATAACGGAAGTACAAAGCGCTTATCATACTTGGTTTCTGTAAAGTTCTTTGAAAGCATGATCTGTAAACATTTTAGAAGCAGGAGGGGGTACTTATCCTTATTGCAGTCATTTGGTGTAGCGTCTGCTGGAATGTGCTCTCCAATGCGTGACCTCAATTTCTCGAGTCGTGCATCCATGCCATTTTCAGCTCTACCTAATGTGTCTGCGTTTGCATTGAATGTGACTTTAAGAACATCGTGTGGAAGAATCGTATTAGACAGCGTTGCTATATCGCTAAACTGTTGTCCCAAAGCCCGCGGTGTAACATAGTCAAGCCATATAATGCTATTTTGTTCTCCCCAATTATCCCCGGAGATATAATCCGTGCTTGTTTGATTTATTACGCTAATGCACTTGTATGGCGCATTAAACTTGGCGCGTTTAAAGATAGTTGAATCAGACTCTAAAGATATCATTGTCCCGATGTTGAGACGATCATGCAAAAGCTTAAAATCATCAAACAAATAGGATCCAAATCCTATATATCTATGTTTTTGCAGTTTAACTTGCGAATTCAGTCGTTCAAGAACATTTACGAATAGGCATCGATCCACATACTTGTTTGGGCGCAAATGATAGAATGGTTGGGACATCATTACACCTCTTATTTCTTTATTTCTCCAAGTACTTTATCAAAACACTTTTCACCAATTATTGAAGGACTAACAGTTTCATCTTTGTCGCCATAGAAGAAGCCTATAAGCACTTTAATATCTTCAATGCTCTTAGAATAGCGAATAATTTTGAAAGGCTTTTCATCGACTGGTTTTGGCAAAGTTGGCCTGAAGGTTTGACCAATTCCACGCATATCTTTACGTGGTGCTACTCCGTATTCAGCTTTTGCACTTTCGGTAAAAAGATCACTATACTGTACTTTTTGGGCTATTGTAGAAAAAGACCTCTCTTGCGTATTACGTCCTTTCCATTGGTTCGTGTAATTTGTAAACATTTTTAGGCCTTCGCAAATTTTGTCTTTAACTGCGATATACAACGCCGAGGAATGATCGATGCCCCGTTTGGTTGTAGTCATTGGAAGAGCTTTAGGATTGGAACTTTCGAAAATAACGATTCCCTTGATGCCAATAAACTGGGTATGATAATTAGGAACTCCACTTGTGCCCCAACCGGTCAAGCCGGATTTATCATTATAGAGAACAACTCTGTCATTACACACAACGGTTACACCGGCTTCATAGGAACTACGTTTTGATTCGTTCATTTCATCAATGTCATCATCTGAAGCCATAGGAGCATAAAAACCGATAGCTATTTTCACGCTGACATCATCATATTGTCCCGTGAAGATATACGGACGGATGCCTTGCTTCTCACAATTTTTCTGAACAAGTAATTCTACAGGGTTTGCTGCGACAGTTTTGCCATTAATTTTAATTGTAAAACCCTTTTGAATAATTAAGCTGTAGCTTTCCTGAATAGCCTTTTTCAGTGACTCAATGAATGCACTAATATTCCCCTCGGTTCCCCACAGTTCTGCAATACTCGGATTTAGGGCGGTAATACAGACTTTCGTTCCGTTGTCAGTCAGAGGATTATCCTGGGGATTTTCTTCAATTGGAAAATCCCAATCACCAGTAGATGCCCAATCGGCAGGGATTTTTACTGCATATTTCACCCCTGAATTCTGGGTAAATACTGTGGCAGCTTTACCTATCTTGAAAATCGCTCGTTTCATGCCGATGCCGTAAATGCCAATTGTCGGATGATCCGTTTGGGTTGTTGGAACACGCCCCATGCGAAAAGCGTAGTTTTCTGCAGTATCACGAGGGATACCACCACAATTATCAGTTATCGTGAATTCCGTGGGTGAAATTGTAATCTCGGCGCTATAGGAAGCGTAAAAATCTGATGTTTGAAGCTTATCTTTTCCAGCACATGATCTTACTACACCATCCAAACAATTATCGAGTAGATCCAGGATGGCATCATTCAATTCAATATCTCGCGTCAACATTTCAACGAAGAACTCTTTTGTTGGGCTTCCGTTTGCACTACTACCCATAATAGCTTTCCTCCTGTGTTCATAATCTTATTTATAGCTTATGCATAAATGTTTGAAATAGTCAGCACGGATATTATCCGCTTTTGCAAAATGCACGATGGCCGCAGTTGATAAAGAGAGTAAACAGATCGATAGCTTAATCTTGTATAGATTATACAGCGTATGCGACTGGAATACAAGGAATATCTGAATCCATAACAAACCAGAAAAGAGGAGAAACTTATAGAAAGAGCGTTGTCCCGGAAGGTATTTGACACATATTCACCTCCTGCGCCGGAATAGACAAAGGATAAGAAAACCCCTCTGAAATCAACGATTTCAGAGGGGTTTTGGTCCGAGTGGCGAGGCTCAAACTCGCGGCCTCGTGGTCCCAAACCACGCGTTCTATCAGCTGAACTACACCCGGATATTCAATTTCTGCCATTATACCACGACGGAGAGGAAAATCAAAGATATTTCTGTCTGTGGTCATTCATGTGGTCAAAGCCGCTTTTGTGCCGTTTTCAGCAACCGATGAGAGTCCCGCAAACGCAGGTGTTACAAGGCTTTGCGGCGTTTTGCCATGACCTGACCCGGATACCGCCACGGCACTCCCAAACCAGGCGCGATACCAACTTCGCTATACCCGGATATTCAATTTCTGCCATGATACCACGGCGAACGGTAAAAATAAAGTTTTTTCTGTCTGTGGTCATTCCTGTGGTCAAAGCCGCTTTTATGCCGTTTTCAACGACTGGGGGAAATCCCGCAAATGCAGGTGCCACAAGGCTTTCCAGCGTTTTGCCTTGCTCTGTCTCGGATACCGCCACGGCACTCCCAAAGCAGGCGCGCTACCAACTGCGCTACACCCGGTTATTTCGTTATTTTATCCGGCTGGTCGTATTCTCCCAAACCAGGCGCGATACCAACTTCGCTATACCCGGATATACAGTTTCTGCGAGGTGTTTGCGTATGCTCCCAGTGCCATGCCAAGGCTGTGCGCTCACCAATACAGTCAAATATTATAGCAGGTCAGGGGAGAGATGTCCAGCCAAAATGAAAATTTTCCGCGCAAAAAAGAGGCAGCGGCGCTGCCTCTTTTCCGATATTTTTACTTCTTGCGGGTGACGGGCGCGACATGACGCTCGTGCTGCTCCGCATGCTCAAGCGGCGTGATGAAACGCTGGTTGAGCGGATGGCGCGTGTTGCGCAGCTTGATAAACTTTTCCGCCACCTGCGGAAAGAGCGCGAGGGAGAGCACATCCTCCTCACTGCGGGCGAGGTCCTTATACTGCTCGCGGTACTTCGGCAGCTCCGGCTCGATGAGGTCGGCGGGACGGCAGGTGATGACCTCCTCCGGCTTGATGCCGGCCTTGGCGCGGACCTCTTCATTTACCGTGCCGGGGAGCTTGCCGTACTCGCCGCGCAGCATGGCGCGGGACTCCTTCGGGAAGTTCTTATAGCGCTCGCCGAAGATAATGTTCATCACGGCCTGTGTGCCGACGATCTGGCTCGACGGCGTGACCAGCGGGGGATAGCCGAAGTCCTCGCGCACGCGCGGGATCTCGGCGAGCACATCGTAATACTTATCCTCCTTGCCGGCCTGCTTGAGCTGGGAGATGAGGTTGGAGAGCATGCCGCCGGGGACCTGATAGAGCAGGGTGTTGGTGTCGACATTGAGCACCTTGGGGTCGAGCGCGCCGGTGGACTTGAGGCGCTCGGCGACCTTGCGGAAGTGGACGGCGGCCTCGCTCATCTTGCCAAGGTCAAGACCGGTGTCGCGCACGGTGCCGCCGAGGGTGGCGACGAGGGACTCGGTCGCGGGCTGCGAGGTGCCGTTGGCGAGCGGAGAGAGCGCGGTATCGACGATATCGACACCCGCCATCGCAGCCATGAGATAGACCATGTCGCCCGTTCCGCTGGTGTTGTGCGTGTGCAGGTGGATGGGGATGCTGACGGTCTCCTTCAGGCGCTTGACGAGGGAGTAGGCATCCATCGGCAGCAGCAGGTTCGCCATGTCCTTGATGCACAGGGCGTCCGCACCCATTTCCTCCAGCTCGCGTCCAAGCTTGACGAAGTAATCCTCGCTGTGGATCGGGGAGATGGTGTAGGAAAGCGTCGCCTCGACCTGTCCGCCATACTTCTTCGTGGACTTGATGGCCTGCTCCAGATTGCGTACATCGTTGAGCGCGTCGAAAATACGGATGATGTCGATGCCGTTTTCAATGGACTTCGCGCAGAACTCGTCCACCACATCGTCGGCATAGTGCTTATAGCCGAGGATATTCTGGCCGCGGAAGAGCATCTGGAGCTTCGTGTGCGGCAGGTGCGCGCGCAGCTGGCGCAGACGCTCCCACGGGTCCTCGTTCAGAAAGCGCAGGCAGCTGTCGAAGGTCGCGCCGCCCCAGCACTCGAGAGAGTAGTAGCCGATGGAGTCAAGAACCTCGCAGGCGGGGAGCATATCCTCCAGCGTCATGCGCGTGGCAGCCTGCGACTGATGCGCGTCACGCAGAATGGTATCGGTGATCAGAAGCGGCTTATTCGATAAAAATTCCATAAGAACAAGGCGTCCTTTCCTAAAATTACCATTAGTTTAGCACACTGCCGCAAAATAAGCAAGAGCATTTGTGACGGGAAAACTGCATTTTGTGAAAATTATGACACGAAAATTGCAGGGAGGGGATGGACTTGACTTTTTGTCCGCCCGTGTGCTATGGTATACTGAATTTAAAGCGGGCGTATTGGCCCGTCAGGGGGCAGAGTAATGGGGGTATTGGAGCTTTTTTTGATTGCCGTCGGCCTTTCGATGGATGCCTTCGCCGTGGCGGTCTGCAAGGGCCTCGGCATGGAGAAGGTCAGCCGGCGCGATGCGCTGGCGCTGGCGGTGTTCTTCGGCGGTTTTCAGGCGCTGATGCCGCTCATCGGCTATCTGCTCGGCAGCCGCTTCGCCGCCTATATCGAACGCTGGGATCACTGGATCGCCTTTGTGCTGCTCGCCTTCATCGGCGGCAGCATGATCCGCGAGAGCCGCGAGAGCACGGAGGAAAAGGCGCCGCGCGGCGAGCGCGTCAGTCTGCGCGAACTGTTTACGCTGGCGATCGCCACGAGCATCGACGCGCTGGCGGTCGGCGTGACCTTCGCCTTCCTCGGTGTACAGATCGTCCCCGCCGTTGCGCTCATCGGCTGCACCACCTTTGCGCTCACGCTCGCGGGCGTATGGGTGGGACATCTTTTCGGTGCGCGCTATAAAAGCCGCGCGGAGCTGACCGGCGGCATTATCCTCGTGCTCATCGGCGTGAAGATCCTGCTCGAGCACCTGGGTGTTTTCGGCTGAGGAGCGGTGTTTGATAAAGAAGGAAAAGGAGGCTGCGCTTTCGCGCAGCCTCCTTGTGTAGCTTATGCCGCTTAGCAGCCGCAGCCGCTGTTGCAGCCGCAGCCATTGCCGCAGCCGTTGTTGCAGCCGCACCCGCCGCCGCAGCCGCAGCAGCAGAGCAGGAGCAGAATGATAATGATGATCCAGCAGCAACCGCCGCCGCCAAAACCATTATTGCACATACAAGCAACCTCCCATGAAGATAGAGCCGCCATGGCGGTCTCGATACATAGTATGCAGGAGGGGCGAAAGGGTGTCAGGCAAGGCGGGCGGTGGCGACCATCGCCTGCGCCGCGCGGTGATCCGCGGCGGTGAACACGCCCGCGTCGATGAGCCTCTGGCTCAGCGCCGTGCCGCCGCTCGTGCGGGCGGAGAGCGCGTAGTAAGAGAGGTAGGCGACGTCAGCGCGCAGGAAGGCTGTGGACTGGAGCGCCGTGCGCTCCCCGGCAGTCAGGACGCCCGCACTCACGGCGCGGTCGAGCGCATCGGAAATGTCGGTCGTGGCGGTGGAGCTGTGGCCGAGCGCGCGGAGCATGAACTCGGTGTACTGGAGCGCGGACGATTCAAGCTGTGTGCCGAAGTATGCGTGGCCGAGACCATCCGTCCCCACGCCGTTGCTGTATCCCTTTTCATAGGCGTAGGCGACATAAGGTGCGCACCACTCCGGCACATCGGCGAAGGGATGAGCGGCGGTGCAGGAGAGCGCGGCGCTCTCTTCACCAAGCATACGGATGAGCATGATGAGCGCTTCAATGCGGGTGGGGATCTTTTCCAGCTCGTAGCCGCTGCCGACGCCGCTGCCCGTGCCGCGGAAAAGAGAGAGCGATTTGAGCGCGCCGGCCATCGCGTTGTAGTCGGGGCTTTCGGAAGAGCGGAAGGAATAGCTGCCGCAGTAGCTCATAACAGCGGTTTTGGACGCGCAGGTGAACAGCGCCGTGGTGTCCTCGGCGACGAGATAGCGGTGGTTCGCCTTGAGCGTGCCGCCGCTCGGAAGCTCCGTGCCGTCGGTCACATCCACGACCGCGCCGGAGGAGAACGAGGCGGTCAGCTCGCCCGCAAGCGGGATGACCTGCAGGCCCGTTAAGCCGGAGAGCAGGTCGCCTTGCTTGACGCGGGCCTCGGTCAGCGCGGCGGCATAGTCCGCGCCGACAGCGGCCTCCGCCTTGGCAACGGCGGCGTTCCAGCGGGCCTTGGCCTCGTCGAGTGCCTTGGCGTCAGCCTTGGCGATGGCCTCGTCGAGCGTTTCCTCCGCCTGCTTGCGGAACGCGCCGTTCAGAAAGTCGAGCGAGATGAGCGGATCGCCCGCGTCGCCGCCCACGGCGACGGCATAGCCGACGAACACGAGCGCGAGAAGGGCAAGGGAAAGCAGGAAGGTGCGTTTTTTCATATCGGCTCCTTTACTCCGCGGAGAATTGCTTACTGATACGGTAGCTGAGGGTGAGCAGGCTGTCGGCAAAGTGGACGTTTTCGTAGAAAACATCGCCGTCCAGCTCAACATTGGTGAAATTCCAGATGCCCTGTACGCCGAGCGCGATGAGGCGGTCGGCGACCTCCTGCGCGATCTGCTTCGGTACGGTCAGCACGGCGACTGAGGGGTGATAGGCGGCAAAGTAGGCGTCCAGCTCGTCCATGCCGCGGATCGTGACACCATTTATCGTGGTGCCGATGACAGCGGGGGAGATGTCAAAGGCGGTGTCGAAGAGAAAACCGCCCTGATCGAAGTCGAAGTTTTGCAGCAGCGCATGTCCGAGGTGACCGGCGCCGACGACGATGAGCCGACGCTTGTCATCCACACCAAGGATGTGGCCGATCTCGGCGCGCAGCTCCATGATGTTGTAGCCGTAGCCTTGCTGGCCGAACTCGCCGAAGCAGCTCAGGTCCTGCCGAATCTGCGAGGCGGTGATGCCCATGCGCTTGCCGAGCGATCCGGAGGAAATGCGCACGATCCCCTTGGCGTGCAGCTCGTCAAGATAGCGGTAGTAGCGGGGGAGACGCCGGATCACGGCGTCGGAAATTTTTTCTTTCTTCATGTCCAGCCTCGTTTTCCTGCAAAGTATAGATCCTCTTCATTGTAGAGGAAGAAAGAAAAGTTGTCAATTTTTTTAACGATCTTTTTTCTGCCAAATTTTGCTTTACACTTTCGTGAAAGTTTGCTATACTATGGAGCGTTAAAGCGAATACGCGCCCGTAGCTCAGTTGGATAGAGCGTTAGACTCCGACTCTAAAGGCCGCTGGTTCGAATCCAGTCGGGCGTACCAGAAGACCTTTACATTCTGGATATTTTAAGCGCAACGCTTAGAGTATCAGGCGGTTTTGGTCTTCTTTTTTTTCAAGTTTTGCAGTTTTTTTGAAAGCTATTTTTGGCAGTTTTTGCTGTCCGAGTGGATTCGAACCTATGATTAGGAGCAAAGCGGAGAGTTTTGAGTCTTGGCGCCCATTTTGAACAGCGAAAGAGCTACAGAACTTTCAGAAAAAACTACACAAATATAAGAGCCTTTTATTGTTCGATTTGCAGCGAGCAAAAAGGGCGCTACACACAGTACGACCTACTCCACCGAAGCATTTTGAGATGCTTCGGTATTTTTTATTAAACAAGGAGGGTTTCAAAATGAACGATCAAACCAACATGGCGCAGCTCCGGTACCTCGAGGAACTCAAAATCAGCTTGGTACACGCCGGCTTTGAGCCGGAGCGCATCAAGGATCAGCACCTGCCCGTCCGATGGGAGAATCACTACCTCTGCCGAGTTTCCGGAAGGGGCAGTGTGCTGTACCGGCAGGAGAACGTGGATGGCATCGGCGCACAGGACGCTTTGCAGACCGTCATCCATATCGCTGCCATGACCGCGGAATACATGACGGCGATGGAGCGCGCACCGAAGCTCCAAGCCACAGGGCTGGAGGGCGACTACCGCATCCTCGCTGACTTCGGCGATGCTGTGCTGGCGGGGCATCCGTCCGAGCGCGGCGTCCAGTTTGTGACGTGGGAGTGGGATTGGGACCGCAAGGGTGTCCATCATGGTCACTACTTTCAAAACGGCTACGAGGAGGCCAAGCACGACTTCGTCCGACGCAGCGGGCTTCTTCCCAGGGAAGCACTGTTCGAGCCGGAACAACTCGCCGAGATGCATCGGGCCTTGACTTTCGTTTGCGAACAGGACGAGGACCTGTCCATCGGAAGGGAAAAGGAGATCAAGACCATCATGGAGCAGATCAAGTGCCTATTGCCGGAATCTCCGGAACAGACGCAGACAATGAAACAGAGTATGTAAGCGGTGTCGATCAATCGACGCCGCTTTTTTTGTAGGAGGAATCACAAGATGAAATACGAATCCGATCGACGCAGTTCCCCGCTCTTTGCACCCACTCCTCCGCGAGAGGAGACTGAGCCGCCTGTATGTCGCCGAAGTGAGCGGTGTAAGGACTGCCCTCATGCCAGACACGGCTTTATCTGTTGGCACAGGGACGGGACCTGTCTCAAAACCGATATGGAGGAAATTGAGGAAAGGAAGGAGCTTAGAAGATGATGTTTCAGGTGGTGCTGAGTAACCGTACTCACCCAGAATACGGTGTGGCAACCATCCCGTTTCCCATTCCCCGCGACCAGTACGCACACTGCATGGAGCTGTTGGAGGCGTTGGAGATCGGCGACGCGGTCAAGGCGGACTGCAAGGTGGAGGAGGTTGATAGCTTTTTCTTTGTGCTCAAACGCACGGAAATGCTCACGGTCAATGTGGAGGAGCTGAACTAAAAGAAATGGACGCAGACCACGTTACCGCATGGAGCAACGGCGGCTCAACGGACATTAGCAACTGCACCATGCTTTGCGCTACTCACAATCGGGCGAAAGGCAATAAATAATCCGTTTCTTTCAGAATTTTAATACTTCACATTATAAAGAGTTCCCCCGCCCACTTGAAAAAAGTGGACGGGGGAGCTTTTTTGCTAACGAATTTTCTTATCTTAACAGTGTTGGACTGCGCCCTCGGCGTCCATTCGGTCTCCAACCAGCACAATGAACGCCGGTATGCGTTCTACTGGGGCTATAAAAGCCATGTGCTGGTGGACTGTATCTCCGCTCTGCCGCTCTATGAGCTGACCACGCCGGGCGGCGAGGCTTTTATTCCCCTCAATCCACGCGGCACGAAAGCCGCTGAAGCGATTTCTGCCGGTAATCCAATCTGCGCGGCCGGGCTGGCTATGCACAAGGATGGCAAGACCACCGACAATAATCGTACCCGGCAGAAATACTGCTGCCCGTTCTGCCAGTCCAAAACCGGCGTTTGCCCCTGCAGCCACAAAAACTGGAATAACGGGAAGAAAAACAGGGGGTGCGTTAAATACAGGATCGTCCCCACGGATTACAGACTTTCCATTGACAGGGAATGCCTGCGTTTTAAGCGTATCTATGCCTTGCGTACAGAGCGCAAAAGATACAATTCCCGCTTCAAATCCACGGGTCAGAATTATAAAGCCACCGTCAAAAACAGCCCACCGTTCTTCTGAACGGTGGGCTTGTTGCGTTTCTTCTGTTATCTGGCTGTTCAAACGGTGATTCCTGCTATGTACCTCACCTCGACCTTGTGCCCCACGGCGGTGCGGTCTGCCCGCCGAAAGCTCATGGTTCGTACGGTACACATCTTCTTGACCATCTGGCCGCCGACGGAACCGGCCTCGCGGCTGGTCAGGTCGCCGTTGTAGCCCTGCTTGAGGTTGACGCCGACCTCGTTTGCGGCCTCCATCTTGAACTTGTTCATGGCAGCGCGGGCCTCGGGAACATTGAGCTTGTTGGTATTCTTGCTGGACATAGTGATTTTCTCCTTTTGTTCAAATAATTTGTTGGTTTTTGTTGCTTTTGGGTATCGCAAACATAGCTTTGCCGGATTTTTTGCCGATATGCAGAACAAAAGGCGGTAAGTTTTGTCAAAACGAGACCAATGAAAAAGGCTGGGCGCGTTTCGCTCAGCCTGAATTTTCCATTTGCAGCATTTCGACGAGCACCGAGAGGAACAGTCGGTTGGACGGTCTGCCGCCGTCGGCGCA
>NZ_JAFBIQ010000033.1 GCF_021531315.1 Oscillibacter valericigenes | reverse complement strand
GGTGCTTCTTTGTTCTTCGTTGTTTAATTTACAAGGTACACGCTCCAACCGCGGAACAGTTGATAGATTACCATGCCATTCGCCGATTGTCAACACCTTTCGACGATTTTAGGCATCTCATTTCCTTTTGAATTTTATCATCGTTATCAGATTTGCTTATATTGTTCTTTTGCTCACTTCTCCGGGGCGCCGATGAGCAGATCGTAGCGCATCAGCAGCAGCGCGGTCTGTGCGCGTGAGATGGCCTGCGTCGGATACCACACACACTCGTCCTCGGCGATCAATCCCTTTTCCCACGCCCAGCGCACGGCAGACAGATGGTACTCCCCGACCTTGGCGGCATAGGGATAGTCCTCCAGCGCGGCGTTCGACGACGGGCTGCCCGCCAGCCGGTAGAGGATCGTGAGCACCTGCTCGCACGAGCAGTACTCCTCCGCGCCGAAGTTCTCTCCGTCCAGCGCCTTGATGTAGCCGTTGGCGTCCGCCCAGTTCACGCAGTCATAGCTCCAGTCGCTCTGCGTCACATCGGCATAGCTGCGCGGGCTGCTGACCGGCTCGCCGTCGGCAAAGCGATAGAGGATCATCGCAAGCTGGGCGCGGCTCATGCCGTAATTCGGACGGAACTGGCTCTTTCCCCCGCCGGCGTCCGTGCCGCCCATCAGTCCGTTCGTCACAACGAAATTCACCGCCGGAACGCACCAGTCGTCCATCTTGAGATCGGTGAAAACATGATCAACGCTCTCCCCGTTCTCCTCCGTCGTGATCTGCACGCAGCCGTCCTCCGTCTGCGTCACGGTGCCGAGCTTCTGCTGCCTGACCACCTCTGTACCACCCTGCTGCGCGGAGATGGAAGTCTCCGTCTCGCCCTGCCGATCCTTCTTCCCGCCGCAGCGCGTCATGATCAGCACGAGCAGCAGCACGAGCAGCAGCAAAATCATTATCAATTTCTTTCGCATGGGGCCTCTCCTGTCTTTTCCAATTTTTCCTAACTGTATCATAAAGGAGAAATATGTCTATTTCTTTGCCATCGGCTCAAAATTTTTTGATCTGTATCCCGCTCCGAGGGCGTCTCCCCTGCTTGCGGAAATCGTTTTTATCATAACCGAGCGCCAAAGCGATGTCAAGTTTTTGTCTCCCGCTTGCTTTTTCGCCGCTCACGCGGTATACTGAAGGCACTTTCAGAAAAGGCGGAACGAACATGGCCCGAAACCAAAACCGCATCCACGACTGGCGCAAGCTCAAGTGGCCCTTCTGCGCCACCTTCTTATATTATGCTCTTCTCTGTCTCTTTACCGGCGCGGCCGAGGCATCGGAGGCAGGCTTCTTCGCCGTTTTGATCCTCGCGCTGGTCATCGACGCGGTCGCCTACGCCTGCTATCTCTTCTTTCTCAGCAGGGACGCCGAGGACATGGGCAAGCTCTGGTTCGCCTTTCTCCTCGCCTATGCGTTTGCAAGCGCCGACAAGCTCGCCATTGCCTGGCAGCTGCTCACCGCCAACGCCGGCGCGCATTGAGTGCCCCTCTCCGATCATGGAAAAAGCCCGCATCGAACGATGCGGGCTTTCCTTATTATAATATCGGTGCCGCTCAGAACTTCCCGCCCTTGGCGCGGAAGGTCATCTCCGGCTTTTTGATGCTCACCTTGGTGTCGCTCTCGACCGACTCGGTCAGAAAGGCGTTACCGCCGATGACCACATTGTCGCCCACCTCGGTCGCGCCGCCGAGCAGCGTCGCGCCGGCATAAAGCGTCACATCGCTGCCGATCTTCGGGTGGCGGCGCGCATTGGGCGCGGCGGGACGCTGCATTCCCGCTGGCGACATTGCGCCGAGCGTCACGCCCTGATAGAGCTGCACGCGGTCGCCGATGACCGTCGTCTCGCCGACGACGACACCGGTGCCGTGGTCGATGGAGAAATACTCGCCGATGGTCGCGCCGGGGTGGATGTCGATGCCCGTCTGCGAGTGGGCGTACTCGGTCATGATGCGCGGGAGCATCGGCACCTGCTCAAGATACAGCTCGTGCGCGATGCGGTAGATGAAGATGGCGAACATGCCGGGGTAGGAGAGAACGACCTCCTGCCGGCTGGAGGCGGCGGGGTCGCCGTTGTAGTTGGCGGTCAGGTCCTTGCGCAGCATCTCCTGAATGGAGGGCAGGCGCTCCATCATTACGCCGCAGACCTCCGCGGCGCGGCGCGCGCCCTCCTCGCCCTCGGGCATCACCAGCTCAAGCTGGCGCAGGAGCTTGTCGTAAACATGATCCATGAGCAGGGCGCTGTACTGCTCCGGCGGCAGCTTTAAAAGGTCGCGGTCGCCGTAGTAGGCGGGGAAGAGAATTTTCTGAAAGTCGCGGATGATCTCGATGACCGCCAGACGGCTCGGCAGGCGCAGCGCGTCGCCATACATTAAAATATCGCTTTTTTGATAGTTCTCCGCCACCTGTGCGGCGGCCAAACGGATCGTTTCGTTTTTGTCGGCCATCTTTGCTCCTCCCGATGGATCGGCACAGTCGGCGTCGCGCGCCGGCGTCCGCCCGGTCACAATACCAATGAAAATGATAGAGTATTATATGCTCTGCGCCGCCGCGATGCAAGTATTTTTTCTCTCCCTCGCCCCGCACCAGCCGTTTCAGCTTGAATTTCTTTTTCTTTTCTCGCAAAAGGCATGGACAATCGGAAAAAATCGTAGTATACTCCATGCAACAGGTATCACATTAAATTAACCTTATCATTAGTAATAATTATACTAAATACAAAACAGGAGGATATGGCGATGGCATACAGGGAAAGCTACGCGGGCAGGATCAACCGCAAGCTCAACAAGAAGCTCCATGTGGTAGAGGTCGCGGCAGGGCGGCAGAAAGCCGACCTCGTTTTGAAGAACGCGACCTATGTGAATGTGTTCTGCAACCAGCTCAGCCGCGGCGACATCGCGGTGGCCGAGGGGCTGATCGCCGGTATGGGCGATCACTACGAGGGCGCGGTCGAGATCGACATGAGCGGCAAGCTCGTGCTGCCCGGCTTCGTCGACGCGCATATCCACCTCGAAAGCTCGCTCGTGAGCCCCAAGGAATTTGCCAAGGCCGTCCTGCCCCACGGCACGACAACCGTCATCACCGACCCGCACGAGATCGCCAATGTCATGGGTACGGACGGCATCGAGTATATGCTTCAGGCCACCGAGGACCTGCCGCTCGATGTGCGCTTCATGCTGCCGAGCTGCGTACCCGCCACCCCGCTCGACGAGAGCGGCGCAAACCTCGACTACCGCGCCATCGACAGCTTCTATGAGCACAACCGCGTCGAGGGCCTTGCCGAGATGATGAACTATGTCGGCGTCGCCAACGCCGACGAGCAGGTGCTTGAAAAGATCGTCGCGGCGCAGGCGCATCACAAGAAGATCGACGGCCACGCCCCCGGTCTCTCCGGCAGCGACCTCAACGCCTACATTGCCGCCGGCGTCTACTCCGACCACGAGTGCTCCGACCCCGCCGACGCGCTCGCCAAGCTCGAGCGCGGGCAGTACATCATGATCCGCGAGGGCACCGCCGCGCGCAACCTCGACGCGCTCCTTCCCCTGCTCACACCGCAGTATTATACCTATTGTATGTTCTGCACAGACGATAAGCACCCCAACGACCTGCTCGAAAAGGGACACATCGACTACATCATCAAGCGCGCCATCGCCGCAGGCGTCGATCCCATCATCGCCGTCAAGTGCGCGAGCCACCACGCCGCGCGCTACTTCCTGCTCAACAACCGCGGCGCCATCGCGCCCGGCTTCCTTGCCGACTTTGTCATCATCGACAACTTCCGTGACTTCAACATCCTTGAGGTCTACAAGAAGGGCAGGCTCATGTACGACGGCAAGGCCGTCGCGCCCTTCGAGGCGCCCGAGATCGACCCGCACCTTGTCAAGCGTGCCCACGACACCTTCCATGTCGCGCACCTCACCGCCGACGACTTCACCGAAACGCGCCCGCGCGCCGTGCTCGGCATGGTCCCCGGCGAGATCGTGACCACCGACGCGGGCTACGCCGACAAGATCGACCTTGAGAACGACATTCTCAAGATCGCGGTCATCGAGCGCCACAAGAACACCCACCACATCGGCATCGGCTACATCAAGGGCTACGGCCTCAAGTCCGGTGCGGTGGCGACCTCCATCTCGCACGACAGCCACAACATCATCGTCGTCGGCACGAACGAGGCGGACATCGCCGCGGCGGCCAATCGCGTCGTCGAGCTCGGCGGCGGCATCGTCGTGCTCGACGGCGGCAAGGTGCTCGCCGAGGTGCCGCTCCGAATCGCGGGCATCATGAGCGAGGAGCCGCTCGTGGAGGTCAACCGCAAGCTGGAGGACGCGAAGGAAAAGGCCTTCTCGCTCGGCGTGAGCCGCGGCGTCGACCCGTTCATGACGCTCTCGTTCATGGCGCTGCCGGTCATTCCGACGCTGCGCCTCACCACGCGCGGCGTGTTCGACACCGTGACGCAGAAGTATGTCTAAACGCAAAGCAGAACAAAGGGAGCGCCGCTCAGCCGAGCGGCGCTCCCTTTTCAACTGATCAATTGCTTCAGCGGACGCTGCCGTCGGCCTTGAAGGTCGGCAGCGGCGCGAGGAACCTGATGTCGCCGCGGTCCTTGGCGTCGCCCTCGGCGAGAACGGCCATGCGGCCGGCGACCGTGCCGCCCGCCTTGGCGACCAGCGACTCCATCGCGTGCAGGCTGCCGCCGGTGGAGATCACATCGTCCACAATGAGGATACGCTTGCCGCGGATGAGGTCGGCGTCGTCGCGGCCGAGGAAGAGCTGCTGCACGCCGAGCGTGGTGATGGAGCGATCCTCGACGGAGATGGGGTCGGGCATATAGACCTTGGGGCCCTTGCGCGCGATGAAATACTTCTCCGCGCCGCTCTGGCGCGCCATCTCGTGAATGAGGGGGATGGACTTCGCCTCGGCGGTGAGGAGATAGTCATAGTCCAGCTCCTCCGCGAGCTTCAGAAGGCCGCGGGCGCAGGCAACGGTCAGCTCGGCGTCGCCGAACATGATGAACGCGCCGATGTAAAAATCATCTGTCACCTTGCAGATGGGGAGATCGCGGACGAGGCCCGCAACATGCATGGGATAGGTCATCATAATCATTTTCCTTCCTGTCTCCCGCCGCTGCTCCGGCGGGTGTCCTTCACAAAGCATAAGTATAGCGCGGTGCGGCGCGCCCTGTCAAGTCTCGCTCAGTCGATCTCGGGGCCCTTGTACTTCTCCTTTTTCTCGCGCGGCTCGCGCACCTCGCTGTCCACATCGATCACATCATTCCAGCCGTCGGGCTTCACCGGCACGACGAGGGCCATGACGAGATAGATCAGCAGCCCCGTGCCGCAGCACAGCGCCAGCACCGCCCAGATCACGCGGATGATGGTCGGGTCAATATCAAAATACTCCGCCAGACCGCCGCAGACGCCTGCAAGCTTCCGGTCTTTTCTGGAGCGGTAGAGCTTCTTTTTCACGGAAAAAATCTCCTTTCCTTCTCGCTTCGAGCTAAAGTATAGCATATCCCGCTTTTGCTGTAAATCACTTTTTTCGCCCCATCAGCTGGAACCAGCCGAAGGTCATCGGCCAGAGCGTTCCTGCCATGAGCACCACGGCGAAGTAGCGAAGGGCTTCGCCGACGCTGTTTTCCCCGAAGGCTGCCGTCAGCGGCGCCTTGAGCGCCACGCGCACGGCGAGCGTCAGCGCAAGGCCGAGCATGACCTTGAGGACCTGCGCCCACCACACCGCGCCCGTCTCGAAGCGGGTATAGTGCCGGTCGGCCAGCGCGCTCACGAGCGCGCCGAGCACAAGGCCGAGCATCGTCCACGCCGTTTTTACCGCATGGTCGAAATTCGTGAGGTCGCCGTGCGCGAGCGCGCGGATGCGGAGCGCGCAGAGGAGAAAGGCCGCAGCGGGAACAAGCATCGCAAGCCATGCGCGCTCAAGCACTCCGCCGCGCCGCTCGATCTCCTCGAGCAGCGGCGCGAAGGCGAACACCAGTCCCCACGCGAGCAGAAACGACACGCCGACATCCAGTGGCGTATGCACGCCGAGATACATACGGGAAAACGGGATGAGCAGCGTGAGCGCAAGGCACACGATGCGCAGCCACCACTTCTCCGTCACGCGGGCGAGGCCGCCGTAGGCGGCGACGGCATTCTGCGTATGCCCCGAGGGGAAGGAAAAGCCCGCCGCGCCCGCGCGGGCGGACTCGACGATCTCAAACGAGGGGTCGAGCAGCCACGGCCGCGGGATGCAAAAGGCGATCTTGAGCACCTGATTGACCGCCGTGCCCGCAAAGCACAGCAGCATGAGGTAGTAGCCCTTATTCTTGTCCACGCACCAGAAGACGACCAGCAAAAGCACCATGAAGACGGTCTCTCCGCCCAGCTCCGTGATGCCCTGCATGATGCTGTCGAGCCGCGGCGTGCGCAGCGCGGCGATGGCGCGCAGGATGTCGAGATTCCATGCCATAAAAGCACTCATAGCAAAGCTCTCTCCTGTCTGTTTTCAAAATTGCCTGCCTATTATACGGCAGAAACTGCGCAAATGCAAACGCTTTGGGTAAAAATCAGCGAAAAGAGCGCAAAAAGGCTTGCAACTTTGCGCGCCGTGTGCTATAAATAGCTTTCAGAGAAACGCGAGGAACGGGAAAATAGCGAGTTTGCTGCGCACAGAGAGGATCGGTCGTCGGCTGGGAGCCGGTCTGCGGAGTGTCGCTTGGTTCGCCCGGGAGCGGCCGCGAGGAAAGGCGCGGACGGCAGGCCGCCGTTATGCGGTCACGAGTGCGTGCGGAGCTTCCGCGCGAATTTGGGTGGTACCACGGAGAGCTTCTTCGTCCCATTGCGGACGGAGGGCTTTCTTTTTTTGCCAAAAACTTTCACAAGAGAAGGAGACATGATATGAAGCAGCAACTGGAAGCCATTCGCGCCAAGGCCCTTGAGGCCATCGTCGGCGCGGAAAAGGCGGAGGACCTTGAGGCGCTGCGCGTGCAGTACCTCGGTAAAAAGGGTGAGCTGACCGCCGTTTTGAAGCAGATGGGTAAGCTCAGCGCCGAGGAGCGCCCCGTCATCGGACAGCTCGCAAACGAGGTGCGCGCCAAGCTGGAGGAGTGCGTGGAGACGCGCACGAAGGAGCTGGCCGCAAAGGCGCTGGAAATGAAGCTCCGCGCCGAGGCGGTGGATGTCACCATCCCCGGCAAGGCCGTGAAGATCGGCAAGAAGCACCCGATGTATCAGGTGCTCGACGAGATCAAGGACATCTTCATCGGCATGGGCTTTGAAATTTTGGAGGACCGCGAGGTCGAGACCGCCGACTATAACTTCACCAAGCTCAACTGCCTCGAGGGTCACCCTGCCCGCGAGTGGACGGACACCTTCTATTTCACCGAGGACAGCTCCATCCTCCTGCGCACGCAGACCTCTCCGATGCAGATCCACGCAATGGAAACGCGCACTCTTCCCATCCGCATCCTCGCACCCGGCCGTGTGTACCGCAAGGACGAGGTGGACGCCACCCACTCCCCCATGTTCCATCAGATCGAGGGCATGGTCATCGACAAGGGCGTGACGATGGCGGACCTCAAGGGTACGCTCAACGCCGTGATGGAGGAGCTTTACGGCAAGGGCACGGTCACGCGCTTCCGCCCGCATCACTTCCCCTTCACCGAGCCGAGCTGCGAGATGGACATTCAGTGCCACAAGTGCCACGGGGCGGGCTGTCCGACCTGCAAGGGCGAGGGCTGGATCGAGGTCCTCGGCGCGGGCATGGTGCACCCGAAGGTGCTTGAGGGCTGCGGCATCGACGCCAACGTCTACTCCGGCTGGGCCTTCGGCATGGGCCTCGAGCGCCTCGCGCTCGGCCACTTCAAGATCGGCGACCTGCGCCTGATCTTTGAAAACGATGTCCGCTTCCTCGAGCAGTTCTGAGAAAGGAGAGCAAGGGAAATGATTTTAAGCAGAAATTGGCTGAATGAATTTGTAGACCTCCGCGATGTCAGCGACAAGCAGTTTAGCGACGAGATGACGCTCTCCGGCTCGAAGGTCGAAACCGTCGAGCGTCCCGACGAGCACCTCAAGAATGTGGTCGCGGGCCGCATCGTCGAGATGGTCCGCCACGAAAACTCCGACCACATGTGGGTCTGCCGGATCGACGTCGGTCAGGAAACGCCCGTGCAGATCGTCACGGGCGCGCAGAACCAGCAGGTCGGCGACCTCGTGCCCGTCGCGCTCGACGGCTCCCTGCTCCCCGACGGCACAGAGATCCACGCGGGCAAGCTGCGCGGCGTGGAGTCCTATGGTATGTGCTGCTCCATCAAGGAGCTGGGGCTGACGCTGCACGATGTTCCCTACGCCGTCGAGGACGGTCTTTGGATTTTGGAAGAAGAGGGCGTCAAGCCCGGCGACGATATGGCGAAGGTCGTCGGCTACGACGACAGCGTGGTCGAGTTCGAGATCACGCCCAACCGCCCCGACTGCCTGAGTGTCATCGGCCTCGCGCGCGAGGCGAGCGCGACCTTCCGCCGCCCGCTCACGCTGCACACGAGCGAGGTCAAGGGCTGCGGCGGCAACATCGCGGAGCTGGTCGACATCGAGATCGAGGACGGCGAGCTTTGCCCGCGCTACACCGCGCGCATGGTGAAAAATGTGAAGATCGCCCCGTCCCCGAAGTGGATGCGCGAGCGGCTGCGCAACTCGGGCGTGCGCCCGATCAACAACATCGTGGACATCACGAACTATGTGATGCTCGAATACGGCCAGCCGATGCACGCCTTTGACTTCTCCTGCGTGGACGGCGGCAGGATCGTTGTGCGCACCGCGCGTGAGGGCGAGGTCATTCAGACCCTCGACGGCAACGACCGCGCGCTCACGCCCAATATGCTCTGCATCTGCGACGAGCACAAGCCTGTGTGCGTCGCGGGCGTGATGGGCGGCGCGAACAGCGAGATCGTCGGCGACACGGCGATGGTGCTCTTCGAGAGCGCGAACTTCAACGGCGTGTCCGTCCGCCGCACGGCGGCGGCGCTCGGGATGCGCACCGACGCCTCCGCGCGCTATGAAAAGGGCCTCGACCCGATGAACACGATGAAGGCGGTGCAGCGCGCCTGCGAGCTCGTCGAGCTGCTCGGCTGCGGCGAGGTCGTGGACGGCGTGATGGATGTCATCGCTCAGGATAAGGATCCCACGGTCCTCAAGCTTGAGCCGAATAAGATCAACGCCCTGCTCGGCACCGACCTGTCCGAGAGCCTGATGCGCGACATTCTCCTCTCCCTCGGCTTTACGCTCGACGGCGACGACATCCTCGTGCCGAGCTGGCGCGGCGACGTGGAGCATTACAGCGACATCGCCGAGGAGGTCGCCCGCTTCTACGGCTACAACAACATCCCCTGCACGCTCATGCGCGGCGAAACGACGCGCGGCGGCTTCAACGAGCAGCAGCTCTTCGACCGCGCGCTCGGCGAGACCTGCCGCACGCTCGGCTATGACGAGATCATCACCTACTCGTTCATCAGCCCCTCGTACTACGATAAGATCCGTATGCCTGCGGACTCCCCGCTGCGCAAGTCCCTCAAGATCCTCAACCCGCTGGGCGAGGATACCTCCATCATGCGCACGACCATCCTCCCCTCCATGCTGGAGATCATCACCCGCAACTTTAACTACCGCAACAAGGCCGTGCGGCTCTACGAGCTGGGCAAAATTTACCTCCCGCGCGAGGACGGTCTTGCCGACGAGCCGAAGGTGCTCTCCCTCGGCGCCTACGGCGACGAGATGGACTTCTTCACGCTCAAGGGCAGCGTTGAGGCCCTGCTCGGCGCCTGCCGCATCAAGGATGTCCGCTTTGCGGCCTGCACCGACAACGCCTCCTACCACCCCGGCCGCTGCGCGAAGGTCTATGCCGGCGGCACGGAGCTGGGCGTACTCGGCCAGATCCACCCGCTCGTCGCGACAAGCTACGGCGTGGATGCAGAGATTTATGCCGCCGAGCTGAACTTCGATGCGCTCTACGCCGTGCGCGGCGGCATCCCCGTCTATCAGCCGCTGCCGAAGTTCCCCGCCGTCACGCGCGACATCGCCGTGGTCTGCGCCGAGGGCGTCACCGTCGGCGCGCTGGAGGAGTGCATCCGCCGCGGCGCGAAAGGGCTTCTCAAGAAGGTCGAGCTGTTCGACATCTACCGCGGCGTGGGCGTCGCGCCGGGCAGCAAGTCCGTCGCCTTCAGCCTGACGCTGCGCGCGGACGACCGCAGCCTCACCGGCGAGGAGGCCGACGAGGACGTCAAGAGCATCCTCGCCCTGCTTGAGCGCGAGCTGGACGCCAAGCTGCGCTGAAAAAATATCGCATCGCCAAGCGGCGGCCGAAAGGCCGCCGCTTTTGCTTCATTGCATTAAATCGTCATATTACGGTTTTGTTACAGATGACCAAACCCCCTTTACTTTGCAAAATTTTGGGGTATACTGGCAAGTGAAAGGAGGGTTTTCCGAATGGATGATTACACCCGCAAATTTAATGCCGCAAAGGAGAAGGATGAAGAGATTCATCATATCCTGACAAGCGTATATACCGCGCTGGAGGAAAAGGGCTACAATCCCATCAATCAGCTCGTAGGCTACATCCTTTCGGAGGATCCCACCTACATCACCAACCACCGCCAGGCGCGTACGCTGATCCGCAAGCTGGACCGCGACGAGCTGCTGCAGGTGCTTCTGCGCAGCTATCTGAGCGAGTGACGCATCGCCCCTTTGTTTTTTAGAAATGCTCCGAGGGCCGAAAAAAGGCTCCCGGGGCATTTTGCGCGGCTCGGTTGACAAGCGGCGCGGGCGATGGTAAAATAAATCTGATCTGGAATAAAAGTGAGGAGTGTTTCCCTATGGCTGAAAATCTCGTTTACCGCGGTCATCCGCTGCGCCGCGTGGACAATTTAGTCTACTACGGCTCGATGGCGGATAAGTATATCATCATGATGCAGGTGCTCGACACTGAAGATCTCAAGGACCTCAAGCTTGCCAAGCGCGTGTCCATCCAGCTCCAGCTCACCGACCCCAACCTCCGCTCGCGTGACCGTGTGGTTCGCTCCACGGAAAAGGGCAGCATGGCCGAGGCGATGGAGTTCGCCACCATTTGGCTCGAGCGTGCCCTGAGCGGCAAGATCTGATCGCAAAAGGACCCCTCTCCCGCGGGAGAGGGGTCCTTTTTGCTTCAAACCATGTGGCAGCCCTCGCAGCTCTCGCAGTCGGGGAACCCGGAGCGGTCATAGGCGATGCCGTTTTTGTCATAGTAGTCCCTGACCGCCGCCTTGATCGATTCCTCCGCCAGCACGCTGCAATGCAGCTTGTGCGCGGGCAGGCCGCCGAGCGCGTCGACCACCTGACGGTTCGTCACCGCCAGCGCTTCGTCCACCGTCTTGCCCTTGACCATTTCCGTCGCCATCGAGCTTGACGCGATCGCGCTGCCGCAGCCGAAGGTCTCGAATTTTGCGTCCTCGATCACATTGTTTTTGATCTTCAGATACATCTTCATGATGTCGCCGCACTTGGCGTTGCCGACCTCGCCGACGCCGTCCGCATCGGCGATCTCGCCGACATTGCGCGGGTGCATGAAATGATCCATCACCGTGTCCGTATATAATGCCATCTTAACTGACCTCCTTACAGAATGAATTTCCTTTTGCCGCTCACAAGGTCTCGCCACATGGGGGACATATCGCGCAGATACGCCACCACGCGCGGCACCTCGGCAAGGATCCTGTCGTCTGTGTTCCATTCGCACAGGCTCAAGCGCAGCGAGCCGTGCGCGACCTCGTGCGGCCGACCGATGGCAAGCAGCACATGGCTCGGGTCGAGCGAACCGGAGGTGCAGGCACTTCCCGAGGAGGCGCAGATGCCCGCCGCGTCGAGCAGCAAAAGCAGGCTCTCGCCCTCAATGCCCTCGAAGCAGAAGCTCACATTGCCGGGCAGGCGGTCGACGGGGTCGCCGTTGAGTGCGCTGTGCGGGATCTCCGCAAGCCCCGCGATCAGCCGATCGCGCAGCGCGGAGACCTTGGCCGCGTTCTCGTCAAGGTGGGCGCAGGCCTCCCGCAGCGCCGCCGCCATGCCGACGATGGCGGGAATGTTTTCGGTTCCTGCGCGCTTGCCGCGCTCCTGCGCGCCGCCCTCGATGAGGCTCGTGAGCGGGATGCCCTGCCGGGCATAGAGCGCGCCGACGCCCTTCGGCCCGTGGAATTTGTGGCCGGAGAGCGAAAGCAGATCGATGCTCTGCTCCCGCACATCAATGGGCAGATGCCCCGCCGCCTGCACCGCGTCGGTGTGGAACAGGACGCCGCGCTCGCGGCACACCGCGCCGATCTCCGCGATGGGCAGGATAGAGCCGATCTCATTGTTCGCGTACATCACGCTCACAAGGCAGGTATCCGCGCGGATCGCGGCCGCGACCTGCTGTGCCGTCACCGTGCCGACCGCACCGACCGGCAGCAGCTCGACCGTAAAGCCCTCACGCTCGAGCTTTTTGAGCGTGTGGAGAACCGCGTGGTGCTCAAAGGCCGTGGAAATGATATGCTTTTTGCCCTTCCGCTCGCCGATGCGGGCGGCGGAGATAAGCGCCTGATTATCCGCCTCGCTGCCGCCAGATGTGAAAATCAGCTCCCGCGGCGCGCAGCCCAGACAGTCCGCCACCGTCTGCCGCACGCCCGCCAGCGCCTCCGCCGCATGCTGGCCCACGCTGTGCAGGCTCGAGGGGTTGCCGTAATCCGTTTCCAGATAGGGCAGCATCGCCTCGATGGCCGTGCGGCTCATTTTCGTGGTCGCCGCGTTATCCGCATAGATCGTCATGGTATCGCTCCTTTTTAAACCTACTTTATTTCTATGTTTTATAAATACACCATAAAGCATAGCTTGTCAATAGGTTTTTAGAAAATATTTTTCGCCGCCCTTCGGCGGCGAAAATCCACGGCGCGCGGCGTCCCTACGCTCCCCCGCCCTCCGCGAGGAGATCGGCAAGGGATACGCCGTCGAGATAGTCGTTGATCAGTGCATCGAGCCGTTCCCACACAGGGAGCGACAGGCAGCGCTCCGCGCGCGGACAGGTATTCTCTCCCGTCAGGCATGACACCGGCGCGAGCGAGCCCTCCGTCAGCCGGACGATCTCGCCGACGGAGTAGTCCTCCGCTCTTCGGCTGAGCCGGTAGCCGCCGCCCTTGCCGCGCTGCCCCTCGACCAGTCCCGCACGCGCGAGCACGGCGATGATGCTCTCCAGATACTTTTCGGAAATGCCCTGCCGCGCGGCGATCAGCGGCAGCGGCATACACTCGTCCGGTGCGCCCTGCGCCAGCTCCAGCATCACGCGCAGCGCGTAGCGTCCCTTGGTGGAAATGAGCATACCTTCGTCTCCTTTTGTCTCATTTTTCTTGCCTCAGTTATAGCACAAAGACCGTCCGCGCGTCAAGCGCGGGCCGCAAAATCCGCACTTGCCCTTGCGCGTCTTTTCGGTTATACTGTAAAACATACGAAAGCAACATAAGGAGGTCCCCGCCATGGGTATCTTTTCCAAGGGCGCGCCGGCGCCGTCCGCCGCGCCCGAATTCATCGAGGTTGGTCAGATCGTCAACACGCACGGTGTCAAGGGCGATGTCAAGGTGCAGCCGTGGGATGTGACGCCCGCGCAGCTCGCCGGCTTCAAGGCGCTTTATATGGACGGCACGCAGTTCCGCCCCATCGACCGCCGCATCCAGGGCGATATGGTGCTCATGCACTTCCCCGGCTGGGACGATATGACCGCCGCGGAGGGGCTCAAAACCAAGATCCTCTCCATCAAGCGCAGCGAGGTGCAGCTCAAGCGCGGCGAGTTCCTCGACGCGGAGCTGATCGGCATGACGGTTTATGAGGACTTCATCCACCGCTACATCGGCGTCGTCGAGGAGGTCCAGACCTACCCCGCCCACAAGCTCTACAAGGTGCGCGGACCGGAGAAGTGCTACCTCATTCCCGCGGTGGAGAACATCTTCATCATGGGCATCGACGCAGAAAAGCGCGAGATCTATGTCAAAATGATCGAGGGGCTGGAAACCAATGCGGATTGATATTCTCACCCTCTTCCCCGACGCGGTGGACGCGATGATGCGCGCGAGCATCCTCGGCCGCGCGCAGGAGCGGGGCTTCATCACCATTCAGACGCACCAGATCCGCGACTTCACCACGAATAAGCAGATGCAGGTGGACGACTACCCCTATGGCGGCGGGCGCGGCGCGGTGATGCAGGCTGATCCGCTCTACCGCTGTTGGGCGCATGTGTGCGAACAGGCAGGCTCAAGGGGGCACACCGTCTATCTCTCCCCCTGCGGGCGCACCTTTACGCAGGCCGTCGCCCGCGAGCTGAAGGAGAGCTACGGCCACCTCATCCTCGTCTGCGGCCACTATGAGGGCATCGACCAGCGCTTTATCGACGAGTGCGTGGACGAGGAGATCAGCATGGGCGACTTCGTCGTCACCGGCGGCGAGATCCCCGCCATGGCGCTCACGGACGCCGTGTGCCGCATGGTGCCCGGCGTACTGCCGGACGAGGAGTGCTTCACGGAGGAATCCCATTGGAACGGCCTTTTGGAATACCCCCAGTATTCCCGCCCCGACGAGTGGCATGGGCGCAGAGTGCCCGATGTGCTGCTCTCCGGCCACCACGGCAATGTGGAAAAATGGCGGCGCAAGCAGAGCTACATCCGCACGATGCTCCGCCGTCCCGACCTCTGGGCGCAGTTCGACGAAAGCGTGTGCAAAACAAAGGGCGAGCGCAGGCTGCTCGCCGAGGCCAAAGCCGAGGCCGCCGCGCTCGCACAGGACGAGGAGCGCTCTGCGCCGGAACCGCTGTGATAAAGGTAAGGCTCTCTCCGCTTCGGCGGAGAGAGCCTTTTGCGTCCTCTACGCCAAGCTCGAAATTTGTCGAGCGCTTTTTGGCTGTTTTTCCTCATTTTTTGTTGAAACTCCAAGAATTTTGTGCTATTTTAGACAACATGAAATATGTGCTTCGAACACAACAGGGAGGCGGTCATCTGATGGAGCTGCGAAGATCAGTCCTGCTGGCAGATG
>NZ_JAFBIQ010000032.1 GCF_021531315.1 Oscillibacter valericigenes | reverse complement strand
CAGCCTTGATATAAAGCGCAGCATCTGCTTTGCAGTGGACCTGATCTGGAAAACAGACAGGCGAACGCTGCGGACGATAACGAGGTGTCCGCTGGAGCGCAAGCCGCACCCTTCGGAGTTCGTCGCCCTTCTTGCCGCCTGCCTTGCGGGCAGCGACGCCGCATGATCTGAGCTTATGAAAAAGCAAGCCAAGGAAAGTATCCTTGGCTTGCTTTTTTCCATCTATCTCTTCAAAGGGCGTTTTCCTGCATGAAGAAATCACCTCATGCAGCGCCAAAGGAGTACCGGAAAAGGAATGCTTCCAGATGGCTGTTTCCGTCACCGAAGAAGGACTCGCCCCTGCTGCCCTCAGTGGTGCGCCAGCGGCTGCTCTTTTCAATTTGCGCAAGTTATTGTACATTATCCCGTACGCTTCCATGATCTCCGCTACCCGTATGTCAAGCACACGACAAAAAATAAAGCGACCTTCAGATCAGATTCTACTGGAAGTCGCTTTATATCTTATAGACATATTACTGCCTTATCGAAAATGTCAAAACCTGAATAATTTAATCGTTTCAAATCATCAAGTATTGAAGGGCAACAATTAGGATAAAAATTTTTAAAAACAAACTTGATAAATGTGTTAAAGCAGATTGGTCTTTTAGCACTAATTCGGCAGTCAGCATGTTGCATATGAACATGTGTAGCTGGATGCAGTTCACTTGTGTTCGACGGGTCAAAATCAAATCTAAGAGGACTTCGCATAATGGCTTTTTTATTTCTTGAATCCTCGTCAGAAAAGTACATATTTACCGCTTCACGAATTCCTAATTCATCGACTTCTTCCTCAGAGATAATAATTGGAGCAGGCCAATATAATAGGCTTTCTTGCAAAAGTATGTTTTTGTGAAATTTAAAACATGCTCGAATAATTGAGCCGTCAAAGAGGATACAATGATATGCGCCTGTTTCGTAGATGGAAATATATTGATTTAGAGTGGTAAATGATTTTCCGACATTATGTCTGCCTGAGACATGATTGTTCCATGTTAATATCTCACAGTCTTGATCAAAAGTCGAAAGCACATCCTTAGTAATGCGTGTCAGTCCACATCCAGACAGTATTTGCAATGTGTTTAGAATTTGATCTCGCGTGTCTTCAACATGCCTATTCATCCTCTTCATCTATATCTTCACCGCCAGCTTTGCTATTTAAAAAAAGCTTCATCAAAGATCCAAGTTCAGGAATCTGAGAGGCATCAAGTTCTCCCTTAGCTACCAAATCTAAAAGTGTTCTTACACCTTTCTGTGCCTCCTCGATTTTTCTTGTGTCAGACGCACTTCTTTCTCTGTTGATGGTTCTCAACTTGTTCATCTCTGTCTTCGTAGGAATTTTAAAGTCAAGAACATACTCCTTATCTATGAATATCTGTATTTCAGAAATTAGGCCAGCCATTGCTGAACCAACACCACAAATTCTAACCCATGCCCGCGAACGAGTAATCGCAGTAAAAAGAGTATTTCTTAATTTGATTAGCTCAATACCTTCATAGCAACAATCTGCATTGACGATATACACCATTGGGGATTCATTTCCTTTGGCGCGATAAATTGCCGAGCACGAAATGCTCCCAGGAATATGGAAAATATCGCGTTCGTTGGTTACACCAGCAAGCATGGATGATATAGAATATCGAGCAAGATGCTGTGCAAATCTTTGATATTGGCTCTTAGCATAAATTACAGAAGGGAAAATTACTAAAATATCATCTGGATCCAATTCATCTTCGGTGATATTTTTCTTGATTTGCTTGGCAATGAAATCGTATTGAGTATCAACATCTTCAAAACGCCATGTTTTAATAACATCTTGTGGATTCAATAGTTCATAAAAATAATTGGGGGTTGCATCAGGTCTACGAGATAGTGTAACTTTCTTACCAAAGGCCAGCGAGCCTTTGTCCTTTTTATATCCAATATCTTCCCAAAGTTCTAAAGCGTCAAAATGTTGCACTAAATGGTCTCTGTATATGCCGAAGCCAAGTGAATGCGCTAATGCCAACGCCCAAGGGGGATTTCGGTAACAAACCGGGAGTATGATATCCTGCATAGGTTCATCAGGCTCATTTTTCAACTCAACAAGAGGCTTTCCATTTTCATCTGAGCCAAACATTTCCTCGATTGAGGGCATAATCGAAGAACTTAAATTTTGAAGTTCATCATAAGCCCAAACAATTCGTTTTGGATTTTTTACACATCTATATGCGAGTTTAAAAAATGGTGCTGGCATATCTTGGGCTTCATCTATAAGCAAGAGATCATATAATGGTTTGTAGTCTTTGGACATAATTTGATTTAACTCATTACATATACCAGAAAATGCGCCTTCTCTCCCGTACTTTAGTTTGGCATTGGCAAAGTTTATGGGAACCTGGCCAATTGAACGCGCAATTTCAGAATACAAGCCTTGCTCTGATTGCGAACCCCAAGCATGAAACAAGTGTAATTTATCCCAATTGGGCTCATCACGAGAAAATTCAAATACAAATTTAGTAATTAAGTCTCGATATTGCTGCCACAAAGAACGTGTATAATAAGTCACCACAATATCCCATTCAGGATATTGTGCATGCAAGTATGCTGCTTTTAATGCCAGAACAATTGTTTTTCCAGAGCCAGCCAAACCTCTTATTCTCTGCGGTCCATCAACGATCTCTAGAGCCGCCTTCTTTTGCCACTGATCTAGATTCGCAATTTCTTTTTCGATTTTCTTAATTATATCTCCTTTTGATCCTGAGTTTTTTACATTTTCGCGTTTTTTTCGAGGCTTGATACTTGCAATTTTTTGCAGTGATTCCACAAGGACTCGATAATAACTCGTGTCAAATGCCGGTATTTGGGAAATTGCTTGCGAGAGTTGACTAAAAGTAGTTAATATATAACCATCCTCAATATCATTGTCAGGTTTGTTTGGTGTTATAGAGATGACATGCGGTTCGAATGCAAGCGACCGACCTTTCCTCAAACTTGGATATTGGGTCAAAGTATTGATCAATTGGTAATATAATTCCCCTTGTTCTTCTACAATTGACGCGGTATCTTGCAGTTTTGAAAAAATGAAGGCTATCAGCCCACTCTTTTCACTAAGAAGTAAGGCGTCAACGGTGACTGTCCTCTCCGCATTTGCAGAAAGAGGATATCCTAAATATAAGGTTTCGCTGCATTCGTGATTTCCATGCTGCTCAACAATTTTTATTAATTCTTTTGTGGCCACGATATTGGATATTTTTCCGCGTACAATATCTAAAGGCATATGAACTCCTCCCATTATAATTAATGCAATAAATTTTGATACTTTATGCACTACTTCTTAATGTGTAAAATCAAAAAATAAGTGATGCAATGTAATTTCACTATCATCTGTGGGGCGCTTGTGTTGTGAGGCGTACTGCGGTTCTTTGAAACGTAATTCTCGGGACAGATTGCTTATTGGCGCAATTGTTGCGATTTCAGTAATCAGTTCCGTTACAATTTCCGGAATCTTTCCGCTTAATACATATCCGATAATTGAGGATTCTGATGACTGTGATCCATAGCGTCCTGATGTATAGTTTTTTACTCCTGTATCAACATATCTTTTAATTTTATCTTTCTTGTGATTATAAAGGTTCTTGCATTCTGCGCCAAAATAACTGTTTGAAGTATCCCAATCACGAAAACAAAAATCAATCGTAGGTTTATATCCACGGCCCTTTTTTAACGTGGGGTCTGGGTACTGATGAACAGGTCCAATGTTGTTTATTCTCAGAATGGTGGCCCGATTCGCGTTGGCCCACCGCTGCGATATTTTCCCATACCATTCCAAGGTGATATCATCTTCCTTAGCGGTTTCGGAAATAGTTATGTTCGTATCCGTTATTAAATCATGATATCCCTGCCACAGGGTCAATAAAATCTCATTAACACCAGAAGGGCCCAGCCGCTTTGCTAAATCATCCGGGACAGCTGTGGATGCTGTTATATTTCTTATACTGCTCATTGTATCACCTCCACGCCTTGGAAACATCTTCGAATATCTCATCTGCATCCCTGCAAGCTGCGGAATATGTCCAATATTTACGTTGGGACGGCTTAATGATAAATATCCTGTTCGGCTGGTAAATTCGGAGATTTCGCCTAATGAATACCATTTTCTGTTTATCGGCTAATGCGCTGTCCAAGCTTAGGAGTATTTCATTCAACCTATCATTGTTTTTTACAAAATTTGGATCCGCATTGTTTTGTTGTCCAACATTTAAAACAAGCACAGACAGTGGAGCATCGCCAAAATATAGATCTCCAGTTAACCTTGTACTTGATCCAAATGTGTTCGTCAGCACCTCGCTAATGGAATCATAATACAGTTTGTAAGCACCGGTGTTCGGCCGCTCAAAGGATACTGAATGCTGCTTTTTTTTGAAATAGTCATATACATAATCAATTACATCGTCTATTTGATAGCTCTCATATTCTTTTAGCCGATACATATGGCGAACAAATTGTTCTGCGTTTTCCTTTTTCGCTGGTGAGATCGCTAATTCATCAAATATTTCGCATGCTTCAGCAATTTCTGCATCGCTTGGGCTGGGGATAGGTGTTTGCCAGATATCTCCTGCTTCTAACTCATCTCTTTCTACAAGCCATTTCCTATTTGTAAGAATATGATAGTACGAAAAAACTCTTGAGCCAATTATCACGCTCAAGTATTTAAGCTCATTTATGTTGCCGTGTACTCCTAAAAGACTATGGTTAAACACAGCATCATAATCCAGCACTTCTGAAAGAAATGTTCCATTTTTATGGCTCTGCTTAATTATCAAGTGTGGGGCTGCAAATATTTCTCTGGCATTTTTAACAATGCACTCAAAATCATCAAAATCAACTATCGGAAGCTCATTGGATGAAACATAGTATGGTTTAAAGGATTTGGCTTCCACCAATGGAAGACCTTTGAAGTCATAACATTGGTGTTTCTTATTTCCTCTTTTGAACCCCTCGGCAGTTGTCATGTGATTTTCTTTAATAAATGATGCCATAGGTGCATAAGTGCTTTGCATTTTTCCTATTAATTCAAGATCTCTAGGCGCTCCCCACATTGCAATTTTCCAGATCCTATCGTCATCAATAATGTCACGGGGTATTTTACATATATCGGTAGGATCAATAGAAAACTTCCTGATATCTTCAATTGTGTAAATTGGCTTTGGCGTACAATAAACTATTGGCTGATTGATCTCTTCCTTTTTAGGAGTATAGATAATGGCAGCAGCAGGGCCACTAGCGTGATCAAATAAGAATTTTCTATATACTGATAGATTAATAATCGCTAGGACGTTGCTATCGGAAAACAGATTTGCCCTATACGTCCTACTTTTATCTGATCTATTAAAAAGCAATCCTTTGCTAGGCATAAGGAGACAAATAATTCCGTTTTGCTTGCACAACTCTGAACACTTGATAGAAAATGCCTGCGCAATTTGCTTGTCACCTATGACGCGATTTGCTTTTTTCAAGTACTCTTTCGTTTTTCCAGTAATGTTACTCTGCCAAGGTGGATTGCCGACAATGATATCATATCTTCTGTTATTAAAAGATTTAACCTCATCGAAAAAATCACTTGAAATCAAGTTGTTATCTAGTAGACGCGGAAATGAAAGCTTATCCCAGATGCTTCGTGGATCGAGGAAATCACACATAGCTAAGCTAAGGCTAAACGAGGCAACTCGAATAGCTTCTTCATTAATATCTACACCGAAAATACTGTTTTTTAAGAGAAGATTCAGTTGATCACAAGTGATCGTATGAACACTATTTTGGGACATCCATCTGCAAACAAGTCTTCTGTATGCCTCAACTAAGAAAACTCCCGAACCGCATGATGGATCAAAAAAGGATGTATCTTTATACTCGCCTTCCCACGGATATACTTCATCCATGACCAAGTTGACAAGATGGAGTGGCGTATAATACGTGCCCTTCTCATCATCTTCGTCTGACAGGTGAAAAAACAGTTCATAGATACTGCTGATCAATTGAATGGGGATAATGTCAAAACTATAAAATGGCCATAACGCGAGTTGTTTGCTCTCTAATTCGCTATCACCTAGAATAAATGTGCGAAGCTCATCCAAGTCATTTTGAGTAACAATCTCTATTTCAACTTCTGAAATTTGCAGTGTATCACCATTAAACTTCTCTTTAAGTGTTCTAAACAAGCGATAAGTTGCCTCTTTACTGTTTAGCACATCGGTATACTGTTTTGCTGACTCCAAAAAATTGGAATAAAAACCTTGCGGAAATACAGTTTCTCCGTTTGAATCTTTGCGTTCTTCCAGGTACTTAATAAAAATCGACCGACTGAGCAAAGAGTGAACTACGCTCGTGATTGTTTCCTTACTCTTATCACACCTTTTGCTGATTTGCTTGATCAGCGTTCTTCGCATTATTCTCAAATTTGACATCAATGTGGTATCCACACGGCCTTGAGCGTCAAATCTAGTCATGCTTTGCCGCCAATATTCGCCGCTTTCAAGCATTGAGCGATGATATTTCTGTAATGCAAGTCGCTGTGAAGCCAATCCATTGGCTAAGCTTAACGTTTCAATTATCCCTGCGGTGGGGTCAAGGTTTCCGTCCTCAACGGTTTGAGGTGCCTCGTAGTTGTTATAAATCAAAATCTCGTCCGGAGTCACTACAAATAGCAGCGGAGCCTCTCCGAGATTCCACGAAAGACGATGCAGCTCTGCAACTTGCTTTGCATCATATTTCTGGATAACGGAAAAATAGATAAGCGGAACTTTGGCAATCCCATTTGCATCGCGAAGAAAAAACACAGCGTCAATTCCTATCTTTTCATGAACTTGTGTATAGAATAGTCTTTGAAAGGGGCTCATGCTTTGCAAACTGTCTTCTGTAGCCAAACCAGTACTGCTGTTTATATCAAGGCATTCAAATATGCCATTTAGCCATTCACTCATGTTTCTGCCCCCGCATTAATTATTTTTCAAATATAGATGTTGTTTCATTGATGCATGGTAACGAAAATATAAAGTCAAGATTGGAGTATTCCCATACTCGATTCCTTTTGGCACTACTTTCTTGCATAATAAGATTGTTCTCTTGCAAGGTAGAAAATGCTTTAGAAACAGAATTATACGATAAGCTAAGATTTTGTGCCACAATAGGAATACTTGCAACCGGGAAAGCCTTTATGTGCTCATACACGTTCCAAAAAGTACTTGTTTGCGGCATTGCATTTCTTAATCTTTCTTCATCCAGCTTTATTGTTTCTTCGTATTTCTTAAGCAGTTCTGCGCTATTTCGAGCAGCTTCGTTAATGATCTGTATGAAAAACTTAATCCAACGTACATAACCACCACTATATTGTGTTGTTCGGAGCATATCAAGATACTCATTTTTATTTAATAATAGATGTTCAGAGAGGCACAGAACGGGTAATGCGTTGCCTACGATTTTTCTCAAAACCATGAATGGTAGGATACGCCCTACAACCCCATTATATTTTTCAAATGGGTGTATCATTTCAAACTGATAGTGTACTAGCGCAGCCTGAATCAGAGGATCCTCTCCGCCGTTATACAGATATGCAGAAATATCAGCCAGTGTCGGCAACACAGCATCAGGTTCAGTAGGATTGTATCCTCTCAAATTTGTCTTTGCACCCAGCCAGAAAGTTTGATGATCCCTAACACCAATCGAGTCTGCTTCTTCATCTCCATTGAGGGCAATTCCACAAATACGGCTCAAATTAGGAGCTGCAATTTCCATAGTCATCGCCGTTCTATATGCCGACTTCAGATTCATGATTGGCGATATATCACCTTTACCAGTGCCGCAGATGGTTAGCACATCTTTGAAATTAGGACCGGTGTAGTCAATCATGCGGGAATAGGTACACTCTTTCAACAGTATCAGTTCTGTAAAAGGGTCTCTGTTCGGGGCAAACTGAATAAGGCCCTCTAGAAAGCCAATATTACGGTGGGCTTCAGTTAACAATGTTGCTAATTCATCATCCATCTGATACATGTTCCCGTTCATCAGTGGACGAGGTGCAAAGGTATAGTATTTGAAGTTATTTGTGGTGCTATCAATATGCTCAATATAATCTCCTGTATAGGGATGCATCTCATATACCTCAATAGCTAGAATCTATTTTCAGTATATCACCAATATTGGAATTTAGAAAGTACTATTTTACAATTTTGTTTCATCAATGCTCGAAAATGTATAATATAAATTAAGAATCAAATTCCACGACTTAGACACACCTTTGCTACCAATGCCCTCGCCCATGGGATGGACATCAAGACGCCGTCCACCATCCTGGGCCATGTCTCCGCAGCCACCACGCTGAACACCTACTCCCACATCACGGAGGAGATGCGGCGGCAGGCAGCGGTGAAAATCGACGCAGGCATTGCCAAAGCGCAGCCGCTGCCGGCAGGAGAAAACACACTACAAGAGCGCACGATGACCGACTTCCATGCAAGAAAGCGATGGAGCAGACGGACGGCATAACAGGAAACAGGCCACCCCGCCTGAGGGAAATCCCCGGCGGGTCGGCTTTTCGCTGTCTGTGGGCAAATATGCAGTCAAAGGGGTGCGGCGCAAAAAGGAATGCTTAGATTTGTGCTGTAAATACACCTGTTTGCGGCATATTTGGCAATATGCAGGGGGAATAATCCACAGAAGTCTCGGGTGCAATCAGTTGCGCTGGCAGAGACAAAGAATAACTTGCGCCGTCTCTGCTGATCCCCACCAGCTCTGTCATCGACTTCTTATTGTGCGAGTGTTTCTTCGATAAACACCGCGTTCGCCGCCTTGGAGGCAGGTGCGACGACAGAGCCGAACAGCTCGTTTCCGCAGAAGAGCATCAGCGCGGACTTGTTTGCACGCAGGATTTCGTTTTCAAAACTGTCGGTCGTGACTGTAAGGACAGTCATATCCTCCTACAATATAGTTGCGGTTTAAGGCGCGGCAACCAGCCGCGTCTTTTTCCATCTCAAAGCCGAAGCTGTTAGAATGAGAGAGAAAATGGCCTTCACTGGCATGGTCTCAGAGGAGATCAGATGCTCAGTCGGCGGCGCAGTTCGCGCACCCGCTCGCGGCCGATCGGCAGCACGGAGTCCGTGCCGTGTACGCGCAGGGCAAAGCCGCTGCCCATCCACGGGAAAATGCTCTCGACATAGCGCAGCTGAACAAGGCAGGTCTTGTGGATGCGGTAGAATGCCTGCCCGGCAAGCCTGCCCTCGTACTCGCCGAGGGAGGTGCTGTCGTTGTAGGTCTTGCCGGAGGTGGTGTGGATCACGCAGCCGCGCCCCACGCCGTCTGTTTCGATGTGGGTGATCTCGTCGATGTCGAGCAGCGTGGTGCTGCGGTTGCTGCTCACAGCGATGCGGTGCAGCAGCGGCGGTGGGGAAACCGGCGCTGCGGAGGCAGCCGTGCTGCGCTCCAGTGCCTCACGGATGCGGTCGGGGTCGAAGGGCTTGAGCAGATAATCGTCCGCGCGCAGCTCGAATGCGCGCACGGCGTATTCGGAATAGGCCGTTGCAAAGATGATCCGCGCGGACGGCATCAGGCGGCGGGCCAGCGCGGCGATCGTCGTGCCCTCCATATCACCGAGGTGGACATCGAGAAAGAGAATGTCAAAGCTCTGCTTTTCCAGCAGTTCGATCGCCTGTGCGCCGCTTCCGGCCTCAACGACCTCGGCATACGGCAGAAATTGACGAATTTGGTGGACCAACGCAATGCGCGAGTACTTTTCGTCGTCGATCACGGCGATACGCATAAGATCATCTCCCTTCAAACAATATCGGGCATCTGCGGGGGAATGAGCGGGATGGAGAAGGCGATGGTCGAGCCGAGCTCACTGCTGTCGATGGTGAAGATGCACTGCTCGCCGTAGATGCTGCGCAGACGCTTGCGCACATTGAAAAGACCGGTGTAGGTCGGATCGTTCAGGTCCTCGAGTTTGCGCAGCACCTCCGGCGGGAAGCCGTGTCCCTGATCGCTCACGCGGATGTAGGCGCGCTCGTCATCCTGACGGATGCAGATGTCCACGCGCCGGTCGTCCACAGACACAAAGCCGTGGCGCACAGCGTTTTCCACAATGGGCTGGAGAATGAGCGGCGGCAGGCGCAGCTTCGTCAGATCATCGGGCAGCGAACATTCGACATGCAGCGCGCCCTCAAAGCGTGCCTCGGTGAGCATAAGGTAGTTGTCCACATTGGAGACCTCCTGCTCAAGGGTGACAAAGGGCTCGTTGATGGTCAGCGTCTGGCGGAAATAGGCGGCGAGGACAAGTATCGTTTTACGGGCGCGGTCGGGATCGGTCAGGCACAGACCGGAGATGGTGTTGAGCGCGTTGAACAGAAAGTGCGGGTTGATCTGCGATTGCAGGGCGCGGAATTCCGCCTGCTTGCGCAGCGCGATCTGATGCTCGGCCTCACCCAGCTCCAGCATGACGGAGAAGAATTTGGCAAGGCTCTCCAGCGTGCGGATGTCGGCGTCAAGCACGAGGTTCGGCCCCGTGGGGACCTTGAGCAGCAGCGCGCCGATGACCTTCTCGTCCTGATGCAGCGGCGCGGCAAGACCGGCGTAGCCGGAGCCGCCGGAAAGCTCCGTTGCTGCGACGGAGCGGTTCTGCGCAATGGCCTCCCGCGCGGAGGGCGGGAGCGGACCGGCGGAGGACAGTCCGCCGCTCGCGGCCAGGATCTGCGTGCAGTCGGTCAATGCCACCTGAAAGTGAGGGAGCTTCTCGCGCACGATGTTCACGGCGCATTGCAGCCCCTCGCGGTCCTTGATGCCGCGGCGCAGATAGGGCAGGCACTCCTGCGCGATGAGCAGGGCGACGGCCTGCTGCTCGGCAAGCTCGATGGTCAGGTCGCGGTTCAGCCGGTCAAGGATGCGCATAAAGGCCACAAGGCCGAGCGAATTGACCAGGATTTTCGGCAGGAGGATGGACTCCTCCAGTGCGGCGGCCGCGGAAAAGGGCTTTGCCAGCAGCAGGATAAGTCCGCACTGGACCAACTCGGCGACCAGCGTGATGAACACAAGGTCGCTCGTCCGCCGTGAGCGGCGCGTGAACCAGCGGTAGCTCACCGCGCCGATGACGCCGAAGAGGAAGGTGCCGATGGCGCAGGCGAACGAGGTGAAGCCTGCGGGGTTATAGAAATAGCGGTGTACGCCGCTGAGCACTCCTGCGCAGATGCCGCTTGCCGGCCCGCCGACCAGTCCGGCGGCGACCGTACTCACCACGCGGGTGTTGACCACCGCGCCCTGAAAGGAAAGCCCCGTGTAGGTACAGCTGATGGAGAGCAGTCCGAAGATGACGCCCAGCACGAGCTGGTTCTTCAGCGAGCGGTCCTGCCGCTTGAGCATCATACGCAGTGGGCGCAGCTCGGTGAGGATGGTGGCGATCAGCACAAGAAAGCTGATATTCAGAATGAGAGAAAAGAAGAGGTTATTCTGCATGGCAGGCCGTTCCCCCGATGTACAGGTGTTGTCAAAATCTTCACAATTAAATAATATAACACACACTCTGCTTATTTCAAGCGGAAAACACTGTGAAATTATAGAAAATTGGAATAAAAAATAAGAGCATGTGTTAACACGCCGCAAAGAACCGTTCACGCGCGAAAGACGACCGTTCCCCCAAATTCCCTTGCGCGGCGGTAAATATTAACATAAAATGAACGGCAGAAATGGGGGGAGTATGCTTTCCCATTTCCAAATACCATAACAACAAAAGGAGAAATGAAGATGAAAAAGTTCCTGTCCCTTGCGCTGGCACTGATCATGGTGCTCTCTCTTGCTGCCTGCGGCAACAAGAACGATACCCCCACTCCCGACAATTCCGGCGACACCCAGCAAACTGAGGAGACCAAGGGCCTCACCCCCGCCGAGCGCGCCAAGGAGTTCATCACCGTCGGCACCGGCCCGACCTCCGGCATTTACTTCCCCATCGGCGGCGCCTTTGCCACCGCTTTGAAGGAATATGGCTATCAGACCTCTGCCGAGGCCACGAACGCCACCGGCCAGAACATCCAGAACATCCTCAATGGTGACGCCGAGATCGCCATCGCCATGCAGGACGCCGTCATGCAGGCATACACCGGCACCGGCGCCTATGAGGGCAAGGGCGAGGCCGGCGATCTGCGCGCGCTCATGCGCCTTTGGCCCAACTATGTCCAGCTCGTCACCGTTTCCAGCACCGGCATCAAGTCCGTTGAGGATCTGCGCGGCAAGCGCGTGGGCGTCGGCGCGGCGAACTCCGGCGTGGAGATCAACGCCCGCATGATCCTCAATGCCTACGGCATCACCTATAATGACATCAAGCCCGACTACCTCGCTTACGGCGAAGCCATCGACAACATGAAGAACGGCCAGTGCGACGCGGTGTTCGTCACCTCCGGCCTGCCCAACGCCACCGTTATGGATCTGAGCGTGCAGTATGATATGGTCGTCGTTCCCATCGACGGTGAGGGGCGTGAGAAGCTCGTTTCCGAGTATCCCTACTACGCCAAGTCCGTCATCCCTGCCAATACCTACAACAACACCGAGGACATTGAGGGCCTGTTCGTTTACAATATCATGCTCGTGCGCAAGGATCTGAGCGACGCGATGGTCTACGATATGCTCGAGGGCATTTTCCAGAACATCTCCACCATCAAGGCATCTCACAACGCCGCCGACAAGAACATCGACATCACCTTCGGTGTGGACGATATCCAGCTCCCGCTGCATCCCGGCGCAGAGGCGTTCTGGAAGGATAACGGCTACATCGACTAAGCAAAGTCCCCTTCGATACATCTGTAAAGAAACGATAAGAGAGCGGGCGTGAGCGCACTGTGCCGCCCACGCCCGCTTTTCGGTAAGGTTCGAGAGATGAAAAGCTCCTTTGGCCGCCGCCCTGCGGCAGCACTTCTGTGTCTGCTGAGCCTCGCCGCGTGGCTCGCCTGCATCGTGCCCGAGCGCACGACGCTCGAGCTGCGCGAGCGCAGCACCGATACCCTGATCGCCGCGTGGCCCATCGCCGCAGGCGACACGCTCTCACTTGAGATCGAGCATTCCTTTGAGCATATCCCGTGGTATGAATTCTACACCGTGACAGACGATCTGCGATTCAATCTGGACGCGATCGCCGTCGCAGGCTACGGCGCCGGCATTCCGGCCGAGATGGATGTGCCGACGCGCATCGAGGACGGGCTGGTGTGGATGGAGGACATCAACAGCCTCTTTCCCACGCTGCACTGGATCACCTCGAGCAAATATATGAAGACCTTTACACTCAACGACGCGGAAATCTTCGATTTCCGCTCCCTGCCCGACGCGAGCCGCGTCGAGGCAAAAATCATTACGACAAGGGGGTACCTCTTCCGTGGCTGAACTTGAGAAAAACGCCGCTGCCGTTTCGACCGGCGACGCTGCTCCGATCGACGCCGCCAAAGGCGCGGAGATCATGGAGAAATACGAAAAAGAATCCCGCACCCGCAAGTTTGAGGCGAACTGGGTCAATAAGCTCGTCTACTTCCTCTGTCTTGCCTTTACGCTCTACCATCTGGCCTATGCCTCCGGCATCCGCCTGCTGCAAATGGTCAACATCAAGCACCACGCCATCCATGTTGGACTGGTGCTGGTGATCGGCTTCCTGCTCTATCCCGCCTTTAAGAAGTCGAGCCGTAAAAAGGTCGTGTGGTATGATTGGCTTTTGTTCGCGCTTTCCGCCATCATGCCCATCTATGTGTTCATCCGCTATCCTGTGTTCATCTCCACCGGCTTTCAGGGCGAAACGATCGACATCATCGTTGGCACGATCCTCATCCTGCTGGTGCTTGAGTGCTCCCGCCGCCTGAGCGGTCCCGCGCTGAGCATCCTGTCGATCGTTTTCCTGATCTACGCGATCTTCGGGCGCTCCATGCCCGGCATCTTCATGCACCGCGGCTACACCTGGCACCGCATCGTGACCTATCTGACCACCGACATCTACGGCATCTACGGCACCTCGGTCAAGGTGGCGGCGACCTATATCGTGCTTTTTATCATCTTCGGTGAAGTGATGAACAAGTGCGGCATGGGCCAGTTCTTCAACGACATCGCAAACGCCCTCGCCGGCCACACCAAGGGCGGACCCGCGAAGGTCGCGGTGCTGGCCTCCGGCTTCCTCGGCTCCATCAACGGCTCCGCTGTTGCCAATGTCGTCACCACCGGCACCTTTACCATTCCGCTGATGAAGAAGACCGGCTACTCCAAGGAGTTTGCCGGCTCGGTCGAGGCCACGGCCTCCGTCGGTGGGCAGCTGCTTCCGCCCATCATGGGCGCGGCGGCATTTGTCATGGCGGAAACGCTGGGCGTACAGTACGGCGTGATCATCCGCGCCGCCGTCATTCCCGCTCTGCTTTATTACGGCGGCATCCTCGTGCAGGTGCAGATGCGCGCGACGAAGGAGCATCTCAATGGCCTGCCCAAGGAGCAGATGCCCAAGCCCGGCAAGGTCATGCGCGAGCGCGGACACCTGCTCATCCCTATCGCTTTCCTGCTCTATATGCTCATTTGGAGCGGCAAAACGGTCATCTTCAGCGCGTTCTGGACCATCGTTGTCACCATCCTCGTCGCTGAGCTGCGGCCCATCAGCCGCATGAGCTTCAAGGACATCTGCGATGCCTTTGTCGCCGGCGCGAAGTCCACGGTTTCCGTGGCAATTGCCTGCGCCTGCGTCGGCATCATCGTCGGCGTCTGCGGCATGACTGGCTTCGCCCTCAATGTGGCGCACGCCATCATCCGCATCGGTCAGCACAGCGTCCTGCTGACGCTTGTGTTCACCATGATCACCTGCATGATCCTCGGCATGGGCCTGCCCTCCATCCCGTCCTACCTCATCACGGCGACCATCGCCGCGCCTGCGCTCGTTGAGCTGGGTCAGCCCGAACTCTCCGCGCACCTGTTCTGCTTCTACTACGCGATGTTCGCGAACCTCACGCCGCCGGTCGCGCTGGCGTCCTTCGCCGCCGCGGGCCTTTCCGGCGGCAGCCCGATGAAGACCGGCTGGCAGTCGGTGCGGCTTGCGCTGGCGGGTTTCATCATCCCATATATGTTCATGTATAACCCGCAGCTCCTGCTGGAGAATGTCACGCTGCTCAGCGGCACGCAGGTCGTCATCAGCTCCTGCATCGGCGTTGTGATGATCGCCGCCGCGGTCGAGGGCTACTTCTTCGGCAACCTCAACTGGATCATGCGCATCTTCTCGATGGCCGGCGCGCTGATGCTCATTGACAGCAAGACGCTGACCGACATCGTCGGCATCGCCCTGCTCGCCATCGTGGTCGGCTATCAGAAGCTGATCTATCAGCGCAGACACAAGGATCCCGAGCCGCCCGCACCCATCTCGGCGCCGCCTGCTGCGCAGTAAACAAAGCGCGCAGTCCGGTAGACACGCAAAAAGGAGAGCGCCCTATGGCGCTCTTCTTGCTTTTTTTGAGAACCTTGCTATACTGAGAGAGAACAACCGAAGGAGGACGAACCGATGCCTGACTTTGACCCGTTGACCTACCGCTACGCCTCGCGGCGCAGCGTCGTTTATGCGAAAAATGCCGTCGCCTGCACGAGCGTGCCGCTCGGCGCGCAGCTCGGCATAGATGTGATGAAAAACGGCGGCAACGCCGTGGATGCGGCGGTCGCCATGGCTGCCGCCATGCCGCTTTTGGAGCCGACCGGCAACGGTCTCGGCTCGGACTGCTTCGCGCTCG
>NZ_JAFBIQ010000031.1 GCF_021531315.1 Oscillibacter valericigenes | reverse complement strand
GCCAAGAACCTGTCTCTTTTTCCTTTTGCCTCGGTCAGTACGATACCGCGTGGGGCGTGCGCCCTGCCATCTGTGATGGCGGCGGTGAACACCAGGCCGCTGAACTCGGCTGCAGCTGCTGACAAATCGGAAGCAGTTGCCGGTGTTCTTTGACCCGCACCGGCTGCGGATCGGGGGTGTGCTATTCCTGCGGGGCCGGGCCCGCATCCTTGCGGGTCCCACAGGTTGGAAGTATGCCAGACTTCCTTGACGGCTTTCCTGCCGTACCGTCCAGACGGCTTGCGCTATGATCGATAAGACTTCAAACATCGATTTGTTCCTGCTGGGCCATGGCTGGCATTCCATGGCGATCTCTATATATAAAAAGACACGGAAAGAGGCGGTATCTCCAATGGATACCTCCATGCTTTTCGTGTCTTGATTATTCAGAATTATTTCACTTCTGCCGGGCTTTCGCAGTACGGCTCTTTTTATTCTGGTTCTTTTGAGTCTGGCAGAGGGCGCAATGACCCCCTTTCTGTCGCCGTTCCTCCCTCACTTACTCCGCCCTAACTTACTTCGCCCTTGAATACGGTATTAGTGTATCAGACTTGCGCAGGGCTGTATAGTTGGAGTTTTTCCATAGTCTGCAGATACAAAAAAGAGACGAACTGGCATACAAAGTTCGTTCATCTCTTTCCAATATGCCGAGCAGTTGCAAGACCATTCGGCAATACATATTGCTGCCGTGTAAATCTTTCTGCTTGTGTAAAAAGAGATACAGATTTACGTAAGGTGTGGTTCTGTATCTCTTTTCTTTACCAGATTTATTGTTTTTTGTACGCAACAACTGTGTCCAAAATATCAAGCAAGAGTTTCTGATCCCTTAACGGCTGCTTCTGGATCAGGTCATAGCAGCGAGAAGGAATGTCTTTCTCGCTGGGAGCAAGTGATATATTTTCAAATAGTTTGGAGAGCGAAATATTGAGTGCGGCGGCTACCTTGGAAATACTTTCGATCGTCGCATTTTTTTCGCCACATTCCAACTGTCCGATATAAGTCGTATGGAGATCGGCACGCTCTGCCAACTCCTCCTGACTCCAACCTCGCTGTGTTCGATAGGCACGCAGACGTTCCCCGAGTTCTCTTGCAATCGTCACTCATCTCACCTCTTGCAAACATACTATAAATATCTTTTCCAATACAACATAGCCTATTGATATTTTTTGCGCGCAAATATATACTATAAATAGCAAAAATGCGCTTTCGATGTCGAAAGGCGAGATAAATGCAAGAAGGAGTCCAATCATATGTCCTCGCTCGGTACTTATCAAGGCGGTTTGACCGCAGAGCAATTCCTTTTTTCAGAAATTCGAATCGTATCTCAGATGTATCTGGACGGTGTGAGTACGGAGGAGATCGTTCAGCGAGCAAAGGAGGAAAACCTCTTTCAATATCCAACCGAACGGGAAATTGGAAGAATGGCGCGGGCTTGCTGTAAACGTATCGAGGCATTGAATAATCCAGAGCTTGTGTCTGCACTTGCCTGTGCGCCGGTACGAGTCGCCAAACAGATCAATCTCTACGCTATTATGCGCTATAACCGTATTGCGTGGGATTTTATGGTTTGTGTGATCGGCGAAAAGTTTCTGCGTCAGGATATGTCTTTCGGGCGTCGGGATATCAATCTTTTCTTTACAGAACTACAGGCAAAAAATGATGCCGTCGCACAGTGGAGCGACGGCACGGTCAACAAGATCAAAAGCGTGCTGACGAAAATACTGGTGGAGACGGAGTATTTGGATACTGTCCGGTCCGCCGAATTAAATCCGGTTTTCCTTTGTGAAGAATTAGAACAGGGAATCCGAGCCAATCACGATTTTGATGCCCTGCCTGCATTTTACTGCTTTCCGTAAGGAGGAGATACGATGGCCGATATCAAGCAAAATTTAGACCGTATCCGCAGCAGAATATCGGAACCGGACTTTCTATCCAACAAGGGCTTGAGCAACGAGGTTGGTATCCATGTATTCTGCTACGATCCGAAAGATGAACTGACAGTTCAGGATTTTCTAAAACGCATCACAGATGATGAAGCTGCACCATATCGAATCATTGAGTGCGATTTGTATGAGATATTTCTCCAACTTTTGGAGGACAAGCGTGTGCTGCAATCTACTGCGGCATTGGAGGACAAGCGAGGAAAGGACTATCTGCTTCAACAGCTCCAGAAAATCGCTACGCCAGAAGCATTGCTTTCAAAAATGTGCTATGAGCCGATTCAGCAAGGCGACGTTTTATTTTTAACGGGCATCGGAAAAATTCACCCGTTTATGCGCTCTCATAAAATGCTGGATAGTATGCAGCATATCTTTGCTGCGATCCCAATCGTTATGTTTTATCCAGGCACTTTCAATGGACAGTCTCTCAGCCTTTTTGACCTGTTTCTTGATGGTCATTATTATCGGGCATTTAATTTGCTGTAACGGGAGGATAGCAGAATGAATATTCGGTCCATGTTCCAAAAAGATATCAACCGCGACATCAACGGTGTTATCAAAGTTGCACAGGACGATGAGGGCAGCCTGTATCAGGAACTTAGTGAATATATCATTACCAAAGAGCTGCGGCGGCATTTTCAAACTTTTCTTGATAACTATGTAAAGGCTGTTGATACGCCTACTGATAAAATCGGCGTTTGGATCTCAGGCTTTTTCGGAAGTGGTAAGTCACATTTTTTGAAGATGCTGTCCTATTTGCTCTCCAATCAGGAAGTACGGGGAAAGCACGCAATTGACTACTTTGCCGATAAATTCGACGATCCTATGATGTATGCCACCGCCGTCAAATGTGTTTCTATCCCTACAGAATCCATCCTGTTCAACATTGATGTGGAAGGACCGATAAATAAAGACAAGACTGCTGTGCTTCGCGTTTTTGCGAAGATGTTCTATAACCATTGCGGCTTTTACGGTGATGATCTGAAAATTGCCAGGCTGGAGCGCTTTGTTGATAAGCAGGGAAAAACAGATGCATTCCGGCAGAAATTTCAAGAGATCAATGGGAGCTCATGGCTCGACAGCCGAGCAGCTTTTGCGTTTTTCGAGGACGACGTTGTGGCTGTGCTTCAATCCGTCCTCGGTATGTCAGAGGCTTCTGCCCGCAACTGGTTTAATGGCGAAGAAACCAACGAACTGAGTATCGCACAGCTTGTTACGGATATTAAGGAATACGTTGATGGAAAAGGCCAGGATTTCCGCCTGCTCTTTATGATCGACGAGGTTGGGCAGTACATCGGCGATGACGGCGATTTGATGATCAACATCCAGTCTCTTGTTGAAGAGATCGGCGCAAAGTGCATGGGAAAGGTATGGGTAATGGTCACCAGTCAGGAGGCCATTGACTCGGTCGTTAAGATTGCCGGAGATGACTTTTCCAAAATCCAGGGTCGCTTTCATACACGTTTGAGCCTGTCCTCCTCGTCTGTGGACGAGGTCATCAAAAAACGTGTTCTCGCTAAAACGGAGGAGGCTGATATGCTTCTCCGCATGGTCTATGAGAAAGAGACGGCTGTTCTCAAAAACCTGTTTACATTCAATAATCCCGTACTGGATATCAAGGGCTTTTCCGATGGCAGAGAGTTTTCTGCCACTTTCCCCTTTGTTCCCTATCAGTTTATCATTATCCAAAAGGTCCTTGCAGAAATTCGCAAACACGGAAATTCCGGAAAACATCTCTCCGGCGGCGAACGGTCCATGCTTTCCGGTTTTCAGGAGGCTGCGCAGAAGGTGCAGGATAAGGACGAGAACGCACTTGTTCCGTTTGCGCTCTTTTATGATACTGTACATACTTTTCTGGAAAGTGCCATACGTCGGGTGATTGACCGCTGCCAGAACGCGGCAGACAATTGTGATGGCATCGAGTTACAGGATGTCGCGGTTTTGAAGCTGCTTTATTTAATTCGTTATATCGACGATATTAAGGCTAACATCGACAACATCTCGGTGCTGATGATCGACGACCTCCGCACGGACAAAATCGCACTGCGGGCCTCGGTGACCGCCTCGCTGGAACGCCTGCTTTCCCAAAACTACATTTCCCGCAATGGCGATACCTATGCTTTCCTGACTGACGAGGAGCAGGATGTGGCAATGGATATCCGGAATACCAATGTTGATACCGCACAGATCATCAGCAGCATTTCACAGACGATCTTCGGTGAGATTTATCCTGCAAAGAAGTTTCGGTATGGCAAGCGGGATTTCCCTTACGACCAGTATGTGGATGAAACGCTGAATGGCTCAGCTTGCGGTGGAATGCGCCTGCGTGTGGTTACGGTGGCCAGCGATTATTACAGCGCCCCTGAGCAGCGGCTTCTCATGGACTCGCAGATCAACAACGAGGCGATCGTCCTGCTTGGTGACGAAACGCCCTACTTTGAAGAGCTTGAGCAGGCGATGAAGATACGAAAGTATGTCAAGCAGAAGAATGTTTCACAGCTCTCTGAAAGTGTTCAAGATATCATTCGCCGCCGGCAGAAAGAGGCACGCAGCCTGGAGGAGCGTGCGCGAAGCTACATCGAGAAAGCCATCGTTTCTGCCCGAATGTATGTTCACGGCGAGGCCGTATCCGTAAAAGGAGGAAACGCAAAGGACAAGCTGGATGCCGCTATGAATGGTCTCGTTGAAAGCGTTTATTCCAAGTTCAACATGGTCAACCGCTTTGTGGAAAGTGACGCCGATATTCTCGCTGTTCTCAACGGTACTGACAGCGGCGCACAGACGATGACCGGCAGCGGTGCCAATAACGAAGATGCGCTCAACGAGATCAGTCAATGGCTGGAGCTGCAGAATACGAAGCTTCTTTCGACCTCCATGGGCGATGTTCACCGCCGGTATGGTGCGATCCCCTATGGCTGGCGGGAGATCGACATTGCCGCACTCATTGCGCGCCTGATCGCGCAGCAGAAAATTTCCATCAAATATGGCGGCGCGATCGTATCCAAGGATGACCGCCGGCTGGTGGACTATCTGCGCAAAACCTCTGAGCGGGACAAGGCCCTTGTTACCCGCCGCATTGCGCCCTCGGAGGACCTGATGCGCAAAAGCATTGCATTCCTGCGGGAATATCTCGGTGCAATGGATATTCCCGCGGACGAGGACGGCCTTGTACAGTTCGTGCTGCACACCTTTGAGACAAAGCTTGCGCATTATCAGGCATTGTTGGAAAAGGATTACGCTGCCGCGCGTTATCCCGAGAAGGAGAAGGTCATACACGCGCGCGATCTCATGCGCGACATTCTTGACCAACGCAGGGACAATGTTGCGCTCCTCGATCGCATGGTGCGCCGTCAGGACGATCTGCTCGACAGCGTTGAGGACCTCGAACGGGTAGAAGCTTTCTTCCACTCGCAGCGCCCGATATTTGACGCTGCTGCCATGCTGATGGGCCGTCTTGCCAAAGAGCAGGACTACTTCGCCGCTGACGCGGATACTACCGCGCAGCTCCATACGATCACCGCGATCCTTATGCTCCCGACGCCTTATGACCGCATCGGCGAGTTGCCGGAACGGATGGCTGCCGTTAAGAAAGCCTATGACGAAAAGCTCGCGCTCAAGCGTGACGAGGTGAACGAGGCCATTCGTCAATGCATGGCCGATGTCCATAAGCTTGCACTGGAGGCGCGGAATGCGGACAGTACGCTCCGTGACGCCGACAACAATTTCTCCCGCAAGAAAGAATCGGCGGCAACTGCGACTTCTCTGACCGACCTTGACGCCATGATCAAACAGGTCGGCGATTATTCCGCCGCCGTCTGCAAACGGTTGGCAGCTATGTCTGCCGTGCCGGAGGGTACATCTGCGGCGGAAATGCCTGCGCCCAAACGGATCGTCTCCGTTCGACGTTACGACATCTGCCCTGTGCGGCAGCTCCACAGCCGCGCGGAGATCGACCGGTATGTGGAGGAGATCCGCTCCAAGCTTTACGCTTCGCTCAAGGACAGAGACGGCGTGCAGATCAGCTAAGGAGGTTCGCCATGAACAAATCCGCTATTCAGAAATTTGCCGTCTGGGCGCGTACTGCCCTGATGGAGCAGGTCGCCCAGCGCGCCTATCAGTACGGTGTTACGGCCGAGGGCTTCGGCGAGGAACGCGCTGTCACCGTGAACGGGCAGGTGCTCACGCCGCAGGAACAGCAGCAGAGACATGAGCTGGTGCTGGAGGTCCAGACCAAAGGTTACGCACAGGTCGTGGAGGAGGTCGCCTATACATGGTTCAACCGCTTCATCGCTCTGCGGTACATGGAGGTCAACAACTTCCTGCCGAGTCATATCCGCGTGTTTTCCAATGCTGCGGGCGCGTTCGATCCCGAGATCATGAAAGAGGCGCTACACCTCGAACTGCTGGGTCTTGACCGGAGCAGGGTCGCGGATTATATTGAACATAACGAGCACGAGGCCCTTTACCGCTATCTGCTGCTGACGCAGTGCAACGCGCTCAACGAAGCGCTGCCGAAAATGTTCGAGAAAATGGGCGGCTACACCGAACTCCTGTTCCCAAACAATATGCTGCGGCCGGAGAGCGTGGTTGGACACATGGTCGCGAATATTCCGGAGGACGACTGGCGCGACGCCGTGCAGATCATCGGCTGGATGTACCAGTATTACAACACCGAGCCGAAAGCGAAGGTGTTTGCCGATCTCAAGAAGAACATCAAGATCAGCCGTGAAAACATTCCCGCCGCCACGCAGCTCTTTACGCCCGACTGGATCGTGCGCTACATGGTGGAAAATTCCCTCGGCCGGCTGTGGATGGAGGGCCACCCAAACGATACGCTCAAGAGCGGCTGGAAGTATTATCTCGACGAGGCCACGCAGGAGCCGGAGGTCGAAAGGCAGCTTGCAGCTCTCCGCGCGGAGCACGCGGCTCTCCGGCCCGAGGAGATCAAGGTCATTGATCCCTGCATGGGCAGCGGCCATATTCTCGTTTATGCGTTCGATGTGCTCATGCAGATTTACGAGAGCGCGGGATGGAGCCAGCGGGATGCTGCGGCCTCCATCGTGCAGAAGAATCTCTACGGACTGGACATCGACTCACGCGCGGCACAGCTTGCCTATTTTGCCGTGATGATGAAAGCGCGGCAGTACGACCGCCGTTTTCTCACGCGCGGCATTCAGCCGAATCTCTATGCGCCGGAGGGGTATGCAGATGGAAGAGAGTTCGGCTCGCTGCTGACGGTGGAGACCTTGGAGCCGCGCCCCGAGCCGACTGAGGAGCTGAGCCTTTTCGAAGAGAGCTACGAGCATCAGCTCAACACATGGAATTTCCACCGCCTGCTCGCGCAGAAATACGATGTGGTGGTCACGAATCCGCCGTATATGGGCAGTAGTGGAATGAGTGCTGCGCTCAGCGAGTTTGTGAAAAAGCGTTTTCCCGACAGCAAAAGCGATTTGTTTGCGTGTTTCATTGAGCGCTGCGGAAGTTTCGCATGTGAGGGTGGCTATCAGGCTATGATCACACAGCATAGCTGGATGTTTCTCTCCAGCTTTGAAAAGCTGCGCGGCAAGCTGCTGCGGACGGTAGACATTGAGAATATGGCGCACCTCGGCGCGCGGGCTTTTGACGAAATCGGCGGCGAGGTGGTGCAGACCACATCGTTTGTCATCCGCAAGAGCCATGTTGCGGACTATAAAGGCGAGTATTGCCGATTGATCAAGCCGACCTCTCAGCAAGGGAAAGAGGATATGTTCCTTGCTGGTGCGAACCGCTATGCAGCAGACCAGTCCAACTTCTCCAAAATCCCCGGCAGCCCTGTGGCATATTGGGTGAGCAATGCTTTTTTAAGAGCGTTTGATACCGGGGTGTTGCTCGGAAAAATTGCAGATGCGAAACAAGGCGTTGCGACTGCTGACAACAATCGATTTTTGCGACTTTGGAATGAGGTCAGCATAAATAAAGTTTCATTTCACACGCACAGTCATGAAGAGGCTGCGACTGCAAGAGAAAAATGGTTCCCATATAACAAAGGGGGCGATTTTAGAAAATGGTATGGTAATAACGAATTTGTCGTGAATTGGGAGCATGACGGAGCAGAACTGAAACAGTTTAAGGGTTCGGTGCTACGAAATCCATCGTACTATTTTAAGGAATGCTTCAGTTGGTCGCTAATTTCATCCAGCGTAGCTGCATTCAGATATAAGCCTGCCGGTCAAATTTTTGATGTTGCCGGAATGAGTTGCTTTGCCAGCGAGAAACAGCTTAATTACCTGTTGGCTCTCTGCAACACAAAAGTAGTTATGATAGTTCTCGAAGTAATTGCACCGACAATTAACTATCAGTGCGGGGATATTGCAAATATTCCTGTGATTCAGGATGGTGACACAAACGACATATGTGAGGTTACGCAAGATAATATTTCTATCAGCAAAACAGATTGGGATTCCTATGAAACCTCATGGGATTTCAAAAAACACCCACTAATTTAAGGAGAAAATCACCATGTGTACTTTTGATATTGTCAGTTTAATTGTTTCAATTCTGGGAACTTTCACATCAATTCTCGCAGCTATTTATGCAATCCGTGCGTATCACTTCGCAACCACAACTTACAAAGAAAATATTGAGCGTGAAAAGATCAGAGCTACTGTTAGTGACTTTCCTGCGTTGCGACGTGAAAATGAAGAATTGCAGACAAAGTTAAAAGAACTGCCCGAAAATGAACGCGAGGCAGTACTAAAAAGTTATGTTGCGCAAATGGAACGGTTTGCAGTTGGCGTAAATAGCGGAGCATATTCTCTCGATATTGTAAATCGCATGAGTGGGGGAATACTGGTTCAGCAATATAAAAAGATTATTAAGGACTTTATAAAGCACCGCAGGGAAGACAGAGAACATCCAGAGGTCAAGACTCCTTATTCCGAATATGTGAAAATGATGCAAGACCTTTATGGACTGAGGGGAAAAGAATGGGAGTCTTAATTTCTGATAAATTCCTCTCCTGGCAGGCCGAGTGCGAAAATCGTTTTCAGCAGCTCAAGGCCAATGAGGAGGAGCTCAACCGCATTTTCATCGACATCTACGGCTTGCAGGACGAGCTGACACCGGAGGTCGCTGACCGCGATGTGACCGTCCACCGCGTCTTTGCCACAAAGGACGATGTGCCGGAGTCCATGCGCGGCAGCGCCTATGTCCGCACTCTGCGCGACGAGATCGTCTCGCTCCTCTCCTATGCCGTGGGCTGTCTCTTTGGCCGCTACTCGCTCGATGCCGAGGGGCTTGCCTATGCCGGCGGCGAGTGGGATGCGGGCAAATATCAGACCATCATACCGGACAGCGATAACATCATCCCCATCTGTGACGACGAGTATTTCGATGATGACCTCACCGGCCGCTTTGTGGAGTTCGTCCGCACGGTCTACGGCGCGGATACGCTGGAGGAAAACCTCAAGTTCATCGCCGACGCCCTTGGCGGAAAGGGGACGCCCCGCGAGGTGATCCGCGGCTATTTCCTCAACGAATTTTACGCCGACCATCTGAAGACCTATCAGAAGCGCCCAATCTACTGGCTCTTTGACAGCGGCAGGAAGAACGGCTTCAAGGCGCTGATCTATCTGCACCGCTACCGCAGCGACCTGCTCGCGCGTCTGCGCACGGACTATGTGCATGAGCAGCAGGAGCGCTACCGCACGCAGCTTGCCCACATTGCGGAGTCGATCGAGCAGGCCGCGGGCGCGGAAAAGGTACGGCTGAACAAGCAGCAGAAAAAGCTGCAGGAACAAAGTCTTGAGCTGCAAAAATACGAAGAGAAGATTCATCATCTTGCGGATCAGAACATCGAGATCGACCTTGACGACGGTGTGAAAGTGAACTATGCGAAATTCGCGGATGTTCTCGCGCCGATCAAATGAGGAGGATGCACATTGGGACTCTTATTTGGAAATCTGTTTGATTTTAACGGCGACGGCAAGACGGATATACTGGAAGAGGTCATCGCCATGGATATGATAGGCTTTTTTGATAAAAAACCGCATGAGGACATGGAGATGGGGGAAGCGGACGTGGAAGAGGAATTTGAGAATCCGACGTGCTTTGACGACGAAAATTCAGGCGATTTTCTTTGGAGCAACGAGGATGCAGATGACGACGAGGATGAAGACTATCGCGGTTTATTGTGAGGGAATACATGGACGGTAAAAGAATCGAAGCGACGCTGCGCGCCCGCTTTGCTGCGCCCTTGCCGGAATTTCAGACACGCCGAATCGTTTTCTGGCGCGACGAGGAGCGGGAGTTTGAAGCAATGCTGGACGAGTTGTCTATTCCGGATGTGAAGCTTGTCCGGCTCACGGGACATAATAATTTTGCGGTGAAAAAGCTCCTGCTCCACGACGATCTGAGCAGCAGCTATCTCATTTATGATCCGCTCAGCTATGCCGCGCCGCAGGACGATTGGCTTCTGGACATCCGGCTTTACAGTGAGGAGTATCGCGCCGATAAGACTTCGCTGCAAATGGCGGAGCTTGGTGTCGAGCCGACGCCGGCCATGCGCAAGACAATGAAGCTTTACCACCGCTTTTTTGAGAGCCAGGAGCGCACCGCAAAGCTGTGCCGCATAGGGCATAGCTATCAGACGCCGCTCCAGCTGCACGTTGATGTAATGGCCGTCCTTGCCGGGGCAAGAGGCGGAACGGCGCAGGATGTCTTTATCGCCGTCCTCAGCGGCGGGCTGAACGAAGAGGAAAACCTGCCGCTTATCAACATTCAGAAGTTCGGCAGCATCGACGCCTTTTGGCAGCTCGTGCGGAAATATACCGGTTACATCTACGAGTCCGATAAACCGCTCGGCTTTTTTGCCGCCCATGTCCTGCTTACGGCGCTCGCTCATACGATGGGCGACGGTGCGGTGAGGGGATTAGAGCGTTTTCTCTCCGAATCGAACACGGCATATTGTTACAGCGTTGTCTATGAATGGCGTTCCAGCGAAAGGCGGCAGGAACTCTACGAACTCTGCCGAACGGTGGAACGGGAATTGCAGCTTTCCGCGCGCTTTGGCAAGCTGAGCGTGGAGCAGCTTCTGCGCGGAGATGTGTTTCCTGCCATTGACGAAAGTATTCTTGCAAAATGCTATGATGAAATCTCGGAGCGGGTTGTGCGGACTGAGCTGCTCACGCAGGTTGTGGAGAACCGTCGTACCTCTGGCTGGTATAGCCGCTTTGCAGATTACTATGGGTGCCTTGCCGCGGTCGGGCAGATGCAGACATTTTATCAGGAAAACGCCGGCGGCTTTTTCTTTGCGCAGGCCAAGGATGTCTGGAACTTCTATGTGGAACAAGGATACCGGATGGACGCCGCCTACCGCAGGTTTCATTTTGCCTTTGGCAATACGCTCAAAGACGGCGACACAGTTTTGGAGGACAAGCTCAAGCACGCGGCGGGATATGTGGAAAGCCTTTATCGCAACTGGTATCTTACATCGTTGACGGACTGTTGGGTAAGGGTATCGGCGGACGATTTGGCATCCCTCGGCTACGTGTCGGAGGTTCCCAGACAACGAGATTTTTACCGGCACTACGTTCAGCCGATCGTCAGTAAAGGCGCAAGGGCTTTCGTAATTATCTCCGATGCGCTGCGCTATGAAACGGCGGTCGAGCTGCAGGAGACAATCTCCCGCTCCACAAAAGGGACGGCCGTATTGGAATACTGCCAAGCGCAATTCCCCTCTATTACAAAGTTCGGTATGGCTGCGCTCTTACCGGGGGAGGGAATTGCGGTAACGGAGGACATGGAGGTTCTTCGGGCTGGTATGCCGACACGTAGTACGGTGGATCGTCAGCGGGTTTTAATGGCTGTCGAACCGAACAGCGTTGCTGTGCAGTATCAGGAGCTTCTTGCCATGAAGCGTGCAGAGCGCCGCGCGTTGACAACAGGACAACGTGTCGTTTATATCTATCACAATACCATTGATGCCATCGGAGATAAAACGGCTACAGAGAGCAAGGTTTTTGCTGCCTGTTATGATGCGATTCAAGAACTGACCAATCTCCTGCGGATCGTGGTGAATGATCTGCAAGGTACGGATATTCTTATCACGGCAGATCACGGCTTTCTCTATACATACAAACCCCTCTCCGAAAGCGATAAAGTAGACCGAACTGCATTTCACGGTGAAATTTATGAGGTCGGCCGCCGGTATGCCTTGACTGCGCCGGATACTGCTGCGGACTATCTCTTGCCGGTCAGACTGGAGAAAACAGTATTCGGTGTCACAGTGGGAGGACTTTCCCCTCGCGATGCGACGCGAATCAAGATTGCGGGTGGTGGTGAGAATTATGTGCATGGCGGTGTCAGTTTACAGGAATTGGTTGTTCCCATTTTGACATTCAAAAATCTGCGCACCGCCAGTAAGGGTTATGTGGAGACATCCACCGCAGAGCTGAAGCTGCTGACGCAGAGTCGAAAAATCACAAATTTGATTTTTTCGTTGGACTTTTTTCAGCGTCAGCCCGTAAGTGAAAAGATGCTGCCCTGCACTTACAATGTTTATATGGCAGATGAGACGGGGGCTCCCATTAGTGACCGGCAGACTGTCATTGCGGATCGAAGTGCGCTAAACGATTCCGAGCGGGTGTTCCGTGTGCGTCTTCACTTAAAATCCGCTACATACAACAAAAATAAGACCTATCGTTTGGTCATTACCAATGGCGTTGATTTTCCGACGGAGGAGGATTTCCAAATTGACATTGCCTTTGCCGATGATTTTGGCTTTGACTTGTAAGGAGAAGGAATATGAGTGACTTGAATTGCGAAAACACTTCCGCTGATGCTAATGCGGTTCTAAATCAGAAACTGCGCCAGGTGTTTGACGGGAAAATTGTCCGCAAGGATTTGACCAAGGCCATCAAGGAAGGCGCCAATGTTCCCGTTTATGTTCTGGAATTCCTGCTGGGGCAATATTGCGGTTCAGAGGATGAGGAGATTGTTGAAAAGGGCGTTCAAAACGTAAAACACATCCTTGCCGATAATTTCGTACGGCCGGATGAGTCACAAAAAGTCTTGTCGCTGCTGCGCGAGCGCGGCAGTTACACCGTGATCGATCGGGTTACCGTCAAGCTGAATATCCGCATGGACCGATATGAGGCGGATTTTTCCAACCTCGGCGTTAAGGACATCCCAATTGCGGCGGAATATGTTTCCAGCTATGATCGACTGCTCTGCGGCGGGATCTGGTGCATTGTGCAGCTCGATTACGAATTTAGTGAAGAGGATCGGCATAACTCTCCTATCCGCATCCGCAAGCTGACACCGATCCAAATGCCGCATATTGATTTGGATGAGATCAAGAAAGGTAGAAAGAGTTTTACCAAGGACGAATGGATCACGCTTCTGCTTCGTTCGACCGGTATGGAGGCCGACCGCTTTACGCAGCGCGAGAAATGGCTTTTACTTGCGCGTATGCTGCCTTTGGTAGAGAACAATTTCAATCTTTGCGAGCTTGGCCCGAGAAGTACCGGAAAATCTCACTTGTATAAAGAAATTTCTCCAAACAGTATTCTTGTGTCTGGCGGACAGACCACGGTGGCAAATCTTTTCTACAACATGGCCTCCAAGACCGTCGGACTTGTCGGTATGTGGGACTGTGTTGCCTTTGATGAGGTTGCCGGTATCACCTTTAAGGATAAAGACGGCGTACAGATCATGAAGGACTATATGGCCTCTGGCTCCTTTGCACGCGGCAAGGAGGAAAAAGCCGCTACAGCCTCCATGGTTTTTGTCGGCAACATCAATCAAAGCGTGGATGTCCTGCTCAAAACCTCGCATCTCTTTGAGCCATTCCCCGAAGCGATGGCTTACGATACAGCATTTCTCGACCGTATGCATTGCTATGTTCCGGGTTGGGAGATCCCTAAATACCGACCGGACTTTTTCACCAATGACTATGGATTTATCACCGATTACCTTTCGGAATTTATGCGGGAAATGCGAAAAGAGCCGTGGGGTGATGTGAGTGATCTGTATTTTCGCTTCGGAAGTAATCTGAACCAACGCGATACGATTGCCGTGCGTAAAATGGTATCCGGCTTTGCAAAGCTTCTTTATCCCGATGGAAACTTCACAAAAGAGAATATAGCTGAGATTTTGACCTATTCCATGGAAATGCGCCGACGTGTCAAAGAACAGCTAAAGAAGATCGGTGGGATGGAGTTTTATGATGTAAACTTCTCCTACATTGACAACGAAACCTTTGAAGAGAAGTATGTTTCTGTTCCTGAACAGGGCGGCGGCAAGCTGATTCCTGATGGGATCGCCAACCCCGGCACGATTTATACTGTGTCCCATGCAAAATCCGGCATGGTCGGCGTCTACCGTTTGGAAACGCAGATGCTCCCTGGTAATGGGAAGTTTGATCGTACGGGACTTGGTACAGATCGAGACGCAAAGGAGGCCGCCAATATTGCGTTTAATTTCCTCAAGGCAAATGGCATGAGCATCTCCCGTTCCATCAGCACCACGCAGCGCGACTACATCATCAACTATCAGGACCTCAACGGCATTGGTATGACCAAGTCGCTGGCGCTTCCTACGCTGCTGGCAATCGCCTCCGCGGCCCTTGGCAAGCCAACGCTCGGCAGCCTTGCTGTCCTTGGTGAGATCAGCATCAGCGGAGCAATCACAAAGGTCGATGAGCTTGCCAATGTTTTGCAGGTATGTTTGGACAGCGGTGCGAAAAAGGTGCTGCTGCCGATCACCTCGGCAGTCGACCTTGGCACAGTTCCGCCTGACCTAATGGGTGCGTTCAGTATAATTTTCTATACGACGGCCCAGGAGGCTGTTTTCAAGGCGCTTGGCGTTGAATAAAACAACAGGCTGACCGCAAGTTATTTTGCAGCCAGCCTGTTCATCTATTTAATTGATTTTCCAAGAACCTGCCTAAGCAGGTCTGTCACACCCTGCGCGGACTGGATCGTTGCGATCATCAACAGTTCTCCATCAACCTCCGACCAATTCAGATCATATTCGGCGTTGCGGACGAGCTGTGTCAGAAACACGCGCTGTGTGCGGCCGTTGCCCTCTCTGAAAGGATGGAGATAATTCGTCGAGCAATAGAAATCGATGAACTCCTCTATAAATTCATTGCGTGGGAGTCCTTTCAAGTAATTTTGCTCTTTCAGCCACCGGAAAGTCAGCGATGCCTGCCGCTCGATATTTTCTGCAGGGCAAAAAATTGTTCCCTTTTTGCTGATGTTTACCGTCCGTATTTGCCCTGCCCAATCGTACAGGTCAGAGAAAAGAAATTGATGGATCGCTTTATAGTGGGCAAAGTCAAAGGTGTTTGCGGCGGGAGCGGTGATCCATTCTGCGCTGCGAGCGGACACCAGAACGGTTTCTACTTCATTGAGCTTTGCCTCGTCACGAATATCGAATTTATTTATCAGTATCGCTGTGCCGGGATAGCAGTTATCCGCCATCGGATCTATACTGTAACCCATTGTGTGCTCCTTATCGGGCGAGGATCTCTCGAACGATCTCCTCTGTGGTTGCCTCACCGCTCAATAAACGGGCACAGTCTTTTTCCGTATGAACCGTGATCGTATATCCCTCCATGCGGGTAGAAGCCAGTGCATCCTTTAAGGCACGGTATTGCTTTTCACTCATGGTAAGACCTCCAAAGCAAGAACGTTATATTCCTTTACGCTTAGTGTACCATAAAAAAGCCGTCTTGAAAATATGAATTTTTTGACTTAAACTCTATGTGTATAAAAAACCTGATCGCTCAAGGAATGGCTCCGACAGAAAAGAAAGGGGAATTGCAGTATGCAGGAAATAAGATGCCCTAAGTGCGGCGAGGTTTTTCAGGTCGATGAAACAGGTTATGATCAAATTGCTCAACAAGTGCGTGATAAAGAGTTTGAAAGGGAGCTTGAGCGCCGCAAGAAAGAACTGGATGCGAAACACGAGCAGGAACTTGAGGTAATTCGCTTGCAGGAGGAAAAAGAGCATACTGCGAGCATGACGCAAAAAGATGCGGAGATTTCCGAAAAAGACCGGAGAATTGCCGAATTGCAAGCGAAGCTGGATGCAAGTGAAACGGCGAAAAAGCTTGCCGTTGCAGAAGCAGTCGAAAAGAAAAATGAGGAGTTATCTCAAAAAGTTACAGAGATTGCAGATCTCAGGGGCGAACTCAAGAACAGAGAAACGGAAAGCCGCCTGAGCGAAAAGTCATTGCAGGAACAATACGAAGAAAAGTTAAGGTTAAAGGATGAACAAATCGAATATTACAAAGATTTCAAAGCGCGGCAATCCACAAAAATGATCGGCGAAAGTCTGGAGCAGCATTGCCTCACGCAATTCAATGCCATTCGAATGACTGCATTCCCCAACGCTTACTTTGAAAAAGACAATGATGCCAGGACCGGCAGCAAAGGAGACTTCATCTACCGTGAGTGCGGCGAAGACGGCACAGAGTTTATTTCCATCATGTTTGAGATGAAAAATGAGGCCGATATGACCGCCACCAAGCACAAAAATGAGGACTTTTTCAAGGAGTTGGATAAAGACCGCAAGGAAAAGAACTGTGAGTACGCAATCCTTGTTTCACTTCTTGAGATCGACAATGAACTGTACAACAATGGCATTGTGGACGTGTCCTATAAGTATCCAAAGATGTATGTCATTCGTCCGCAGTTTTTTATCCCGATAATCACGCTCCTGAGGAATGCGGCGAAAAACTCCTTGCAGTACAGACAGGAGCTTCAAATTGTTCGCAATCAGCAGGTGGACATCCGTAATTTTGAGGAAAACATGAACGCCTTTAAGGAGGGCTTTGCGCGCAACTATCGTTTGGCAAGTGAGAAATTCTCGACGGCGATTGATGAGATTGACAAGACAATCGACCATTTGCAAAAGACAAAGGCGGCACTTCTTTCCTCTGAAAATAATCTTCGCCTTGCAAACAACAAGGCGGATGAGCTCAGCATCAAAAAGCTGACAAAAAATGCCCCGTCGGTCAAGGCAATGTTCGATGATCTTAGGCGAGAGGGATAGATATATTCATTTGACAGAAATATGTGTAGTTAGAAGATATGTTGGACGGGATTCCAATAGAACGCCGTATGGGATGCGGTTTTGGCGAAGAATGCGAAAAAGGGTTTCCAACAAATCTTCCAACAAACGGCCTAAAACAGGGTAAAACGGGGAGAGAGAAGATAACACAAAAATCCTTATGGTACAGAGACCTGACGGTACGTAGAGACACAAGCGGACACAAGATAAAACGAACGCGAACTTTTTGGTAAGGATGAGGTCGGCAGTTCGAATCTGCCCAGCAGCTCCAAAAAGTCCTGTTTTTGAGAGAAAACAGGACTTTTTCTTTACTTTTCGGTGGATTTGATTCGTGGGTCAGGGGGCGGGTCAACTTTGACCCACACCGTGACCCACACGCGCGGTAAACTGTACCCAAGAAAATGGACACGGGATTTTGACCCATGGCC
>NZ_JAFBIQ010000030.1 GCF_021531315.1 Oscillibacter valericigenes | reverse complement strand
CTATCAGCAAGTCCTGGCCGAGCTGAGAGCGAAGTACGAAAAGAGAGGATAAGGTTGTTTTCTGATTGCAGACCTATCGATTCCTTTTCAATGATATGTATATGGAGAGTAGTTTCAAATTTGTTTCGCTAAAGGCTTCCCGAAGAGTTAAGCGAGAGTTATTTCAAGGCATTAGAGGTTAGACGGTACAAAAAATTTGCGAAAGACGCAACTCAAAGTTTGCAGCGCTATAGGCAAAGAAGAGTTACTTTCCGCAGTAGGCGGCGATGGCCTGTGCGACAAACGCTGCCGTGCCCTCACCGCCAGCCATGTCAATGTTTTTACGGAAGCAGTCATCGGCCACATACATCTGGCCTAAGCCTGCCAGAATCTCCGGCGTGCAAGTGTAAAAATGGTCGGTGATGAATTGCTGCAAATCACGAATGGCCGCCTGCGCTTCCGGTGCGGTAGGGGCAAGATGCTTCAGCTCGCCCAGCTTTGCAAAGTGCCTCATCAAATCGGCAGGGTTGCCGGTAGACCCGCCTTTTTCATGCTGCTGATATTCCTGATAGGCGATGGTATTGCCCCATTTTCCTTTGACCTCTGCGGTGTACTTCTCCTGCTCGGCCTTATCAAATGCGTCAAATTTCATAGGTGTTACTCCTGTTTCTAAGGTTTCACGGGCGAGGGTGATGAGCCGTCCCAACCGCGCCTGTCGCAGCTCCAGCAGCTTGATCTGATCTGCGAGAGCGGCGGCCTGGTCAAAGTTTGGGTCATCCAGAATGCGTTTGATGTCTTTGAGCGGAAATTCCAACTCTCGAAACAGCAGAATGGATTGAAGCCGCGCCAAGGTTGTATCGTCATACAGCCGGTAGCCCGATTCTGTGAGGGCTGTGGGCGGCAGCAACCCGATGGCATCATAGTGGTGAAGTGTCCGGACACTGACACCGGCCAGTTTGCTGACTTCGTGAATGGTCATCATGGGTATCCCTCCTCCGTGTGAGTTTACCATACACTATGACGTAACGGAAGAGTCAAGAGGGAAATCCTCTATTTGCGAAAAAATCTATGCGCTGTGATTGCTGCAAAAATCGTGCAAATCTATCATTTTCTTGCTTCCTATGTCAAAATGTGCTATTATTATAAACAACGCTGTCATGTGTTGGAATAGGCCTTGGCAGTTTGGCTGCAATAGACCGAATGCTCTGCCAAGCGGCAGAGCATTTTTTTGCATATCGGTACGGAGGAGATATTTTATGTCTGTGAGTTATAAAAAACTCTGGAAGCTGCTCATCGATAAAGACATGAAGAAAAAAGACCTGTGTGAAAAGGCGGGTATCAGCCCAGCATCCGTCACTAAAATGGGACGGAATGGGCATGTCACCACGGAGATACTCGTGAAGATTTGTACGGCGCTGGATTGCAGGATTGAGGATATTGTGGAGATTGTGCCAGATGAGAAGTGAGATGAAAAATAATTTGTTGATTTTTCAATTCAGTAAGGAAATAGTCACTGTAAAGCACACGTGGAGGAAAAGCAATGGTTAATGAAAAAAGCAGCGCCGTGGGCGTAAATATACAGGAAAAGGCCACGATGATCTGGAATGTGGCGGATGTGCTTCGCGGGCCGTTCAAGCCCCACGAATATGGCCTTGTGATCCTGCCGATGACGGTGGTCAAGCGGTTTCACGACTGCCTGCTGCCCACCCACGATGCGGTGATCGAGCAATATGAAAAGGTTAAGAAGCTGGCGGTTATCGACGGTTTTCTGACCCGTGCTTCCGGCTATCAGTTCTATAACACCAGCCGCTTCACTTTTGAGAGCCTGCTGGCCGATCCGGACAACATTGAAGCAAATTTCCGGGACTATCTGGCCGGGTTCTCCGGCAATGTGCAGGATGTGCTGACCAAGTTCGATTTTGACAACATCATCCGCCGTATGGTGGAGTGCAACAGCCTGTATCTGGTCATCAAGGAGTTCAACTCCCCCAAAGGCTACCTCGGCCCGGATAAGATCAGCGCCGTGGACTGCGGCTATATCTTTGAGGATCTCGTCAAGCGTTTCTCCGAGTCCTTTGGCGAGGAGGCCGGAGCGCACTTCACCAGTCGGGACATCATCTATCTGATGACCGACCTGCTGCTGTGCGATGCCAAGCTGGATGACGGCAATGTGACCGTGTACGACATGACGATGGGCACCTCACAGATGCTTTCCTGTATGGAGGAGCGCATCCACGAGCTGAACAGCGATGTGGAGGTGACTTGCTTCGGACAGGAGTTCAACCCCTCCACCTTCGCCATTGCAAAGGCGGATATGATGATCCGTGGCGGCGACCCCAATAATATGCGGTTCGGGGATACGCTCTCCGACGATCAGTTCCCGGGCTTCACCTTCCGGTACTGCATTTCCAATCCGCCCTTCGGCATCGACTGGAAGCGGGAACAGAAGGCGGTGGAGACCGAAGCTGCCAAGGGCGAGCTGGGGCGATTTGCGCCCGGTCTGCCGAAAATCAGCGACGGACAGCAGCTTTTTGTGCTCAACGGTCTGTCCAAGCTGGCGCCGGGAGGCAAAATGGCGATCATTCAGAACGGCTCGCCTCTGTTTGCCGGTGATGCCGGGAGCGGCCCCAGCAACATCCGCCAGTATATCTTGGAAAACGATTGGCTGGACGCCATTGTTCAGCTTTCCACCGACCAGTTTATGAACACCGGCATCTCCACCTATATCTGGGTGCTGTGCAAGGACAAGCCCGCCTACCGCTGCGGCAAGGTGCAGCTCATTGACGCGTCCCACTGCTATGAACAGCGCCGCAAAGCTATCGGCACCAAGCGCAACGACATCAGCGACCATTGCCGGGAACTGATTGTGCAGGCCTACGGCGAATACCGGAACAATGCTGTGCTTGGGGATAAATCTGGCATGTATTGCGAGAGCAAGATTTTCGGCAGTGAGGAGTTCGGCTACAACAAAATTGTGGTGGAGCGTCCGCAGCGGGACGAAAACGGCGAGATCGTGATGAAGCGGGGCAAGCCGGTGGCGGACACTGCCCTGCGGGACACCGAAAATGTACCGCTGGTGCAGGATATTGACGCTTATTTTGCACGGGAAGTCCTGCCCTACGCCCCGGATGCGTGGATCGACAAGAGCAAGACCAAGGTGGGCTATGAAATTCCGATGACCCGCTATTTCTACGAGTATCAGCCACCGGAGCCGGTGGACGACATTGTGGAGCGGATTCAAAAGCTGGAGCGTGAAATTGCCGACAGCCTGAACACACTGTTCCATAAGGAGGGCTGACGGCAGATGCGTGAAATGAAAGACAGCGGGATTGCTTGGATTGGAGCAATGCCATGGGCGTGGAAAATGAACACTATTGCTCAGATTTTCCTGCAAGTGAAATGCAAAAATACTGGGTTGCAGGAGAAAAATTTGCTTTCACTAAGCTATGGTAAAGTGAAGCGAAAGAGCATTGACACGGTTGAGGGACTGTTGCCGGAAAGCTTTGATGGATATAACATTATTGAAAAAGACGACATCGTTTTAAGGCTCACAGATCTCCAAAACGACCATACAAGTTTAAGGGTCGGCCTTGCAGAAGAACGAGGTATTATTACTTCAGCGTATTTGACAATAAGAAATCGCAGCAATTTCTGCCCTAAATACTTGTACTACTACCTGCACTCTTTTGACATTGCAAAAGGCTTTTATGGTATGGGTGCAGGCGTAAGGCAGGGACTAAATTGGGACGGTGTCAAATGGTTAAAGATTCTTGCACCCTCAGTACCGGAGCAGGAGCGCATTGCGGCCTTTTTGGATGCAGAGTGCGCCGAAATTGACGCTGTATTGGAAAAGACCCGTGCGTCCATTGAAGAATACAAAAAGCTGAAACAGGCGGTCATTACGCAGGCAGTCACCAAGGGCATCCGTGGCGACAGGCCGATGAAGGACAGCGGCATTGAATGGATTGGAGAAATTGCAAATGAGTTTGCTGTTTATAAATTCAAATATCTGCTCAAAACACCGATGCAATATGGCGCAAATGAAGCTGGAATTACATTTGATAAAACATTGCCACGGTATATTCGGATAACAGATATAACTTCAGATGGTCGGTTGAAACAAGACAATCGGCTTTGCATTGAAGATACAGTAGCAAAACCCTATATTCTACAGGATGGAGACCTGCTTTTTGCACGAAGTGGCGGAACGGTTGGGAAGAGCTTTTTATACAAGCAGTCTTATGGCAACGCAGCTTTTGCTGGATATTTAATTCGGGCGGTAGTCAATCGAACAATTGCAGTTCCAGAATATGTATACTATTACACAAATTCGAGCATATACGATACTTGGAAAAATTCGATTTTTATTCAGTCAACAATACAAAATATTGGTGCCGATAGGTATTCAAATATGCCGATTATTGTTCCAAATAATATTGAAGAACAGAGAAGTATTGTTGAGTACCTAAATGAGAGATGTGTCGGCATTGATGCGCTTATCCGCAAGAAGCAACAATATCTCACCGAAATCGAAAACTACAAGAAATCCCTGATTTACGAATATGTGACGGGCAAGAAGGAGGTCGTATAAATGAATCCATTCTACAACATTTGGAACTATGACTATATTCAGCAGCAGGCGCAAATGCAGCACCATTTTTCGCAGGTCAAGCAGGTACAGGACACAGCGAAGGCACTGTCTGATTTTCTGGACGGCTGCGACAAAATCGAGCCTGCCTATCAGAAGCAGGCAACGGCAGAGTTTTGTGCAGTTATCGCTGCGTATTTCAACAAGCACAACAGAGGATAACTTTACATAAGGGGAACGAATTATGATCACCACTGAAAAGCGTTTTGAAGCGGATATAGAATCCTTCTTTCTCTCCCCGGCGGGCGGATATACCAAGGGCGCGGATACCTATGACGCGAAACAGGGGCTCTATGTGAACACCCTGATCGACTTTGTCCAGCGCACCCAGCCCAAGGAGTGGGCGCGATTTGAAAACGCCAATCAGGTGGACCCGGTGCGGAAGTTCTGCACAGCGTTCAACACGGCTTGCGAGACGGAGGGACTGCTCTCTGTCCTGCGCCACGGCTTCAAGCACCGTGGACTGCGTTTTCGGGTGTGCTGTTTTAAGCCGGAGTCTGCCTTGAATCAGGCGGCGGCTGCCCAGTGGGCGGCAAACACCATCGAGTGCTATCGCCAGTGGTACTTCTCCGCCGATACAAAAAAGAGCGTGGATATGGTGCTGGTGCTCAACGGCATCCCAGTGTTCGCCTTCGAATTAAAAAACCAGTACACCGGTCAAACAGTGGACGATGCCAAGCGGCAGTGGATGTATGACCGCGACCCGCGGGAGCTTTGCTTCCAGTTCAACAAGCGCATTCTGGCCTATTTCTGCGTGGATCACACCGAGGTGTGGATGACCACAAAGCTCGCCGGAAAGAACACCTATTTCCTGCCCTTTAACCAGGGCTCCAACGGAGCCGGAAACGACGGCGGCAAGGGCAATCCGGCAAACCCAAACGGTTACCCGACAGCGTATCTGTGGGAGAATGTCTTTCAGAAGGACAGTATGATGGACATTGTCCAGAAGTTTATGAACCTGAAGGACGGCAAAACGCTGATTTTTCCACGCTATCATCAGCTGGATGTGGTGCGCAAGCTGCTGGCCGATGTCAGGCAGAACGGAGCCGGGCATAATTACCTGATCCAGCACAGCGCCGGAAGCGGCAAGTCCAATTCCATTGCGTGGACGGCTTACCGGCTGGCCTCGCTGTTCAATGAGGAGAACAAGCCGGTGTTCTCCAGCGTGGTCGTCGTTACCGACCGCACCGTGCTGGATGCGCAGCTGCAGGAGACCATTTCCGGCTTTGACCACACTCTCGGCGCTATTGAGACCATCGGGGAAGATAAGAGCTCCAAGGACCTGCGGGACGCCATCAACGGCGGCGTGCGCATTATCGTCACCACCTTGCAGAAGTTCCCGGTCATCTATCAGGAAGTGGATAAAGTAGCAGGACGGAACTTTGCGATTATCGTAGACGAGGCCCATTCCTCCCAGACCGGCAGCTCGGCTCTGAAACTGAAAGCCGCCCTCGCAGATACGGAGGATGCTCTGCGGGAATACGCCGAGATCGAGGGCAAGGCTGAAGAAGAACTGGACCCGGAAGACCGCCTGATGCGGGAAATGACCGTTCAGGGGCGGCATAAGAATCTGTCCTTCTTTGCCTTTACCGCAACGCCCAAGGACAAGACGCTGGAATTGTTCGGCACGGAATATGAGGACGGCAGCTTTCATCCGTTCCACATTTACAGTATGCGGCAGGCCATTGAGGAAGGCTTTATTCTGGATGTGCTCCAGAACTATATGACCTATGACACCTGCTTCAAAATCGTCAAAACCTCCGAAGATAACCCGGATGTGCCCGCCAGCCGTGCGGCTAAGGTGATCCGCAAATATCAGGAGCTGCATCCGTATAACATCTCCCAAAAGGCACAGATCATCGTGGAGACCTTCCGGGAAACCACCCGAAACATGATCGGCGGCAGGGGTAAAATGATGGTCATTACCTCGTCCCGCCTTGCGGCAGTGCGCTACTACCACGAGGTCAAGCGCTACATAGAGGAGCAGAAGTACAACGATGTGCAGGTGCTGGTGGCCTTTTCGGGTGCTGTGCAGGACGGTGATGAGGAGTATACCGAGCCGAAGCTGAATGTTCGTGCGGATGGGACGCACATCGCTGAAACGCAGACCAAGGCGGAATTCCACGACCATTTCAATGTGCTGATCGTTGCCGAGAAGTACCAAACCGGCTTTGACGAGCCGCTGCTGCACACGATGATCGTGGACAAGAAGCTGAAGGGTGTCAAGGCGGTGCAGACGCTGTCCAGATTGAATCGTACCTGCACCGGCAAGGTGGACACTTTCGTTCTCGATTTTGCCAACAAGAAAGAGGACATTTTGGAGGCGTTTCAGCCGTTCTATCAAGAAACCTCGCTTTCACAGGAGGTCAACGCTGACCTGATCTATCAGACGCAGAAGGAGCTGCGGGGATTTGCGGTCTATAACGATGCAGATATTGAGGCTTTTGCCAAGGAGTATTTCAGCACAGGCCGGCAGGATGCCCGGGCGATGGGACGAATGACCAGTGTGTTGAAGCCGGTGGCAGACCGTTATAATCAAAAAACGCCCAACGAGCGGTATCAGTTCCGCCGTCAGGTGCGCAATCTCATTAAGTGGTATGGCTATATTTCCCAGATCCTGCGGATGTTCGATAAGGAGCTGCATAAGGAATATGCGTTCTGTTGTTATCTGATCAATTTGCTGCCTGCGGAAACCACGGATATGGTGGACCTTGAGGGTAAGTTGAAGCTGGAATACTACAAGCTGCAAAAGACCTTCGCCGGAAGCATTGAGCTGGAACAGGTGAAGGGCGTGTACGAACCGGCCAAGCAAAAGGGTGCAATGGGACTGGACACAAAGTCGCCGCTGGATGAGATCATCGCCAAGATCAACGAAAAGTACAAGGGTGAATTCACCGAGGGAGACAAAGTGCTGCTGACGGCTCTGCGCAGCCGTCTGATGGCCGACAAGAAGCTGACCAAGATGGCGCAGACCTCAGATCCGCAGATTTTTGTGGAAAGCATTTTCCCTAAGGCCTTCGGTGCAGCGGCCCAGGACAGCTATCTGGAATCGCAGGATACCTATACCTCGCTCTTTGAGGATCAGCACAAGTACAATGCCATTATGAGCGCATTGGCCGATGTAGTGTATCGGGAGATGAGGATGGGCTAACCCAAACTTATTACATTTTCAAAAGGGGGATAACAATGAAAGATGGCATAATTTTTGTTGCGGGAATCTATGGCGTGGGAAAAAGCACCTTGTGTGAAAGACTTAGTATCTCCATTGGAATCCCCTGCTATTCAGCTGGTGACTTGATAAGCGCAATCAACGGAGAAATTTATGGTCGTAACAAAACTGTAGTGAACAAGGAAAAAAATCAGGATATTCTGGTTACGGCGGTGAATGAAAGGCTACAGAAGGATAAGACATTTATATTAGCGGGTCACTTCTGCATTTTTGATAAATCATTTAATGTTGAAAGGCTGCCTGAGTCTGTTTTTTCATTAATGTCAATTTCGAAGGTGGTTTTACTTGAATCAGATGTGACTAAAGTTTGTGAAAATCTCCGGTATAGAGATTCCCGTTGCTATCCACTTGATGCATTGAAATCCCTAAAGCGATGCGAAAAGATGCAATGTGAAAAGATCACAGAGCAGTTAGGTCTTCCACTTTACACCCATCAGATGTTATTTGACGATTCTGACGTGCAGCAAGTCAGAGAATATGTTTTAGGGGGGAAGTAAATGAGAGCGCTACTCGATACGAATGTCATTATACATAGAGAAAATACCAAAGCGACAAGTTTTACTATCGGAAAACTATTCTACTGGCTCGATAAACTGCGCTATGAAAAGCTGATTCATCCATACTCTATAGCTGAACTTCGTAAATATCGCAACCCACAAATGCAATCGCTGTATGATGCAAAAATTGATGCTTATACAGAGATGCGATGCATTGCGCCGCAGACGGCGGAATTTACCGCACTGCTCAGTGACACACCTAAAACAGCCAACGATCAAATTGACAATCAACTTTTGTGCGAATTATATTGTAAAAGAGCAGATATTCTAATCACAGAAGACCGCTGTATGCGCTTAAAAGCAGATAGATTAGGGCTGTCAGAGCGTGTATTCACAATCAACTCGTTCATTGAAAAATGTACCAATGAAAATCCTGACCTTATAGATTATAAGGTGCTTGCAGTCAAAAAAGAACTGTTTGGAAATATTGATGTGACAGACCCGTTTTTTGCTACCTTCCGTGAAGCGTATACGGGGTTTGAGGATTGGTTTATAAAAAAGAGCAATGAAGAAGCTTATGTATGCCGAACAGATGCAGGTGCTATACTTGGATTCCTATATCTCAAAACAGAAACAGAAGAGGAAAACTACAGCGACATTGCCCCAATTTTTCGACCTAAGCGAAGATTAAAAGTTGGAACATTCAAGGTTGAAGCCTCCGGCTTTAGACTCGGTGAACGATTCATCAAGATTATTTTTGACAATGCTATTGAACGCAATGTGGAGGAGATATATGTTACACTATATATGAACCGCCCCGAATTAAGGATGCTATATGATTTGCTGGTTCGATGGGGGTTCTATAAGTATGGCATCAAGAAAAATTGCAACGGTGAAGAAGTAGTGCTCATTAAGAAAATGACCGGTTATGATATATCAAAATCAGTCAAAGAGAATTTTCCTAATATTAGATACAATGTGCAGAAATTCTTCCTTCCGATTGAAGCACAATATCATACTCCGTTATTTCCTGACTCGCAATTGAGAACTGAAGGGAACTTTGATTATCTGGGAGACAAGGCACATCGCTATGCATTGCAAAAAGTGTATATTTCCCTCTCGTATAAACGGGATATGCGTCCAGGTGACCTGCTTGTTATTTACCGAAAGGGGACAATGGCAGGAAGAAAAGCGTATGAATCTGTGGTCAGTACAATTTGTGTTGTTGATGAAGTGCGATATAACTTTTCAAGCAAAGAGGATTACCTCAAATACTGTGAAAACCGGACAGTCTTTAGCCCCGAAACGCTAAATCAGCTTTGGGAAAAGCACAGTGAAAAACTTCTGGTTGTTAAATTCATCTTTATAAAAAGCCTTACAAAACGAATTACTTTAGGCGAATTATGGAGTAGTGGAATCATACCACAATATAGCGGGCCAAGACCATTTGATCATATTTCTGACGCAGATTTTGACACGATTTTAGCCAAATCGCAAACAAAAATACACTTTGAAAGGCAATGAGGCATGGCCACGATTCTATTATCTATCAAACCAGAATATGCCAATAAAATATTTGACGGGCAGAAACACTATGAGTACCGAAAACGTATTCCTAAAAAAGAGGTATCAAAGATTGTTGTGTATTCCTCTGCTCCAGAACAAGCTGTTATTGGCGAGGTTGAAGTTGTAAAAACGCTCAAGATGAAACCTACGCCGCTCTGGAACAGTACAAAGGCAAATGCTGGTATTAGCAGATTGAAGTATAGAGAGTACTTTAGTGGATGCACGACTGCATATGCTTTTGCCCTTGGCTCATTTAAAAGGTATGAGACTTCAAAATCTTTAGCGGACTTTAATATTCAATCAGCTCCTCAATCGTTTGTATATTTGGATGATTAAATACCAGCTCAATAAAACTCGCGTGTGGTCTCTTGGCACCTCTGTCAATTCTGTTGGAAAAAGTCACCATATAATTCCGAGTGTTGAGTCTCCAATGCTAATTGATGACTTCTTTGATGATGTATGGAGTCAAACCGATGCCGATAAATGCAAAATATATGATTATTCAGATTATGCCGCTATACCAGCTCAAGACGCGAAAGAATTGCAAGTAGGTCTCGACAGTGCCGTGGACAAAGGATGAATGCTCACCAATCAGATTGCAACGAAACAAAAGACCGCTGAACGAGAAGATGCAGTCCCGTTTGAACCGGCTGATCGAGATGGGCATTGTCGAGCATATCGGTCGCAAGAAGTATGTTCTTGACAGAAGTCTCTATGCAGCAACGGGAAAACTGGCGTGTATACAAGGTATGTCGGCCTGGATCGAGATACCAACAAGGAACTGCTGTTAAAGCACATTCGGCAGAACAACGAAGTCGGTACTCCGTTCAAAGAATTGCAGCAAGTTTTGCCGGGGCTTGATCGAAACCAAATCCGCGTTTTGATGAGAGAATTGCGTGAAAGCGGGAAGGTTTTCTGCGAAGGAACAACAAGTGCCGCAAGGTGGTTTGCGTCCAAATAATCCAAAATACTAACAAATCTTGGAACCAACTTGGAACTGACTTGGGACCAACTTTGAACTAACTTGCGACCTAATCAGCAAAGTGCGTGCTGACGATTAAAGCGGATGGCGGATCTCATAAATCTGGGAGCAAGCAGGCAGTGCGGGACGCGAAAAAGAACTTCATTCTGGAGAAGTGCGCCGTCCCGCTGCTGCGCCTCCGCACAGATGGCAGCGGGGAAAAAGAGAAAATCAAAAATGCACTAAAGAGGGACTGATTATGCCGAAAATTATCAGGAACGCGATCAGATGCAAGAAATGTGGAGACGTTATTGAAAGCAAGACTGTCCATGATTTCAAGTTTTGCAGCTGCGGTTCGTGCGCCGTGGACGGTGGTCACGATTACCTTCGCAGATGCGGAAATCGTGAGGATTGGGAAGAACTGTCTGAAGGGGAAAAGCTGGAGAACAACGGCGCATTGACTTAATTTTGAATGATAGAAATTGAGGAATAGAACCATGCCTCTTGAAATTGTTCGCAATGATATTACAAAAATGAAGGTGGACGCTATCGTCAATGCGGCGAACGAAACGCTGCTGGGTGGTGGCGGCGTGGATGGCTGTATCCATCGCGCGGCGGGGCCGGAGCTGCTCCAAGAGTGCCGGACGCTGGGCGGCTGCCGGACCGGCGAGGCCAAGCTCACCGGCGCGTACCGCCTGCCGTGCAAATATGTGATCCACACAGTCGGCCCCGTGTGGAACGGCGGTAAGTACGGCGAGCGGGAACAACTCGCCTCCTGCTATCGCTCAAGCCTTGTGCTGGCGAAGAAACATGGCTGCGAGACGGTTGCCTTCCCGCTGATCTCCTCCGGCGTTTTTGGCTATCCCAAGGATCAGTCGCTCCGCGTGGCGGTGGACACCATCAGCGAGTTTTTGGCTGAAAACGACATGACGGTGTATCTCGTCATTTTCAGCCGCGCGGCGTATGCGATCGGCAACAAGCTGTTCGCGGATATCGCCGCCTACATCGACGACCACTATGTGGATGCCCACACCGACTCCCGCCGGGAGCGGATGCGCCGGATGAGCGTTCTCGAAGGTCGAGCGTTGTCTGCCGGTGCAGCGGCAGCGCCTATGTCTGCCGACGGCTTGGACAGTCTGCTGGCACATCTGGACGCCGGTTTCTCGGAAACCCTGTTGAAGCTCATCGACCGAAGCGGCAAAAAGGATTCCGAGATATATAAGAAAGCCAACGTAGACCGCAAGCTGTTCTCGAAAATCCGCAACAACCCGGACTACAAGCCATCCAAGCCCACGGCGGTGGCCTTCGCCATCGCGCTTGAGCTGAGCCTGCCGGAGACCCGTGACCTCATCGCCCGCGCGGGCTACGCTCTCAGCGCCAGCAGCAAGTTCGACGTCATTATTGAGTATTTCATCAGGCAGAAGAAGTACGACATCTTCGAGATCAACGAGGCGCTGTTCGCCTTTGATCAGAGTTTGTTGGGAGCATAGACGTGAAGGGAGGAAAAGAAAAATGAAACTCGGAAAACTGCACGAGGTCGATATAAGAAAAGTCTGGCCGCATGAACAATATGATTTTTCAAAGTGGCTTGCTGCGGAAGAGAACATTCAAGAGCTTGGAAATGTACTTAACTTGTCGCTAACGGATATTGAAACAGAAAGGCTTGTTGGTAGTTATCGTTGCGATATTCTATGCAGAGATGAGATCACAGGGAAAGTCGTGCTCATTGAAAATCAGCTTGAACAGACCAACCATGACCACTTAGGGAAAATATTGACCTATGCATCCGGTCTTGACGCTTCTGTTGTTGTGTGGGTAGTTGCTGCCGCGCGTGATGAGCACGCAAGCGCCATCGAGTGGCTCAACAAACACACAGATGATAGCATCTCTTTTTTCTTGATAGAGATCCATGCCTACAAGATAGGCGATTCAGAGCCTGCGCCGCAATTTAAGATTATTGAGCAACCCAACGATTTTGCAAAAACTATGAAACGCATTTCACGGGATAAGGAAATGAACGAGTCTCAGGGCTGCAGATTGGAGTTTTGGACACAGTTCAACGATATTCTTGAGCAGCGCGGCAAGCCTTTTAACAAGCGTAAAGCGACCACGGATCATTGGTATTCTGTTGCAGTTGGTTCATCGGAATGTCAAATTTCAATCGACTTGGTCAACAAAGAGCATAAGATAAGAGTTGGGCTGTGGATTGCTGACAACAAGGAACGCTTTGACTATATGAAGCAGCACAAGACAGAAATAGAAGCGGCGATGGGAATGGCGCTGTCATGGGAGAGGCTGGACAACAAAAAATCCTCTCTGATTTGCACATATATCAAGGGATTGGATTTCAAAAATCAGGAAAACTATCCGGAGCTTATGAATAAATCCATTGACCTCGTTGTGAAAATGCGAGATGTGCTGAAAGAGTATGTTCTGGCTGAATTGTAAGTGCGAGGTGACCAACGACATAAAGACTATCAGGAGCGTAACACCATGACTTTTATCTGCTACCCCAAATGCACCACCTGCCAGAAGGCGCAGAAGTGGCTGGACGAGAACGGTATTTCCTATACATTCCGGGACATCAAGACGGAAAATCCTGCTTATGAGGAACTGTCTGCGTGGTACCGGCGCAGCGGGCTGCCGCTCAAGAAATTCTTCAACACCAGCGGCCTCCTCTATAAGTCTATGGCGTTGAAGGAGAAGCTCCCCACCATGAGTGAGGACGAGATGCTGAAGCTCCTTGCAACAGACGGGATGCTGGTCAAGCGCCCACTGCTGGTAGGTGATGACTTTGTACTCGTGGGCTTCAAGGAAGCCGAGTGGGAGAGCTGCCTGAAAACCCAATAAATGTCGCCCCGCAGGCGACCAAACCCTCCTTTGGCCGCACTACAATGGCAGCGTAATCAAACGAAGGAGGGCTTTCCTTATGACAGAACTGGTCTTTATTCTTGATCGCAGCGGCTCTATGTCCGGGCTGGAATCGGACACCATCGGCGGCTTCAACTCCATGCTCGCACAGCAAAAGAGGGAGGCAGGCGAGGCGCTGGTCTCCACGGTGCTTTTCGCCAACGACAGCACGGTCATCCATGACCGCCTGCCGCTGAGCGAGGTGCCGCCCCTGACGGAAAAGGAGTATTTCACCTGCGGCTGCACGGCGTTGCTGGATGCCGTGGGCGGCACCATCCACCACATCGGCAACATTCACAAGTACGCCCGCCGGGAGGATGTGCCGGAGAAGACGATGTTCATCATCACCACCGACGGCTACGAAAACGCCAGCCGCCGCTACGATTACGAGCGTGTGCGCCGCATGATTGAACGGCAGAAGGAGAAGTACGGCTGGGAGTTTTTGTTCCTCGGCGCAAACATCGACGCGGCCAAGGAGGCGGCACGTTTCGGCATCGGTGCGGACCGCTCGGTGAACTACAAGTGCGACGAGGCGGGCACAGCGCTGAATTACGAGGTCATCAGCGAGGCGGTGTGCAGCGTCCGCGCCGCCCGGCCGCTCAGCGCCGACTGGAAGCGCCGCATCGACGAGGACGTGCAGAAAAGAGGGAGGTGAGCGTATGTACGGCGCGATTTTGGGCGACATCGTGGGCAGCCCCTACGAGTTCGACTGCAACAACTATAAGGCGAAGGATTTTCCGCTGTTCAGCCGCCGTTCCGACTTCACCGACGATACGGTGATGACGTTGGCGGTGGCAAAGGCGCTGCTCAGCACCCGTGGGCAAGACGATGCCGCCATCAAAGCAGCACTGGTGCGGGAGATGCAGCAACTGGGCCGTGCCTATCCCGACCGGGGCTATGGCACCCATTTTGGCGGCTGGCTCTATGAGGACGACCCGCAGCCCTACCAGAGCTACGGCAACGGCAGCGCCATGCGAGTGTCGTCTGCCGCATGGCTGGCGAAGGACATGGCAGAATCGCTGCATCTGGCGCAGCTCACCGCCGAGGTGACGCATGATCATCCAGAGGGCATCAAGGGCGCACAGGCTGTCGCTGCGGCGATTTTCCTCGCCCGCACCGGTCACGACAAAGCGGAAATCAAAGCGTATGTGGAGCGCGAATTCGGCTACGACCTCAGCCGCAGCTGCGATGAGATTCGTCCCACCTATCACCATGTGGAGAGCTGTCAGGAAACCGTACCGCAGGCTATTATTGCATTTCTGGAAAGCACAAGTTTTGAAGACGCTCTCCGCACAGCGGTGTCCCTTGGCGGTGACAGCGACACCCTCGCCGCCATCACCGGCAGTATCGCTGAGGCGTTCTACGGCGTGCCGGAGGAACTGCGGCAGGAGTGCCGCAAGCGGCTGACACCGGAGCTGGCGGAGATCCTGATTGAATGGGAGAAAGCCGCGCTTTGATAGCATATCAAAATGCAGGCGGTTTAAAATCTGCCTCGCTATAGACAAAGAAAACCGTGTGCTGACCGCAAGGTCAGCACACGGTTTTTCATTTGGATTCCTTCAGCCAGGTCTCCAGTTCCTTCTGGGAGATCAGCCCCTGCTCGCATTTATCCTTCTCCGCTCTGGCCCGCTCACTCCAATCGTAAAACTGCTGGTCGGTGATCCGTCCGGCCTTGATCCACGCAAAGCGCTTTTTGTACTCTCGGCGGTAGACCTTGAATACCTCATCGTCCCGCTTGCTGCGCGTCCATGTATTGATGGCCCCGACCTCCCGACAGGTGCGCCCGCGCTCGTCGGCCACGCGACCGCAGTACTCCGTCGCGCCATGCCGCATCACCGCAAAGTACCTGCCGCAGTTTTTGCAGCGACGCATCTTAATTTCCTGCTTCACACAGGCGCGGAGCTGGAAGTCGAGGATATCGTAGATGTTATTTGGCGTCAGAACCTCGGTAAACACTTCACCGATCAACTCAAACCCAATCGGCTGCGGATAGAATCGAAATGCCGTCTCGCCGCTGCGCTGATAATAGTCGACCATTCGCTTCGAGGTCGGCTCGTCGCTGTTGTCCGCATCCAGTACATTTTCAAACAGCTCCACGATCTGTCCCTGCATCCGTCGCAAGGTGTCCGGTAACGCATAGAGATATTTGCGTGGCAGCATATCCTCCGTGTACTGTTCGAAGATCACCGCCCGTGACAGCCGATACCTCCAGTCCAGCGCAAGCTGCTGAAAATAGATGTGCCGCAGTTCGAGCTCATCCAACAGTGCGTTTACTTCCTCGACATACTGTTTCTCCCGTGTTGTCGTAAGCTGCCAGAGTACCTCGTTGAGCTGCCGGATCGCCGGCTCGATCTCGTCGATGTTCATGTCAACGAGTGACAGCAAGCTCTCGGGAAACGACACGGTCTTCGATGTCTGCACCATGCCCTTTCCGTAGTCCGCGCCATAGCTATAATGCTCCGCACCATCCGCAATGTAGGTTTCGAATTGAAAAGAGATCATTTTCGCTCTCCCGTTTTAGACTTATTTACAATCCGTTCATTTATCGGTCTTGACAGATTTTTTCATTTCTGTTAGTCTAAGTACATAGACCGAATATTCTTTATTTCAAAAATAAGTCTAACCTGTATGGGCGATAAAGTCAAGAGAAAAATTCGGTCGTCTCTGCACCTCGACAACTGAATACCCATCACCGGAGATGATACACGCCGGAGAAGTAACGCCAGGACGCCGCGGCAAAGCGGTCGAGCGTACCAAGGCAGTGAAAACGCCGTGCAGGTCAAACAAGGCCGCAGGGCAGGAACGGGTACGGTGCGTGGCAGAGAACAAAGAAAGGGGGAAGAAACATACATCGTTCCTACAAAAAGGAAAACCGCTGAACTGTTGCAGCAGTCCAGCGGCGCGCCGCGTTTCGGAAAACGCAGACTCCATCTGCAAACAGTCTAACAGAGGGACCTCCGAAACGCAAGTAATTTTTCTCTGAATTCTATTGGAGGTAACGATTTTGAAAATATCAACCTATCACAGCTACGATGAATTGCCGCTGTTCCTCAACGCGGAGCTGGTGGCAAAGGTGTTGGGCGTGTCCATCTCCAGTGCCTACGAGCTGATGCACGAAGAAGTCTTTCCGTCTGTGCGCATCGGCAGTCGGTTCGTGGTGCCCAAGGATAAATTCCAACAGTGGGTAGAGTGGCAGACTGGAGGTGCCAGATGAGAACTTGGACAAAGCGCGACCCGGTCAAGAACTATTTTCCTCTGCCCAACGAGATCTATCAGCTGGGTCTGTCTCACGGCGCGATCGCTGTCTACGGTTACCTGCTCCGCATCGAAGACCGCAGAACCTATCAGTGCCATCCCAGCTACGCCACCATCGGCAAGGCGGTGGGTATGAGCAACAACACCGTGCGGAAGTATGTGCAGGAGTTGGAGGAACGCGGGCTCATCGTCACGGAGCGCACCAGCATCATCACGCGGGACGGGCGCAAGCAAAACGGAAGTCTGCTCTACACGATCCTGCCGATCCAGTTTTCCATCGACCAGTTTTATCGGCGGCAGATGGATGCTGTGGACAGAGCAAAGGAACGGCAGCGAGTGGCAAAGCGAATGGAGCAGGCCAGCGTGTGAAACCGGAGAGTATCTTTCCCTGCGTGCTGTTATCATGAACAACCAAAACCGTGAGACCCTTCGGTGCGGTGAGGGAAACAGCAATTGGATCACGCAGCCCAGCGGGGCCGCGACGCCTCGGAACGGAGACGCGCACGGTGCGCGTCTCCGTTCCGAAGGCTCTCTGCTTCTCTCCGACGTTCCCTCGGTCCATGCAAAGATGGCAAAGTTTGCCACTTTAAACCCCGGACGCGCAGGGTTTCTGAACTGCGCAAAACGGTCCGAGGGTAGTGATACCACCCCATCCAAAACGCCCCTGTTTCGGCGTGTGAGCCGCTGTGTGCGCGGTTTGGGGCCGGGGTGGCGTGTGTATCCGCCGAAGCCTGTTGAAACGAACGTTGCGGCGTTTGTGCCGGAGGTGTTGAAGGCCGTGCGACCAATGTGTTGGAAAGTTGGTATGACTGCATTTTCTGCGCTTTTGCGGCTTTTCCGAGGACGAAAAAGAAAGCAGGATAAAGGGCTGGCGTCGAAACCGCCGCCATGCCCATTCACAACTGCCCGCAGTGCGGGCAGTTGACGAGGTTTTCAGCGCAGGCGGTTGTGGCGTCTATTTCAGGAAATTTCAGAGCGGCTGGCGTCTTTGTTCCCGCAAGCGCAGGTGTTTCAACGAAAATGAGCGTGCCTTACGGCAGATTGGAGGGAATTATGAGCAAAAATGAAAACAGGCTGAACTTCCGTATGACGGATGAAACAGCCGCCAAAATAGAGCGGTGGTATCAGGAAGATAACTGCCGCAGCAAAAATGAGTTCA
>NZ_JAFBIQ010000002.1 GCF_021531315.1 Oscillibacter valericigenes | reverse complement strand
CATCTGCCAGCAGGACTGATCTTCGCAGCTCCATCAGATGACCGCCTCCCTGTTGTGTTCGAAGCACATATTTTATGTTGTCTAAAATAGCACAAAATTCTTTGAATTTCAACAAAAAATGAGGGAAAATAGCTAAAAACCGCTCGACAAATTTCGAGCTTGGCGTAGAGGACGCAAAAGGCTCTCTCCGCCGCATGGCAGCTGTACGCCGATCAGGACAGGAAAAGGGAGAGACCTCTTTTTGCGGTCTCTCCCTCAGCCTTTCTCTTACCCGCGGACGGGGATAAGGTCGCGGTAGCGCAGATACATACTCTGCCCGGTGTACGGGTTGATGCCGGGAATATAGGCGGAGTAAATGCAATCCTCCACGGTGGCTTCGGGGGCGGTAGCCAGCAGGTTGCTCACACCGGTCAGCTTGCCCGTGACCCAGACGAGATCGCCCGGATGAAGGCTGGCGTTGGTGCTGCCGAAGGAGGTGTAGTCACCGGCGCGGCGCTCATGCTCCCCTGTGCTGTTGTTATAGTCATAGATGTTGGTCACCGGCGCGGCCTGATACCAGCCGATCTGGTGAGCGTAGACGCTGCGCTCCGCCACGGCGACCGCCTGCTCGATGGTACATTTGCCGTTGGGATTGAGCGTGGTGGCGGTGGTGCCCTTGACAAGGTCGAGCGCGTTCATAAACGCCATCGACTCCTTCGCCCAGCCCTGCACCTGCGCGTTATCTGTGTAGGAGGCAAGCTTGGAGGTGTAGCTGGTGTAGGAATAGCCGGAGTTCTTCTCCACATAGCGCAGCGTGCGGTAGAGGAAGGCTGCCATCTGCTGTCGCGTGAGCGTATCGTTGGGGGAGAAGGCGCTCGTCGAGGTGCCGGTGGTGATACCCGCAGCGTAGGCCTTGAGGACATAAGCGTTGTTCGTGTCCGTGAAGGTATTCGCGGCGGCGGGCGTGATGCTCTTGCCCGTCAGCTCTTCGGCCAGACGCACCGCCACGGAGCAGAACTGCAGGCGGGTGATGTTCTTCGTGTAATCGCTGCCGAGCAGGCCGGCGTCAAGCAGGTTATCATTGAGCGCAAGGTTCACGTCGCTCTGCGCCCAGCTGCTGGTCTTGGCGGAGGACTTCTGCGCGAGCGTGAAGGTGCCGGGATACAGCTCGGTGGTGTTCAGCGCCTGCGTCTCCTCCCATTTCAGGGTGGCGTTGACCTCCTCCTGATACTGCTTGAGGCTCAGTCCCGTGCCGGAGGCGTAAACATCCCGCGCGGTAAGATGCTGCTGGAGATAGCGGTGGGAATGGCCGCAGTATTCACAGCTGAGCCAGTAGACATGCTCTCCGGCGGCGTTCACGCCGATATAGGCCTCCGCCGTGGGATATTCGCCATTATCCGAATGGGCCAGCTTCTCCTGCTGGAGCATCAGCGCCGTATCATCGGAATGGGGAGCGACGTGGCCCGCATTGTGCTCGCACTTGCCGCAGATGGCGCAGGACCAGTAATAACGCCGGGCGTATTGGCAGGCCTGCGCATAGGTGTAGACACGGTCGGCAGTTCGGATCTGCATGGTGTACTGGTGGGCAGTGCACCAGTTGTCCTTCGCGGCGGCGGCGCCCGCCTTCTGCGCGGCGTAGACGTCGGCGCCGGAGTAGGTCTTGATGGTGTAGGGGATCTTATAGCCGCGCTCCGCCTGGGCCGCCTTGAGCGCGGGGACGGCGGATTCGGGGATAAACACCGTGGTCTCGGCAGTATAGAAGGGCATGTCGCTCTGCCTCTCCCACCGGTATACGCCGGCAATGGGCAGCCAAAGGTAGGTATCCATCGCCTGAATGAACTGATAGACATCCACCTTGTCGCTGAGCCAGAGCTCCTTCAAATAGTCGGCGTAAGCGATGAAAAAGCAAGTGTCCTCCGTTACCTTGTCAGCGTCCAGAATGAGGGTTCGGATGCTGTCGGTATTCTCCAAAACATGGCTGGGGTCGGTCATGACAGTCACGCTTGTGGCGAAGTTTTCATACTGCTTGGCGTTGGCCTCGGCTTGGGTGCGGGGAGTCGCCATCGCCCGCTTGGCCTGGCTGAGGAGGTCCGTTTTCCGCGCCAGATCGGCGTTGAGCTCCGACTTCTCCGCCTCGGTATAGCGCTCGCCCGCGATGGTCAGGCTGACCTGAAGCGTGGGATAATACTGCGCGCTGGTGCGGACTGTGGCAGGCACGCCGTTGACCGTGGCGGAGAAGGTGTCGGGCCCTACGAGATTTTCGCCGCCGACCGTTTTATAGTTGGCGCAGTAGCCCTTGGCGGGGTCGAAGGCGAGCTTGATGTTGACGAGATAGGTCGTGCCTGCGCGGAAGGCATAGCCGTCGTCGGTCTCCACATCGTCGCCCTGCCACTCGGTGTACAGGATGCCCGCACCGTTCGCAAGCAGATCGATGCTGCCGCTTTTGAAGGATTTGATGGCGACCTCGGTCTCCATCTCGTTTGGCTCGCCCGCCTTCGGCAGGTCGATGACAAGGTCCACACTTTTGAGCCTTGTCGGCGCGGCAAGGGCCGCAGTCGGCAGCAGGGTGAGCGCCAAAGCGAGAAAAAGCAGTGTGCTGAGTAATCGTTTCTTCATGATTCTCCTCCTAAATAAAGTAGTTGCAGCGGTTTGACGAGTAAAGCATATCACTTTTTTCCGCTTTTTTTCGGCGACGGCACGAAATGTAGCATTTTCCGCCCCGAAATGCGCACACGACGCACGAGGCGCTCAGGCTTCTTTCGGCTCCTCTCATGATTTCCTCTTGCTTTTTCGGCAAAATTTCCTTATGATAGAATGTGCGGCGGGAGAGCCTTCCGCCGCACAGATCCATATACCGATCAAAGCCGTCTGCCGGAGAAAAACCGGAACGGGGGAATGGGGTGAAAAGCCCCGCGAGCGGGTCACTGTGAAGCTCCCACGAGGAGATGAGTCAGAATGCCCGGACGGCTTTGGACGCTCCTGCCCACACTGGGAGCCGTGAGACACCAAGGGGTCATTGCGCCCTTTTCGCGTCTGTACGGCTCGTGAGCGCGGGCGGGTACGGACGCTTTTTTCATGCAAAAGGAGGAAGAAAAGATGAAAAAACGGGTGATTTCTCTGCTGCTGGCGCTTGTGCTGGCGCTCGGCCTGCTGCCGGCCACGGCATGGGCGGCGGAGGCTAAAAAAATCAGCACACCGGAGCAGTTTGCGGAAATGGATGCAAACGGCAATTATATTTTGACGGAGGATATTACGGTTAGCACGCCGTATGCGAATGACTTTTCCGGCACCTTTGACGGCAACGGGTATACGATAACATTAAATATTGAGCAAAGCAAGGCTAATTTAGGTTTGTTCAAAACATTAGCGGGCAAAGCGATTATAAAAAATGTTATTGTGACGGGCAAGGTGAGCGCAGGAAGCAATAACAAAATTGGCGGTATTGCAGGATTTGCCAATGTTTATTCTGGAGAAATTTCTATCATCAACTGTAAAAACGATGCTACTATCAGCGGTAATAAGAGCGTTGGTGGTATTTTAGGTGATTGCAGTGGCAACCAAAATAAATTAACGATTGAAGGTTGCGTTAATATAGGCAAGATTACCGGTAATAATTCACAAGTTGGTGGTATTATTGGTAATTTAGGAAGTGGACACTCTGTTTCGTATTGCTATAATCGTGGTGACATTACTGGTTTTAACTATGCAGGTGGCATTGTTGGACAGTGCGCAAGTAGAATTAGTTCATCGTATTCTACGGGGAATGTTAATTTAACTAGCACAAAGAACAATAAAGGTGATATTTTCGGCGGAGGTAAAGCTTCAAAGGAAAATTGCTTTTCTGCAGATGGCTCAGATGGCTCAAATATTGCTGAGGTTGCAAATTTGGTTAGCAGCGGTAAATTTGTCGCTGATGAAAACAACATCAACAACGGCTATCCGATCCTCTCATGGCAGGCGGGTGAAAGTGTCAATCCGCCCGCGCCGCCTAAACCCGGCATTTCGATCTCCGGTGGCAAAACGCTTTGGACGGTTGCCGGCGGCAACAACGCTACGAATACCACCTTGACAATTTCATATATCGGCATGGGGGACGAAAAACCGGCGGTCACATGGGGCTATCCGGCAAAATCGGACGCAGCTGCGTTCACAACCGCTGAGAACAATTCTGGCGCGCTCGTTGTAAACGCTTTGGGCAAAACAGGCGGAACCGCGACTGTCACGGCGACGGTAACCTATAACGGAGAGTCCTATTCTGATAGCGTTGTTATTACGGTAATCCCTCATATCACTTATGTTGATATCATCAACCCGACAAGCAGTGTTATCGCCCCGGGACAGACGGTAGAAGCCAAAGTGCTGGTGGGCGATCTTCCCTATGATGAGGAAAACTATCCCAAGCTGACCTATCAGTGGTATTGCTATGATACATTCAGCACGATGAGCGAAAAGCTCTCTCGCGCAACGGAGAAAAAATATCTAATCCCCGAAGAGTATAGTGCGAATCGTATTCAAGTAGAGGTCGCCTGCGGCGGGAAGATCGTAAGTGCGCACGATCAGCACAGAGCTGCTGAGGTGCTGTCCGGCGACGACGCTCTTTTGGCGTTCGATAAGGCCGCGCTGACGCTGGAAAAGCTCGGCGTGTCCTCGACCACCATCACAGCCGAGACCACGCTGACGCTGCCGGACAAGGGTGGGAACGGCTCGACGATCACTTGGGAGAGCAGCGATTCGTCTGTGATCGACCCGAAGAAGGGCAAGGTGACTCTGCCCGCCGAGGACAAGCAGGAAGTTACCTTAACGGCAAAGCTCACGCTTAACGGCAAAAAGGCTGAATTGCCGATCACATTTGTCGTTAAGTCCAAGACCGCGCAGGCGGTCGACGCGGACAAGGAAACGCTGGATGAAGCGGCTTCCAAGCTGGAAAATATGGGGGCCCTTCACCCCCGGTTCGGCAAGGACAGCAACGTGCAGACGATGGTGGAGACCCGGCTGGCGAAGGAATTCCCGGATGTCGGCGTGACGTATACGGGAAAAACGCCGCAGAACGCGACTGCAAATGAGGCGCACTCCGATATTTCCGAAAACGGCAATATCACCTATTTTTACACTGACCTGACTACCACTGATCTGACCACCACTTTTCAGCGGTTCGACACCTACACGGCGTCGTTCACGCTGACCTGCGGCAAGGAAACGAAAGCGGTCGAGATTCCGGTCACTGTTTACTGGGACGCAGACAAGGTGCGCGACTTCATGACCAAGGAGGTCCTCGATCAGACCACGCTGCCCGAGCTGACCACGGAAGCCCTGATGCTGCCGACCTCCGGCAAGTGGACAACGATCTCGTGGACGAGCAGTGACCCGACCATCATTGCGAATGACGGCACGATCACCAGATCGACCATCGACCAGCAGGCGGTCCTGACGGCGACGTTCACGTTCAACTTCACGAATAATGAAATCGGCAGCGAGCCGTCCATCGTGCTCTATAAGGTGTTCGAGGTCACGGTGAAGGGCAACGCAGATGCTGCCGACCGCGCGGCACTTTATCAGCAGAAGCTGAACGATGCACTTGCGGCCCCCGGCTTGAAGGATTTCGTTACCGGTGAGAAGCTGATGGCCGATGCAAATGGTGTTTACACCACCAGCAACGACATTCAGTTCCCGACCACGCGCGACCTCAAGATCGACGGCAAGTACACGCCGGTGGTCATCACCAGCAGCGACACCGCCGTGATCGAAACCCCCGATGTGGCGAACGCCGCGCGCGTCAATATTTACCGCCCGCTGCCCGGCGAGGCGGCAAAGACCGTCACGCTGACGGTGAAGGTCCTCGACCGTCCGAGCGGCAGCGGCAGAGACTATGCCAATCTGCCGGTTTTGGCGGAAAAGAGCGTCATCGTTTCCGTCCAGCCGCTGACGCAGGCCGAGATCGACGCGGAAATCGCGCTGATGGCAAAGGTCAAGGACGCTTACTGGGACGGCATCTGCAACGGCAACGCCGAGGAGGACAACATCACCACCGATCTGCACGCCTTCCAGGAGTGCTATTTGGGCACGGGCGGTCAACTGACCTGGGTCTACGACCGCAAGTACCTCAAAAATCACGGCATCGTGCCCGTTCCGCTGGACAACTGGTACGACCAGCAGATCTGGCGTCTGTTCCGCTCGAGCAACGCGGATGTGGTAGCCCATGAGAACCTGCTCGTCAGCCGTCAGAAGGAGAGCAAGGCCGTCACCGTTACAAGCTACCTTTCCAGCGAGACGCTTGGCAAGTATGCCGAGAAGTACCCGCAGAACGCAGATTTCCAGAAGCTCTATAAGCAGCCTGTTACAATCGATCTGGTCGTAACCGGCACGCAGTATGCGCAGGGTGTCGGCAACACGGTGCGGATGCAGGCAGCCAAGCGCGCGCTGGCTGTCCGACCGACCGTCAGCGTCTCCTTCGCGCTCGCCGGCAGCGGCATGGGCTTTAGCGAGACAAAGCTCAAATACGCCGAGGGCAGCACCGCCTTTGATGTGTTCTCCGATATGCTGGCCAAGCACCGCTACACCTGCAAGCGCCGCGGCAGCTACATCGCCTCCATCACGAGCGACAGCGGCAAAACGCTGGAGGAGTTCGACGAAGGCAAGAATTCCGGCTGGATGTATCGTGTCAACGGCAAACTCGTTGACCGGTATATGTCCGCGCAAGGCTTAAGGAACGGCGACAGCATCGAAATATACTTTACCTCCGACTGGACGAGCGAGCCGGGAGCCGGCAGTTGGAAGCCGGTCACACCAGTCACAAAGGGCGAAACGCCCACCGGTGCGAACGGCTCGGCCACAAAGGTGGAAACAAAGCCAGACGGGACGGTGGTCGAAACCACGACGAAGCCCGACGGCACGACGGTCGAGACCACGGCAAAGCCAGACGGCAGCTTCAGAGCCGTTGAAAAGCGCGCCGACGGCACGACGGTCGAGACCTCCGCGCCCGCAGGCGGCGGAATCACCGCGTCCGTCAGCGTTCCCAAGAAGGTCGGCAGTACCCGCGTGGACCTTCCCGTGAGCGCGCCGACCGGCGGCATGGTCGCCGTACTCGTCCACCCGGACGGCACGGAGGAGATATTGAAAAACTCCGTCGTGACGGACACCGGCATTGCCTTCCGCGCGGAGGGAACTATGCAGGTCAGGATCGCGGACAACGCCAATCATTTTGAGGACACGCAGAAGCACTGGGCGAAGGAGGCTGTGGAGTTTGCGTCCGCCCGCGAGCTGTTCAACGGCGTGAGCGGCAGCGAGTTCGCGCCGGATCTGCCGATGACACGCGGCATGGTCAACACCGTGCTGGCCCGCCTTGCCGGCGTGGATACATCCGGCGGCGAGCAGTGGTACACCAAGGGAACGGAGTGGGCGAAGGCGAACGGCATATCCGACGGCACGAACCCTGAGCAGGAGGTCACTCGCGAGCAGCTTGCGGCGATGCTCTATCGCTATGCCGACTCCCCCGCCGTCAGCGGCGCGCTGCGCTTCGATGACGCGGGCGCGGTGAGCGACTGGGCATACGCCGCCGTGAAGTGGTGTGCGGAAAACGGCATCATGAACGGCGTGGGCAGCAATCTGGCGGCGCCGCAGGGCCTTGCCCGGCGCGGACAGGTCGCGGCCATGCTCATGCGCTTCCTGCGGGCAACGCTGTGAGCGCACCCCGTCCACGGAGGAAAAGCAATCGGAGCCGAAACGGCTCCGATTTTGCTCCAAAACGATCAGCGGGATAGAAGCCCGCGCGTTCAATCCGCACTACTCGGCTCGTGCGATCCGTCCGTGTCAGGGCATCTGGATATTGGCCTGATGCAGGGCCTTGCGCAGGGCGATGCACAGCGGCGGCGAGAGAAGAATGGCCACTGCGGCGTTAAAAATAGATGCGGGGATCTTTAAGACCAGCGCAGCGGCCGCAGTGGCGGCGGTGAGCCCGCCGAGGAGCAGGCCGTCATAGGCAAAGGACTTGAAAAAATAGAGGATGTAGTAGGCCAGACAGCCCAGCGCAGCGGCAGCCGTGCAACGGCCATACATGGGCGTCGCACGGTCGCGCATGGCAAAGCCGGCCACCATGCCCATGATGCCCTTGGTGATAAAGGTGATCCAGCATTCCGCGGCATAAGCGGGGTTGGTCAGGTCATAGAGCGCCGACCCGAGACCGGAGGCCAAGCCGCCCACGGGGCCGAGCAGCAAGCCGGAGAGGCAGCACATGATGTTGGCCAGCGTGAACGAGGTCCGCCCGCCGATGGCGATGGGCATAGTGACGCGCAGATAGTTGCTGACAAATACCATGGCACACATCATGCCCAGCGCGGTCAGCTTATTGATATTCTTCTGGTTGATGGAAAACACTTCCCTTTCCTGAGATGCCCCCATCATAACAGCGAGCTGGTCTTATTGCAAATACCAGTTTGCAATAATTTAATAGCATCAGTTCGAGAGTATGGAGGCGTGCCTTGCTTCAGATCATTTCTCGGCGCAGGAGCGCGGGCCGCAGCCCGCGCTCCTGTGTTCGTTCACTTTTTTCTTGCTGCGACAAAGAGGTTCGGCGGCGCGGGAAACAGGTTTTCGGTCTCCAGCACCTCAAAGCCCGCCGCGGCGATGGACGCCTCCAGCGTGCGCATCCGGTCAAACGACACATAGGGCATTTTCCCCGTGTGGCTGCGCCACCACTTGCGAACACCCTCGCGTGTGAGCCGCTCGCCCAGGCAGTCCGTCGCCGAGAGGAACATTCCCTCCGGTCGCAGCAGCTCACGGATGCGCGCGAGCACCTCCGCGCGGTTTTCAAGGTAGAGCAGCACGTTGCAGGCGACCACCGCGTCAAAGCTGCCGGGCCGCAGGCTATCGTCAAAGAGATCCATGCACGAGGCTCTGACGTTGCCGATCCCCTGCTCTGCTATTTTTTTCTTCAGGTGCCGCACCATCTCGTCCGAAATGTCGATGGCGCACACCTCGGCGGCCATCTGCGCGACCGGCAGCGTGACAAGTCCCGTGCCGCAGGCGAAATCCAGCACACGGTCGTTCGGCGTGAGATAGGGGCGGATGCGCTCCGCCGTTTTGCGGTAGGCGTCCGCATACGCCGCTCCCGATTGCTCGTCATAATGCTGCGAGCGGTGGTTCCAGAACTCGCGCGGCGCTATTTTTTCTCTCATTTGGTCTCGATGCCGCGCTTGTCGAACTCCGCGACCAGCAGGTCAAGGTCGTTCGGCAGACTCATCGGCTCACCGCAGAATTTGATGGCGTTGGCAACGTCCTTCAATCCGTTGCCCGTGACGACGGAGACGACCGTGTCGTTTTCGCCGAGGACGCCCTCGTCGCAGAGCTTCTTCACCGCCGCCGTGCCGGCGACGCCCGCAGGCTCGCCGAAGACGCCGCAGGCGGTGCCGAGCAGCTTCTGCGCCGCCATGATCTCCTCGTCGGAAACATCCACCACGATGCCGTTCGACTCGCGGATCGCCGTGAGCGCCTTGTCCGCGTTGCGCGGCACGCCGACGGCGATGGAGTCGGCGAGGGTATTTTCCTCCATCGGTTTCCAGGGCTTATTCTCCGCGATGGCGCGGTTGATGGGGTGGCAGCCCTCTGCCTGCGCGGAGATGAGGCGCGGGAGCTTATCGATAAAGCCGATAGCGTAGAGGTCCTTGAGCCCCTTCCACACGCCCGCGATGGTGCAGCCGTCGCCGACGGAGATGGCAAGGTAGTCCGGCATCTCCCAGCCGAGCTGCTCGGCGATCTCGAGCGAGACGGTCTTTTTTCCCTCGGAGAGGTAGGGATTGATGGCGGCGTTGCGGTTGTACCAGCCCCACTTGTCGATGGCCTTCTTGGAAAGCTCGAAGGTCTCTTCATAGTTGCCCTGCACGGAAATGACATTCGCGCCGAAGGTCATCAGCTGAGCGACCTTGCCCTTGGGCGCGCGCGCGGGCACAAAAATGAAGGTCTTGAGCCCCGCGGCGGCGGCGTTGCCCGCGAGCGAGCTGGCCGCATTGCCGGTGGAGGAGCACGCGATGATCTCCGCGCCCGCCTCCTTCGCCTTGGCGACCGCCATAGCGGAGGCACGGTCCTTGAGGGACGCAGTGGGGTTCTGGCCGTCGTCCTTCACCCACAGCTTCTTGAGGCCGAGGAGCTTCGCAAGACGGTCCCCCTCATAGAGCGGGCTCCAGCCCACGCGCAGCGGCGTGTCGGGCGTGGTCTCCTCCACGGGCAGCAGCTCGCGGTAGCGCCACATCGTGTTCGGGCGGCTCTTGAGCTTTTCCTTGGTGAGATTGGCCTTGATGTAATCGTAATCGTAGATGATGTCGAGGATACCGCCGCACGAGCAGTTCGTGAGGTTGGGCACGGCCTCGTATTCCTTGCCGCACTTGACGCAGCGCGCGCATTTCACATTTTTCAGCATAATCATTTCTCCTAAAACGGAAGATTGAAAATGGTCTCGAATCCCGCAGCAAAAGCAATCGCTTCGTAACCCCGCCGCAGCAGCGGCTGAGGAGACATATACCCGCACAGGCGCAGATGCCGCTCAAAAGGGGATATCTCTTACCGTAAGAGATATCCCCTTTTGGAAACCCCAGAGAAGCGCAAGGGCTGCGCCCTTGACCTGCCATTGCCGGCCCCTATCTGCGGGGATGCTGCACACGCTGTGCAATGAAATTTTATTCAGCTTTCGATCCGGTCTGCTCCTCTTTCCGCTCAGCCGCTGCTGCGGTGGCGTTTCGGAGCAGGCTTTGTCTCTGCTTCTTAGAGCGCCTTGAGAAGGCCGGTGGCCTCGTTGAACTCGTTGATGAGCTCGTCGAGCTCGGCGGCCTGCGCATGGACGGCGTCCCAAGTGTTCTTGGTGTCGTACCAAAGCGCGTTGAGATCCTTGACATCGCGCGCCTGCTGCTCGACCCAAGTATAGTACTTGAGGTTGTGGATACGCTTGCGGTCGGTGTAGGTCAGCTCCATGAGGCTGTCGGTCTTGAGGCCGAGCATATGCAGCTCGTGGTCGAGGCGGGCCTCCGCGGTGTTGTACGCGCCGTGCAGCTCGTTGAGCTCCTCAATGCGGCTGCCGTACATCGCGGCAGAGTCGGTCAGCACGGTGGCGAGGACATCATTTTCGGTCAGCTCATAGTACTTCGCCATCTTGATGCAGCAAAGGACATTGGCGATGCCGGAGATGCCGAGCCAAGTGAGCTTTTCGATCAGCTCGTCGGAGAGCTTGAGCTCTTCCTTCAGATACTTCTGGCCCTCCTTGGTGTTGAAGAGGCGCAGCAGGCGCTGGGAGTCCTCATCGTCGATGGCGATGGCCATATCGGTGTTCTTCACATTGTGGATCCACGGAATGTGCTTGTCGCCGATGCCCTCGATGCGGTGGCCGCCGAAGCCGTTTTCGAGAATGGTGGGGCACTGGAGCGCCTCGCCCACGCCGAGCTTGAGCTGGGGATAGCGTTCCTTGAGCAGATCGCCCGCGCTCATGGTGCCCGCGGAGCCGGAGGTAAAGCAGGCGCCGGCAAAGTTCTGACCGGGCTTCTTCACGGCTTCAAAGAGATCGGCGAGGGCATAACCGGTGACATTGTAGTGCCACAGGGGATTGCCCATTTCCTCAAACTGGTTGAAGATCATCATGCTGGGATCCTGCTTGAGCTCCCAGGTCTTATCGAAGATCTCCTTGACATTGCTCTCGCAGCCGGGGGTGGCGATGACCTGACCGGCGATCTTGGAGAGCCAGTCGAAACGCTCCTTGCTCATCTCGGCGGGGAGAATGGCAACGGAGTCAACGGCCAAGAGCTTGGAATTGAACGCGCCGCCGCGGCAGTAGTTGCCGGTGGAGGGCCATACGGCGTGGTGATAGTTCGCGTCGAACTGACCGGTCACGAGGCGCGGGGCAAGGCAGCCGAAGGACGCGCCAACCTTGTGGCAGCCCGTGGGGAACCACTTGCCCGCCATGGCGATGATGCGGCAGGGTACGCCCGAAAGCTCGCTGGGGATCTCTACATAGTTGGGGACCTCCTGGAAGAGGCCGCCGGACTCCTTCGCCTCATTCTTCCAGGTGATGCGGAAGAGGTTGAGGGGATTGACATCCCAGAGACCCACATTCTTCAGCTTTGCTTGAATTTTTTCGGGAATGGTCTCGGGGTGCTGCATCTCGGCGATGGTGGGGATGATGACATTGTTTTCCTTGGCCTTCTGAATGTTATGCTCCAGACCGACCTTGTTGATGCTCAGATCAATTTTGCCCATGTTTGCTTTCCTCCTGTTGTTTGTCAATGTAAGAGTATAGGGTGTATTTTGAAATTCCGAAATATTTGGCGACCTTGTCGCCGGACTTGGTGACGAGGAACGCGCCGCTTTGGCTCAAAAAGCCGATGGCGCGCATCTTGTCCTCCTTGTTCATCAGCGCCGCGGGCTTGCCCACGAGGGCAACCGACTGGGCGATGAGCTCGTCGAGCACATCGTTGACATTGATGATCTTCTCCGGCTCCGTCTGCGTGCTGTCGCCCGCGGCGGTCAGCTCGCGCACGGCGCTCTCGACCATGAGGAGCGAGGAGATGTCGTAGTTGATGCCGAGAATGGCGACGACCTTGCCGCCCTTGCCGCGAATGTACATCGTGGAGGACTTGAGGATCTTGCCGTCCGGCGTTTTGGTGAGGTAGCTCAGGTGATCCATCGGCTGTGCGTCAGCGTTGCGCACCTGCTCCATGGCGACATGGGACGCACCGTCGCCGACCTTGCGCCCCGTGACATGCCCGTTCTCGATGATGACGATGGAATGCTCGGGATTCTTGGCAGCCACATCGTGTACGACGACCTCACAGCTGCTGCCGAACTGCGCGGCAATGCCCTTTGCGAGCTGCCGCAGAGACTCCAGCTTTGACGCTTCGATAGCCTATCGCCTCCCCTGCGCTGGTCTTTCCCATACATCATACCATAGTTAAAAGAAAAAGCAATCATTTTTTCTAAAAATTTTTGAGATTTGCAAATTTTTTGTTTGACTTTGCCGGCGCTTATGCTATGATAGAGGCAGAGTAAAAGAAAAGCAGAAATACAGCGATCAAATTTTTATTTATGTACGGAGGTTTCTCATGGATTTTGAAGCGATCAAAAAAGCTGCACAGGGCTATCAGGCCGACATGACGCGCTTCCTGCGTGACATGATCGCCATTCCCAGCGAGAGCTGCGAGGAAAAGGGCGTCGCCAACCGCATTGCCGAGGAAATGAAGAAGCTCGGCTACGATAAGGTCGAGTTCGACAAGCTCGGCAACGTCATCGGCTGGATGGGCACGGGCGATAAGATCATCGCGCTCGACTCTCACATCGACACCGTGGGCATCGGCAACATCGAAAACTGGACGCACGACCCTTATCAGGGCTACGAGGACGAGAAGGTCATCTACGGCCGCGGCGGCAGCGATCAGGAGGGCGGCATGGCCTCCGCCACCTACGGCGCGAAGATCATGAAGGACCTCGGCCTGATTCCCGAGGGCTATAAGATCATGGTCGTCGGCTCCGTTCAGGAGGAGGACTGCGACGGTATGTGCTGGCAGTCCATCGTCAACGAATACTTCAACGGTCCCGAGGACGCGCGCGAGAAGGTCGAGTTCGTCATCTCCACCGAGCCGACCGACGGCGGCATCTACCGCGGTCACCGCGGCCGCATGGAGATCCGCGTCGATATGCACGGCGTCTCCTGCCACGGCTCCGCGCCTGAGCGCGGCGACAACGCCATCCACAAGATGGCGGAGGTGCTGCTCAATGTCCGCGACCTCAACGAGAACGACGCGGGCGACGACAAGGAGGTCAAGGGCCTCGTGAAGATGCTCGACCCGAAGTATAACCCCGAGCATTGGGAGGATGCCCGCTTCCTCGGCCGCGGCACCTGCACCACCAGCCAGATCTTCTACACCTCTCCCTCCCGCTGCGCCGTCGCAGACTCCTGCTCCATCTCCATCGACCGCCGCATGACTGCGGGCGAGACCTATCAGTCCTGCCTCAAGGAGATCGAGGATCTGCCCGCCTGCAAGAAGTACGCCAAGGACGTCAAGGTCAGCATGTATATGTACGACCGTCCCTCCTGGACCGGCCATGTCTATGAGACCGAGTGCTTCTTCCCCACCTGGATCAACAAGGAGACCGCACCTCACGTGCAGGCGCTCGTGGACGCGCACCACGCCCTTTGGGGCACCGAGCGCATCGGCGCGGACGAAAAGGCGATGTCCACGCGCACCGGCCGTCCGCTGACCGACAAGTGGACCTTCTCCACCAACGGCGTTTCCATTCAGGGCCGCTACGGCATCCCCTGCGTGGGCTTCGGCCCCGGCGCGGAGTCTCAGGCGCACGCCCCCAACGAGATCACCTGGAAGCAGGACCTTGTCACCTGCGCCGCGCTCTACGCCGCTGTGCCCGGCCTCTACAAGCCCGAGAATAAGGACGGCTCCGCCACCAGCTTCCGTCAGGAGCTGACCGGCAACAACATCAGATAAACATCATCAAGATAAAGGAGAACATCATCATGAGCAAGACTGTTGAACTGGCGCGTCATCTCGAAACGCTGCACATCAACGATATGTATAAGAACGATTTCTATTGGACCTGGGACAAGACCGACGAGGAGATCGACGCGGTCTTTACCGTCGCCGACGCGCTGCGCGACCTGCGCGAGCGCAACAAGGACACCCGTGTGTTCAACTCCGGCCTCGGCATCTCTATTTTCCGCGACAACTCCACCCGTACCCGCTTCTCCTTTGCCTCCGCCTGCAACCTGCTCGGTCTGAAGGAGCAGCCCCTTGATGAGAAGGTGAGCCAGATCGCCCACGGCGAAACTGTGCGTGAGACCGCCAACATGGTCTCCTTCATGGCCGATGTCATCGGCATCCGCGACGATATGTTCATCGGCGAGGGCCACAAGTATCAGAAAACCTTCATCGACGCGCTCGAGGAGGGCTACCGTGACGGCATCCTTGAGCAGCGCCCCACGCTCGTGAACCTTCAATGCGACGTGGATCACCCCACCCAGTGCATGGCCGATATGCTCCACATCATCCACTACTTCGGCGGCGTGGAAAATCTCAAGGGCAAGAAGGTCGCCATGACCTGGGCCTACTCCCCCAGCTACGGCAAGCCCCTCTCCGTCCCGCAGGGCGTCATCGGCCTTTTCACCCGCTTCGGCATGGACGTCACGCTCGCCCACCCCGAGGGCTATGAGGTCATGCCCGAGGTTGAGGAGATCGCCCGCAAGAACGCGGCGGCCACCGGCGGCAGCTTCACCAAGTGCAGCTCCATGCAGGAGGCCTTCCGGGACGCCGACATCGTCTATCCCAAGAGCTGGGCGCCGTTCAAGGCCATGGAGGAGCGCACGAAGCTCTATCAGGCAGGCGACAAGGCGGGCATCGACGCACTCGAAAAGCGCCTTCTCGCGCAGAACGCCGAGCACAAGGACTGGGCCTGCACCGAGGAGATGATGAAGCTCACGAAGGACGGCAAGGCGCTCTACCTCCACTGCCTGCCCGCCGACATCTCCGGCCTTTCCTGCCCCGAGGGTGAGGTCGACAACTCCGTGTTCGACCGCTACATCGTGCCCCTCTACAAGCAGGCCTCCTACAAGCCCTACATCATCGCCGCGATGATCTTCCTCGCACAGGTGAAGGATCCCGTCCGCGCCCTCATGGAGATGGACAAGTCCGACGCCGAGCGCAAGATGTTCTGAGCGATCAAACCACCGAAAGGGGCGGCTTCGGCCGCCCTTTTTCCGCCGAAAGCACAAAAAGCCGAAAAAATACAAGAATTGCCGCGGGAAATGTCTCGCATTCTCGTGCGTTATTCACTATAATGTAGCCAAACGACAATGGAAATTCAGCCATTGCGACAATCAAACGACTCAAAATTTATTTTTTAAGGAGATACACCACCATGGGTAAACGCATCGTGATCGCGCTCGGCGGCAACGCGCTGGGCAACACCCCCTATGAGCAGCTCGCTCTCGTCACCGAGACCGCCAAGCCCATCGTCGACCTCATCGCGCAGGGCAACGAGGTCATCATCGCCCACGGCAACGGCCCGCAGGTCGGCATGATCAACCTCGGTATGTCCACCGCCGCCGAGGCCAAGGCCATCAAGTCCGATATGCCCTTCCCCGAGTGCGGCGCCATGAGCCAGGGCTACATCGGCTACCACCTTCAGAACGCCATCGGCAACGAGCTGGCCTCCCGTGGCATGGATAAGGATGTCGCCACCGTCGTCACGCAGGTCCTCGTTGACGAGGCCGACCCCGCCTTCCAGCATCCCACTAAGCCCGTCGGCGCCTTCTACGATAAGGAAACCGCCGACCGCATCGCCGCCGAGAAGGGCTACACCATGGTAGAGGACGCCGGCCGCGGCTACCGTCAGGTCGTTCCCTCCCCCAAGCCCATCGATGTTGTGGAAAAGCGCACCGTGCAGGCGCTCGTGGATAACGGCACCGTCGTCATCACCGTCGGCGGCGGCGGCATCCCCGTCGTGCGCCGCGACGGCAAGCTCTACGGCACCCCCGCCGTCATCGACAAGGACTTTGCCTCCGCCAAGCTCGCGGAGCTCCTCGACGCGGATATGCTCGTCATCCTGACCGCCGTTGAGAAGGTCGCCATCAACTTCGGCAAGCCCGATCAGAAGGGCCTTGACGATCTCACCCCCGCCGACGCCCGCAAGTACATCGACGAGAAGCAGTTCGCGCCCGGCTCCATGCTGCCCAAGGTGCAGGCCGCGCTGTCCTTCGCCGAATCCAAGCCCGGCCGCGTCGCGCTCATCACCCTGCTTGAGAAGGCCGCCGAGGGCATCGAGGGCAAGACCGGTACCCGCGTCCATCAGTAATCAAAAAGCGAACGATCTATACAGCATCGACAAAAGGTTTGCCCACGCGGGCAAACCTTTTGTTTGCTTTTCTGTCTGTTTTTTTGTCTTTTCTCCGCTTTGCCTAAAATATTTTTTGGATTTTTGGCTAAGTTTTCGGCTCTTTTTTCCGTTTGCCCGTTGCGTTTTGCTTGAAAATTCTGTATGATACTGTTCAAAGGCTCCATCCTGCGGGAGGTGCCAATTTATAAGGAGGATTAACTCAAATGAAGAAGCTTCTTGCTATCCTGCTTTCTGTCGTTATGGTCCTGTCTCTTGCGGCCTGCGGCAGCAAGACCCCCGATCCCGCGCCCGATCCCGCCCCCGGCAACACCGACACCGAGACCAAGACCGTCAAGGTCGGTCTGATCTGCATCGGTGACGAGAACGATCAGGGCTACACCTACAACTTCATCCGCGGCAAGGAAGCCGCCACCGAGCAGCTTGCTGCCAAGGGCATCAATGTTGACTGGGTCGTGAAGTACAACATCGGTGAGAACTCCACCTGCGAGGACGCCAACCTCGAGCTGGCCGAAGAGGGCTGCGAGCTCATCATCAACAACTCCTTCGGCTTTGAGGAGTACATGCTCAAGGTCGCGCCCGACTATCCCGAGATCCAGTTCGTCGGCTGCACCAACCAGAACTCCTGGAACGATGGCCTTGAGAACACCCACAACGCCTTCGCCAACATCTATGAGGGCCGCTACCTCGCCGGCGTCGCTGCCGGTATGAAGCTCCAGCAGCTCATCGACGAGGGCACCATCAAGGCGGAAGAGGCCGTCATCGGCTATGTCGGCGCGTTCTCCTTCGCTGAAGTCGTTTCCGGCATGACCGCCTATTTCCTCGGCGCCCGCTCCGTCTGCCCGAGCGCGACCATGAAGGTCCAGTTCGTCGGCTCCTGGTCCGACGCCACCGAAGAGTCCAATGCCGCCTCCGACCTGTGCGACCGCGGCTGCAAGCTCATCTCCCAGCACTCCGATAACACCACCCCCGCCACCATGGCGCAGTCCAAGGGCGCGTTCCATACCGGCTACAACAACGACATGACCGGCGTTGCCCCCGACTCCTCCATCATCGGCTGCCGCATCGACTGGGCGCCCTACTTCGTCTATGCCATCGAGTCTGTCGCCAACGGTCAGGCCTTCGATCAGGACTTCTGCAAGGGCTATGCTGACGGCAGCGTCGTACTGACCAATCTCAACGAAAAGATCGCCGCCCCCGGCACCGCTGAGAAGCTCGCCGAGGTCGAGGCCGGCCTCAAGGACGGCTCCGTCCAGGTCTTTGACACCTCCACCTTCACCGTGAACAATGAGCCCCTGACCCAGGCCTTCGCGCTGGATACTGACGGCGACTTCGCCCCCGACTCCGAGGAGGCCGTGTTCGACGGTGCCTTCCATGAGTCCTACTTCCAGTCCGCTCCTTACTTCACCATCCAGATCGACGGCATCGAGTGGCTCAACTCCGCGTTCTAAGCAAATCTCACACAGTAAACGGGAACCGCCTGCGGGCGGTTCCCGTTTTGGCTTTTCTTCTGAAAATTTTTTAGGTAAGCAAACTTTTTGTGGATTATCCCGGTTTTTCGTTTCTTTTTTTGACGGTTTCGCCGATAGCTTTTTCATTTACATCAGGGCTTTATTATGGTACTATAAGAATTGAATAATCAGCATTTATCGGAGCTGCGAGGCCCCGCTCCGATAAGGTGGCTGCAGCCTTACCGCCCCGCCTCCGGCAGGCGGTACACAGAAAGGATGACAGACCTTGAACAAACCATGCGCAGTCGAACTCAGGCACATCACCAAGCGCTTCGGCAAGGTCGTTGCGAACGACAGCATCGACCTGAGCATCAACCGAGGCGAGATCCTTTCCCTGCTGGGCGAAAACGGCAGCGGAAAAACGACGCTGATGAATATGCTCGCCGGCATCTACTACCCCGACGAGGGTGAAATTTATGTAGACGGCGTGCTCACCTCCATCCGTTCGCCGAAGGACGCCTTTGATAACCGCATCGGCATGATCCACCAGCACTACAAACTCGTGGATGTGTTCACCGCGGCGGAGAATATCGTCCTCGGCCTCGACGAGCCCGGCAAGCTGGACATCAAGGCCGCCAACGCAAGAGTCCGTGAGATCTGCGAGCGCTACGGCTTCGACATCGACCCGACGAAGAAGATCTACGATATGTCCGTCTCGCAGAAGCAGACGGTCGAGATCGTCAAGGTCCTCTACCGCGGCGCGGACACGCTGATCCTCGACGAGCCGACCGCCGTCCTCACCCCGCAGGAGACCGAAAAGCTCTTCAACGTGCTGCGCAATATGCGTGCCGACGGCAAGGCAATCGTCATCATCACGCATAAGCTCCACGAGGTCATGGCGCTTTCGGATAAGGTCGCGGTGCTGCGCAAGGGCCAATACATCGGCACGGTCAACACCGGCGAGACCAGCCCGCAGGCGCTCACCGATATGATGGTCGGCCACGCGGTCACGCTCAACATCGACCGTCCGCGCTACGAAAATCCCGTCCCGCGCCTGACGCTCAAGGATGTCACCTGCTATGATAACGAGGATGTTGTCCGGCTCGATCATGTTTCCTTCACCGCCATGGGCGGCGAGATCCTCGGCGTGGCCGGCATCGCCGGCAGCGGCCAGCGCGAGCTGCTCGAGTCCATCGCGGGGCTCTATCCGGTCGCCGAGGGCAGCAGCATCCGCTATACGCCCGAGGGCACGCCGGAGTCCGAGCTGGTCGGCAAGACGCCGATGCAGATCAAAAAGTCCGGTGTCGCGCTCGCCTTTGTCCCCGAGGACCGCCTCGGCATGGGTCTGGTCGGCTCGATGGGCATGACCGGCAATATGATGCTCCGCTCATGGCGCAAGGGCAAGAGCGTGTTCGTGGACCGCAAGGACCCCAATGCGCTGGCCATGAACATCTGGAAGGAGCTGGAGGTCGTCACCCCCAGCACCGAGTTCCCCGTGCGGCGGATGTCCGGCGGCAATGTGCAGAAGGTGCTCGTCGGCCGCGAGATCGCGTCCTCGCCCAATGTGCTGATGTCTGCCTACGCCGTGCGCGGCCTTGACATCAACACCTCCTACACCATCTACAACCTCATGACCGAGCAGAAGATGAAGGGCGTCGCCGTCATCTTCGTCGGCGAGGACCTCGATGTGCTGCTCGAGCTGTGCGACCGCATCCTTGTGCTCTGCGGCGGCAAGGTCAGCGGCATCGTCGATGCCCGCACCGCCACCAAGGAGGAGATCGGTCTGATGATGACCCGCGTCGGCGGCGGAAAGGAGGCAGCAGCTCATGCATAACGAGAATAAAGTGCCCCTGATCCGTCTCGCCAAGCGCGATCTGATGGAGCCGTGGAAGGTCTGGTGCATCCGCCTTGCCTCCATCGTCCTCGCGCTCATCCTCGGCGGTCTCGTGATGATGATCGCCCTGCCCGACGGCGCAACGCCGATCGACGGCTACTCTACCATCCTTGCCGGCGCGCTCGGCAAAAAGACCGCCATCCGCCAGACCGTCAAGCTCGCCGTGCCGCTGCTCGGCTGTGCGCTTGCCATCGCCCCCTGCTTCAAGATGCGCTTTTGGAACATCGGCGCCGAGGGTCAGATCACCGCGGGCGCCATCGCCGCAAGCTACTTTGCCCTCTATTGGGTGGGCAGGGTCCCGTCCGTGCTGCTGCTCATCATCATGGGCGCTGCCGGTGCGGTCGCCGGCGGCCTCTGGGCGCTGATCCCCGCGTTCTTCAAGGCCAAGTGGAACACCAACGAAACGCTCTTCACCCTGATGATGAACTACATCATCATCGGCATCGTCCGCTGGCTGCAGGGCGGCCCGTGGGAGGGGCGTCCCGGCTCGCAGATCATCCCCCAGTTTGACAGGGCAGCGACGCTGCCGAAGGTGCTGGGCATTCACTGCGGCTGGATCATCGTGTTGATCCTCGTCATATTCATGCACATCTACATGAACTACACCAAGCACGGCTACGAGATCGCCGTCATCGGTGACTCCGTCAACACCGCGCGCTACGCAGGCATGAATGTCGGCCATGTGATGATGCGCACGATGTTCCTCTCCGGCGCGATCTCCGGCCTCGTCGGCTTCGTCGTCGCCTCCGGCGCGAACACCACGCTCTACGACGGCGTGGCCGCGGGCGTGGGCTTCACCTCCATTACGGTCGCGTGGCTCAGTCAGCTCAACGCCTTTGCGATGATCGTCATCTCCATGATGCTCGCCATCATTTCCAAGGGCGCGGAAACGCTGCAGACCCGCCTTGCCGTGCCCGCCTCGATCTCCGACATCATCACGGGCATTCTGCTCTTCTGTATGCTCGGCTGTGAGTTCTTCATCAACTATCGGCTCATCTTCCGCTCGTCGAAGACTGAAAAGGAGGCGGCTAAGGAATGACTTTACTCATCACCCTCATCATCGCTGCCATCACCTACGGCACCCCGCTGCTGTTCGGCACGCTCGGCGAGATTTTGACGGAGAAATCCGGCAACCTCAACCTCGGCGTCGAGGGCATCATGTTCATGGGCGGCGCGCTCGGCCTCGGCGGCGTGTACTACTATGAAAAGCTCGCCTCCTCCCCCAACGGCTTCGTCGCCATTCTGCTCGGCGTGTTCTTCGCCTTCCTCGCCGGCGCGATCGCCTCGCTGATCTTCAGCTTTCTGACCATCACGCTGCGCGCAAATCAGAACGTCACCGGTCTCGCCCTCTCCATTTTCGGCACGGGCGTCGGCCAGTTCATCGGCGAATATATGCGTGTGAGCGAAAATGGCTACATCTCCGTGAGCAATCTGCTCAAGGGCTACTTCCAGAATTCCCCCTTCCCCAAGGGCCTGCAGAATATCCCCGTGGTCGGCGGCATCCTCTTCGGCAACAGCTTTTTCTTCTACCTCGCCGTCGCCTGCGCTGTGGCGCTCTATGTCTACCTCAACAAGACGCGCAGCGGCCTGTATCTGCGCAGCGTGGGTGAGAGCCCCGCAACCGCCGATGCCGCCGGCATCAATGTCACCCGCTGCAAATACCTCGCTACCGTCATTGGCGGCGGCGTGAGCGCCGTCGGCGGCATGGTCTACATCATGACCATCGCGGGCGGCGTGTGGAACCACGAGGGTCTCTCCGGCGTCGGCTGGCTCGCCGTCGCGCTGGTCATCTTCTGCCTGTGGCGCCCGCTCAATGCCATCTGGGGCAGCGTTCTCTTCGGCGCGCTGATGATCCTCTACCTGCGCCTTGTCATCGCCTTCATCCCCACGCAGCTCTACAAGATCCTGCCCTATGTGGTCACGGTCATCGTGCTCATCATTTCGAGTATGCGCAACAACAAGGAAAAGCAGCCGCCGGCTTCCCTCGGCCTGAACTACTTCCGCGAGGAACGCTGATGCAAATTCAAAAACGGCAGCCATTCGGTTGCCGTTTTTGAGCAAAACCGCAGCGTTTTGCCGCTCACCGCGTCAAGTGCTGCAATGTGTCGCTGCGGACGCGCGAGCGCCCTCCGCGGTGATCAAAATACCTTCGCGCCTGCGGGCGCGAAGCTCTGCGAGGTTAATATTATGTCAACTTTACTGATCAAAAATATCCGCACGCTGGTCTCCTGCGACAATGCCGACACCGTGTACGAAAATGTCGACCTCTACGCCGAGGACGGCTTTATCAAAGAAATCGGCGCGAACCTTGACCGCAAGGCTGAGCGCAGCATCGACGCGAGCCACATGCTCTGCTATCCCGGCCTTGTCAACACGCACCACCACCTCTATCAGGTCTTTTCCCGCAACCTGCCCGAGGTGCAGAATATGGAGCTGTTCGACTGGCTCAAAACGCTCTATGAGATCTGGAAGAACCTCGACGGCGAGGTCATCCGTCTCTCCTCCCTCACGGGCATGGGCGAGCTGATGAAGCACGGCTGCACGACCTGCTTTGACCACCACTATGTATTCCCCAAGGACACTGGTGACCTGCTCGGCGCGCAGTTTGCCGCCGCCGATGAGCTGGGCATCCGTATGTACGCCTCGCGCGGCAGTATGGACCTCTCCGTGAAGGACGGCGGTCTGCCGCCGGACAGCGTCGTGCAGACGGTCGATGAGATCATGAAGGACTCCGCGCGCGTCATCGAGCAGTACCATGACCGCAGCTTCGGCGCGATGCACCGCGTCGCGCTCGCACCCTGCTCCCCCTTCTCCGTCAGCGCCGACCTGCTGCGTGAGAGCGCCGTGCTCGCCCGCCAATACGGCGTGCGCCTGCACACCCACCTGTGCGAAACGAAGGACGAGGAAAACTTCATGCTCGCGCGCGAGGGCATCCGCCCGCTCGAGTACATGGAGCGCCTCGGCTGGACGGGCGACGATGTGTGGTTCGCCCACGGCATCCACTTCAACGATGAGGAGCTGCGCGTCCTCGCCAAGACCGGCACGGGCGTCGCCCACTGCCCCATCTCCAACATGAAGCTCTCGTCCGGCATCGCCCGCATCCCCGAAATGCTTCAGCTCGGTGTTCCCGTTGGTCTTGCGGTCGACGGCTCCGCGTCGAACGACGGCTCCTCGCTCATGGAGGAGCTGCGCGTCGCCTTCCTGCTCCACCGCTTGAATTCCAGCAAGGCCGCGCCGAGCGGCTACGAGGTGCTGAAGATGGCTACGCGCGGCAGCGCGCGTCTCCTTGGCCGCAGCGATGACATCGGCACGCTCGAGGTCGGCAAGTGCTGCGACCTCTTCCTGATCGACGCCCGCCGTCTTGAGCTGGTCGGCTCCTGCTTCGATCCCACCAGCGTCCTCGGCACGGTCGGCGTGCGCGGCGCGGTGGATTACACCGTGGTCCACGGCCGCGTAACGGTCGAGCACGGACGGCTCGTCACGCTGGATGAGGAGCGCCTCGCGCACGACGCCGAGGCGAAGTGCCGCGCATATCTGAACCGGTAACGCTCCCCTGTTGAATAACAACGCTCCCCCTGTGACTGACAGTGTGCTATCACGCTGTTCCTCACAGAGGGAGCAATTTTTCACTTATTTTTCCAGCTGCTCCAGCGCCGCGCGGGCGGCCTGCTGCTCAGCCTCCTTTTTGCTGTGCCCTGCGCCGCGGCCGATGGCCGTACCATTGAGCAGCACCTCAAAGGTAAAGGTCTTATCATGGTCGGGGCCGAACTCCCCCGCCAGCCGATAGGCAAGCGCACGGTTCGGCTCACGCTGCACCAGCTCCTGCAGGGCCGTTTTATAATCACGGCGGCGCTCCTCCACAACCTCCTCGCGCTCGCAGTCGAGCAATACGCGATGAATGAGGCCGCTCACGGCCTCCAGTCCGCCGTCGAGGTACACTGCGGCGATGACCGCCTCGGTCGCATCCGCAAGAATGGAGGGTCGGGTACGCCCGCCGCCGCTCTCCTCGCCATTGCCAAGCTTGAGATAGCGGCCCAGCTCCAGCTTCTGCGCGACCTCGTGCAGACTTTCCTCACACACGAGCGCGGCGCGGATGCGCGTCAGCTCTCCCTCAGGCGAGTCGGGGTGCCGCGCGAAGAGAAACTCCGCCGTGACAAAGCCAAGCACGCTGTCACCCAAAAACTCCAGCCGCTCGTTGCTCGCGCTCTCCGCGCCGCGGTGCTCGTTGGCGTAGGAGCTGTGGCGCAGGGCCTCGTCCAGCAGGGCTTCCTTACGGAAGCGGTAGCCCAGCTTTTTTTCCAGTTCGTGCAAGGCAGTTCGCCTCCTTCTTGAAAAGTCTGCCCCGCGGGAAGCGGGGCAGCGTACAGCATTTTCAGTTCTGCCTGGCCGTCAGATAGTGTACGCAGTCGCCCACGGTCTTGAGCTTGAGCAGATCCTCCTCGGGAATCTCGTCGATCTCAAACTCCTCCTCCATCGCCATGACCAGCTCGACCAGATCGACGGAGTCGGCACCCAGATCGTCCTCAAAGGAGCTGTTCATCGTCACATCGTCCGCGTTCACGGCAAACTGCTCCGCGATCAGGTCCTGCATTGTCTTAAAAATTTCTTCGGCACTCATTCTTTTCTGATCCTCCTCAAGGAAATGTTCGGGAAAATGATACGGCAAGATAGCGCCTATGTCAATAGCCTTTTTGTAAAATCATTCCTTTTCGGACACGACCTTCATTTTGTCCACATTTTCTGTGATGTCCGCGATGATGCCGCTTTGCGCCACGGCGATGGCCTGTCCCACCGCGTTGCAGAACGCGTCGTCGTTTGACGAGCCGTGCGCCTTGATGACCGGTTTTGAGATGCCCAGCAGCGCCGTGCCGCCGACCTCGTTGGGATCGAGCAGCTTTTTGAAGTCGGCAAAGCCCTCGCGCAGCAGAAGATACGCAAATTTTGTCTTTGCGTTCTTTTTCATCATCTTCTTCAGCTCGCCGCTCATGAGCTTGGCGGTGCCCTCAATGCTCTTGAGCATGATGTTGCCGCTGTATCCGTCGGCAACGATGACATCGCAGCCGCCCATAAGCGCGGTGTTTGCCTCGATGTTACCGATGAAATTGAGGTGTCCCTGCTCCCCTGCCTCTCGAAGGCGGGCAAAGGTCTCATGGCGCAGCGCGTCGCCCTTGCTCGGCTCCGCGCCGATGTTCAAAAGCCCCACGCGCGGCTGTGCGACGCCGAGCACCTTTTCTGCGTAGTAGCTGCCGAGATAGGCGAATTGCAGCAGGTACTCGCTCGTACATTCGGCGTTCGCGCCGCAGTCGATCAGAACGGCCTTGCCCGTCGCGGTCGGGATGGTTGGCGCAAGCGCCGCGCGGCGCAGGCCGCGAATGCGCTTGACCACGAGCGTCGCGCCCGAAAGCAGCGCGCCGGTGGAGCCGGCGGAGATGAAGCCGTCCGCTTGCCCGTCGCGCAGCAGGTTCAGACCCACCGTCAGCGAGGAATCCTTCTTCTGCTTGAAGGCGGTCGCGGGGTCGTCGCAGATCTCGACGACCTCCTCGGCGTTTGCGATCTCGATGCCCTGCGGGACCTCCTTGCAACCAGCCTTCTCCAGTGCGCGCAGAATGTCTGCCGTGCGGCCGGTGAGAATGATGTCCGCGCCGTATTTCTCATGCGCGAGCAGTGCGCCGCGGACGGGAGCCTCGGGGGCAAGATCGCCGCCCATCGCGTCAATGATGATCTTCATGGTTTACTCCTTTACGCCGTCAAGGACGGTGTCGCGCAGTTGGTCAACGAGCTCCAGCGAGCGGTGGGACAGCTCGGCGTTCTTGTTGCGTTTTCCCTTCACGCGGCAGCCGAGCGGCGGCATGATGCCGAAATTGATGTTCATCGGCTGAAAGCTTGTGACCGTCGTGTCGCTCACATACAGCCCCAGTGCACCGATGGCGGTCTCGCGCGGGAAGTCCACGGGCGCAAGCCCCAGCAGCCGCCTTGCGGTCTCCACGCCGGCGAGAAAGCCGGAGGCGGCGGACTCGACATAGCCCTCCACGCCGGTCATCTGACCGGCAAAGGAGATGCGCCCGTCCTCGATGAGGCGGTAATAGCGGTCCAGCAGACCGGGCGAGCTGAGATAGGTGTTGCGGTGCATCACGCCGTAGCGCACAAAGTCCGCGTTGCGCAGCGCAGGGATCATCGAAAAAACGCGCTTTTGCTCGGGAAAGCGCAGGTGCGTCTGAAAGCCGACGAGGTTGTAGATGCTGCCCTCGGTGTTGTCGCGCCGAAGCTGCACGACCGCATACGGCTCGCGCCCCGTCTTGGGGTCCTTGAGTCCGCGCGGCTTGAGCGGGCCGTAGCAGAGCGTATCATGCCCGCGGCGCGCCATGACCTCGACGGGCATACAGCCCTCAAAGACGTGCTTATCCTCAAAGCCGTGGACGACCGCCTCCTCCGCCGTGGTGAGCGCGTTCCAAAAGGCATCGTACTCCTCCGCGCTTAGGGGACAGTTGATATAGTCCGCCGTGCCCTTGTCGTAGCGCGAGGCGAACCATGCGCTGTCCATATCCACGCTCTCGTAGGTCACGAGCGGCGCGGCGGCGTCGTAAAAATTCAGGGTGTGACCGCTGCCGAGCTTTTCCGCGATGGCCGCCGAGAGCGCGTCGGAGGTCAGCGGGCCCGTGGCGATGATGACCGTCCCCTCTTCGGGAATGGCTGTGACCTCACCCTCGATCACCGTGATACGCGGGTGGCTTTTCACCCGCTCGGTGACAAGACGGGCAAAGCCGTGGCGGTCGACCGCCAGCGCGCCGCCCGCCTCCACGCGCGTCTCGTCCGCACAGGAGAGGATCAGCGAGCCGAGGCGGCGCAGCTCCTCCTTCAAAAGCCCCACCGCGTTTTCAAGCTGGTCGGAGCGCAGGGAGTTTGAGCAGCAAAGCTCGGCAAATTCCCCGCTGTGGTGCGCCGGTGTCATTTTCGCCGGCTTCATTTCATAAAGCGTGACCTCAATGCCGCGCTGCGCGAGCTGCCATGCAGCCTCGCAGCCGGCAAGGCCCGCCCCGATGACGGATACCTGCATCAGTCCTCTTCCTTCTTCGCCGTTTTCTTCGCGGCAGTCTTTTTGTCGGCAGGCTTCTTCTCCGCCGCAGTCTTGGCCGTCTTTTTCTCTGCCGTTTTCTTTGCGGCGGGCTTTTTTTCAGCCGCTTCCTTTGCTGTCGGCTTCTTTGCGGCAGCCCTTTTCACAGGCTTATCCTCTGTCGGCTCGGCACTCTCGGCGTCTGCCTTTTTGCGGACATAGCCGCGCTTTTCCTCGGGCAGGAAGTTCTCGCACGCAGGGTTGATGCAGAAGGGCTTTTTGAAGCCCTTGCCCGCCTTTTTGAACATCGTCTGTCCGCAGATGGGGCAATCGTCCTTTGTGGGCACGTCCCAGGTCATGAAGTCGCACTTTTTGCTCTCGTCACGGCTTGTGCCGAATTCACAGCAGTAGTAGGTGTACTGCTTGCCGGTCTTCTGGCTCTTGCCCGTGCGTTTCATCAGCCTGCCGCCGCACTTCGGGCAGCGGCCCGGCATCTCGACCACGAGCGGCATGGTGAAGCTGCATTCGGGATAGCCCGGGCAGGCAAGGAAGCGGCCGAAGCGGCCGGACTTGATGACGAGCTTGCGCCCGCACTCGGGACAGATCTCCTCCGTCTCCTCATCGGGCACCTTGAGATGCACGCCCTCAAGGTCCTTTTCCGCCTGCTGGAGGCTGCTCTCAAAGCCGCCGTAGAACTCGCGCAGAACATCCTTCCACGCGATCCTGCCCTCCTCGACGGTGTCGAGCTCCTTTTCCATGCGCGCGGTGAACTTGGTGTCCACGATGTCGGGGAATTTATCCTCCATGAGCTTCGTCACAACGCTGCCGAGCGGCGTGATGCGCAGGAACTTGCCCTCCTTGACGACATACTCACGGTCGATGATGGTCGAGACCGTCGGCGCGTAGGTCGAGGGTCGGCCGATGCCGTTTTGCTCAAGCGCGCGGATGAGCGTCGCGTCGGTGTAGCGCGTGGGGGGCTGGGTGAAGTGCTGCTCCTCGTCAAAGCCTTGCAGCTCAAGGGTCTGCCCCTCACTCAGCGGCGGCAGCGGAGAGGTCTTCTCCTCCTTGTCGTCGTCGCGGGACTCTTCATATACGGCGGTATAGCCGGAGAACTTCAGGCTGCTCGCGCTCGCGCGGAACTCGTGCGCGCCGGACTCGATCTCAACGGCAACGCTGTCGTACACGGCGTTCGCCATCTGACTTGCGATAAAGCGGCTCCAGATGAGCCGATAAAGGCGGTACTGCTCGCCCGTGAGATCGCCCTTGAGGCGCTCGGGCGTGAAGTCCACATTCGAGGGGCGGATGGCCTCGTGCGCGTCCTGCGCGCCTGCCTTGGCCTTGAAGCGGCGGGTGGAAGCAGGATAATAGTCCTTGCCGTAGCGCCCGAGAATGAAGCTCTTCGCGGCGGCGAGCGCCTCCTCGCTGATGCGCAGCGAGTCGGTACGCATATAGGTGATGAGGCCCACGGTGCCCTCACCGGCGATGTCCACACCCTCGTAGAGCTGCTGGGCGATGGCCATGGTGCGCCGAGGCGTCATGTTGAGCTTGCGGCTGGCCTCCTGCTGGAGCGTGGAGGTGGTGAACGGCGGGGAGGGAGAGCGCTGCTTGTCCGCGCGCTTGACGCTCTTGACCGCGAAGGCCGCGCTCTTGGTGTCGGCGATGATGGCGTCGATCTCCTCACGCGAGGATGGCTCGAACTTTTTGCCGTTTTTGCCGTAGTAGTGTGCGGTGAAGGTCTTATGGCTCTGCTCGTCGAGGAGCTTGGCGTCAAGCGTCCAGTATTCCTCGGGCTTGAAATTCTCGATCTCCTTCTCGCGCTCGTCCACCATGCGCGTGGCGACGGACTGCACGCGGCCCGCGGAAAGCCCGCGGCGCACCTTCTTCCAAAGCAGCGGCGAGAGCTCATAGCCCACGATGCGGTCGAGCACGCGGCGCGCCTGCTGCGCATCCACTAAATTCTGGTCGATCTCGCGCGGCTGCGCGATGCTCTCCTGCACGACATTCTTCGTGATCTCGTTGAAGGTCACGCGCTTGGCCTTTTCTTCATTCAGGTCAAGCAGGTATTTGAGATGCCACGAGATGGCCTCGCCCTCGCGGTCCGGGTCCGTTGCGAGATAGACGGTGTCGCTCTCCTTGGCGGCCTCCTTGAGCTCGCGGATCAGCGATTCCTTGCCGCGAATGGGCTTGTAATCGGGCTCGAAATCATGCTCGATGTCGATGCCGAGCTTGCTTTTGGGCAGGTCGCGCAGATGGCCCATGCTGGCCTTGACCGTGTAGTTCCTGCCGAGGTATTTCCCAATGGTTTTCGCCTTCGCCGGAGACTCGACGATCACCAGATTTTTCTCTGCCATGTATTTGACTCCTTCATTCCTTTAGTTCCACCTGAATAGAAAAGCGCTTGCCGCCGCTCTGCGCGACATAGCCGTCCAGCTCGAGCATCGTGAGCGCCGAGAGCACGCGCCGCGTGGGGATCTGCGTCAGCTCGATGAGATCGTCCACCTGCCGCTCGCCCTGCGCCAGCTCGCGCAGCAGCCTGAGCTGGTCGTCCGTGAGGCCGTGGTCGCCGGAGGTGTCGAGCACAGGCAGCGTTTCCGCCGTTTCCGCCTTTGCTTCGGCCTCCGCCGCCTTTGCCTCCGCCTGCTCCGTCCGCGCCTGATAGCCGAGCGCGTGGGGCAGCTCGACCCGCTCACCGAGAATTTTATGCGGATACATCGCCTGATACTCGCGCAGAATATCCCAGCTGTCGCTCACAAGGCCCGCGCCGTCGGCAATGAGTCGGTTGCAGCCGCGGCTCGCGCTCGCGTCGATGGGACCTGGGACGGCGAACACATCGCGTCCCTGCTCAAGCGCAGTGTTGGCGGTGATGAGCGCGCCCGAGCGCTCCAGCGGCGCCTCGACGACCACGGTCGCAAGGCACAGACCGCTGATGATGCGGTTGCGGATGGGAAAATGCCAGCCCTCCGCCGCCGTACCAGGCGGGTACTCGGACAACAGCGCACCGGTCGCGGCGATGTCGCGGTAGAGAAATTCGTTCTCCTCGGGATAGACCACATCAAGGCCGTTGCCAAGCACGGCGACGGTCACGCCGCCCGCGCGAAGCGCCCCGCGATGTGCTGCCGAGTCGATGCCGCGCGCGGCGCCGGAGACGACGAGCGCACCCTGCTTGGCAAGCCCGTAGGCGATCTTCTCCGCGCTCTGTGTGCCGTAGGGCGTGCACGAGCGTGTGCCGACCATCGCCACGGCAACCTCCTCGTCAAACGCGGGGAGCGCACCCTTGACATACAAAAGGCAGGGCGGCTCGAAAATATCGCGCAGACGCGCGGGATAGTCCGCGTCCTGCATCGTCAGGATGCGCAGGCCGAGCCGCTGGCAGTCGCCGAGAATTTTGTCCGCGCCGTCCGTTGACTTGTCCGCGAGCAGTTCAAATTGCTTTTTCGGCAGGCCCTCAACGAGCGCGTACTCCGCCTCATCGGCGTAGTAGATGTCCTCAGGCGAGCCGAAGTGGTCAAGCAGCAGCGCGCGGGAGCGGTCGGTCAGTCCCCTGCACTCGCTCAGCCATATCCAGTATTTGAGTCCCGCCATGTCCGCTCCCTCCTCTCTATCGGTACATTTCCCACAGCACCACACCGGCGGCAAGCGCCGCGTTGAGCGATTCGCAGCGTGGGGACATGGGAATTCTGATGGTTTTTTCGCATTTTGCGAGCATCTCTGCGCTCAATCCGTGCCCTTCGCTGCCGATGGCGACCGCCGCACGGGAAAGGTCGGCGTCGCGCAGGCTCACAGTGTCGTCGCGCAGCGCCGTGCCGTAAAGCGGCAGGCTGCTTTTCGTGAGCAGCGCACACAGCTCCGCAAGCTCACACTGATACACGCTTCGGCGAAACACCGCGCCCATCGTGGCACGCGCCGTCTTGGGGCTGTATGGATCGGCGCAGGCATTGACGAGAAACACGCCGTCGCAGTCAAACGCGTCCGCCGTGCGCAATATCGTGCCCACGTTGCCGGGGTCCTGCACGCCGTCGAGCACGAGATAGTGCGCTCCCGTAAGCACTTCGGGCAGCGGTACTTCCGGCAGCGCGACCGTAAAGAGAACACCCTGCGGCGTCTCCATGGGGCTTATTGACTGCATCACATCGGCAGGTATCTGTACGGCGCGCACACCGGAGGGAAGCACGGGAGCGTCCACGCCCTCGGAAAGCACGACCGTTTTGAGCGGCGCGTTCCACCGAAGCGCCTCCTCGAGCAGCTTCACGCCGTCGCAGAGGTATTCGCCGCTCGCGCGGCGATAGGCGCGGGAGCCGGCGAGCTTGCGGATATGCGTCATCAGCGCGTTTTTCCGGCTGGTGATGTGCTCCACGCTCATATCGGCTCCCCTCGCTTTCGTCTGCATATTTTTTCTGCTGCTTTCACAGCGTAGCCTTATAATATAGGTATCATTTCCAAATGTCAAGTCGCAGTCAGCGACGCGTTGCGGCAAAATTTTCGTTTTCACCTGTTGCAGCCGCAACAGGTTGTTTGGCTTTTTTCTGTTATAATGGCAAATTAGCAAAACAAAAAACGACGGGCAGGTCCGCTCCGATGCGCAGATCAAGCCGCATTTGCAAGGCAGGCTCCCGCCGCGTTGTTTGAAGCATGATCACAGAAAGGGACCCATCGAATGAACAAGCATCTTAAAAAACTCCTCGCCCTGTGCCTGACGCTGGCACTCGTTTTCTCCCTCGCCGCCTGCGGTAAAAAGGAGGAAGGACCGTCCGCACCGGACGATCCGGCGGTCGAAACGCCGGATGAGCCGAACGCTTCCACCGCACACTTCAAAATCGCCGCGCTCAAAGGGCCGACCGCTATGGGCCTTGTCAGGCTGATGCGGGACAATGGCGAAACGGCCGCCGCGCCGGCGAGCTCCGGCGAGTCCGAAAAGCCTTACACCTTCACCCTCGCCGGCTCCGCTGACGAGGTGACCCCCGCGCTCATCAAGGGCGAGATCGACATGGCCTGCGTGCCCGCGAACTTAGCCGCCGTGCTCTACAACAAGACCGAGGGCGCGGTAGAGGTGCTGGCGGTCAATACGCTTGGCGTACTCTACATCGTGGAACGGGGCGAGAGTGTGCAGTCCCTCGCCGACCTCAAGGGCAAGACCGTCGTGGCGGCGGGCAAAGGCTCCACGCCCGAATACGCCCTGCGCTATCTTCTGAGCGAAAACGGCATCGATCCCGACACCGATGTGACGCTTGACTGGAAGAGCGAGCACAGCGAGTGCGTCGCGGCGCTGGCGAGCGGTCAGGCGACCGTCGCCCTCCTGCCCCAGCCCTTTGTCACTGTGGCGCAGAGCAAGATCGAGGGACTGCGCATGGCGCTTGACCTCACGGCGGAGTGGGATAAGCTCGGCAGCGGCTCGACGCTCATCACAGGCGTCATCGTCGCCCGCCGCGCGGTCGTGGAGGAAAATCCCGCCGCGGTAAATGCCTTCCTCGCGGACTACGCCGCGAGCGTGGAGTGGGTGAACGCCAATATTGCCGACGCCGCCGCGCTCATCGGCGAATACGGCATCGTGGACGCTGCCATCGCAGAAAAGGCTCTGCCCTACTGCAACATCGTTTGCATCACAGGGGCTGAGCTTCTCGAAAAGCTGCCCGGCTATCTCTATGTGCTCTACAACGCCGAGCCTGCCGCCGTCGGCGGCGCAATGCCTGACAACAGCTTTTATTTTGCCTGATGCTTCCCCGGCGGCGGAAATGCTCCCGCTGCCGAGGCGCATGGAAAGGAGATGACCGCCGTGATGCCGCAGAAAAAGAGCTTTCGCCTTTGGGCGGTCGTCTTTTGGCTGCTCGTGTGGCAGGGCGTGAGCATGGTGCTCGCCGCCGCTTACCCGCATGGCGCGCTGCTGCTCGCCTCGCCTGTCTCCACATTCATAAGGCTCTGTGCTCTGGCCGTGACCGCCGCCTTCTGGCAGGCCGTCCTCGCCTCCACCGCGCGGATCCTCGGCGGCTTTCTGCTCGCGTGCGCCTTGGCCGTCGTGCTCGCCGCGCTCGCCGCGCGCTGCCGCCGCATTGAAGAACTGCTCGCACCGCTCGTGGCGGTGGTGAAGGCCGTGCCGGTCGCATCGTTCATCATTCTCGCGCTCGTGTGGCTCGAGAGCCGTCGTCTCTCGCCTTTCATTGCAGCCCTGATGGCCTTTCCGCCGGTCTACCGCAATGTGCTCGAGGGCGTGCGCGGCACGAGCCGCGAGCTGCTGGAGATGGCGCAGGTGTTCCGCGTGCCGTTCTCGCGGCGGCTGCGCGGCATCTATCTGCCGCAGGTGCTGCCCTACTTCCGCGCGGCGGTCAGCGTGGCGCTGGGGCTTGCGTGGAAGGCGGGCACAGCGGCGGAGGTCATCGGCCTGTGCACGGGCACCATCGGCGAGCGGCTCTACACCGCCAAGATCTACTTTCAGACCGCCGACCTCTTCGCGTGGACGGCGGTGATCGTGCTGCTCTCAGCACTCCTTGAAAAGCTGTTTTTGCGCGGCGTGGACGCGCTGGCGGAAAGGTGGTGCGCATGATGGAGCTTCGGGTGGAAACCCTCTGCAAGTGCTACGATGGCGCCGCTGTGCTGCAAAATGTGTCCTTCACCGCGCAGGCCGGACTGACGCGCATCACGGGCAGCTCGGGCATCGGCAAGACGACGCTGCTGCGCATCCTGCTGGGGCTGGAGACCGCCGACAGCGGCACGACGAACGCCGACAGCCTTCGCTGGGCGGCGGTCTTTCAGGAGGACCGCCTGCTTGAGCAGCTGGACGCAGCGGGCAATCTGCGCTTCGCGCTCGGCGCGGCCTATGACGCCCCCGCCGCCGCGGCGCTGCTCACAGAGCTGGGGCTTGGCGAGGTCGGCGGCAAAAGGGTGCGCGACTGGTCGGGCGGCATGAAGCGCCGCCTCGCGCTCGCGCGCGCCCTGCTCGCCCCCTTGGACGCCCTCGCGCTCGATGAGCCGTTCACCGGCCTCGACGCGGATAACCGCGCCGCCGCGCGGCGCTGCATCGAGCGCGCGGCACAAAAAAAGCTCGTCCTGCTCGTCTCACACGAGGACGACGGTCTCGTCGGCGCGGAGGTGCGTCTGTAACAGCATAAGGAGGGAGCGGCTTTCCGACGGAAAGCCGCTCCCTTTTTCTCATTTTTGATGTGCCGCAAGGAACTTTTCATACTGCGACTGGTACCATTCGCGCAGCGACGCGATGCCCTCGTCCGTCCACGCAAAGGTCGCCTCCTCCACATCCTGTGCCAGCTCATAGCAGAGGCCGGAGTAGGTCGAGGCCTTGAGCGCATCGCCGTTGTCATCCTTGACCTGCTCGCAGCGATAGCGAAAATCCAGCCCGCTCGTGCGGTCGGTCACCGAGCCTGTGTAGACGAACGCACGGTGGAACCAGTGCGCGTCCATAGTCTCAAAGCATGGGAGCATTGCTCTCCCCTCCTCATTCGTGATGATAGAGCTTTTTGCCGTCGAGCGCAAACACGCGGTCGCTGAAGCCGCCGAGCGGCGTTTCCGCAAGCACCTCGCGGTAGATCTCCATGCGGCTGTCGATCATGTCGATATAGCTCAAAAGCTCGCTCTCGGCGCAGACCGGGCGCACCGCCGCGCCGAATGCCGGCTCGCCGTGGTGGGAGAGGATAAGGTGCTGGAGCAGCACAGACTTTTCCTTGGAAATATCCAGCTCGCGCGCGATCTCTGCGATCTCCTGCGCGCCCATGACAAGGTGTCCGAGCAGCTGCCCCGGCACGGAATAGTCCGTCACAAGGCCGAGGGCGGAAAAGCGGAACTCGCGCTCCTTTTGCAGGTCATGGGCAAAGGCGCCCGCAAGCAGCAGGCTGCGATCCACAGTGTCGGCGTACATATCGGCAAGAAAATCGGCGAGCTTCATCATGTTGCCCGTGTGCATCAAAAGCCCCTGTAAAAAGCCGTGGTGGACACTCTTGGCGGCGGGAATGGTGCGGAAGCGCTCGCTGTGGCGGCGCAGCAGCTCGCGGCAAATTGCCTTGTAGTCGGTATCCGCGATGGACTCGAGCAGCCGCTCAACCGAGGCGTACATCGCCTCCGCGTCAATGGGCGCGGTCGGCACGAGCGCTGCAAGGTCATAGCTGTCGCCCGCGCCGGCAAGTCGGATACGCTCGACCGTCAGCTGCAAGGCCCCGCGAAACTCCGACACGCTGCCGCGGATCTTCACGACCTTGCCCTCGTCCGCCGCGCCGACGGGGCCGCCGTAGTCCCACACCTTGGCGTCGATCGCACCGCTGCTGTCGGAAAGGGTCAGGTTCAAAAAAGGCTTTCCGTTGTTCGCCACCTTGGAAAAGGCGGACTTCACCACATAAAAGCCCTCCACATCGTCGCCGCGCGCCATTCGCGCGACGGGCAGATCGTACTCCATCGTCATGCTCCTCGCTTTGCTTTATTTTCTGCTCTATTGTAGCACAGAGGCGCCGCGCGGCGCAAGGGTGCAATTTCCCGAAACGGCGCGGGCGAACACTGCGCGCAAATTCCGCAAATTTTAGAATAAGGCTTGCAAAGCCGCGCGGATGTGCCTATAATAGAGTATATCCATGCGGCTCTCTTGCATTTGCCGCGCGGAAAAATACATTGATCAAGAGGTAAATTGGAATGAAAAAGTTTCTCTCTGTGCTGCTGTGTGCCATCATGGTGCTCAGCCTTGCCGCCTGCGGCAAAAAGGAAAATGACCCAAGCCCCGCTCCCGACCCCAACGGCGAGACCAAGGGCCTGACCGTCGCGCTGGTCGTGGCGGGCAAGCTCGGCGACCGCAGCTTCTACGACTCCTCCAAGGAGGGGCTTGACCGCATGGTGGCCGACCTCGATGTGACCCCCATCGTCATCGAGTGCAACAACGAAAACCACGACATCCAGATGAAGAACGCCGCCGAGAAGGCGAACATCGTTGTGTGCGTCGGCTGGGAATTCTACAATGTCGAGACCATCGCGTCCGATTATCCCGCCGTCAACTGGATCTGGGTGGATAACGCCACCAGCGAGCCTGTGGAGAATGTGCTCAACATCACCTACGCCCAAAACGAGGGCAGCTTCCTCGCGGGCTACATTGCCGCCGCGGTCTCTGAGAGCGGCGTGGTCGGCGCGGTCGGCGGCGAGGATGCCGACACCATCAACGACTTCATCGTCGGCTATGAGCAGGGCGCGAAGTATTACGGCACCGAGAACGGCAAGGACATCAGCGTGGTGAAGAACTACTCCAACACCTACGACGATCCCGCCGTCGGCAAGGACTGCGCCATCGCGCTCAACGATCAGGGCGCGGATGTCATCTTCCAGATTGCCTCCGCCTGCGGCGACGGCGTGTTCGAGGCCGCCAAGGAGAAGGGCTTCTACGCCATCGGCGTGGACAGCGACCAGAAGTACATCGACCCCGAGGTCATCATCTGCTCGATGAAGAAGGAGGTCGGCAGCTCCATCTATGACGCGGTCAAGTCTTATCTCAACGGTGACAGCCGCTTTGGCACCACCTGGACCGCCGACATGGCGACCGGCTACGTCGGCATCGGCTACGGCGAGGACGGCATGACGCAGCAGGTTCCCGACGAGGTCAAGGCCGAGGTCGAGGCGCTTGCCGGGCTGATCGCCTCCGGCGAGATCCTGGTCAGCACCACGCGCGCCTGATTACATTTCATTATCTATCAAATAACAGCAACCCTTTGCGGCGCGGCAAAAGCCGCGCCGCTTTTCCTATCCGAAAAGAAAGTGAGGGAACGAGCCTTGCAGGAAAACGCAGTTGAATTCCGCCACATTTCCATGGAATTTCCCGGTGTGCTCGCCAACGACGATGTGTCGCTCGACATCCGCAAGGGAGAGGTCTTCGCCCTCGTCGGCGAGAATGGCGCAGGCAAAACGACGCTGATGAACATTCTCTACGGCATCAACGAGCCGACGAACGGCGAGGTGTATATCCGCGGGCAGAAGGTCGAGCGCTTTACGCCGAAAAATGCCATTGCCATGGGTGTCGGCATGGTGCACCAGCACTTCATGCTCGTGCCCAGCTTCACCGTGGCGCAGAATATTGTCATGAGCCGTGAGCCGCGCAAAATGGGCGTTCTCTTCGATAACCGCGCCGCCGAAGCCGCCGCGCAGAAGCTGGTGGAGGAATACGGTCTTGTGGTCGAGCCCGCCGCCGTGGTGCGCGAGATCGGCGTGGGTCTCCAGCAGCGCGTGGAAATTTTGAAAACGCTCTATCGCGGCGCGGACATCCTCATTCTGGACGAGCCGACCGCCGTGCTCACCCCGCAGGAGACGGACGAGCTGTTCGCCGTGATCCGCCGCGTGGTGAAGGAGCTGGGCATGACGGTCATCATCATCACGCACAAGCTCTATGAGGTCATGGCGATCTCCGACCGCGTGGGCGTGATGCGCAAGGGCCGGCTCATCGGCGTGGAGAACACCTGCGATGTGGATGAAAAAAAGCTTGCCTCGATGATGGTCGGCCGCCCCGTGCTCTACGATAAGCTTGAAAAGACGGGCGAGGCGGGAGCGGAGCAGATCAGGGTCGAGGACCTCACGGTCTGCGACGACCGCGGGCTGGTCGCCGTGGACGGTCTGAGCCTGTCCGTCCGCGCGGGCGAGGTGCTCGGTATCGCCGCCATCGAGGGCAACGGGCAGAGCGAGCTGCTGGAGGCCATCACCGGGATGCGCCGCGTCGAGCGCGGCACGGTGGAGGTCTGTGGGCAGAATGTCACAGGAAGGACCGCGGGCGAAATTCGCAGGGTCGGTCTTGCCCACATTCCCGAGGACCGCTTGGCGACCGGCGTGAGCGCCGTTTCCAGCGTGACGGACAACCTCCTCATGGGCAAGCAGCGCGAAAAGTCCTTCAGCGGCTTTGCCTTCCATCAGCGGCGCAGCTCCATCGAGCGCTACGCCGAGGAGACCTACGAGCGCTTTGACATCCGCAGCGCGGGCGTCGATACCGCTGTCGGCTCCATGTCCGGCGGCAATATGCAAAAGGTCGTCGTCGCGCGCGAGTTTTCCTTCGACTCTCCCGTTCTCATCATCGCTCAGCCCACGCGCGGCGTGGATGTGGGCGCGATCGAATTCATCCACACCCGCATCATCGAAAAACGCAACGCGGGCTGCGCCGTTCTCCTCTGCTCCGCCGACCTCGACGAGGTGTTCCGTCTCTCCGACCGCATCATCACGATGTATGAGGGGCGCATCACCGGCGAGTTCCGCGCGAGCGACATCACCAAGGAGGAGATCGGCTGGTACATGACCGGCCACCGCGAGGGAAAGGAGGCGGCAGCGAAATGAAAAAGCTTGTAAGCGCGGTCAATTACCGCTACCTTGTCTCGCTCCTGCTCTCCATTCTCTTCGCCTTTCTCATCGGCGCGGGCATCCTCGCCGTCTCCGGCTTCCACCCGCTCGAGGCCTACGGTGCGATGCTCTCCGGCGCGTTCGACAGCGCCCGCCACATCGGCGACTTTCTGGAATACGCGATGGTTCTTTGCATCTGCGGCCTCGCCTGCGTGCTCGGCGCGCGCGTCGGCATCTTCAACGTCGGCGGCGAGGGCCAGCTGCTCCTCGGTGCCATCTTCGCCGCGCAGGTCGGCGTGTGGATGGACGGGCAGCCGCGCTTTCTCGTTATCCTCTGCGCCGCGCTCGCGGCGATGACCGTCGGCGGACTGTACGCTTTCATCCCCGGCGTCTTGAAGGTGAAGGTCAAGGTCAACGAGGTCATCACCACCATCATGCTCAACACCATCGCCGCCTTCCTCTGCCAGTATCTTGCCAAGGGGCCGTGGAAAAACCCCAACAAGAATATGGTCGCCGCGACCGAGCAGCTCGGTGCGCAGTATTGGTTCGGCAGCGTCATTCCCCGCTCCAATCTCACGACTGCCGTGTTCGCAGCGGCGGTGATGGCCTTCCTCGTGTGGTATGTGATGGAGCGCACCTCCGTGGGCTATGAAATGCGCATCACGGGCGAAAACCCGCGCTTCGCCTTCTTCTCGGGCCTGCGCACCGACCAGATCATTATTCTCTCCATGGTCATCTCCGGCGCGATGTGCGGCCTCGTGGGTATGTTCCGCGTCTACGGCGTCGAGCATCTCTACCGCGACAGCGTGAGCAAGGACTATTACTTCGAGGCGCTGATGGTCGCCATGATCGCACAGTACAAGAGCGTCACCGTCATCTTCCTCTCGCTCTTTTTCGCGGTGCTCAAAATCGGCGCGCAGGGCATGGAGCTCATCGGCATCCCCTCGCAGATCTACCTCATCATTCAGACCATCATCATCTTCTGCATGGCCGCCGAGAGCGGCATCACCCGCTCGCTCGCCGCGGCGCGCGAGCGGCGCAGAGCAAAGCGAGCCGCCGAAGAACGCTTGAAGGAGGAAACAAAGCATGGATGACTTTTCCGCGATCCTCGCCGGCATCTTTTCCTCCGGCACCTTCAACGAGATGCTCCGCCGCGCCACGCCCGTGGCGCTCGCCGCCATCGGCGGCTCGCTCACTGAGCACGCGGGCATCATGAACATCGGCATGGACGGCATGATCCTGATGGGGGCGTTTTTCGGCGTGTTCGGCAGCTATCTTTTCGCCTCCGCATGGGGCGGCGTGGGACTGGTGCTGCTCATGGGGCTGCTCGTAGGGCTGTTCTTTGCGCTCTTCGTCGTGAAGTTCCGCTCGGACGAGTTCATCATCGGCTGCGCGCTCAACACCTTCGCCCTCGGCCTCACGACCTATCTCTCCCGCGCCGTGTTCGGCACCTCGGGCGCGAAGGGCTTTCCGTCCCTCCCAACGGTGAATATCCCCCTGCTCGATAAGCTCCCGTTCCTCGGCGCGGTGCTCAACGGCCACTCCCTTTTCGTCTATGTCACATGGCTGCTCGTCTTTGTTCTGTGGGTGTTCATCTACAAAACGCCCTACGGCTTCTGGCTGCGCGCGAGCGGGGAAAAGCCCGAAACGCTGCGCACCGCCGGCATCGAGCCGGAAAAGATGAAATGGCTGGCGAGCGTGCTGTGCGGCGTTTTGTGCGCGCTCGCAGGCGCACACCTCTCGCTCGGCTACCTCAACGGCACCTTTGCCGAAAATATGTCCAACTCCCGCGGCTACATCGCCTTCGCCTGCGTCATCTTCGGCGCGGCAAACCCCGCCAGAGCCTACCTTGCCGCTCTGATGTTCGGCTTTTTCGACGCCATCGGTCTGAGATTGCAGGACTATGTCAGCTCCGACCTCACGGGCATCATTCCCTATGCCATCACCATCATCATGATGGTCTATGTCGTGGTGAACGCCCAGCGCCGCCGCCGTCACGCGGCACAGCAGCGGCTGAGCCGCCGCGCCCCGCACTAAAGCAAGAGGACACGCGCTCTGATCAAATGAGAAAAATGCAAAAAAGCCTTGCATCTGCTGTCGAAGTATGTTATAACTACAATAGTTACAAATTGTAACCTTTGATACTCTCCGGCGGTGCGGCCTATCCGTTCTGCCCTTCATCATAAGGAGGATACCCCCATGAATCTGCGCCATGTGCTACGCGGCACGGCCGCCGGTCTTTTGCTGGCAGTCTGTCTGACCACTCCGACCCTTGCGCTCACCGGCGTTGTAGACGCAGGCGGCAGTCCCCTGCGTGTGCGTAAGGAGGCGAGCACCTCCGCCGCCGTTCTCGGTCAGCTGCCGCATGGCAAGCAGGTGGAGATTCTCGACACTGCGACAAACGGCTGGTATGCCGTTCAGCTCGGCAGCACGAAGGGCTATGTCTCCGCAAGCTACATCAAGCTCCTTGAAGAGGCCGCCGTCACAGCCACGGAGAGCGTGGTGAACAACGCCGCGGCGCAGAGCGAGAGCGTTTATGTCAAGGTCACGGCGGACGCGCTCAATGTCCGCACCGGCCCCGGCACGGATTACGAGGTCGCGGGCGAGCTGGCCTCCGGCAAGGTCGTCAAGGTTCTCGGCACGCAGGACGGCTGGTATCAGCTCAAGCAGGGCTATATCAGTGCTGAATACACCGCCCCCGCCACCGCGGAGGAGGCGCTTGAGCAGCTCTACATCCGTGTGCTGGAGGGCCCGCTCAACATCCGCTCCGGTCCCGGCACCGGCTACTCCAAGGCGGGCTCGCTCGCAAAGGGCCGCTGCGTAAAGGTCGTTTCCGTTCAGAATGGATGGTATCAGATCGAACAGGGCTATGTTTCCGCCGCCTATGTGGAGGAAACGGACTACACTCCCGTTGCCGCCTCAAGCAGGGGGCAGGAGCTTGCGAACCTTGCGCTCCAGTATGTCGGTTACAGCTATGTCTACGGCGGCTCCAGTCCGAGCGTCGGCTTTGACTGCTCCGGCCTTGTGCAGTATTCCTGCTCGCAGCTTGGCTATTCCGTCAACCGCACTGCCTCGTCCCAGCTGCAAAACGGCGTTTCCGTTTCGTGGGACGAGCTGGCCGCCGGCGATCTCGTGTTCTTCAAGAAGCCAGGCAGCAAAACCTCCAAGCCCGTTACCCATGTCGGCATATACATTGGCGGCAGCCAATTCGTCCACGCCTCCGACTACGGCGTCGGCGTCATCGTCAGCAACTTTTCCGACGCTTACTACACCACCGGCTATGTCGCCGCCCGCCGCGTCGCGGTCTGAACCCATGCATAAAAGGGAGTCTGCACTTCTGTGCAGGCTCCCTTTCTTTTCTCACGAAAGATAGGCTGTGAGCCGCGCGATCTCCGCGTCGCACAGCGCGTCGACCGCGTCGAAGTCCACGCAGGGACGGTAGAGCGCCTCCAGCGCGTCGTGTCCGCGTTTCGCCCGCGCAAGGGAGGCGACCGCCTCCTCCTCCAGCGCCCGACGAACGCGGCGGATCAGGCGCAGGTGCGCCTTTTCCGCGCGCGTCAGCTTCTCCTCCGCCATCGCGTCGACGCGCAGCCGCCGATAGGGCTTTCCCTCGTAGCGCAGCCCCTCTCCGGTGGTGATGAACGCAAGCCCGCGCGATGGGAGCAGCAGATGCTGCACCTCCGCGGGCCGCAGCGGGTCGCGGCAGACGATGCAGTCCTCCCCCGCGTCGAGCGCGGCGCCGCGCAGAAATTGCAGTGTCGGCGCGGCGAGGCCGTAGCTGTCGCACAGCTCATAAACGCGCGGGCAGAGCGCGTCCACGCTGTCAAAGCGGCACACAAGCCCCTGACAGGTCAGGCCGCCGAGAAAGACCTCTGCCGTCTTCCCCCGCGCCGCTCCCCTGCCCCTGAGCTCGCGCGCGGCGATGCCCGAGGCGCGGCGCAGCAGCTTTTCTCCGTCAAAGTGCGCGCTTACAAGGGCGCGGCGCTCCGCGTCCACGCCGCCCAGCGCCCGCAGGACATGGTATGCCTCGCGGTACGACGCGCGGTAGGCGTCGGCAAGCGCGGTCAGACCGCTTGCGGTCTCCTTCGCCGCCGCGAAGTCATAGCAGGGCGAGAGGTCGACATAGCGCTCATGCGCCCCCATATACCGCGGCTCCAGCACATGCGGCGCAGTGCCGTCCACGATGGCCGTCCTGATGGCCGGAAAGAACACCGCGTCAAGCGAATTCGGGTCGCCGGAGCAGTGGATGTACACGCTCTGCGCCCCGCGCGCCTCCAGCGCAGCGGCCGCGCGGTGCATAAAGGTCGATTTCCCGCAGCCCGGACCGCCCTTGAGGATCAGCAGGTCATAGAGCTTCGCGTCAAGCAGCTGCTCGTACAGCCCGTAAAACCCCTCCGCGCTGTTTGCGCCGAGGAAAAAATGAGTTGTTTTCATGGTCCGCCTCCAATGGTCTTAGTTTCTACCTCAACCTATGCGCATCGGCGCGTCCATGTTTGCGTCGTATGAAAAAGCCTGCTTTTTTCAATGCCGCTTTTCGTCGGGACACCCGCCCGCAAATCAAGCGCCCGAGCTTTCGTCCGGGCGCTTGATTTGCGTTTTACAGCGGTCGTTATTCGCTTAGTGATCTCACTTGGAAAGTGAGATCATCCGTATTGGTGGTGCCCATAACAACAAACTGCCCGTTTTTCCTCTCGTAAGTTGTTTCGTTGATAACATCCTTCGTCTTCTCATTGCCGCTCAAGTCTATTGTAAAGACGCCAAAAGAACCCACGCTGCTGCCCGGCAGCTTTGCCTCCGCGGAGGCGGTGGCTCACATCACGGCGCAGAAATTCGTCATGTACTCCCCGCTGTACCGTCTGGAACAGGATTTCGGACGCCAGGGCCTGAAGCTGTCCCGGCAGACCATGGCCAACTGGCTGCTGAACACTTTGGAGAAGTGGCTGCGGCCGGTCTACGATATGCTGCGCGAGCAGCTTCGTAAGGAGCCGGTGCTGCACACGGATGAGACAACGCTGCAGGTGCTGAAGGAACCGGGGTGTTCCTCCGCCAGCATATCCTATATGTGGCTGTACCGCACCAGCGGCTGCGCGAAACAGGCGGTTGTGCTGTATGAGTACCAGCCGACAAGAAAAGCGGAGCATGCTGAACATTTCCTGCAAGGCTTCTTGGGCTGGCTGCACGCAGATGGGTACCATGGATACCACAAGCTGCCTGAGAATATCCGGGCGGTTGTGATTTATTGTGGGAATATGTATGGTACTACACACCAAGTACGACGAAACCCACGATATGTATGCGTTATATGATAACATGAAATGAACGCGCTATCGTGTGATACGATGGGCGCGTTTTTGCGTATTATGGCATACCTATCGGTAAAAACGAGGAGAATTACCGATGAGAGAACATACAGTTATCGCAATTACCAATTTTAAGGGCGGCGTAGGAAAGACCACGACCGCATTGAACCTTGGGGCTGCACTTGCCGCAGAAGGCAGAAAGGTCTTGCTGATCGACAACGATCCGCAGGGGAACCTTACCTCGGCTTTGGGCTACACGCCCGGCGAGCAGAAGAACACACTGGCAAAGCTGCTGCTTGTTCAGATCGACTCGCCGGAGGATCTGGAGCTTCATCTTCCCCGTACCGTGATACATACAGAGACCGGCATTGACCTGATCCCCGCCAATAAACGCTTGGCAGATGCCGCAGCTCGCTTGCAGGTCATGCAGCTTTCGCAGTACAACATGGCGGAAGCGGCAGAGACACCCTGCGAAATGATGATGGACAGGCTGTTGGATGCTTTCCGTGCACAGTATGATTATATCATCATTGATTGCGGCTTGAAGCATGAGCTGCTGACCGTCAACGCACTTGCCGCAGCGGATTACTGCATCATTCCCGTGCAGGCACACTTCCTTGCCAGCGAGGGTATCCCTGATGTGCTGGAGCTGATTAGAAATGTGCAGAGCCGCTTCAATTCGAGGTTAGAGGTTGCGGGCATTCTTCTTACCATGTATCAGTCCCGGCCACAGCTCTGTCAGAGCGTCCGCGCCGCGGTCGCAGAGCTGTATGGTGATAGCCTACGGGTGTTTGAGCGGCCCATCGAGCAGACCATCAAGGTCGCGGAGTGTCCCGCGGCAGGCATGAGCATTCTCGATTATGCACCGCGAAATCCGGCTGCGGAATCCTATCGCAGTCTCGCGCAGGAGGTGCTTCAGCTTGGCTAAACGCGATATGAACGACCTGCTGAAGCGGCGTATGAGCGCGACGCAGCAGGCGGCGGAGGTCACAGTGGGCGATGAGGCGTATGAAACGCTGTTCCAAGGCAAGCCTGTGCTGGCAGCCTCAAAATTCTGTGATTTGCCGCTAAAAAGGCTTTGCCCCTTCTTTACGGCGGATATTGGCTTTCACCCATATCCGCCGGAGAAACTCAAAGCGTTTTCGCAGCAGCTTGCAGGGCAGGGTATCTATGAGAGGATCATTGTGCGCCCCATTCCCGAAAGCGAGGACTATGAGATCCTCGCAGGGCATAACCGTACGGAAGCGTGGCGGCTGACCGGACACGCAACGATCCCTGCTGAAGTCGTGAACGCCGATGATGCAAGAGCAGTCTCCATTGCTGTTGCCACGAACCTTCTGCGGCGGCAGGACCTTACCATTATAGAGCGCGGCAAGGCGTATCGAGCGTTGCTTGATGAGAATAACAGGCATGGCCAGCGAGACGCAAATCAGAAGGAAACAACTTTTGGCGATTCTCGCCAAAAGTTGGAGCAAGTGATCGACGATGAGACCTTTGGCGAAAATCGCCAAAGGTACAACGCCCGCAAACTTGTTGCCGATTTCTTCGGCGTGACCGAGTATGAGATCCGTAAAGCCATCAAGCTGGCGGGCTTGATCCCGCCTCTCGCCGACATCTTAGAAAACAGCCCGCGCAAGCTGCCGATTGCCTGTGCCGAGCTGATCGCTGACTATGACGCAGCCACGCAGCAGGCATTTGTGGAGATGTGCTTTATCGAGGACTACACACTCAATAAGGCTGCTATGCAAAGCATCGTCCATACCTGTCCGCCTCCATCTGCAAAGCATCAAGACCTTTTCGCCGCATGGCGGCAGGCACGCGCAAGGGAGACGCAGAGACGTGCTGCACCGCCGAAGAAAATCAGCTTTGACCGCAGAAAATTTGCCCCCTACCTTGAGAGGCTGGGCAGTGATAAGGAAATTGAAGAGCTGTTTTTGGAGTTCTTGCGGCAACGGGTCAACTGATGTATAATCACAGAAAAGAAAGAGAGGGCTTAACGCTATGAGCGAACAGGATAAGATACAGCTTTTTGAGAATCAGAAAATTCGTACTGCATGGGATACAGAGAAAGAAGAATGGTATTTTTCTGTTACCGATGTCATTGCTGTTTTAACAGAACAGCCTACCGCACGCGGGGCAAGCAACTACTGGGCCAAACTCAAGCAGCGTTTGAAAGAGGAAGGGGCGGATGAACTGCTGACAAATTGTCAGCAGTTGAAAATGATTGCCTCAGACGGAAAGCGCCGCGCAACGGATGTTGCCACGACAGAGCAACTTCTGCGTATCATCCAGTCTATCCCATCACCAAAAGCTGAACCGTTTAGGCTCTGGCTTGCAGAAGTCGGTCGGGAGAGAATCGAAGAAACCATTGACCCTGAACAGGCCATTGACCGGGCCTTGGAAACCTATCTGAAAAAGGGATATGATCCCGACTGGGTACATCAAAGGCTGCTTTCCATCCGCATTCGCAACGAACTGACCAATGAATGGCAGAAGCGCGGCGTGGAAAAGGGCCGCGAATTTGCGACCTTGACCGACGAGATCTCAAAGGCATGGTCCGGCATGACCACGCGGCAGTATAAAAACCCCAAGGGGCTCAAAAAGGAGAACCTGCGTGATAATATGAGCGATACCGAGCTCGTGCTGACCATGCTGGCGGAAGCGTCAACGCGGGATATTTCCAAAGCGACAAAACCAGATGGTTTTGCCGAGAATGTGAAGGTGGCCAAACGTGGCGGTAATGTTGCAAATGTTGCACGGCAGCAGCTTGAGGCGGAAACCGGTCTGCCCGTCATCACAGCACAGAATGCCGCACAGCTAAATGCGGTGGTTACAGAAATGATCGAAGCGTCGGCGCAAGTGCTTGACCGTCCGGACAAATCGAAAAGCGAATAAAGCTGTCTTGATATAGAAAAAAACGTTGAAGGGGTATGTGCGATGAGTACATTATCTGCAAGAGAATATAAGTGCTTTGAAGATATTAAACGGACTCGACCGGACGGAACGGAATACTGGACAGCGAGAGAGCTTGCACCGGTGCTGGACTACGCAAAATGGGAAAACTTCTATAAGGTTATCAAGCGTGCCATGATTGCCTGCGAGAACAGCGGTCGCAGCGTCTCAGACGATTTTCCTGAGGTCAGGAAAATCGTAGAGGCAGGCGCAACGAGAAAAACAATCTCTGACTACGAACTGTCTCGTTATGCTTGTTATCTGATTGTCCAGAATGGTGATCCGCGCAAAGAGGTGATCGCTCTTGGTCAGACCTACTTTGCGATCCAAACCTACCGGCAGGAGGTTGCAGACCGATTTAATCAGCTGGATGAGGATAGCCGCAGACTTGTGGTGCGCGGAGACATTAAGCAATGGAATCAACTACTGGCCGAGACCGCACGAAGCGCCGGCGTTATCACGGCAGAAGAGTTCGCGATTTTTCAGAATGCCGGATATATGGGCTTGTATGGCGGAATGACGGTAGACGACATTCACCGCAGAAAGGGACTTGCCATCGGACAAAAGATACTCGACTACATGGGAAGCACGGAGCTGATCGCTAGCCTGTTTCGCATTTCGCAGACGGAGGAAAAGCTGCGCAAGGATCAGGTTTCAACCCCCAATGCCGCGACCGCTGTTCATTATGCTGTTGGGAATGAAGTAAGGGAGGCAATCCGAAAGATTGACGGCACTATGCCGGAGGATCTTCCAACACCTGAAAAGAGCATCGCGCAGTTGGAGCGCGAGCAGATGGAACGCCTGAAACAAAAAGCCGTTGATGGACAGCTGATGCTGGATGAATGACCTTTCCCCATATTGGGGAAGCATAAAATAAGATAAGAAATGCTGAAAGGCTCGACACCGTGAGGCGCCGGGCCTTTCTCTTTGATCTGGGGGTGACCAATGTGAAAGAAACAACTCGCACCTGCGGCTCGGCTCGCGCCCATAATCCGTTCGATGACGGCGCGGAGGAGCGCCTGAAGCGAATGGGGCTGCTTACCAAGACAGGCAGTATCGAGGCGTCGGCCTTGACTGCGCTGGCCCATGCTTTCGCCGGACTGTTGTTTGACGATTTGTGCGATGCCTGTTAGGACTATTCCGGTGTCCAAACCGAATTGCAGCAGCTGTTTGACGCTGCGGAGCGTGCAGAGCCGAGGCAGAAATTTCTGCTGCTCTGCCTGCAATATGACCGCCTATCCCAAGTCCTGCCTGATCCCATTTGGTGGATCAGCGGGACACCTGAGATCGCGGGCGAATTTGCAGAACACTTTATCCGGCACTTAAAGAAATTGAGCGGCTGCGAGGAGGTAGTGCGGTGAAGGGGATTTTGGTATATCAGTCTCCGGGCAGAGCCTCGCAGGTCGCTGCCTTTATAGAGGATCTGGAGCCGCGGCTCAGAGAAAAGATCATTCGTCAGCTATACCGATTGACGCTGCCGCAGAAGCCGGAAATGAAGGAACCGCATTTCAAGCGTTTTTCACTTGAGCGGTATCGGAGCCTATGCGAGCTGCGGGTGAAGACCAAGCTCTGCGTTCGCGTTATCTTTTACCCATGCGCTAACGGAGATACTCTGCTCCTTTATGCGTTCGTCAAGCGCCAGAAGCGTGATACGATGCAGGCGTTAGAGCAGTCTCTCAGCATACTCGATGCGCTGCGGGAACACTCGGAGCGCGCCGTAGAATACAAGGTCAGAGAGGAGGGAGCATGAGACGAGCGAACATCCTTTGATACCGCGAAAACAGCAGATCATAACAAATTTCTACATTAGGAGGTTCCCACAACATGAAAAAAGCAATTCTCTGTGTACTGCTGACGCTGTCCATGTCGGTCTCGGCGTTTGCATTGGAGGTACCGACAGATACCGTGGTGCAAAATCTGAATGGCAGCCAGCAGGTCATCAAAACCTTTACGCTCCCGGCAGATCAGGACCCGCAGGGCCTGATCGAACAGCCCTTTGAGCTGGAGGGCTATCTCTACACCTTTACGGATATTGTCAAAACGGAAAATGCCGTAGAGAAATCCAGACCTCACACTGAGATTATCACCGTGGAAACGGACAAAAATGACCTTGCCCTGATTTTGCAGCAGTTAAAGCCAACTGTGGAATATGACGACGGAGTGTTCAGAGGTACACTTGCCCTTGACCACACGACCATCAACACCGAGGCGTCCGGCTATGTTCCGAAAAGCTATACCGTGAGCGAAGTCAAGACCATAGGGCAGCTTGACCGCAACGATATGTCCTATGTCCCCTCTGCCACCGTCAAAAACGGCCGCACGCTGAGCCTTGCCGATGTGGAGTGGCAGGTCACGGGAACGGACCTTGTCGGCGAAACCTTGGTGCCTTCATCTTATCAGGCTGTTGCCACCTATTCCGCAAGAGTTCCCTATCAAGCGGCTACTGGATATATTACGACCGCGGAATATACCGGCGAGATCACGCGCGAGGGCGTCGAGAGCATCACCTATGTACTGACTTACCTGGGAACAAAGGTCGGTATCGCTCATGTGCTATCCAATGTGGGCGGCTTCTTTGCGGCAAATTGGCCTGTACTTGTTGTCGGCGCCGCAATGGGAGCTGCTGTAATTTTCGGCATCGTATATGCATCGTATGTGCACCGGCAGAGAGCCGCTCGTGCCGAGGCGGACAACGATGGCGCGAGCTTTTCGGAGGAGGAAACGGAATGAAGCATATTAGACGATTGGCCGAATTGGCATTGATGCTCATGGCGATGGCGGCGCTGTCTGTCGGAGCCTTTGCCGCGGAATACTGCTTTGAGACAGGCGGCGGCACGGAATACTATCCCGCGACCTCTTACGGAGACACCTACGGCACCGCATACAACTTCGGCGGCCCCAATCCCGTGGACTATCAGATCCCCGAATTGCCCTACGGTGTGTCCGGCACGACGCAGATCGGCATTATGGAGAAAGGGTATTTGCCCGGCTTGCAGCAAAATGCCGGAACTTCCATTTCCGGCGAGTACGGTATCTCTGGCGGACTCTATGATTTTCCGGCAACAGCTGCCCCTCCTGTACTGAGCGTTCCCGCGTATACCGGCGTTGACGGCATGGAGCGTAAGGATGGCAGCATTGGTACATTGAAGATCCCATCTCTGAATATCAATATGAAGGTTTGGGAGGGTGAGACCCGCGCCAGCATGGCAAAGGGATTGGGACATTACAGCTCCACCTCCGGATGGGACGGCAACATCGGCATCTGCGGTCATAACCGCGGCGCGAAATACAATATTGGCAGCATCAGAAATCTTGAGATCGGCGACAACATCACCTATTCGACGGTCTACGGAACACGGACCTATGCTGTCATTTTGGTAAAGACGATCTCGGATTCCGACTGGAGTTACTTGCAGGCGACCGCTGATAACCGCATCACCATCACCACCTGTCTTGCCAACCAGCCCTCCAAGAGAGTGTGCGTTCAGGCAGAGGAAGTAAGCCGATGAAATCGGAGCAACGTGATATTTTTGTGCAACTTTTTTTAGCGGCGTAAGCATTTAAAATAAACCTTTGACAAGCCATTACTTCTGTATTATGCTCAAACCACTCCGGAGAATAAAATCAAAAAAGGAAGTATCAGATTGATACAGCAATTCAGACCAAAGAGGAAGGACGATGAGATCAGAGTAAAAATGGACATCACCGTTGACCTTCCTGCAGAAGTAGCTGAACAGGCTGAGCAGCTTGGCATTTACGAGTTTGAGCGGTGCATTTATGATCCCGACACTCGCCGTATGACTGCCAGCGTGACCACCACGTTTTATCGGAAGGGAGCGTGATACAATGAAAAAGATTTTGTATTTGTTTATCGGGCTTGCGTTAGGCTTTGCCCTTGGTTCGCCTGCGGCACAGGCCATTGAGGGTATCTTTGCACAGCGCTGCACCTCGCCTATTCTCCTCAACGGTGCTCCCGTTGAGATCGAAGCGTACAACATCAACGGACACAACTACTTCAAGCTCCGTGACATCGGCAAGGCGGTCGGCTTCAATGTTTATTGGAATGCCGAGGACGGAACGGTGCAGATCGAAACAAATCGTCCCTACACCGGTGAAGCACCCGCAAAGGTGGAAACTGACAAGCCGGTATCGCAGCCGGAGGTTACAGCTCCCGCCGCCGATGTAGATGCCATGAAACAGGACATCGTGGACCGCACCAACGCACTCCGAAAGGAAAACGGCATTGCTGCCCTAACCGCCAACGACAAGCTCATGCAGGCGGCGCAGGTGCGCGCGGATGAGATGGCGGCAAACACCGTCTACTCCCATACCCGCCCGGACGGGAGGAAATATACCACGGTCACGGACTGCAAATATGTCGGGGAGAACATCCACCAAATCCCATTGCTATATCTGGAACAGCAAAAGGGAGAGCTTGCGGGAACCGTTGTGCACTCATGGTCAAAGTCCGCAGGGCACATGGAGAATATGATCAATGCAAGCTATGCCTCAATCGGTGTGGGGCTTGCGCGAGGAATTGATGGCAACGGCCTCGAGTGCTGGTACTGTGTCCAGCTATTCCTCCGGGATGGATACCATATCACATGGGTGGATACGCCGGCAAAGAGGTAACACACTCCAGAAAATAGCAGTTGATTTCATGATAAAGTTCTGATAATATAATGATAAAAAACAGAACGGAATCATGGAGGAATTACTATGATAAATATTAGACCTGTTTCCGATTTGCGAAACAAATTTCCTGAAATTGAGGAAACCGTGCTGAGAACAGGCGAGCCCGTCTATCTGACCAAGAACGGCTATGGCTCCATGGTGGTTATGAGCATCGAGCAGTATTCGGCGCTGACGGATGATATCGAGCTGAAGCTGGACGAGGCCGACCGGGCGGCGGATTCTTCGGATGTCCGCTATTCCGGAGATGAGGTATTCAAGCGAGCAAGAGGACGTATCCATGGACGGAAAGCACTATAAGCTGAGCATTTTGCCGCTCTTTGAGGATGATCTCAATGAGATTGTGGACTATCTCTGCATTCGCCTTCAGAATCCCATTGCGGCGGAGGACTTTGTTGCTGCCGTAGAAACAGCGATCCGCGAGCGTCTTTCCTGTGCGGAAGCATTTGAGCCGTATCATTCCGAAAGAGAGCGCAGATATCCTTATTACCGCATTCAGGTGAAAAACTACACGATCTTCTATGTGGTGATCGGAGACACGATGGAGGTGCGCCGTATCATCTATAGCCGCAGAGATATGAGTAGGCAACTTTAGACAAAAACTTCATAGCCAAGCGAAGCAGACCGAGATACCTCTCGGCCTGCTTTTCTTATGCAAAAATTGCGGGAGGATCTACTTGCATATTTCAGTTGACTTCTGTTTATACTTTGTATACACTTAGTGTAGAAAAAGGAGGCGATCATCATGTACGCAACGATTCAGAAATGGGGAAACAGCAATGGTCTGCGTTTTCCAAAGGCGTTGCTGGACGCCATCGGACTCAAGGAAAATGACCGTGTAGAGTTGATTCAAAGCGCTGATGCGATCACGATTAAAAAGGCGAGCCCCACGCAGCACAAGACCCTGGAAGAGCGCCTGACCGCGTTTTACGGAAAGCCAATCGAGCAGATCGACCGCATTCCATCTGAGGAAATGGAATGGGGTAAGGCGGAGGGTAGTGAGGCATGGTAACTGTGTTTGAACAAGGTGATATTGTTTATATGGACTTTGATCCGCAGGCGGGGCATGAACAGCGGGGCCGCCGCCCCGCGTTGGTCATCAGCAATGACCTGTTCAACCGCGTCAACAGCCTGACGATGGTTTGCCCCATCACCCACACAGACCGCGGAAGCCCATTTCATATCCATCTGGACAGCAGAACAAAAACAGATGGCATCGTAATGTGCGATCAAGTTCGTATGTTGAATCTGAACAGCCGGAAAGCAGCTTTCGAAGAAAAGGCGCCCGATGATATCCTGGCGGAGGCGATCGACATTATCCGTGCGATCATCGAGACAAATTGACTGGCTGTGATCCTCGCAGCCAAAACAAAACGATTATATTATCAAACAAAGCAGACCTCTCGGCCTGCTTTTCTTATGCAAAAATTGTAGGAGGTATCACATTGAAAACGCTCAAAACAAGGCTCATTTCGACACTCCTGGTTGTCATGACGCTGCTCAGCCTGCTGCCCACCACGGCCTTTGCCGCGACCGGCACGGGCAAGGGCATTACGATCACGACCAATCAAGTGTACTGGTCCACGCGCATACTGGCCAACGGCACGCCGTACAGCTATCGTCCACCGATGGCGGCGGGACGGCTTCTCTACTGCCTCGACAGTGGACTCGGCTACCACAACGCTACGCCGTCATACTGCGATTCTTTTACCTATACCTCGGCTACCAATGCAGACGCCGATGCCGTTCTCAAAACCGCTGTTGCCAACAGCGGCCTTGGCGAGATGGACGCGGCGACGCTCGCCAATGTCAAGTGGCTCATGACCTACATCAACGACAGCAAAGCATCCAATATAGGGCAGCTCTTTATGGCGGTGCAGACTTATATTTGGGACCATCAAAGCTATAAGGGCGCGGGAGATGGTACCGGAGATGCGGGTGGTTATGCCAACGCGGACACCTATGACCTGTATCTGAGCCTCATCGACTCCATGCTTGCGCAGAAGGCGCAGGAGGATGCCGAATTTCAGCGTCAGATCGAAGCGTATGCTGCACAGGGCATAGTAGCAACCATTGTGGAAGACGATAGTCTCAAATGGGCGGTATTCGCTCTTTCGAGCAATCGCAAGAACCAGTCTTTTTTTAATTATTATGCGCCAAGGAAACTTGCTGTCAACACGCCAAAACCTGATCCGGATAATCCTCCTGCCGGCGATGCCGACATTACCTTGAAGAAAGTTGCCGCGGGAACGACCCAAGGTTTGGATGGCGCAAAATTTAATATTTACCGCGACGGTCAGATCGTCGGCAGTGATGTGACCAAAAACGGTGGCATCATTGAGGTCAAGGACGTCACCAAGGGCCTGTGGACATTCGTGGAGGTGGAAGCTCCGGAGGGTTATGCCCTGGCCCCCACTTCCCACAGCGTCTATGTTGACACGACCGATGGTGACAAGCAGTACACCGTGACCTCCGAAAACCATGCGCTGCCCGATATGAAGATCACCAAGCGGGACGCCATGAGCGGTAAGCCAATCGCCGGTACGGTGTTCTCGGTAAAGTCAGTCACGGGCAGCTTCTCCACGTCCGTTACGACCGGCACGGACGGCTCTGCGACGCTCTCGGCCATTCACGCCGGTGTCTATGTTGTGCGTGAGGAATCCGTTCCCGAGCCGTACATTGTGAGCAGTACGGAGCAGACCGTAGCGCTGCGCCCCGGCAAAACCAGCGAGGTTACCTTCGTTGACTATGTAAAACCCGGTTTGGAGATCCTAAAGAAGAACATCGCCAACGGAGAGCCTATCGAGGGCGTGACCTACCGCATCGAGCAGATCGACGGCAGCTTTTCCACCAGCGCCACCACCGATAACCACGGCCGCATCTTCCTCGACTCCGTCCCGGTCGGCACATTCAAGGTGACGGAGAAAAATGTTCCGTCCCATGTTATCCTCAATCCCATTCCGCAGGAAGTGGCATTGAAGCCCGGTGAAACCTCCACTGTCACCTTCTTCAACGCCCTCAAGCCCAGTCTGGAGATCCGTAAGGTGGACAGTGTCACCGGCGATCCCGTCAAGGGCGCCAAGTTCCAGATCTGGTATGGCAGCAACCATACCGACACCGGCGAGCTCAACGATCTCGGCACTTACTTTTCTGACGCAAGCGGAAAAATCATTCTTCCTGAGATCAAGGATGGCTGGTACAAAGTAACGGAATTGGAACCGGCGTCCGGGTACGCCATCAAGGAGCCTGCCACGCAGGAATGCTTCATTGCCGGTGGCGAGAGCAAGGTGTTGACCTTTGAGAACACGCCTCTTTCCGCCATCGTCATCCGCAAGGTGGACAGCGAGAGCGGCCAGCCGTTGGAGGGTGCATGGTTCCGCGTCCGCTACCTTGGCGGCACCTCCGGCACCGGTGGCACCGTGGTCGGAGAGATCAAAACCTCGCAAAACGGGACCGCCATTTTAACGGGCCTCGCCGCAGGCACTTATGTCTGCGAAGAGATCTCCGCGCCGGACGGGTATGTGATCACCGACGCCACGGAAACGGTCTATCTCTCCGGTAAGGATCAGGACGTCATTACCGTAACCTTTGGCAACGATAAGATGGGTTCTCTGCTCATTGTCAAAAAGGACGCCGTCACCGGCGCGCCCATTTCTGACGTTGAATTTCTTGTTACGGATTCGGATGGCAGCGTGCTCGGCACGACCAACGGTAAATATGTGACCGACAGCGCAGGCACCATCCGTATTGACGGCCTGACACCCGGCATGACGGTCATTGCAAAAGAGGTACGCGCCAAGGATGGCTATATCCTTGACGATACCCCGCAGAGCATCAAGATCAAACGCAATGCCGTGATGACGCTGGAGTTCCGTAATCAGCCCAATGGCGGCGTTTTGGTGAAAAAGGTGGACGCTGTGACGAACGCTCCCATCTCTGACGTGGAGTTCCTTGTCACGGATTCCGACGGCAATCTCATCGGAAACTCCAACGGCAAGTTCGTGACGGACAGCGCAGGCACGTTCACCATTACGGACATCGCCCCCGGCACCACACTTGTCATCAAGGAAACCCGTGCGAAGGCGGGGTACATTCTCGATGATACCCCGCAGACCGTTAAGGTCAAGTCCAATGAAGTTGTCACGGTGGAGTTCCGCAACGCCCCCAAGGGCAATCTCATCATCGTAAAGCAGGACTCCGTTACAAAGGAGCCGCTGGAAGGTGTCGAGTTTAAGATCACCTACGCAGATGGCTCGTATGTAGATGCCGAGGGCGGCACGTTGTCCTCCACCGGCCTGTACCGGACGGACAAGGCAGGTAAAATCTCCATTTCCGGCATCTCCGGCACCATAGTAGCGACGGAGGTGAAATCGATCCCCGGTTACACCATTGACGAAAACACCCGTACCCAGACCGTGGTTGTCAACCCCAACGATACGCAGACGCTCCACTTTTACAACACGCCTGTCGGCGGCGTGGAGATCATCAAGGTCAACGAGGATAACCACAGTGAGCGCATCCCCAATACGACCTTCGAGATCCGCAAGATCGACGATGCCTTGGTGGATACCGTCACAACCGGTGAAAATGGCAACGTGTTCGTGTCCTTGGAAGATGGCAGCTACTATGCAAAAGAGGTCACATCGAACAAATCGTTCCGACTGGATGATACGCCGCACTATTTTGAGATCAAGGACGGCAAGCGTGTGACGCTGCAGGTGACCAACAAAAAGCTCAGCGGCATTGTTATCCACAAGATCGACAGCGCCACAGGAGAGGGGATCTATGGCGTAAAGTTTGTCCTCTATGATGCGAACAAGAAGCCCATCGGCGAGTACACCTCGGACGACGGGGGATATATCTACATCGACGAGATCCCCGGCGGGCTGAGCGGCCGTTTCTACCTGCGAGAGTTGGAAGCCGCCCCCGGCTACACGCTGGATAAGCAGTACAAGACCGTCTATGTCTCTCCGGGGAAAACCGTGGAGATCGAATGGGAAAATACCGCCGTCACGGGCCAGATCCAGATTTATAAGTACGCCACTGAGTATAACGAGGTCACCGGCACCGCCGCAGGCACCCCGCTCAAGGGCGCTGTTTATGAGATCGTCAATGCCCGCAGCGGCAAGGTGGTGGACTACATCACGACGGACGCCCGGGGCGTCGCGGCCAGCAAGCCGCTGCCGCTGACCCGCTATCAGCTCCGGGAGGTCACGGCACCGGCCTATTGGCAGCTCGATCCCACCGTTCACGATGTGACGCTGGAATATCCCGGCCAGATCATCAAGCTCTCTGCCTATGATAAGCCTGCCAGTCTCGGCGTTACCATCACCAAGCGCGGCAACGCGCAGGTCATGGCGGGCCAGTCCATGCGTTATGATCTGACGGTGGCCAATACCTCCAACGTGCCGCTGAAGTCCTTCTTCTGGCACGATAAAATTCCCTACGATGTAGCTCGTCCCACGACGCTGACCACCGGCACCTACAGCGCACGGCTCAATTACCGCGTTCTCTATAAGACCAATTACAACGCGAGCTATCAGGTGCTGGCGAGCAACCTGCTCACCGGCAATAATTACAGCTTTGCCCTCAACGCCATCCCCATGCAGGCCGGCGAAGTGGTGACCGACATCTATTTTGACTTCGGCAAGGTTCCTGTCGGCTTCCAAAGCGTTGTTAATCCCACGCTAAGCGTGATGGTCAACGGAAACGCGGTCAATGGCTATCAGATGGTCAACCGCGCCGATGTGGGCGGCAAATATCAGGGCACCTGGCAGACCGCAACGGCAAGCTGGGTGACGATCATCCGAAACCTGACGCCAGTGCGCCCCATCACACTTCCGAAAACGGGATTCTGACAAAAGAGTGGCGGCAGCTTTTTGCTGTCGCCACTCTCGTTTGAAACGGGTTCAAGTTGAGGAAACGGTTTTGATGAGGATCGTTGTCAAAACGCGCTGACTTTCCTTGCTGCAGGAGTCGCAGAATTGATTTTTCAGCGCAAAATCAACTGCTGCCGAGATGCGGCTGAGGTCCTTCTGATCTAACGAGCCCTCCGTGAGATGACGACGGACGGTCTGATATGCGTCGCGCACATTTTCCGCGACATTCGCGCCGCCAAAGAGCGTACCGATCATGCCGTCGATCATCGCGGCTTCTTCGTTGGTATAAATCATAGCAATCTCACCTCATCTCACGAAACCGATTATATCAGATGAGATACCCAACTTCAAGACAAGATGTGGAAGCGCGGCGGCAGGCGGACGCAACCGCCTGCTGCCGTAGCTTTCATAAGGAGCATGGACTATGACAAAAAGACTTTATCAAATGTACCTCACCGCCCTGTCTCTTGTGCTGGTCGTTGCCGTAATGATAACGCCCGCCCTCGCGGTGGAGGATATGTGGACGGTGGCAAACCGGATCATTGTAGATGTCTACACCAAGATCGTCAGCATCAGCACCGTGCTGGCCGGCCTTATGTCCGCGATCGCGGTGATCGGAGCCAAGCTGTCCAATAACCAGCAAAAGACTGATCAGGCATGGGACTGGCTCAAGCGTATTTGGCTTGCGTGGGCTGTCATCAACGGCATCGGCGCATTCATCGCCTATGTTGCCCCGCTGTTCAGCGGGCTTGCGACCTTGACGCCATAAGGATATTACCGCTCCGGCACAAAGGGGGTATCCAAATTGCTTGAGCTGATTTTCCAAGGCTTTGCGGAGTGGGCGTACGAGCTGGTGCTGGAATGCTGGGAGTATTTCTCGACCGCGCTGCTGGACATTATGAGCATGGACTATGCGTACATGAAAAGCCATGTTCCCGTGATGGACGACATCATACAGGTGCTTATGGCGGTCGGATGGGCGCTTCTGATCGGCAATCTCGTCTTTCAGGCGCTCAAAAGCATGATGTCCGGCCTCGGCTTTGAAGGCGAGGCCCCAAAGCTGCTTTTTACCCGGAGCTTTGTTTTTTCCTTTCTCCTGCTGGCAAGTCCGCAGATCTGCGAGATCGGGCTTATGGGATGCTGCTCAACTCCCTGCGGCTCGGAAAGGAATCCATATTTCACATGACCGGCGAGAAGGTGGAGAGCATCTGGGTGCTCAACCCCTTCAAGAATTTCTTTGTGGTGCTTACTCCCTTCGGCCTTGGCACGACGGCTGTGATCATCCTTTTGATTTGCCTGCTCACAAGGAAGGGCTACAAATGGTTTTCCGGCTATCATTTTACCCGTGATCCGCGCGGCTTTGACATTCTCCCGGAGGGGACTCACGGCACCTCCGGCTTTGCGACGAAAAGAGAGCTCGGCGAGCATTTGGAGCTCGGCGGCGTCGGGGAGGTTACGGGGATGCTCCTCGGCCGCATCAAGAGGCATCCCGATGACCCCGACAGGTATTCCTCCTATGTCGCTCACCGCATGAAGCCGGGTGAGAACAACAATATCCTCTGTATCGGCGCTCCGGGCTCTTATAAGTCCAGAGGCTTTATCATTCCCTTTCTCATGGGCTGCGCACAGCGAAGCAGCAGCGGCGCTCCGGAGTCCGTGATCGTGACTGATCCTAGAGCTCAAAGAGCTCCTCGGCGCGGCGGCAGCACTCGGGCACATCCACGGCATCATCATATACCATGTTGTCGCAGCGGAAAATGCCGTCTGCCTTAGTGTGCGTCCGTTTGGAACAAGAATATCCGTATAGTAATACGCGGGGTCCTTGTCCCTCAAAAGCTCCATAAGCTCCTTGTGCTCCAGCTCTTTGCGGTTGTGCCTGCGGTCAAACATATCATCGTTATCCGGCAGGCCGAGCAGATAGCGGGGGAAGTTTTTCAGCGCCGAAAGCTTTTTATAACGGGGCAGCACATTGTTTCCCGTACACACCCGGTCGTCCTCATAGACATTGGAGAAGGGATAAAAAAACATCGGCGTATACAGACGGCTCTGCGGTATCTTGAGGCCGCAAAGGTGATGGATGCGGTCGCGGACCTTGGCTATTACGACCAGGCGCATTTCATTCACGAGTTCAAGCGATACACTTCCATCACGCCAAAGCTGTTCGTGGATCAGGTATGCAGAAATAAGCAGTGCATAATTGTTTGACCGATCCCCCGCAAAAATACACAGACGCAGAATACCAGTATCGTATTTTACTCTAAAAATATCTGCGGCAATCTTTGCAGCAGAGCAAAAATCAACAGCATAATAGCAGCATATGATTGCTTCCCATTAGGAACGCTGTAAATACAAGGCTTTTTGGAGCCTACGAACCACAAAAAACAATATTTGATCTATCATACGGCGCTGTTGACAAAGTCTCTCTCCGTTCCGCCCTGCCAACAAAAAAAGACGCCCTCTGGCGTCATCAACACTGTTAAGATAAGAAAAGTAAGGGGACAAAACTTCGATTTTCTCCCTTTACACATTTATTTAACTTGAGTTATTAGAACTTATTTTCATATTAGTAATGCAAATTAGTTCTTGACATATGTCGCCCCATGTGCTACCGTAAAAATGAAAGGAGGAATGTTCCCCGCTTTTTCGGGTCATTTAGATGTCAAACTGAGACATCCGGATAATATATTTGACAGGATTTTTAAGAAAACGAGCTGATGCCAAGCGTTCTTTGGGCAATCGGCTGCGTTTGTTTTTTTATATAAATTTGATACATAGGAGAAATATTTATGAATAAAATTTGTTTATTATGTGTGATTTCGCTTTTTGGCAAGGATATGGAAGCAATCACTTTTACGAATGATTTCAGCTATGACAGTGACGAAGTGGATGATTTTCCTTCCCCCAACATGATGCTTGCGCTGTCTTCCTCAGCTTACTTCCCTGATGACTTTGATACTATTTCAGCCAATGGTGAAACGAAGTGCCACATTAAAGTTGTGGCAGTTTGTGACGGCGTTTGCGAAGAGGTGGAGGTCTGCGACACAGTCATGTCGACCGTCGATGCGATAGGGTATATATATTACGCCCTTGATTTAGTCGTCAAAAAGCTGCTGCCGGGCGCGGGCGGGAGGCTTGCATGACCGCACCCGACCTCGTCAAGCGTCAGCTTCGCGCTGCCATCTCCGACATAGCCGCCGCCTGCGGCGGCTATGTCGGAGACTTACGCACCTACACTCGTAACCGCAAGCTGACGACCTTTGACATTATCTCGCTTCTCATTGGTTTTAGCGGCGGTTCGCTGAACAAGGAACTGCGTTTGTTCAACGCCGATGTGACACCGAGCGCGTTATCGCAGCGGCGCAAGGGCATTTCTCCACGCGCCTTTTATGAAGTGTGGCAAAACTTCAATCGCCGCTGTGACAGCCGACGCAGCAGCGGTTTCATGACAAGTACCGCCTGTGGGCAATAGATGGGACGGAGCTGCCTGTCTTTCGGAATCCAAACTCTAGCAGTTTTATCATAACGCCCACTAACCCGCGTGGATACAATGCTCTGCACGCGAATGTTATTCACGACATCAACAATTCCATTTTCATAGATTGCGCTATGGGGCGGGACGAACAGGGGCAACTGCTGGCGTTGATTTATCGGCGCAAATTTACAGAGCCAACCATCTTAGTCATGGACAGGGGCTATGAAAGCTATAACACCATAGCCCACTGCTGCAACATTCCAAACCTTTTCTTTGTCCTGCGCGTAAAACAAGGCAAAGCGGCTTTGCGAGATATTCAGCGCCTACCGCTGGAAACGCTGGACGAGCCATTTTCCGTCACGGTCACGACCTCTCAGCGGAACATCGACAAAGAAAGCGGCTGGGTGTATTTGAACACAGGCAGCCGAAAAGGGAAAACGCTATCGGAAAAAACGCGGGTAACGCGCTTTGACTTCCTTGCGCCACACACGATTAACTGCCGTGTTGTGCGGTTTGAAATCGGCAGCAGCGGCCACTACGAAACACTGTTGACAAATCTCCCGCGTGATGAATTTCCTGTTGAGGAAATGGAGAAGATTTACAGTCTGCGCTGGCGTATCGAGCAGGGCTTTGACGCTCTGAAAAATAAAACGGAGCTGAAATTTCTGCACGGGCGTTCTGACGGTTGTGCGCTTCAGGAGTTATACGCGAAACTGACGTTTTTTAACTTTACCTCTTTGATTTGCCGTGCCGTGGCAATCGGGAAAAGCAGCGGAACGCAGAATGAGGTCAGAATTTCTTTCAAGGATGCAACCGACCTGTGCCGCGATTTTTACCGAACACCCAACGCAAGCGGCGAAAAGCTCTTGCAGGATATTTCCAAGTACACCTACTCCAACAAAAAGGGACGAAAAGCAGAGCGCGGAACACTCAAACCAAAGACCTTTGTCGCGTTCACCTATCGAACATCGGCGTAGCATCATAGACAGAAAAAGGCACGGGGCTGGTATTTTGAAATGCCAGCCCTGTGCCATATTTTTTTGTAAAAGACCGTTTTGTGAGCTGAAAAGCGGCATTTTCAGAAAAATAAATGTGCCGCCTACTTAACAGCACTATAAAATTGCAAAAATAGTAATGTATCTTTGCTTTAGGCTGGTATGTCGTTCTCATTTTTCAACAAGTCGTGATACTGTCAAAAAATCGACGCATATTTTGAAAAGCCGCAACAGAGGAAGGTCTAAACACAAATCTCAACAAGATTATTTACTGTATCAAAAAATCAGGGAACGCAAAAAAGTGTCCCCGTGCCTTTTTTGAAAAATGCAGACAGTCTCGCCCGTTAAGGCAAAACAGCCGCTTTCTCCCATGTGTAAGAAAGTGGCTGTTCAACGATATCCTGTCGAAAAAGGTATTGCAATTCTTAAAATGTTAGGGTAAAATTAGGAGCGGAAACATAAATAGCGGCAGAGCATAGCGGGCGGCAACCCGCTATGCTCCGATGATGAGTGATACAGGCACTCAACACCACGGTTTTACCGCACCGTAAGTCTCATTATACAGGCGCAGTATTTCTTTTGCAAGAAAAATTCGCCGGAATGGGGCGGTGTTTCGCTTTGATTGATAAACAGTCAGGCGGTGTTGAGGCATACGCTCAACACCGCCTTTTTATGTTTCCGACAGCGCCCACGGACGGGGAATGTTCCCCGTCCCTGTGGGCGGCTGGTCGGAAATATGTGGGCTGACTTTGATATGATTTTGTGTTGTGCCGCAGGGAGAAAAGCCCAAAGGGAAGGAGCAAAGAGAGGGAGAAGCGGCACAACGGCAAAATATGAAAGGAAGTCCAAAACATGAAAAAGATTTTAAGCCTTTCCCTCGCGCTTATCCTTTGCGTGGCATTGTCTGTCCCCGCGTTTGCAGCCAACTACACCAGCTATACATGGTCTAACGAGTATACGACCTTGAAATTCGATGCTGCCGCCGTTGCTACGGAAACCATCAAGGCGTGGGACTACGACAGCGAAGAATATACGAACCAGAATGTTACCATGATTACCGTGAAGCCCGGTTCTTCCGTAACGGTTACGGGCGACTCCATGTTTACGCTTTCCGAGCTGACCGAGGACGGCTATGGCGAGGATTACATGGGGGCGGAAATCAAGACGGGTGCTGTTGATGATATTTTCACCAATTTCCCCGCCGGTGCTCTTTTCGTGGTTGAGTATGGCAAGACCTATATCAAGCTGGGCAGTGTGGACGAGCAGCCTACTGCGCCCGCGCAGCCTACCGCTCCCACGCAGCCTGCTGCTCCCGCACAGCCTGCTGCTCCCACGCAGCCCGCAGCGCCCGCTGCCGCTGGCACTTACACCGTGAAGAAAGGCGATACTTACGGCACGATCGCGCTGAACAACTACGGTACTTATGGCGTGTGGAGTGAGCTTTACAAGGCCAACAAGGGTGCAAAGCTGACGGAGGGCGCAACGCTTGTTCTGCCCGAAACGCTGGGTAAGGTTGCCCGCATCAACGCTCCTGCTGCCGCCAGCGGCGAAACCCTCTATACGGTCAAGGCTGGCGATACGCTGGGCGCTATTGCCAAGGCGACCTATGGCGATGTGATGAAGTACAAGACCATTTTCGAGCGCAACGCCGACCGTCTTGTGAACGCCAACACCATTTACGAGGGACAGGTCATTGTCCTGCCCGTGAAGTAAGTACAACAGGAAACAATAGAAATAAGTAAAGCTCCCCCGTCCACTTCCTCTGAAATGGACGGGGGAGCTTTTTTTGCTAACGGATTTTCTTATCTTAACAGTGTTGCTGGCGTCATCCGGTGTGTTTTATCATCCTCTTCAGGTTCAATGCGGTCGCAGACAAGAGGCAGTGATCCTCCGCTGCCTCTAAGCCTCGTCGCAAAACGCGCGCTAAGTTGTGCTCGCGCTTCTGCGCGGAAAATGAGCCCTCGCACCAGACCTGCCGCAGTTTCAGCGCCTCCCGATAAGCAGGCTCGCGGCGGCGCTCCAGGCTGCGCTGGCGGTCCGCCGCAAAGTAACTGACGGACACCTTTCGTGCCCCGCGTTTGTCGTCCTCGCGCAGACATTTGTCCCGCAGCGGACAGAGCGCGCAGTCCCGCTGATCCGCCTGATACTCCCAGAACAAGCCGCTGGCGCTGCGGGCCAGCCGTCTTAAACGCAATTCCTTTCCTCCGGGACAGCGGTATACCTTGCACCCCTCATCATAGCGAAAATCATCCCGCGTAAACTGTGTGGCTGTCCGCACGACGGTCTTTTGCGGCCGCACGAAAAAGTCGATCCCCAGTTCACCCAGCACCCGATGGGCCAGTGGAAATGGGCGAGATAGTGCGGTCCCTCCGGCTTCCCCGGACGCTTCAAGTGGCCCGCCTTTGGGTCCGTGCGGCTAACGCGCTTGTGGGAACGGCGGTTGTCCCGCTTGATCTGTTTTGTCCGCTTTTTGCGGCGCTTTCCGGTTCGCCGCTCAAACTCCTCCAGCCCTTCCTCCTCGTAAGCGTCCAGCCGTTCCCAGTAGACGCCGGGCGCATCGGTGATCTCAACAAGTTATTCCGAGGCGCGGGAGGCGTTGGCCCTCACATGTGCCGAGTCCGTGCCGACCACACGCCCGCTGACCAGACCTTTTTCGATGCACTGCCCCACGACTTCTTCAAATAACCGCCGAAACACCTTGCGGAAGGACGGCTTTCGCAGGAAGTGCTCCTGCGGCATCAGATCCTCGATCGTTACCACATGCATCGCCAGCTGCATCCCATCGCCCCAGGTCGTTTTCCTCATTATAGCATACCGCGATGGCTGGTGCGAGACTTTGTCAACAGCGCCGAAACGCCCCTTATAATGCGCGCTTGACAGAAAGCAGCGCGTAGCGGCGGGGGCCAGCCACCCTCGCCGCGCAAGTCCACAAGGCTTGTTGGGATTATGTCGCTTGCGACCGGTTTGCTTATCCGTTAGTAAGGTAGCCTTGTCCCGCGACAGGAGAACAGTATATCGCATTTCCAACAGATACCCGCTTTCAGACTCCGGAACCGCATATTCCGGATGCCTTCCGACATTGGAACCTGCTTTGAATGTCGGGTATCTGCAGCTGGTTATTTGCCGCAACGGCGGAAAATAACCAGCTAAGGGGTATAAGTGGTCTGGTTAGCCGCTTATACTTGGGTTTCTATATTCCCTGTGCGGACCTGCCTATCCGCATGACAAAAAAATATGTAACGCATTTAACAAGCCACAAGGCTGGGCTTGTTTGCCAATGACAAACAGGCATCTCATCATTGAAAGGACTGAACTACATGGCAAGCTTGATATATGAAATATCCACCCACGCATACAATAAAGCAAAATATCTGAAGTCTCCGGGAAAGGACGAAAGCGGCAATCCCGTAGAAGTTGTCAGGATTACGAAAAAAAGCGAACGGCAGTATAAGGACCACGCCATCAAATTCGGGAATTGGTGCAAGGAAAACTACCATTGCCGGCACTTTGATGACTGCAAGCCGCACATACAGGATTATGCCGATTTTCTGGCGGTAAGGTTCAGAACCAGCGCATTCTCCCTTCCGATTTGGAGTTTGTGCGCGACTATTTCACGGGCGTGCGCCTCGATGAATACATCTTCGATAAAACCGAGTTGAACAATAAGATCGACCTGCACCATCTGCGCGCCTGCCAGGCCAAGCGGGCCTATCTGTATTACCTGAACGCCATCCGCGACCCGGCGTTTAAGGCGCAGCTGATCCGCGAGCTGGAAGTGCGCTTCGCATCCAACGGCAGGGAGTTGAATCACGATCAGATAGATGGGATATACTATCTGCGCGGTCGCAACCGCAAGTTTGCGCTGGAACACAACCTGCCCACCGCGTACAACCGACTGGCTCTGATGGCTGTGAGCGTTTTCCATCTGTCCCATTGGCGTCTGGATGTCACGGTCTGCAACTACATTCTGGCGGTCTAAACGCTAAAAACAATTGCGGCATAGTCAAATAAAGTCGAAAAACTTTCTCTTGACTTCAGCCTCGCGATTCATTACACTAAATGCGTAAACAGTTTCTTTTTACTGCCGATCAGGCAGTCAGTTTCTTCCTTTGCCGCTTAGCGGCTATGTTTCCGTTCTTTTTGTGTCAAACAGGAGTATTGCGGATTTTTCTGCAATTCTCGCATACTTTTTATATACATACCACGCAAAACTGCATACATCACACTAAGGCATCAGGAGACAATTTCCTGATGCCTTTTTGTATGCAGAAGCAACTCAATCAAGGAGAATAAACGCCCTCTTTCTGGAAAAAATATGGAATGTAATGGGGGGTGATTTCATCTTGGATCAGAAAACTCCGGAGCGCAATATGCAGCATTATCTTTGGCTCAGCTATTTCAACCGCACTCTGCGTGATCAGGGAGTGATCACCATGGATGAATACCGGAAGATGAACCACCTGATTTGGACGAAGTATCCGGTTTCGCAAAAGGCGTAAATCATCAGAAAGAGCGCAAGACGAGGGAGAAGAATTCGGCGCAGTTCCGGGGGGAACTGCGCTCCTTTTGTAGATGTTTCCACAGGCTTGATTCGCTGTTGCGACAATGCTATAATGAACATGATAAAACGAACTTTATGAGAGGATGTACTTATGGATATTCACAATATTCGGCAGCTGCTGAAAACGAAAACCATCTACGATATTCCTATGCGAGTGACCTTTTACGCGCGTGTATCCAGCGAGAGCGACGAACAGCTCAATTCTCTGGGTAACCAAATTCAATACTACGAAAGCCTGATTCGAAAAAATACCAACTGGATCTATGTGGAGGGCTACATTGACGAGGGCTTGTCTGCCGCCACCACCAAAAAGCGCGAAAACTTCCACCGCATGGTAGAAGATGGCCGCGCCGGCCTCTTTGATCTCATCATCACCAAGGAGATCACCCGTTTCGCCCGTAACACCCTGGACTCCATCCAATACACCCGTGAACTGCTGAACGCCGGGGTCGGGGTGTTCTTCCAGAATGACAACATCAACACCTTGGACGAGGACAGCGAGCTGCGCTTGACCATCATGTCCGGCATCGCCCAGGACGAACTGCGCAAGCTGTCCAGCCGTGTGAAGTTCGGCCACCAGCAGGCCATCAAAAACAGTGTGGTGCTGGGCAACAGCCGTATCTTCGGCTACCGAAAGGACAATGGGCGGCTGGTGATCGACGAGGATGAGGCCCCCATGGTGCGGGAACTGTTTGAGTTGTACGCCACGGGTCAGCACAGCATGAAGCAGATCGAAAATCTGTTTTGGGAACGGGGCTACCGCAACCACAACGGCAAAAAGATCGCCCACACCACCATGTCCGGTATGATCTCCAATCCCAAGTATAAGGGGTACTATGTGGGGAACAAGGTCAAGGTCATCGACCTGTTCACCAAGAAGCAGAAATTCTTGCCCCCGGAGGAGTGGGTCATGTTCAAGGATGAAACGGGCGAGATCGTCCCCGCCATCGTATCCGAGGCACTGTGGGACAAGGCCAACGAGGTGCTGCGCAAGCGCAGCGAGGATGTGAAGGGTCGTCAAGGTATCTGCAACCACGCCAACCTCTTGACGGGCAAGCTGTTTTGTACGGACTGCGGCGCGGCTTATTACCGCCGGGAATCCAAGGACAAGCAGGGGAACAAAAACAGCAAGTGGGTGTGCAGCAATAAGATCAAAAGCGGGGCGGGCGCCTGCGCCTCCTTCCCCATCTACGAGGAAGAATTAAAGCCGCTTTTGCTGGAGGTTTTCCGGGATACAGAGGACGATGCTGCGGCCATGGTGGACGAGTACATGGAAATGTACAAATCCCTGGACCGGGACGGCGACCTGAGGCGGCAGATCACAGCTCTGGAGCAGAAAATTACGACCGTCGAAAAGAAAAAGCAGAAGCTGCTGACCTATAACGCCCTCGGTGAACTGTCGGACAAAGACTTTCTCTCCATGAACAAGCAGTGTGTCAAAGAGCTGGACGAGGCCCAGCAGGAACTGATGGAACTGACCCAGCAGCGAGACTCCGCATCTGACTACAAAAAACAGATCGAGACCATCCGCAGGGTTCTGAAAAATGCGGAGCGGGATGCGGTCAAGGGACTGATCGACAAGGAATTTGTTGAGAAGTACATCGACAAGATCTTTGTCACGCCCGATGCTGACAGCTCAATGTCCCTGCAAATCAAGATCTTTACGGGGAAAACAACCGAAAAGGTCCTTCAGCATCTCAGAAGTCGTACGGGTCACACGGTCAAGAAGATGATCGAGAGCTACGAGAAGGGCCTGTAAGCTCCTTCCCGCAGTAAAAGAAGGAAGTCCGCAGCTGCGGACTTCCTCTTTTCTTTCTTCATCGGCTCAAAACCACTTTTTACGCTTAAAATAACGAATGAGCAGGACAACAACGAGCACCGACAGCGCGATGATCACAGGATAGCCGTACTCCCACTCCAGCTCCGGCATATCGAAGTTCATACCGTACCAGCCGACGATGAGCGAGAGCGGCAGAAAGATGGTCGTCACGATGGTCAAAAGCTGCATGACGCGGTTTTGCGCAATGTCTACCTGCGACTGATACTCGCTGCTCACCTGCACAGCATATTCCCGCAGGCGCTCCGTTTCGTTCTTCAGCGCCTCCACGCGGCGCAGAAAATAGTTCATGCGGCGCGTGGCGTGCTTATCGAAGAGGTCGTCCGCCTCCTCGAGCAGAGACGCGCCGAAGTCGGCAAGCTGCGTATAAAAGCGGTTCTCGCGGCTGAGCTCCTTGCGCACGGCACTCATGCGGTGGATAAAGCCGTCCGTGTTGTCGGTGAGGACCTCCTGCTCCAAATTCGTGATGCGCGTTTCAAGCTGCTCGAGCGAGGAAAGGTCCTCCCGCACCAGCGTGAGAAGGAGATCGGCAAGAAAGCTGTCCGCGCCGCCGATGTTGTGGGTGCGCATGGAGCGGATCGCATCGAGGCAGCCCGCGACCGTGCGGTCGTGGTCGACGATGAGCAGGCTGCCCTGCGCCCATGAAAAGGCAAAGCGCCGCGCCGCCTGACTGCCGCGCGCCGGAATATGGATATGTCCGGTGATGCCGCTTTGATCGGCAAGGATCGCGCACAGCTGCGAGCCGTACACGCTGTCGGAGGTGAGAGGCGGCGTCAGCGCAGTTGGCAGGGCGACCTTACCGACCTCCTCCGGCTCCAGTATGGCAAGCACATTTTCCCATTTTTCTGGCGCTTTTTCGCCCAGCGGGCAAAGCCCGTCGTGAAACTCATAAAACTGCATAACGCGGCCCCCTATCATAATGCCTATGATAGCAGGACCGCGCTGCCGCGTCAAGTGATTTACCTTTCTCTCAGCCGCCGAGGTATGCCTTGCGCACCGCGTCGCTTGCCATCAGCTCCGCGCCTGTGCCGGTGAGCGAGATCCTGCCGGTCTCGAGCACATAGGCGCGGTCGGCGACGGAAAGCGCCGCCTGTGCGTTCTGCTCGACGAGCAGAATGGTCGTGCCCGCGCTGTGCAGCTCGCGGATGATGTCGAAGATCTGCTCGACCAGAATGGGTGCGAGGCCCATGGACGGCTCGTCGAGCATCAGCAGCTTGGGTCGGCTCATCAGCGCGCGGCCCATGGCGAGCATCTGCTGCTCGCCGCCGGAGAGCGTGCCGGCGATCTGACGGCGGCGCTCGGCAAGGCGTGGGAACCGCTCGTAAACATCCGCGATGCCCGGCTCGACGGTGGCGTTGAGCTGCGTGTAGGCGCCCATCTGCAAATTTTCCTCCACGCTCATCTGCTGGAAGATGTGACGGCCCTCCGGCACCTGCGCAAGCCCGTATTCGACGATCTTGTGCGGCGCGACGCCCTTGAGGTCTCTGCCCTCAAAGACGACGCTGCCTGTCTTGGGGTGCAGCAGGCCGGAAACGGTGTTCAAAATGGTCGATTTGCCCGCGCCGTTCGCGCCGATGAGCGTGACGACCTCGCCCTCGTTGACCTCGAAGGAAACGCCCTTGACGGCGTGGATGCTGCCGTAGTACACATGGATATCGTCCACTTTTAAGATCTCGCCCATCGTTTACGCCTCCTTTTTCCTGCCGAGGTAGGCTTCAATGACCTCGGGGTTATTCTGAATGTCGTCGGGTGAGCCCTTGGCGATGATGCGCCCGAAGTTCAGCACGGCGATGCCCTCGCAGATGTTCATGACGAGGTTCATATCGTGCTCGATGAGCAGCACCGCGATCTTGAAGGTATCGCGGATGGAGCGGATATTCTCCATCAGCTCCGCCGTCTCGCTCGGATTCATGCCCGCCGCGGGCTCGTCGAGCAGCAGCAGACAGGGGTTTGTCGCCAGCGCGCGGAGGATCTCCAGCCGGCGCTGCGCGCCGTAGGGCAGGCTGCCCGCCTTGGCGTCCGCAAATTTTTCCATGTGGAAGATGGACAGCAGCTCCAACGCGCGCTCATGAACGACCTTTTCCTCCCTCCAGTAGCGCGGCAGGTGCAAGATGCCATCGACCATGTTGTAGTGCATCTGCGTATCCATAGCGGTGGTGATGTTCTCCTCCACCGTGAGGTTTTGGAACAGACGGATATTCTGGAAGGTGCGCGCGATGCCCGCGCGGTTGATCTGCGCGGTGCTCAGGCCGTGAATGTCCTTGCCGTTTAGAAGGATCGTACCGTGCGTGGGCTGATAGACCTTGGTAAGCAGGTTGAAGATGGTCGTCTTGCCCGCGCCGTTGGGGCCGATGAGGCCCGCGATCTCCGTACGGCCGATGGTGATGTTGAAGCTGTCGACCGCCTTCAATCCACCGAAGGTGATGCCGAGGTCGATGCACTCAAGAACGGGGGATTTATCGGCGTCGCGCTCCGGCAGCAGCGCCGGTTCGCGGCTGACGGGAACGAGCTTGGTTTTCTGCGTCATGGTCAACCCTCCTTTTCTTCGGCACTGTGCCGATGCGGGAGCAGCTTTGCGAAAAATGTCTTAAACTGCGGATCGTTGGTCGCGAGCATCACGAGGATGAGCACGACGGCGTAGACCAGCATACGGTAATCCGCAAACTGGCGCAGCGCCTCGGGCAGAATGGTCAGCGCCGCGGCGGAGAGGAGGCTGCCCCAGATGTTGCCGAGCCCGCCGAGCACCACGAACACCAGCACGAGGATGGAGGTGTTGAAGTTGAACTTGACCGACTGGAGCGAGGAGTAATTCAGCCCGTAGAGCGCGCCCGCCGCGCCCGCGAGGGCGGCGGAGGTGACGAAGGCCATAAGCTTATACTTCGTGAGGTTCAAGCCGATGGACTGCGCGGCGATGTGGTTGTCGCGGATCGCCATGATGGCGCGCCCCGCGCGCGAGCGCGTGAGGTTCAAAACGATGACGAGCGTGAGCATCACGAGCACGAAGCCCGCGGTAAAGCTCGCAATGGTCTTGGTGCCGGTCGCGCCCTGCGCACCCTTGATAATGGCGTAGCCCGCCGCGTCGAGGCCGAGGTCATCGATCGTTTTCTTGCCGGAAAGGTTGAAGAGGATGTGCAGACCCGAGGCGTCATAGCCGACGATGAGGCAGTTGACAAGATCCGCGATGATCTCGCCGAAGGCGAGCGTCACAATGGCAAGGTAGTCGCCCTGAAGCCGCAGCACCGGCGTACCGACGAGCAGGCCCACGAGGGCGGCAAAACTCGCGCCGACGATCATGGCAATAGCGAGGCGCACCGGCGCGCTGGGAACGGCTGTGAGCAGGCTCTGCGAGACAATGACGCCGGAGAACGCGCCCACGCTCATGAAGCCCGCATGGCCGAGGCTCAGCTCGCCGAGAATGCCGACGGTCAGATTCAGTGAAACGGCCATGGACATATAGCAGCAGATCGGCACGAGCAATCCGAGTGTCTTGCGGTTGAGCGCACCGCCGTCCTTGAGCACGGTCATCACAACAAACGCAATGATGACGCCAAGGTAGGTCGCAAGGTCGATCCTCGTGGTTTTTTTGAGCGAGAAAAATTTCTTTTTTGCTTTTGTCATCTCTCTCACCTCACACTTTCTCCGGCACAGAGCGGCCAAGCAGCCCCGCGGGCTTGACGAGCAGCACCACGATCAGCACCGCAAACACGATGGCGTTGGCAAGCGTGGTGGAGACATACGCCTTCGCCAGCGCCTCGATGATGCCGAGCAGCAGTCCGCCGAGGAACGCCCCGGGGATGGAGCCGATGCCGCCGAACACGGCGGCGGTGAAGGCCTTGATGCCGGGCATAGAGCCGGTGGTCGGCATGAGCGAGGTGTTGAACGAGCACAGCAGCACGCCGGCGATGGCCGCGAGCGCCGAGCCGATGGCAAAGGTCGCGGAGATGGTCGCGTTGACATTGATGCCCATGAGCTGCGCCGCCGCCTTATCCTCCGAGCAGGCACGCATCGCCTTGCCCATCTTGCTCTTGCTGACAAAAAGCGTCAAGGAGAGCATGATGACGACGCAGGCCACGATGGTCAGAAGCGAAATGTAGGAGACGGAGAGCCGTCCGTCTAAGAGGCTCGCCGTCCCCGTGACCACGGGGGTGTAGGACCGCGCAGCCGCCTTCCAAATGAGCAGCGCGGAGTTTTGCAGGAAGTAGCTCACGCCGATGGCGGTGATGAGCACCGCAAGGCTCGGCGCGTTTCTCAGCGGCTTGTAGGCCAGCCGCTCAATGAAAATGCCGAGGAGGGTGCAGACGACGACGGCGAGCAGCACCGCCACGACATTCGGCAGATGCAGATAGAACATCGCGCAGAAGGAAATGTATCCGCCGACCATGATGACATCGCCGTGGGCGAAGTTCAGCATTTTGGCGATGCCGTAGACCATCGTGTAGCCGAGCGCGATGATGGCGTATACGCTGCCGAGGCTGATGCCGCTGATGAGATAGGATAAGAACTCCATACCAAAGAACACCTCTTTTTCCCGAGCTTTTTTTCTGTGGCAGAAACAAGGGCAAGCGACGCCCTCTCCCCTGCCTTTGTTTCCGCCATAGAACAGGGCTGTGGCCGTCGGGGGCTTGCGCCCCCGGCAGCCGGACCCAAAGAGAGAGACGTATGAAACGAAAGGAAGCTGAATTACTTCATGACATACTGGCCGTTTTCGATCACGGCGGCGAGGGGTGCCTTGGAAACCTCGCCCTCGGCATTCCATGTCATCGCCTTGCCGGTGAGGCCGTCCACGCTGAGGCTGGTCATAACGCCGACGAGTGCATCACAGATCTCGGGGGCGGTCATGTCGCCGGTGCAGCCTGCCTTCTCCAGCGCCGCCTTGACGATATAGACGGCATCGTAAGCGTCGGCAGCGAACTGATTCGGCTCCACGCCGAACTTCTCGGTGTAGGTCTTGACAAAGCTCTTGGTAGCCTCATCCTCGGAGTTGGCGGAGAACGGAGTGAGGAGCATGACGCCCTCGGCGAGGGAGGTATCGAAGTTCTTCATGGTGAGGATGCCGTCCATGCCGTCCACGCCGAAGAAGGTGGGCGCGTAGCTCATGGCCTTGGCCTGACTGAGGATGACGGAGGCAGGCTCATAATAGATGGGGAGGAACACGACATCCGCGCCGGCGTTCTTAGCGGCGGTGAGCTGCACGGAGAAGTCGGTGGCGGTCGCTACGGTGAAGGTGGTCTCGGAGACGATCTCAAAGGCGCCCTTGGCTTCGGCTTCCTTCACGAAGGTGTCGCGGATACCCTGCGAGTAGGCATCGTCGTTGCGGTAGATGACGGCGACCTTCGCGCCCGCCATGTTCTCGGCGATGTAGTCAGCCGCGCCGGTGCCCTGATTGGGGTCGGTGAAGCAGACCTGGAAGACATTGTCCTTATCGGCGGTGACGTCGGGCGAGGATGCGGACGGGGTGAGCATGAAGGTACGGTCGGCATAGGTGACCGCGGCGACCGCGATGGACGCACCGGTGGTGGTGGGACCGACGAGGACCTGCATCCCGTTATCCATCATGTCGTTGTAGGCGTTGATGGCCTTTTCGCCGTCGCCCTCGTCATCCTGCTTGAGGAAGGTGAACTTGACGGTGGAATCGCTGGCGTTGATCTCCTCCACGGCAAGCTCCGCGCCGTTGACGACGGCCTGACCGTAAATGGCATAGCCGCCGGTCAGCGGACCGCAGGAGCCGAGTACGAAGGTCTGGACCTCGGCGCCGGACTGATCGCCGGAGCCGTCCGTGCTGGGGGTGTTGGGGGTGTCGGCTTTCTGGCCGCAGGCTGCCATGGTAAATACCATCGCGGCTGCCGTGAACATGGCTGCAAACTTCTTTTTCATCTTGGGTTCTCCTTTTTCTTAAAAATTTGTTTGTTGTTATTTATACAAAAAAGCGGCTTCGCCGACTTGGCGAAACCGCTTTGCTGTACCGAATTTCTTCAATACCCGCGCTTGCGTTTTGCCAAGTGCCTGTGGGAAATAATAATGCTCATGCCAATAATCACGCCGTAAATGGACAGGCCCAGTACGCGCAGGCAAAGCAAAATGGACGCCGCGAGAGCAGCGTCCATGGCGATATTGGCGTTCATAGCGGCGGTGTTGGCGGCAGCGCAGGAGGAAGCGGCCTCTGCGCAGCAGGCAGCGGCGGTCATGCCATCATTCACTTTTGCATAAGCAAAACGGAACATAGTATTAGAACTCCTCATGCATCTGTCATATTTGATGGTGATATTGTAGCGCGTGTATATCCATTCGTCAAGACGGTAAGTTTGATAAAATATGCAGCATTGGAAAAACTGTCTCTTGTCACATTGTACAATTGAAGACGAAAAAGCACAGCACCTGGCACAAGCCCGCCCCGGCGCGGGGCCGCGCGAAATACGGCTTGCAAATGTGCGCAACATTTGATACAATGCGGATAGCTCGTCAGGCGTCCGCCGCACGGCGGCAGACATCTATGATAAGAAAGGAAGATCACCATGATTTACACGACCGAAGTTCAGCATATGTGCCCGGTCGCCAAGGGCGCATATCACGGCCCCGCCCCCATCCCCGAAGAGGGCAAGTGGGTGCAGGCCAAGCAGCTCTCCGACATTTCCGGCTTCACCCACGGCATCGGCTGGTGCGCTCCCCAGCAGGGCGCGTGCAAGCTGACGCTCAATGTCAAGGAGGGCGTCATTCAGGAGGCGCTGGTCGAGGTGCTCGGCTGCTCCGGCATGACCCACTCCGCCGCGATGGCCAGCGAGATCCTCATCGGCAAGACCATTCTCGAGGCGCTCAACACCGACCTCGTGTGCGACGCCATCAACACCGCCATGCGCGAGCTGTTCCTCCAGATCGTCTATGGCCGCACCCAGTCCGCCTTCTCTGAGGACGGCCTCGCGGTCGGCTCCTCCCTCGAGGACCTCGGCAAGGGCCTGCGCTCTCAGGTCGGCACCATGTTCGGCACTGTCGCCAAGGGCCCGCGCTACCTCGAAATGGCCGAGGGCTACTGCACCAGGATGGCGCTCAACGCGCAGGACGAGATCATCGGCTATGAGTTCGTCAACCTCGGCAAGATGATGGACTTCGTCAAGAAGGGCATCGACGCCAACGAGGCCATCGAAAAGGCCAAGGGCCACTACGGCCAGTGGGACGCCGCGGTCAAGTACATTGACCCGCGTCAGGAATAAGGAAGGAGGACGAGAAAATGGCTCTGTTTGAAAACTACGAGAGAAGAATCGACAAGATCAACGGCGTCCTCGCGCAGTACGGCATCAAGAGCGTGGAGGAGTGCCGCGAAATCTGTCAGGCGAAGGGCTTTGATCCCTACGAGATCGTCAAGGGCATCCAGCCCATCTGCTTTGAAAACGCCTGCTGGGCATACACCGTCGGCGCCGCCATCGCGCTCAAGTCTGGCGTGAAGTCTGCCGCCGAGGCTGCCAAGCTCATCGGCGTGGGCCTCCAGTCCTTCTGCATCGACGGCTCCGTCGCCGAGGACCGCAAGGTCGGTCTCGGCCACGGCAATCTCGGCGCGATGCTGCTCTCCGACGAGTCGAAGTGCTTCGCCTTCCTCGCCGGTCACGAGTCCTTCGCCGCCGCGGAGGGCGCCATCGGCATCGTCAAGAACGCCAACAAGGCCCGCAAGGAGCCGCTGCGCGTCATTCTCAACGGACTCGGCAAGGACGCGGCGCAGATCATCAGCCGCATCAACGGCTTCACCTATGTGCAGACGCAGTTCGACTACTTCACCGGCAAGCTGAACGTCGTGCGCGAGATCCGCTATTCCGAAGGCGAGCGTGCGAATGTGCGCTGCTACGGCTGCGACGATGTGCGCGAGGGCGTCGCCATCATGCACGCCGAAGGCGTGGACGTGTCCATCACCGGCAACTCCACCAACCCCACCCGCTTCCAGCACCCCGTCGCCGGCACTTATAAGAAGGAGTGCATTGAGCAGGGCAAGAAGTACTTCTCCGTCGCCTCCGGCGGCGGCACGGGCCGCACCCTTCATCCCGACAACATGGCTGCCGGCCCCGCCAGCTACGGCATGACCGACACCATGGGCCGTATGCACTCCGACGCGCAGTTCGCCGGCTCCAGCTCCGTCCCCGCGCATGTGGAGATGATGGGTTTCCTCGGCATGGGCAACAACCCGATGGTCGGTGCGACCGTCGCGGTTGCCGTCGCCGTCGCGGAGAGCCTGAAGTAAGTCACCGTATAACCGCATAGAAAAAGGCTTCCGGCTCTTGCCGGAAGCCTTTTTCTCCCCCCTCGCGGCAACAAGAGAGAGCCTTTCGGCTCTCTCTTGCGCTATGTAGAGGGATTTATTTCTTGCTGAGCTGCTCGTCGATGCTCTTCGCGCCGAGCTTGCCCGCGCCCATGGCGAGGATAACGGTGGCAGCGCCCGTGACGGCGTCGCCACCGGCGTAGACGCTCGCGTGGGAGGTCAGGCCCTCTTCGTTCACTACGATACCGCCCTTGCGGTTGACCTCGAGGCCGGGGGTGGTGTTCTTGATGAGCGGGTTCGGCGTGGTGCCGAGCGACATGATGACGCAGTCCACCGGCAGGTCGAAGTCGCTGCCGACCTTCTCGATCGGACGGCGGCGGCCGGAGGCGTCGGGCTCGCCGAGCTCCATCTCCACGCAGGTCATGGAGGAAACATAGCCACTGTCGTCGCCGTTGATCTTGACGGGGTTGGTGAGCGTCTTGAAGATGATGCCCTCCTCCTCGGCGTGCTCGACCTCCTCATGACGGGCAGGAAGCTCCTCCATGCCGCGGCGGTAGACGATGTAGACCTCCGCGCCGAGGCGCTTGGAACAGCGGGCTGCGTCCATCGCGACATTGCCGCCGCCGACGACCGCGACGCGCTTGCCCGCGAGCGGCATGATGGGCGTGTCGGAGCCTTCCTTATACGCCTTCATGAGGTTGATGCGGGTGAGGAACTCGTTGGCGGAGTAGACGCCGCAGAGGTTCTCGCCGGGGATGTGCATGAACATCGGAAGTCCCGCGCCGGAGCCGATGAACACCGCCTCAAAGCCGTATTCACTCATCAGCTCGTCGATGGAGACGACGCGGCCGATGACCATATTCGTCTCGACCTTGACGCCGAGCGCCTTGAGTCCGTCGACCTCCTTCTGGACGATCGCCTTAGGAAGACGGAACTCGGGGATACCGTAGACCAGCACGCCGCCGGCGAGGTGCAGCGCCTCGAAGACAGTGACATCGTAGCCCTTCTTGGCGAGGTCACCCGCGCAGGTCAGGCCGCTGGGACCGGAGCCGATGACCGCGACCTTGTGACCGTTGGACGCGGGCTTGGCGGGTTCTTCCTTCACATTGGCGTTGTGCCAGTCGGCGACAAAGCGCTCGAGACGGCCGATGCCGACCGGCTCGCCCTTGATGCCGCGCACGCACTTCGCCTCGCACTGGGTCTCCTGTGGGCAGACGCGGCCGCACACAGCGGGGAGAGAGGAGGTCTCGTGGATGACCTGATAGGCACCCTCGTAGTCCTTCTCGGTGATCTTCTGAATGAACTCGGGGATCTTTACCTGCACGGGGCAGCCTGAGACGCAGGGGTGGTTCTTGCAGTTGAGGCAGCGCGCCGCCTCGTCGAGCGCCTGCTCCTCGGTATAGCCGAGCGCGACTTCAAGGAAATTCTTGTTGCGGACATTAGCGTCCTGCGCGGGCATCTCGTTTTTCTTCAAGCTCATATTCGGCATCTTACTTGACCTCCTTGAACAGGTTGCAGGTTTCCTCATACTTATGGCGCTCCCAATCGAAATACATCTTGCCGCGCTTGAGGCTCTCGTCCCAGTCGACCTTGTGGCCGTCGAAGTCGGGGCCGTCGACGCAGGCGAACTTCGTCTCGCCGCCGACGGTGAGGCGGCAGCCGCCGCACATGCCTGTGCCGTCGACCATGATGGGGCTCATCGAGACGGTGGTGGGGATGCCATAAGGCTCGGTGGTCTTGGAGACAAACTTCATCATGATGGCGGGGCCAATGGCGAAGATCTCGTCATACCGGTTGCCATCCTCGATGAGCTGCTTGAGCGCATCGGTGACAAGGCCCTTCTCGCCGTAGGAACCGTCGTCCGTCATCAGCTTGAGCACGCTCGAAGCTGCGCGGAACTTATCCTCCAGAATGACAAGATCCTTATTCTTGAAGCCGACGACCGCATGGACCTCTGCGCCGCAGTCGTGGAACTTCTTGAGCACAGGATAGGCGATGGCGCAGCCCACGCCGCCGCCGACCACGCAGACCTTCTTCTTGCCCTCGGTCTCGGTCGGGCGGCCGAGCGGGCCGACGAAATCCTGAATGGACTCGCCCTCAGCCTTATGGCTGAGCTTTTCGGTGGTCGCGCCGATGGTCTGCACGATGATGGTGACGGTGCCCTTCTCACGGTCGTAGTCGTGGATCGTGATGGGGATGCGCTCACCGTTTTCATCGACGCGCAGGATGATGAACTGGCCGGGCTCGGCCTTCTTTGCCACCATCGGCGCCTCGATCTCATACAGGATGACGGTCGGCTTGAGCGCCTCTTTTCTGACGATGCGATACATAGCGTAACCTCTTTTCTTTTCAAATAGCATTTTGCACACTTATGATAAACTTGATAATACCACGAAGGAAATCTTGCGTCAATTGTAGTTTTTAATGTTTTTCTTGCAGGTTTTCCTGCACTTCTATTGCATGATGGTAATTTTACGGTTCTCGATCCGCACGACACCCTCCTCCTTGAGCTTTTTCAGCTCGCGCATCATGGCGCTGCGGTCGGCGCTGATGTACTCCGCCAGCGCGCTGAGGGAAAAGGGCAGCGTGACGGTCTCCGACTTTTCCTGCCGCGCAAGCTGACCGAAGTAGCACAGCAGCTTTTCACGGATGGAGCGGCGTGAGAGCACCTCCACCCGCTCGCTCAGCCGCAGCGTCTTGGTCGAGAGCAGGCGGAACAGGTTCTGCACGAGGATGCTGTGGTGCAGGCAGGCATTCTCACAGCGGCGGGTGATCTGGTCATAGTCGAGATAGAGCACGCGGCAGTCGCGCCGGCACTCCAAAAAGATCGAGTCGCCGCCCGCGCCGGAAAAGGCCAGCACCTCGCCGAACACGCCGCCCTCCTCGAGCGTTTCGAGGATCGTGCGGTTGCCGTCGGCGTCCAGCCGGACAAGGTCCGCGCTGCCCGAGAGCAGAACGCCCACGGCGTTTTGCTCGCCGTCGAACTCACTGATGAGCGCACCCGCCTCGTAGCCCGCCTCGCGCGCGCCGAAGCACTGGAACATCCGCGCGCACTCTTCGTTTGTGATGCCCTCAAAGAGCTGTGAGCGCACCGTCTGCATACTCTCTCGCCTCCCGCCGGGTCCTTCCCTTCTCTTTTAACCTTTTTATTGTACCCCTCCGCGCGCAAAAAGTAAATCATAAATTTCGGCACTTTGCCGCAAAAAGGAAAGCGCCCTCACATGGGCGCTTTTTCCCGATGCTGCTCATAGTACTTTCGCGCATAATCGTAAAAGACCTGCGCGATGGGCGAGAGGATGCTGTTCTTGTGTTTGACGATGTAGAGCCGGCGGCGCAGCGCCTCTTCTTCGAAGGGGAAGGCGAGCACCTTGCCGAACTGCACATAGTCCCGCGCGGCGGAGAGTGAGATGAGGCCGATGCCGAGCCCCTCGCCCACCATCTGCTTCACGCTCTCGCTCGAGCGGACCTCGATGGCCGTGTGCAGTCGTGCGATGTCAATGCCGAAATGTTCCAAAATTTCCTTGCCGGACTGATAGGTACCGCTGGACTTCTCGCGGCTGATGAAGGTCTCCTGCATCAGCAGCTCCTTCGGGAGGCGCGAGTCGGCGTAGGCGCGAAATTTCTCCGTATTGGGCGTGATGACGGCCATGCAGTCGCTGGCAAACTCCTGCGCAATGCACTTGTGGTTTTCGACCTTTGTGCCGCAAAAGCCGATCTCTACGGAGCGGGCAACGATCATCTCAACGACCTTCGGACTGTCCTCCATCTGGATGTTGAAGGCGATGTCGGGATATTTCTCGTGAAAGGTCTGCAAAAGGTGCGGCAGATAATACTGGCTCGGCACCGTGGAGGCTGCGAGCGTGATGGTGCCGCGCATCTCCTTGGAAAAGCTTTTGAGCGCGGCGGCGGCATTCTCGCGCACCTGCAAAATCTCCTTCGCGTAGCGATAGAGCAGCTTGCCCGCGTCGGAGGGGTAGGTCTCCTTCGTCGTGCGCACGACGAGCTTGATGCCGAGCTTGCGTTCCAGCGCGGAGATATGCGAGGAGATGGTCGGCTGCGTCAGGTGCAGCAGCTCGGCCGCACGGGAAAAGCTGCAATTCTCCACCACGTAGACGAACGCCTCCAGCTCCTTGATGTCCATATCGATGTCCATGCTCTCCCGCCTCCCTTTGCGCCGCAGCGTTTCCGCCCACTTTTATAAAATTACAGCTTACAGTATACCCATTCCAAGTCTCTTTGTCCAGTCATTTTTCGCGCAAATTTTCCTTGCGTGTTCCCGCCGGTGTGATATACTGAGCATAGAGATCAACCGTTCAGGGAGGCCGCTATGGACAATATCTTTGCCCCCATTCGTACCGACATCGTTCTGCAGAACGAAACTGCCCTACTCTATCATAATTATCAGGACTTTCTTCGCTTTCAGCACCTTTACAGCTCTGCCGTGCGCGAGATCCAGACGCGGCTGGAGGTGCTCAACGAGGAGTTCAGCATCCTCTACGCGCACAACCCCATCCACCATGTCGAAAGCCGATTGAAGTCCACCAACAGCATCATCGAAAAGCTGCGGCGCAAAGGCTGTGATATTTCGATGGAGTCCGCCAAGCGAAACATCAACGACATCGCCGGCATCCGCGTCGTCTGCTGCTACATCGACGATGTGTACCGCGTGGAGGAGATGCTCCTGCGCCAGAGCGACATGGAGCTGGTCAAGCGGCAGGACTATATCGCTGAGCCCAACTACAACGGCTATCGCTCGCTCCATCTCGACCTGCGCGTGCCGATCTTCCTCTCCGATCACACGGAGTCTGTGCTGGCAGAGGTGCAGATCCGCACGGTGGCGATGGACTTCTGGGCCAGCCTTGAGCATGACATCCGCTACAAAAAGGACAAGGCCACGCTCCCCGCAGGCATCAACGAGCAGATGCTCGCCTGCGCCGATGAGATCGCCGTCATCGACCGCAAGATGCAGGATATGTACCACCGTATTCAGGCGGCGGAGTGATCCCCTTGCTCCGGCAGCCGCGCGCGGCCATCCGCACAGTAAAAAGGGAAGCAGATGCAGAGCATCTGCTTCCCTTTTTTGTTTCCTTTTCTATTGCTCTCAGCCGACGAGAGCGGCGGTATCCATGGCGATCATCAGCTCTTCGTTGGTGGGGATGAGCAGGACCTTGACCTTGGAGTCGGCGGCGGAGATCACGCGCTCCTCGCCGCGGACATTGTTGGCATCCTCGTCCATCTTCACACCCATGTACTCAAGGCCGGAGGCGATGGCCATGCGCTCGAGCCCGTCGTTCTCGCCGACGCCGGCGGTGAAGATGATGGCGTCCACACCGCCCATGATGGCGGCATACGCGCCGATGAGCTTCTTGACCTCATAGGCGAACTTCTCGCGGGCGAGGGCGCAGCGCTCGTCGCCCTTCTCCGCGCCGATCTCCAGATCGCGGAAGTCGGAGGAAACACCGGAGATGCCCTCCATGCCGGACTTCTTGTTGAGGATGTTCAGCATCTCGCCGATGGAGTAGCCGTACTTGTTCATCAGATATTCGAGGATGCCCGCGTCAATGTCGCCCGCGCGGGTGCCCATGGGAAGTCCCGCGAGGGGGGTGAAGCCCATGGAGGTCTCCACGCTCTTGCCGCCGTCGACCGCAGTAACGGAGGAGCCGTTGCCGAGGTGGCAGGAGATGAGCTTGAGGCTCTCAACGGGCTTGCCGAGCATATCGGCGGCGCGCTGTGCCACATACTTGTGGCTGGTGCCGTGGAAGCCGTAGCGGCGGACCTTGTCCTTTTCATAATACTCATAGGGCAGGGCATAGGTATAGGCCACGGGGGGCATGGTCTGGTGGAAGGCGGTGTCGAACACGGCGACCATCGGAACGCCGGGCATGAGCTTCTGGCAGGCCCTGATGCCGATGATGTTGGCGGGATTGTGCAGCGGCGCAAGGGGATTGCACGCCTCGATGGCGGCCATGACCTCGTCGGTGATGACGACGGACTTGGCAAACTTCTCTCCGCCGTGGACCACGCGGTGACCGACCGCGTCGATCTCCTTCATCGAGCCGATGACGCCGTTCTTGGCGTCCACAAGGGCGTTCAGCACGGCGGCGATGGCCTCGTTGTGGGTGGGCATGGCGATGTCGGCGGCCTTGATAGCCTCCTTGCCCTCAAGCTGGGGCTTGTAGGTGAACTTGCCGTCGATGCCGATGCGCTCGCACAGGCCCTTGGCGAGCAGCGCGCCGGTGGCGGGATTGAGCAGCTGATACTTCAGGGAAGAGCTGCCTGCGTTGATGACCAGAACATTCATGTCGTTTCCTCCGTTTTCCAATGGGCAATGTCTTGCAATACGGCCCAAATTCAAGTAAAATGGTGTTGGTTAATGTGGGAATTTGTCCAACGGCCAAGTACATACGCTCTCTATTATAGCAAACTTTTTCGTGATGACAACCATAAATTTTTCTGAGAGAGACAAAATTGTAACCATTTTGAGATGACTTTTATGCGAACTGCTGGTATAATTTGTGAATACAATCCCTTCCACCGCGGCCACGCCTGGCAGATCGACGCGCTGCGCGCGCAGCTGGGCGCGGACACAGCCGTGGTCTGCGCCATGAGTGGAAACTTCGTCCAGCGGGGCGACTTTGCCATTCTGCGCGCCCATGCGCGCGCTGAGGCTGCCGTGCGCGGTGGAGCCGACCTTGTGCTCGAGCTGCCGCTGCCGTGGGCGATCTCCTCCGCCGAGGGCTTTGCCGCGGGCGGCGTGGGTGTGCTCACTGCGACCGGTGCGGTGGATACGCTGGTGTTCGGCAGCGAATGCGGCGACACGGAAACGCTCCGGGCCGTCGCCGCGGTGCTGGAATCGGACGCCTTTGCTGCGCTCTTGCGCCAAAGGCTCGCGGAGGGCACCTCCTTCGCCGCCGCGCGGGAGGCTGCCGCGCGCGAACTGCTCGGAGATCGTGCCGCGGTGCTCGCGCAGCCGAACGACATCCTGGGCGTAGAATACTGCAAAGCCATCGCGCGTCAAAATGCTGTGATGGAGCCGCTGGCGCTGGCGCGAAAGAGCGTCGGACACGACGGCGGCGCGGTGGAGGGCTTCGCCTCGGCGAGCCACATCCGCAGGCTGCTGATAAGCGGCGGGAACGCCGCAGAATTCCTCACGCCGGAGAGTGCGGACATCTACGCGCGCGAGTGCGCGGCGGGCCGCGCGCCGGTGACGATGGCGAACGCCGAGCGGGCGATCCTCGCCCGTCTGCGTGCGCTGACCGAGGCGGACTTCGCCGCCTGCGACAGTGGGGGCGAGGGCCTGTACCACCGCTTTTACGACGCCGTTCAGCACGAAACGAGCATCGAGGACATTCTCGCCGCGGCGAAGTCCAAGCGCTACGCCCACGCGCGGCTGCGGCGGCTGCTGCTCTCGGCCTTCCTCGGTCTGACGGCGGAGCTGCCCGCGCGTATCCCTTATCTGCGTGTGCTCGCGTGTAACGAGCGCGGGCGCGAAGTGCTCAAAACGATGAAAACGACCGCCGCCGCGCCGATCCTCACAAAAAGCGCGCAGGTTCGGCGGCTGGACGCGGACGCGCAGCGGCTCTTTGCCCTTACCGCCCGTGCGGAGGAGCAATATACTTTGGCCTATCCGTCCCTTGCCGCGGCGAAGCCCGGCAGCGCGTGGACGACCACACCGGTCATTCTCTGACCGGCATTCAGAAAGGAGACTCACCATGAAAAAACTGTTCGCCTCCCTGCTGACGCTCTCGCTCTTGCTGTCGCTGGCTGCCTGCGGCAGCAGCGGCAGTCCGACCGGTCCCGATGCTCCAAAGCCCTCCCAGCCGGAGACGCCGGAGCTGACCTTCGCCGTCGGCACACCGCTCACCCATGAATCGACCTACACTGCCGACGACGGCACACTCCTGCTGCATACAAATTATGCGCTGCCGCAGCTTGAGCTTCGCACCGCCGACGGCGCGCTCTATGAGCCCGGCGCCGCAGCCACACAGAGCGCGGCGGTCGCCGTGCGCGACGCCTTCAACGCCGAGATGGAGCGCTGCTACGCCGCGGTGCTCTCCAACGAGTCGGGGCTGGCTCAGGAGGCGCGCGACCATTACGGCAATGACTCCGTGTCCTTTGAGTACATCTACTACGAGGATGAACTGCTCGGCGAGGTCGTCTACCAGAGCGACGGGCTCATCAGCGTGCTTGCCAATGCCTACGCCTTCTACGGCGGCGCGCATCCGAACACCTCCACCCTCACCTGGAGCTTCGATCTCACCACCGGCGAATTTCTGACGCTTGACGCACTCAACGCGCAGTCCTCCACCGACAGTGCACTCGGCAAAACGCTGGTCGATACGCTCGCCTCGGAGATCGTGAACAGGATCTACGAAGAGGGACTGGACGATTACCTCTATGATGATTTCTACTCCTATGTTTATGACCTCTCCTCCAACGCGCACTTTTATTTCAGCGGCAGCGGCATGACCGTCAACTTCGACGCCTATGTCCTCGGGCCCTACGCCTCGGGGCCGCAGACCTTTGAGATCCCCTATGGCATCTTCTACAATGCGCTCGACGCGCACACGCAGTCACTGCTCGATGTGCCGCAGGACGAGATCGTCATCGCCGACTACAACACCACGCAAACGCTCTGGTCGTGGTTCTACCAGACCACGCCGCCGATCGACGCAAACGCGCCCGCCGTCATGGCGAACGGCCAATCCTTCAACCGCGTCTCTCTCGGCGAGATCAATACGCTCGATGCGCTGCGTGCGCTGCTGTGCGAGCATGTCAGCGAGGAGCTTGCCGACGAATGGCTCTCCGGCAGCAGACTTACCGAGCTCAACGATGCGCTCTACGTGCTCTGCGCCGACCGCGGCTACGACATCACCATCGACGGCGCGAGCTATCTGGTCGCGTGGAACGGCGATAGCGGCGAGCTCATTCAGACGATCACCCGCAGAGAGTGGAACGATACCGCGGGCAACTTCGTCCCCGTCCCCGGAACCGAGACATACAGCTACCCGTTCACCACAGTGAACGGACACGCGGTATTCTCCGCGTTCCCCTGCCCCTACTGAGCAAGATCAAAAAACTGCACCACCCGCTTCGGTGGGTGGTGCTTTTTCATCTGTGGTCCTTGGCGCCGGCAGGCACAGCGGGCCGCACAGGCGCGCCTTATTCCTTCTTTTGCAACAGCAGGCTTGCGCCCGCCCAGAGAAGAAACAGGCCGAAGGGCTTGCGGAACATTGTTATGTCAACCGATGTCGCCGCCCAAGCCGCGGCGAGCGCCGTGAGCGTCCCGAGTGGGACAGCGGCGCACAGCACCTCGCGGTCGAGGTAGCCGTTTTTGCAGTGCTCGAGGAGCGACACGCCCGCCGTCGGCAGGAAGTACAGGAGATTGATGCCCTGCGCCTGCGTCTGATCCACGCCGAGAAAGAGTGTCATGAGCAGCAGGAGCAGCGTCCCACCGCCGACGCCCCACGCCGAGAGGATGCCCGTAGCGAAGCCCGCGAGCGCAGGAAGAAGCCAGTCCGTCATCGCTCAGCCTCCTGTGAAGAGATAGCGCCAGCCGCCGTAGAGCAGAAAGAGCGCAAAGATACGCCGCAGCCAAAGCTCCGGCACTTTTTTGAACAGCCGCCCGCCGACCAGTCCGCCCGCAAAGCCGCCAAGGAGATACGGCAGCGCTGTTTTCAGCGAAAGCTCCGCGCGCCACAGGTACAGCGCCGCCGAGACCGCGCACATCGGGAAAATGACCGCCACGCAGGTGGCGAAGGCGCGCTTTTTCTCCATGCCCGCCCACTTCGTCAGCAGGAGCAGCAGCGGGATGCCGCCGCCCCCGCCGAAAAGTCCGTTCGTGAGCCCCGCGGCAAGGCCGCTGACGCGGTATTTCGTTTTTCGCTCCATCTCCCCCACCCCTTATGTAGGAAGCGGCCGGAGCCGCTCCCCCGCTCACTTCTTGCGGAAGCTCTGGCAGTCGGTACACTGGTCCATGGTGGGGTGTGCCTCGTGCGTGCCGACCTGAATGGCGTTCAGGCCGCAGTAGGACTGGCTCTGGCAGTGGTTGGCACAGGAGGTGACCTCGCACTTGATGGACTTATTGGGGGTGCAGGCGCAGCCGCTGTTGGTATGATCGGACATGAAGAAATTCCTCCTTGCTGAATTTGTGCGAGGCAAGCGCTTTCGCCCCGCGCAGAGGATAGTGTGCGCGGAGGAGCGGAGAATATGCGCCGTTACTTCTCAGAAAACAGGTGGATTTCTTCAAATTTTTATGGTATGCTTTCGTTGAGCAAAGCGGAAGTTTGCAGCATCCCGAAAGCAGGAATTGTGTGGAGGGTATATTATGAAATGTCCAATTTGTACTAATGAAATGATAGCAGGGGATATTGTCTGTAAAATCGGGGCTGGGCCTACTTTATTTCCTCGAAAAGCAGGAGAAGGGGAATTAAAGCATTTCGGTAAAATGTTCTTTGGAAGTAAAGAATCAATAAAGGCACATGACCTTGACGAAGGCTGGTATTGTCCGAACTGCAAAAAAGTGATGGTACTTTGGAACCAAACTTGCTAAGACAACTTCCCGTTTGCCAAGCCGGTCAGAGTTCTCGGCGCATTTGCGCCGTACAAGTGTTTTGCGCAGCAAAACCTTGGCGGAGGGCGAATTCATTTCGCCTGAGCACTTCAATTTCCTGAAAGGAGTCCAAAAAAAGAAGTCACAACCTATGTTGTGACTTCTTTTTTTGGAGCGGGCGACGAGGCTCGAACTCGCTACCTCCACCTTGGCAAGGTGGCGCTCTACCAGATGAGCTACGCCCGCGAACTGCGCAGCGGCTGCTGCGCAATGGTGCCTCCGGTCGGAATCGAACCAACGACACGAGGATTTTCAGTCCTCTGCTCTACCAACTGAGCTACAGAGGCATATCAAGCCGCTATTGCAGCCTGATAATGGCGACCACGAAGGGACTCGAACCCTCGACCTCCGGCGTGACAGGCCGGCGTTCTAACCAACTGAACTACATGGCCACATTTTGGTGGGAACAACAGGGCTCGAACCTGTGACCCCCTGCTTGTAAGGCAGGTGCTCTCCCAGCTGAGCTATGCTCCCCCACGCGATGCCGTCTCACGAACGGCAAGAGCTATTATACTAAATAACCCTTGCCGTGTCAACCTCTTTTTTAAGACTTTTCAAAACTTTTTTCGCGGCGGAAAATGCGCCTCCCGCCCCCTTATTTGCCGGCCTTTTTCAGCACATCGATCATTTTCTCCAGCTCTTCGCCGGAAAAGCTGTGGACACGGTCACAGAACTGGCAGGTGAGCTCCGCCCCGCCCTGCTCGCGCAGAATATCCGCCAGCTCCTTCGAGCCAAGCGAGAGCAGCGCGCGCTCGGTGCGCTCGCGCGTGCAGTAGCAGCGATACTCAATAGGCGTTGTTTCCAGAATTTCCAGCTCGAAGTCCGAGAGCACCGTGCGCAGAAGGTTCGCCGGGTCGGGATCGTTGCGGAGCTGATCGGTCACGCTGGGCGCAGCGTAGATGCCGCCCTCGATCCGTGCAGCGGTGTCCTCGTCCGCGCCGGGAAGGAGCTGGATGAGATAGCCGCCGGCGGCGAGCACGCTGCGGTCGCGGTCGACGAGCACGCCAAGGCCGCAGGCGGAGGGGATCTGCTCCGACTCGACGAAGTAGGCGGCAAGGTCCTCGGCGATCTCTCCGCCGAGCAGGTCCACCGTGCCGACATAGGGCTCCTTGAGCCCCAGGTCCTTGATGACGGTCAGCGTACCGGCGTGGCCGACCGCGCCGCCGACATCGAGCTTGCCGTCCGCGCGCAGGGGCAGCTCCACGGAGGCGTCCTGCACATAGCCGCGCACATTGCCCTCAGCGTCGGAAACGGTCAAAATCGTGCCGAGCGGGCCGTCGCCCTTGATCTGCAGCGTGACGCTCTCACCCTCGCCCTTGAGGGCGTTGCCCATCATGGAAACGCCCGCGAGCGCGCGGCCGAGCGCCGCGGTAGCGACGGGAGTGGTGTGGTGGATCTGCCGCGCACGCTCGGTGAGCGCGCGGGTGTAAACAGCGGTGGCCTTGACCATGCCGTCCTTCGACATGGCCCGCACTAACATATCATTCATAATGCTTCACTCTTTTCTGATGCAGGAAATATAGATGCGCCCATCGGACGAGTTCGGGACGCGGCGGCGGCAGTCGCCGTAGGCGCGGATGTCGCCGAAGCCGGCGGCGGTCAGCCATTCGGATAGCTCCTCAATGCTGTAATACCGCTGGTGATGCTCCTCAAAGCTGCGCTCCCACGCGCCGTCGGCGCGCAGGGAGAATATATCCACATAGTAGTCCAGCAGGCGCGAGCGGCGGGAATACTCCGTGCGCCACACGCAGTAGACATCCTCGCGCTCATCGAGCCAGACCTGAGCGTCCATCGCCTCGAGCTTGCCGAGGGCGTGAACATCAAACACGAAGGCACCGCCGGGAGCGATGAAGAGGTGCAGGCGGCGGATGGTCTCACGCACATCGCGCGGGTCTGTGAGGTAGTTGAGGCTGTCAAGGCAGCAGATCGCGGCGTCCACCGTGCCGTAAAGGTCCAGCTCAGGCATGGACTGGTGCAGAAACAGCGGCGGGACACCGGCAAGAGACTGCGCCTTCTCGCGCGCCGCGAGCAGCATATCCTCCGAGCCGTCCACGCCGATCAGCTCATAGCCGCGCTCGGTCAAAAGCGCGGTCATCGTGCCGGTACCGCAGGCGAGATCGAGCACGGTGTGGACGGGAATGCGGCTGCGCAGGAAGAGCTTTTCGACAAAATCGGCGCGCTTTTCATAGCCGACATCCTGCGTCAGCTCGTCGTAGGCGGCCGCCAGCGCGGAATAGCTTTCCATCAGGCCTTATCCTTCATGCGCTCGAAGATGCGCTCGTAGCCGCCCGTGGAGTCGGTCAGCGAGCGCGCCACGCGCGAGATCGTTGCGCTCGACGCGCCCGTACGCTCTAATATCTCGCTGTAAACCATGCCGTCGGTCAGCATCCGCGCGACCTCAAAGCGCTGCTCCATCGCACGCAGCTCTGCGATGGTGCACACATCGCGGAAGAAGCTGTAACACTCCTCCTCGTCCTTCAAAAGCAAAATAGCCTTATAAAAGTCCTCGTTCTTTTCCTTTTTTCCGATGCGGTTTCCCGGTGCAGCCATGATAGAACCCTCCGAATTCACAGCAGTAGCGCGCCTTCGCGCGCTCTGCTTTATAGTTTAACAGAACACACCACGAAAGTAAAGGGCGGAAATGCTTTTTTTGCCTTTTTCACGCAGGAACCGCTTTTGCCTACCCCTCATACACTATCCTGAGAAAGAAACAGGAGGGCGACATGGCAAGAGAGCTTCTGCGGCTGTCGGATACGCCGCTGCACATGGAGAAAACATGGGAGAGCGGCGGCGTGACGGTGCTCTGCGCCGAGGTGACGCTGCCGCGCTGCGGGGGAAGGAGCCGCCGCGCGCGGCGCTTCGACCGCTACTATCACCAATACGCGCGCGCCTACTTCCAATACTGCGCGGCGGAGCTGTTCCCACGCGCCGCCGCGCTCATGCGCACGGCGATGGAGCGCAGCGCGCCATGGGAGTGCGCCAGCGCCACGCTCGGCTATCGCGTGACGCTCGCGCAGGGCGGGATATTGAGCCTTTACACCGAGGGGCGCGAGGCGCAGCTCCCGCCGCGGCTGACGCTGCGCCGCGCTGAGACCTGGGACCTGCACACGGCGCGGCTCCTGCCGCTCGCGGACTTCTTTCCGCCGAAGGCGGCGGTGAAACGGCGCCTCGTCCGCGCAGCGCGGGAGACGGCGGCGGCACAGCTCGACGCGGGAACGGCAGCCTATGATCCGAACTACCGCATCACGCTGCGCCGCGCGTTTTCCAATCGGAATTTTTATCTCGCTGCCGACGGCCTGCACTGGTTTTACCCAATGTACTCCGTAGCGCCGGCGGCGGAGGGCATCCCGGACTTTTCCCTTCCCTACGGCGAGGCGGGACCATTTCTGCCGTCGGAGGGAGAGCGATGAAGAGAAACGGCGCGGCCTGCGGGCCGCGCCGTTTCTGTTGGTTTTCTTTTCTTATTTCTTAGTAGCTGCCGAGGTCGGCGGACTTGTCGCCCTCGACGCTGACGCCGAAGACATAGTCGTTGCCGGGCAGGATGGCGTTGAGAATCACGCCGCACAGCGCCGCGATGGCGAGGCCCGAGAGTGTGACGGCAGCGCCGCCGACGGTGAAGGTCACGCCGCCGACCGAGCTGAAGCCGAGGCCGCTGACGAACATGACCGCCGCGATGATGAGGTTGCGGGACTTGGTGAGGTCGACCTGATTTTCCACGATGTTGCGCACACCGACCGCGGAGATCATGCCGTAGAGGATGAAGCTGACGCCGCCGACGATGGCTGCGGGGATAGAGTTCACCAGCGCGTCAAACTTGGGAGAGAAGCTCAGGATGATGGCGTAGATGGCGGCAAGGCGCACGACGCGGGGGTCGTAGACCTTGGAGAGGGCGAGCACGCCGGTGTTTTCGCCGTAGGTGGTGTTGGCAGGGCCGCCGAACATACCTGCCATCGCTGTGGCAAGGCCGTCGCCGACGAGGGTGCGGTGCAGGCCGGGATCCTCGATGAAGTTGCGGCCGGTGGTGGAGGAGATGGCGGACACGTCGCCGATGTGCTCCATCATCGCGGCGATGGCGATGGGGGCCATGACGAGGATGGCGGAGACATCAAACTTTGCGATGACGAACTTCTGAAGGCCGATGAGATTTGCCTTGCTGACAGCGGCGAAGTTGACGAGCGGCTGCATCACGCCCTCCGCGTCGGGGAGCTGCGCACCGCTGGCGGTGGCAATCAGGGCAACGAGGTAGCTGCCGACCACGCCGAGCAGGATCGGGATGATCTTGACCATGCCCTTGCCCCAAATGTTCGCGACCACGATGATCGCCATAGCCACGAGCGCGAGCCACCAGCAGGTCGCGGCGTTGTTGATCGCGGAGCCGGAGAGGTTCAGGCCGATCATGATGATCATGGGACCGGTGACGATAGGCGGGAAGTAGCGCATGACGGTCCTGGCGCCGAGTAGTTTGAACAGGAGCGCAAGCACAAGGTAAAGCAGGCCGGCGATGACGACGCCGCCGAGCGCGTAGGCAAGCTTGTCCTCGCCGCTCATCGCGGCGTACTTACCGGCGTCCAGCTTGGCGACGGTCTCAAAGCCGCCGAGGTAGGCGAACGAGGAGCCGAGGAACGCGGGGACCTTGAACTTGGTGCAGATGTGGAAGAGCAGCGTGCCGAGACCGGCGAAGAGCAGCGTGGTCTGAATGGAGAGCGGCAGGCCGTAGCCCTGCACGAGGATGGGGACGAGCACCGTTGCGCCGAACATGGCGAACATATGCTGCAGACCCAGCACCAGCATTCTGGGCGTACCCAGCTGTCGGGCGTCGTAGATGGCTTCCTGTCCAAGTTCCTTCTTCATGTGATTTTCCCTCTTTCTTCTGATTTTGGTATCTTTTTTATTTGGCTAAACGATTTTGCGCCCCGCGCGGGCAAAAAAAGAAACCGGTAAATCATTACCGGTCAAAGGAAATAATATCATCGGCACAGGCAGCGCCGATAAAAATGGAAACAGCGATAAGGAGGGATCTCTTTTTGTCCACATACTGCGTCATGCCTGTGTCCTCCCCCGTTTGTTTCTTCTGCAAATCATACAGGACGGGGCGGAAAAATGCAAGAGGGGATTTTCGACAAGAAACACGAAGGTCAGGCATCCCTTTTGTGCAATGCGGCAAGGACGGACGGGTCTGACCCTGCCGCCGTGCGTTCGGCAAAGCCTTGCCAAGCAGGAGGAAAGCTGGTATAATACCTAGGAATGTGAAAATCTGTATATTTGAGGGATACGATGAAGAAGAACGAAAAGAAAGAAACCTCCATCCGGCATCGCGCGGACCCGAATGTTCTCGGCCTGCGCGCGGATGTGGTCGAGCAGCGCATCACCGATACGCTCGAGACAAACTATATGCCCTATGCGATGTCGGTCATCGTCTCGCGCGCCATTCCTGAGATCGACGGCTTCAAGCCCAGCCACCGCAAGCTGCTCTACACGATGTATAAGATGGGACTTTTGACCGGCGCGCGCACGAAGAGCGCGAACATCGTCGGCCAGACCATGCGCCTCAACCCCCACGGCGACGCCGCCATCTACGACACGATGGTGCGCCTTTCCAAGGGCTACGGCGCGCTGCTCCACCCCTTTGTGGACTCCAAGGGCAACTTCGGCAAGGTCTACTCGCGCGATATGGCGTGGGCGGCGAGCCGCTACACCGAGGCCAAGCTCTCCGCCATCTGCGGCGAGCTTTTCCGCGACATCGACTCCGACACCGTCGATTTTATCGACAACTACGACAACACCATGAAGGAGCCGGCGCTGCTGCCGACGACCTTCCCGAATATTCTTGTAAGTGCCAATCAAGGTATCGCCGTCGGCATGGCAAGCCAGCTGTGCGGCTTCAACCTCGGCGAGGTGTGCGAGACGACCGTCGCCTACCTCAAAAATCCCGACTGCGACCTCACCGAAACGCTCCTCGCGCCCGATTTCCCGACCGGCGGCGAGGTCATCTGCGACGCAGACGCCCTGCGCGAAATTTACGCGACGGGGCGCGGCGGCGTGAAGGTCCGCGCCCGCTGGCGCTACGACAAAAGGGAAAACCTCATCGAGGTCTACGAGATCCCCTACACCACCACGAGCGAGGCCATCATGGACAAGGTCGCCGAGCTCATCAAGGCAGGCAAGGTCCGCGAGATCACCGATATGCGCGACGAGACCGACCTGAACGGTCTCAAGCTGACGATCGACCTAAAGCGCGGTGCCGACCCCGATAAGCTGATGCAAAAGCTGATGAAGTCCACAACCCTGCAGGACACCATGTCCTGCAACTTCAACGTCCTCATCGCGGGGATGCCGCGCGTGATGGGCGTGCGCGAGCTGCTTGAGGAGTGGTGCGCGTGGCGCACGGAGTGCGTCCGCCGCCGCGTCTACTTCGTGATGAGCAAAAAGAAGGACAAGCTGCACCTCTTGAAGGGTCTCAAGCGCATCCTGCTCGACATCGACAAGGCCATCAGGATCATCCGCGAGACTGAGGCCGAAGCTGAGGTCGTGCCGAACCTGATGATCGGCTTCGGCATCGATCAGGTGCAGGCGGAATATGTCGCGGAGATCAAGCTGCGCAATATCAATAAGGAATATATCCTAAAGCGCGTGGAGGAGACCTCCGCCTTACAGGACGAGATCGAGGACCTTGAGGACATTCTCGCCCGCCCCGCCCGCGTGAAGAAGCTCATCGTCACGGAGCTTGAGGAGGTGCGCAAGAAGTACGCCGAGCCGCGCAAAACCGGCATCGTCTACGGCCACGAGGTCGAGGAATATGTCGAGGAGAGCGCGGTAGACGACTATCCCGTGTCCGTCTTTCTCTCGCGCGAGGGCTACTTCAAAAAGATCACGCCCGCCTCGCTGCGCATGAACGCCGAGCAGAAATATAAGGAGGGCGACGCCCTCGCGCAGAGCTTCGAGAGCTCCAACGCCGCCGAGGTCATGTTCTTCACGGACCAATGTCAGGTCTACAAGACGCATCTTTCCGACTTCGGCGACACGAAGGCCTCCGCCCTCGGCGACTATCTGCCCGCAAAGCTCGGCATGGACGAAGGCGAGAGCGTCGTCTATATGGTCCTGCCCGGCGACTACCGCGGCTGGATGCTCTTCTTCTTTGAAAACGGCAAGGCCGCGAAGGTGGAGCTGTCCGCGTATCAAACGACCTCGAACCGCCGCAAGCTCACCGGCGCCTACTCCGATAAGTCGGCGCTGCGCACGGCGCTTTGCCTGCGTGAGGACTGCGAGCTGGCCGTCTACTCCACCGAGCCGCGCGTGCTGGTCTTCTCCACGGCGCTGCTGGCCGCCAAGACCACGCGTGCGACGCAGGGCGTCGCGGTGCTGACGCTCAAAAAGAAATTCACGCTCGACTATGCCTGCCCCGCAGACCATACCGGCATCGCCAACCCCGCCCGCTACCGCGGCCGCAGCCTCCCCGCGGCCGGTGCGCTGCTCAAGGCAGAGGACAGCGAGGAAAAACAGATCTCCCTAATGGATTGAGAAAGGAAGTCATCTTTTGAATCGACTCAAGCAGTATATCTCCATCACCCTTGCCTGCGCGCTCATGGCGCTGGCCTTCGACTGGTTCTACGCGCCGAATGAGCTGACGCTCGGCGGCTTCACGGGTATCGCGCAGGTCATCAATTTCTTCGCTGCCGCCCTGCCGGTCGGCATCACCGTCATCGTGCTCAACGCGCCGCTCTTCCTCATGAGTCTCAAGCGCTTTGGCAAGCATGTCCTCCTGCAATCCTTCTTCGCCGTGGCGGTGAACTCTCTTTTCATCGACCTCATCAACGCACTCTACACCTTCCAGCCGATGGATAAGCTCCTCGGCTGCCTCTACGGCGGCGTGCTCGTCGGCATTTCGCTCGGCTGGCTGCTGCGCGAGGAGACGACCACCGGCGGCACGGAGCTCGGCGCGTGGCTTATGAAGGCGAAGATCCCCGGCCTTTCCATCGGCAAGCTCTGTCTCGCCATCGACCTGACCATCATCGTGCTCTACGCCGTGGTGTTCCACAGCCTGGAGAACGCGCTCTACGGCGGCATCGCGCTCTACATCTCCACCTATGTGATGGATATGGTGGTCTACGGCGGCATCGCCGCGAAGCTCGCCTACATCATCTCGAGTGAGCAGGAGAAGATCAGCGCCGAGCTGCTCGCGCGCGATGTGGGCGTCACGCGCCTGACCGCCGAGGGCGCCTATACGCGCAACGATAAGCCCGTTTTGCTCTGCGCCGTGCGCCGCCGCGAGATCGTGGCGGTCAAGCGCATCGTGAACGAGATCGACCCCGCCGCCTTCTTCATTGTCTGCGACGCGCGCGAGGTGCTTGGCGAGGGCTTCAGTGAATATAAGCCCGACGGGCTGTAAAGAAAAACACCTCTCCCGCCGCTGCGGCGCGGGAGGAGATAAGAAAGGAAGCAATGCGATGGACTTTACCAAGGTGAAAAACGCGCTGAGCGCGCGCGGATTCAAGGTCTCCTGCTTTGAGAGCGCAAGGGAGGCGGCTGACTATCTCAACGCACAGATCGACGGCACGACTGTCGGCTTCGGCGGCAGCATGACGCTCAAGGAGATGGGGCTCTATGACCTGCTGAGCGGGCACAACACGGTTCTGAGCCATTGGAATGTCCCGGATGGCGTGGACGCCGCAACGCTGCGTGCGCAGGCCGCGGTGAGCGATCATTACCTGCTCTCCGCCAACGGCATCGCCGAGACCGGCGAGATCATCAACATCGACGGCGCGGGAAACCGCGTGTCCTCCGCGCTCTACGGCCATAAAAAGGTGTGGATCGTCGCGGGCAAAAATAAGCTCGCGCTGACCTATGACGAGGCGCTTTGGCGCGCGCGCAACATCGCCGCGCCGAGGAACGCGCAGCGGCTCCATGCGAAAACCCCGTGCGCCGTCAAGGCCGATCAGTGCTACGACTGCAAAAGCCCCGGCCGCATCTGCCGCGCGCTCACCGTGCTTTGGGGCGCGATGACAGGCAGTGATATAGAGGTCGTTCTGATCAACGAGGAGCTCGGCTACTAAGAGAGGGTGTGAGCGCCGTGAAAAAGAGAATACTGTTTCTTTCCGCGGCGCTTTGCCTGCTGCTCACCGGCTGCGGCTCGGGACTTTTGGAGCGCGAGTGGTCGGCGGTGACGCCGCACAGCGCCGGCTATTGGGAAAACGGCGGGCGCGACACCCTGCGCGCCGACAGCTATCAGGACCTTGTCAACGCGCTGCTGCTGCTCGTGGACGATCACGCCGAGCGCGGCACCGTGCGCCTCTACGGGGAGAACGGTGACTGCGCAAAGCTGGCCTCGGACGCCTGCAATGAGGTGCAGCAGGAGACCGCGCCGGGCGCGTACCTGCTCGACTACATCACCTACACCGGCTCGGACGAGCGCGGCTTTTACGAGCTGACGCTCCACTTCGGCTACCGCCGCACGGAGGAGGAGCAGGAGCGCATCATCAACGCCACCAGCACCGAGGCCATTCCCGACCTGCTGCGCACCGCTGCAGCGGAGGGCGCGGACAGTCTCGTCGTGCGCGTGAGCTATTTTTCCACCGACCGCGCGGGCGTGGATAAAATGATCCGCGAGGTGTACGCGGAGCTTGTGCCCGACGGCGGAACGCCGTCCGCGCCGTGGCAGGTCACATTCTATCCCGACACAGATGAGCCGGGCATCGTGGAGATCACGCTCAAATAAAAAGAAAAGGGGAAAAAGCTCATGTGGAGTATGATTTGGCCGATTCTTATTATCGTCGGCGCAAACACCTTTTATCACATTTGCGCAAAGTCTACGCCGGAGAATGCGAACGCCTTTGCCTCGCTTGCAATCACCTACGGTGTGGGCGCAGTGCTGTCCATCGTCATGTTTTATCTGACCGGCGCGCGCGGATTTGCCGGTGAGTTGGGCAAAACAAACTGGACAGCTTGGGTTCTCGGCATAGCCGTTGTGGGATTGGAGTTCGGAAATATCTGCCTCTACCGCGCAGGCTGGAAGGTCAGTGTCGGTTCTCTGATCGCAAACATCACGCTTGCCTGCGTACTGCTTGCCGTGGGCCTGCTGCTTTATCACGAGACCATCACGCTGCGCCAGGGGCTCGGCATCCTCGTCTGCCTTGCGGGCATCTACCTCGTGGGCGCATAAAAAAGAACAGGAAAAAGGACGGCTCACGCCGTCCTTTTTTGCATTTATTTCGATACCGTCAGCCAGTCCTCCAGCACCAGTCCGGGGTTGTGCTTGGTGAGGAAGCCAACGCTCCACTCGCCGCCGAAGGCGATGAGCTTACGTCCCTTGAAGTCCTCGAGCAGCTTTGAGCCGGTGCAGAACATCAGCTCCTTGGGGTCGCCCGGGCACTCTGCGATGAGCCGCAGGTGCTCGTAGGGCAGCGGCCGCATGATGAGGTCCACGCCGTACTCGTTTTTCATGCGGTATTCAAATACGTCGAATTGCAGCGTACCGACCACACCGACCACGATGTCCTCAAAGCCGGAGTCCGGCATCTTGAAGATCTGGATGGCGCCCTCCTGCGCGATCTGCTCGATGCCCTTGACGAATTGCTTGCGCTTCATCGTGTCCTTCGGGCTGACGGACATGAAGTGCTCCGGCTCAAAGGTCGGGATGCCGCCGAAGCGGAACTTCTTCCCCGGCACGGTGATGGTGTCGCCGATGGAGAAGATGCCGGGGTCGAACACGCCGATGATGTCGCCGGCATAGGCCTCCTGCACGATCTCGCGCTCGCTCGCCATCATGGTCTGCGGCTGGGAAAGGCGCATCCTCTTGTTGCCCTGCACATGGAAATACTCCGTGTCGCGCTCAAACTTGCCCGAGCAGATGCGCATGAAGGCAAGGCGGTCGCGATGCGCCTTGTTCATGTTGGCTTGAATTTTGAAGACGAAGGCCGAGAAGTCGGGGGAAAAGGCATCGATCACACCCGCGTCGCTCTCGCGCGAGAGGGGCGCGGAGGTCATGCGCAGAAAGCCCTCCAAAAACGGCTCCACGCCGAAGTTTGTCAGCGCACTGCCGAAGAACACGGGCGAGAGCGTGCCGCTGCGCACGGCCTCGAGGTCAAACTCACGGCCCGCACCGAGCAGCTCCACCTCCTCGGCGAGGCTGTCGCGCCGCTTCTGTCCAATGAGGTCCACCAGCGCGGGATCGTCGAGCGTGATCTCCGTCACGCCAGCCTTTTTCGCGTGGCCCGCGTCGGTGAAGTGGATGATGCATTGCTTCTCGCGGTCGTAAACGCCTTGAAACTCCTTACCGCAGCCGATCGGCCAGTTGACCGCGTAGGTGTCGATGCCCAGCTCGCGCTCGACCTCCTCGCACAGCTCCAGCGGGTCGCGCGTCTCGCGGTCCATCTTGTTGATGAAGGTAAAAATGGGAATGTGGCGCAGGGCGCACACGCGGAAGAGCTTGCGCGTCTGCGGCTCGACGCCCTTCGCGCCGTCAATGACCATCACCGCGCTGTCGGCGGCCATGAGCGTGCGGTAGGTATCCTCGGAGAAGTCCTGATGGCCGGGGGTATCGAGGATATTGATGCAGTAGCCGCCGTGCTGAAACTGCATGACGGACGAGGTAACGGAAATGCCGCGCTGCTTTTCGATCTCCATCCAGTCGGAGGTTGCGGCCCGCGCGCGCTTGCCCTTGACCTCACCTGCCTGCGCGATGGCCCCGCCGTAGAGCAGGAATTTTTCCGTCAGCGTCGTCTTACCGGCGTCGGGGTGCGAGATGATGGCAAAGGTCCTGCGGCGCGCGATCTCTTCATGAAGGGTAGGCATCGTTGTTGTCTCCTTGCAGATAAAATACAAAAACAATCAGAGTGTACCATAGCTTTCCCGCATTTGCAAGGCGGCAGAGCCAAAATCCGGCGGATGCCGGAAAGAAATCTCCGCCCATATCGCGCGGCGGCCTGCGGCCGCCTGGCAAAGTGCGCAAACCGCTCAGGGGAGCAGCCGCGCTCCATACTCCTTGCGCACAACGCGATAAGCCGGAGCATAGGCCTTGTGAAATGCCTGTGAGTGGTGAAGCGGCGAAAAGCCGGCTGCCCGCCAGACCGCGGCCTCCTGCCTCACCTGCTCCGCGGTGAAGGGAAGCTCTCCTCCTGCTGCCATCTCAAGCAGCACGGCAAGCCTCTGCTCCAGCTGCGCCTCTCCGCCCGTCGGCGCCTTCGCAGACAGGACCAGAAAGTGCGACAGTGTCTCCGCGCGCACGCCATGCCGCAGGCAGGCAAGATGGACGCGGCAGTAGTCCCCGTCCAGCGCTTCCGTCAGCGGACCACCGCACTCGGCGCAGCCGTCCGCTTCCCTGCGGATATACTCCGCCGCCGCGGACGGGTCGTCGATCAGGTGTCCGCAGCCGAAGGTGCTCTGGTGCAGCGCCTTGAAGACATCCCTGAGCCGCAGCACTGGATAGCGGCGGCAATGCTCCAGCAAAAAGGCGCGTGTCGCGGCGCAGTTCTCCATATAAATTCCCCCTTTTCCTCTCTCATCTATCATAGCGCTTTTTTCCCGCCGCGGCAAGGGTGCGCTATTGACAAAATGCGCCCGTTTGCTATAATACCCTTGTCGGCACAAGCCGGCATACCGTTGGCAGAAGCCGACTTTTCCCGCTGCGAAGGACAAAAAACCGATACCAAAAAGGTATCAATATCTCTCTGAAGGGGGATATTGGTGCCTTTTTTTGACCGTAGGGGGGAAAGTTGTCCGATCCCAATATCATTCAGGAGGAAACCATGAGAAAATTCAAGAAAACACTCGCCCTTTTTCTGTCGCTGTGCCTGACGCTCAGCCTGTCCGTCATGTCCGCTTCCGCTTCGACCTTTGTTGACGCACACGGCAACACGGTCGAGCTGAACGACACGCTGGAGGCTTACAGCAGCGTCGTGCTCTCCGGCGCGGATGACGCCGCGCGCAAGGGCGAGACCAACCTCGGCGATCTGTGGACCGACGCGCTGCGCTGGTTCGCCGTTTCCGGCAAAATCAACGGGTATTTTGAGGAAGACGACATTGCCGCCGGCAATACGAAGATCGACGCAGACGCTGACCACATCGTTGCTCTCTGGAACGGCGGCAACCTCCGCGCAGACATTGCCGAGGGCAAGTTCGGCGCGGCGGAGCTCGCCAAGGTCCTGCCCTATCCCAACAAGGTCGCCGTCGTCTACATGACAGGCGCACAGCTGCTCGAGGCGCTCGAGGCCGCCGCGCAGGGACTTCCCTACGGCGAGGCGTCCGCTGCGGCCTGTGCGTCCTTCATGCAGGTCTCCGGCCTCAGATACAGCGTCAACGCGGACAAAGCCTTCGACAAGGGCGAGATCTACAAGGAGCCGTGGAGCAAAGCGGCCTCCGTGCAGCGTGTGAGCATCGAGAGCGTCAACGAAAAGGCATTCGACGCCTCCGCCGTTTATGCCGTCATCACCAGCAGCGCAAACTTCAACGGCATGGATTCGTCCTACATCTTCAGGGCCGCGTCCACCGCCGATGAGCGCTCCGCCATCACCACCGCCGTTGTGCGCGACGTCGTGTGGATGTACATCGACGAGCAGCTCGGGCACATTGTCGGCGAGACCTATGCCGCTGCGCAGGGCCGCATCACGATCCATGCGACGGAGCAGCCCACCGCGCCCGTTCAGCCCTCTGCGCCCGTTCAGCCTGCCGAACCCGCCACGCCCTGGGAAGGCTCCATGAGCGGCGAATACGTTGTCGTTCGCGGCGACTCTCTCTGGAAGATCGCCTCCAAGGTCTATGGCAGCGGCAGCCTCTGGGGAAACATCTTCCGCGCAAATCCCCAGGTCAAGGACGCTTCCCTGATCTATGTCGGGCAGAAGCTCGTCATCCCCGCGAAGTAACATCTGCGGCACAAGCCCGTAATTTCCGTGCGTTCCCCACAAGGGGGACGCGCGGAACCACACGACCGATGTGAATGAGGGCAAACGCTGCCGAGAGCGTTTGCCCTCGTTTGCACCAGTCAGAAATTGTGAGGATATCCCATGGAAAGAAAATTGCAGGCCATCATCACCGAAGTGCAGAAAGCCGTGATCGGCAAGCAGACCGTAATTGAAAAGGTGATGATGGCGCTTTTGGCGGACGGCCACATCCTGCTCGACGACATCCCCGGCGTCGGCAAAACGACGCTGGCGCTGGCGCTCAGCCGCGCGCTGGGACTGCGCTACGGCCGCATCCAGTTCACGCCCGATGTGCTGCCGTCCGATATCGTCGGCTTCAGCGTGTATAATAAGGCGACCGGCGGCTTCGATTACAAAAGCGGCATAGTGACGAACACCAATCTTCTTTTGGGCGATGAGATCAACCGCACCTCCAGCAAGACCCAGTCAGCGCTGCTCGAGGCGATGGAGGAGCGTCAGGTGACCGTGGACGGCAGGACCTACCCCCTGCAGACGCCCTTCACCGTCATCGCCACACAAAACGACGTCGGCACAGCAGGGACACAGATGCTTCCCTACGCACAGCTGGACCGTTTTCTGGTCCGCCTTTCCATCGGCTACCCGGACTATGCCGCGCAGATGACAATTCTGCGCGAGCGTCAGAATGCCGAGCCGCTCGCCGCCGTGCGCGAGGTCGCCACGCGGGACGAGGTGCAGCAGATGCAGCGCGAGGTGCGCGCCGTGACCGCGAAGGACGTCATCCTCGACTACATCACCCGCCTCGCCATGGCATCCCGCGAGCATCCGATGCTGGAGCTTGGCATCAGCCCGCGCGGTGCGCTGTTTCTCGACCGCATGGCAAAGGCACACGCCTATCTGGACGGACGCGACTACGTGACGGGTGAGGACGTGCAGGCGATCTTCTGCGATGTCTGCGCCCACCGCATCATCCTCAGTCAGGAGGCGCGGCTCGGCGCGAAGCGCACTAAAGACATCCTTTGTGAGCTGCTGCGTCAGGTGGACGTCCCCGACCGCAGGCTGTGACCATGTGGAAAAGTCGACTGCTGTACGGTGCGTGGCTGATCGCCGCCGCAGCGCTGTACTTTTTTGAAAACAACACCGGAACGCGGGCCGTGCTGGCCGCCTCGGTGCTGCTCCCCGCCGCCTTGATCTGCTGCGCGGCCGTGTCCGCGCGCGGTCTTCGCGCGTCGCTCTCTGCGCCGGAGCGCTGTGCCGCAGGGCAAAGCACTTCGATCTCTCTGAATGTCCGGCGGCTCCTGCCGGGTGCGGCGCTCTGCGGCGCGCTTTGCGCGCACGAGCGCCTGAGCGGGGAGGATCTTCTGCGCCCGGTCTGTCTCTCCGCCCCCTCTGCCTCCTTTGCGCTGCCCGCCGCGCACTGCGGCGTGACGGAATGGACGCTCCGCGACGCTTCGGTACAGGACCTGTTCGGCCTGTGCCGATTTTCCGCACTCCCCTGCGAAGCGGCGCACACGCTCGTCCTGCCGCAGCTCTTTCCCATGCAGGTCAGCTTTTCCGCGGGCGAGGCCGTCTCCGCGCAGGGTGAGCAGTGGTCCTCCTCGCGCCCGGGCTTTGACCCCAGTGAAACATTCTCTCTCCGCGCATACGTGCCCGGCGACCCCATCCGGCAGATCCACTGGAAGCTCTCGTCCAAAACAGACACGCTGATGCTGCGTGAGCTGGGCCTTCCGGTCACAGAGGAAACGCTGCTGCTGTTGGATACCGCCGCTCCTGCCGGCGCTGTGGATGCCGCCGCGCTGGACGCTGCCGTCACGGCGCTCCTTTCGCTCTCCTGCGCGCTTGCCGCACAGGGGACGGCACACTCCGTCGGCTGGCGGGCCTCGCCGTCCGGTGATCTCCGGCTCTGTGAGGTGCGCCGTAACAGCGACTTTTCCGCCCTGCAGGAGCAGCTGCTTGCCACCGCCTCCGCTGCGGGCGGCGAAGATGTCTGCACAGCCTTTTGCAGCGCCGGCGGCGGTCAGAGCTATGCGCACACCGTTGTCTGCGCACCGTCGCTGAGCGCGGGGCTGGAGCGGCTCTGCCGCGGGAACCGCGTGACGCTGCTGCTCCCCGGCGCTGCCTCCGTGCCGGAGAAGAGCGGCGCCCGCATCACCGTATTCTCCGCCGAGTCCATGGCGCGCGAGCTGCATATTCTCGAGATCTGAGAGGGGCTTATGAATTGCTTTTTTGCCCAACCACAACAGAATAACGCGCAGCACGGCCCTCTCGGAGCGCGCCGCCTGCGCGACGCGCTCTGCGCCGCGGCGGCGGTTTCCGCGCTGCTCTTTCTTCTGCCCGCGGCGCAGGAGAGCCTGAAGGCTCTGCTGAACCGTCTCTTCGCCGCCAGCGAGGCCGTCAACGCCTATGTGTACGACCGCTTCCCCGTTGCAGATAATATGTCTCCGGCACTTGCACTCTCGCTGCTCGGCAGCCTGCTCGTCTCGCTGCTCGCGCTCTCCCTGCTGCGAAAAAAACGCTTGCTCCCGCTTTTTTTAGCGTTCCTGCTGGCATTTGCGGAGATCTGGCTCGGCCTGACGCCGCCCCCCGCGCTCAACGCGCTGCTTTTTGCGCTGCTGGTGCTGCCGATGCTCAGCACCCGCGATATGCGCGGTGCCGGAACGGTCTTAGCGGCCTTTGCCGCCGTGTTTCTCGCGGTCGGCATCGTCTCTCCTGGCGTCGATACGGCGCTGGAGGCGCGCTCCGAAGCCGCGCGCGACCGCCTCTCTGCACTCGAGCAGCGCATCACCGGCGGCTACGCCGAGGAAAACGGCCCTGCGCAGTCCGCGCGAGAGGAAAACCGACTGCACGCGGAAGACGGGGCCGAGGACGCCGACGGCACACACAGAGACCGCGCCTATCGGCGTCTTCAGGAGGAGGAGCAGCAGCTCAGCCGCCCGCAGCGGACCCGTTTTTTCAAGTTCGCGCTGCTCATCTTTTTGATTTTCGCGCTGCTGACGCTGCCCTTTGCGCCGTTTCTGTTTTTCAACGCAAGGCGGCAGAGGTCTCTATCTCGCCGCGCGGCGTTTTCCTCCCCCGACCGCGCCGAAGCGGTCCGCGCCATGTTCCTGCATCTGACCGCCTATCTGGATGCCTGCGGCATGGGCGCGGGAAACCTGCCCTTCTCCCGTTGGCAGGCGCATTTGTCGGAATATTTCCCGCCGGACTATGTGTGCGGCTATGGTCGCGCGGCGGCGCTCTTTTCCGAGGCTGCATACAGCGCGCACCCCATGACGGAGGCGCAGCGCGCGGACATGGAAAAAATTCTGGACGAAACCGAGCGCATCCTGTATGATGAAGCAGGGTGGAAGCAGAAGCTGCGGCTGAAGTATGTAGAATGCCTCCACCCGTAAAAGGAGCCCATCGAGATGAAACGAACCTTGCTTTTGATCCTCTTAGCGCTTTTCCTGCTCTCGCTGACCGCCTGCCGCAGCCGCACGACCGTCGTGCCGGACGCCGCCCCCGATCAGGCCGGAGAGCTGTCCCCGCAGGCGGGAGCGCGCCCCTCGGACAGTGAAACGCAGCCGGACGCCGACGCCTCCCCCGAATCGGACGCGCCGACAGAGCTTGCGCCGGACGCCGAGCGCCGGACATTTTCAGCTTCCGCCGACGCCGAGCTCACGCCGGACGCCGAGGACCCCCTGCGTGGGAGCGGACAGGGCGCGGGCGCGGCGGGTCGTCCCGCCGACCAGCCGGATTTCGGCGCCGCCGAGTCGCCCGATGCCGCGCAGACCGCGACGGAAACGCTCGGCGCGGAACAGGCGGAAAAGACCGGCGCGGACGACGCCGGAAAGACCGCCGACTCGGCCCTCACCTACTACGAAACGCTGCTCAGCGACCGTCTCGGCTCTCTTTTCGAGTGTCGGCGGCTCTATGTCTACTGGGAAGGCGCGGAGGACCATGTCACCGTTCACAAGTCCTCGCAGGAGCATCAGATGATCCTGAACGCAGGAGCCTACGACTGCGCGGCAAAGCTTGCCGCCGACGCGCTCGCGGTGGACGACGGCTGGATCGCGCGAAAAAAACCCGACGCCGTCGTCAAGCTCGTGCCTCCCTCCCTGCTGGGCAGCGGTGTGGTATCCGCCTCCGGCGCGAAGGCCGCGCGCGACGCACTGGCCGCGCGGGAGGGCTGGGCGGAGCTGGAAGCTGTGAAAAGCGGGCGCGTCATCCTGCTCTCGCAGGAGCTGCTTGCCACGCAGGCGCGGCGCACCGCGGCGGAGGTCCTGCTCGCCAAGGCGATGTACCCGTCGCTTCTGCGCGACATCGACGCAGACGAGGCGCTTCGCGCCCTGACGGAGGAAGAAGCCGGAAGCGCGCTGATCGGAACATTTATTTTTGTCGGATAGAAAGGAAGTACACTTATGACGATCCTTGTGATTGACGGGCAGGGCGGAAAGCTCGGAAAAAGCCTCATCGAAAGCCTCAAAAAGACCTTCCCGCAGGTGGAGATCATGGCCGTCGGCACCAACAGCACTGCGTCCGAGGCCATGCGCCGCGCGGGCGCGGACCATACGGCAACGGGTGAGAACCCCGTCCTCGTCGCCTGCCGCCGCGCGCAGATCATCGTCGGCCCCATCGGCATCGCCATCGCGGACGCGCTGATGGGCGAGATCTCGCCCGCCATGGCAAACGCCGTCGCTTCCAGCGACGCCTACCGCGTGCTCATCCCCATGAACCTTTGCAGCACCTATGTGGCGGGCGTGAAGCAGAGATCCTCCGACATCATCGACGACGCCATGGCGCACATCCGCCGCCTTCTCGAGCAGCTGGAGCGGCCGCAATGAGCGCTATATCCGCGCATCGGCGGCTCTCCCCGCTCCGTCTCCGTCGGCTCACCTATGCCGCGCTCTACCTCGCCATCGCGCTGGTCCTGCCCTTCCTCACCGGCCAGATCCCGAAAATCGGCTCCATGCTCTGCCCCATGCACATCCCCGCGCTGCTGTGCGGCTTCGTCTGCGGCTGGCCGTGGGGCGCGGCGGTCGGCTTCCTCTCGCCGCTCCTGCGCTCACTCCTGTTCGGGATGCCAACTGCCTACTCCGCCGTGGCGATGGCGTTTGAAATGGCGGCATACGGCGCAATGACAGGCATCTTATACCGCGCGCTCCCGAAAAAGGGATGGTGCATCATCGCCGCGCTGGTCGCCGCCATGATCGTCGGACGCCTCGTGTGGGGCGGCGTGCAGTTTCTTCTCGCGGGGCTGCGCGGCACCGAGTTCAGCCTGTCGCTCTTCCTTGCAGGCGCGGTCACCGCCGCCCTGCCCGGCATCGCCGCGCAGCTGGTCCTGATCCCCGCACTGGTCGCCGCGATGGAAAAAGCAGGGCTGACGCTCAACGGCTGACGCCCTGAATATAAAAAAGCGGAAGGAGCGCTTGCGCGCTCCTTCCGCTTTTGGGTAGCTCAGACGCACCGTATGGCGTCGGTCGTCCGAGGTGAGAACAAAATCGCTTTTGCCTGCTCGGCGAATTACTGCAGCAGCTGCAGCACGCCCTGAGGCACCTGATTCGCCTGCGCGAGCATCGCCTGCGCGGACTGGATCAGGATGTTGTTCTTGGTGTAGGCCATCATCTCGTCGGCAACGTCGGTGTCGCGGATGGTGGACTCGGCGTCCTGAATGTTCTCGGTCATGACGCTGAGGTTGTTCTGGGTGTGCTCGAGACGATTCTGGAGAGCGCCGAGGTCGCCGCGGGTGCCGGAGACCTTGTTGATGGCATCCTTGATGGACTGGATGGCGCCAGCAGCGCCGGTCTGGCTGGAGATGTCCACCTTGTCGATCCCCAGACCCTTGGCGTGCATATCGCCCACGTTGACCTTCAGCTTGTTGAACTTGTCAGCGGTGTCGCCGATCTGCAGCTCCAGACCGCCGCCCTCGCCGGTAGCCGTGAAAACGGCTTCCTTAGCGTCTGCCGGCTTGGCCAGTGTTTCGAAAGTCATGGTCAGGCCGTCGCCGATCGCTTCGGCAACCGCAGCCTTGGCAACATCCGGCTTAGTTACAGTGATCTTAACAGTGAAGGTTCCCTTTGTGTCATCATTGCCGTCGGCATCCTTCGGCTTAATAATCTCAACCTTGATACCGTTATCAGCCTCAGTCCACTTGTTCTCCTCAATAGCAACGCCGCCGAGCTTGCCGGCCTTCGTTAAAGCTACAGTACCATCCGTCTTATAGGTGAGCGTGATAGAGTCGTCCTTCTTCAAGGCGCCGCCGGTCACGGTGATCGGATTCGCATTATATACGCCTGCCTCTGCGCCGATGTTAGCGCCCTTCCAGCCGCCGAGGGAGCCGTCGAGCAGCTTGGTGCCGTTGAAGTTGGAGCTGTCGGCGATGCGGTCGATCTCGCTCTGGAGAGCCTTGACTTCCTTCTGGAGGTTCAGGCGGTCCACGGCGTCATCGTAGGTGCCGTTGGCAGACTGAGTGGCGAGGTAGTCCATGCGGTTGAGCATGTCGTGGACCTCCTGCAGAGCGCCCTCAGCGGTCTTGACGAGAGAGACACCGTCCTTGACGTTCTTGGTGGCGGCCTTCAGGCCGGTGATCTGCGCGCGCATCTTCTCGGAAATGGCGAGGCCCGCGGCGTCGTCGCCTGCGCGGTTGATCTTGTAGCCGGAGGAGAGCTTCTCGAGGTTCTTGCTCAGCGCGGTGGTGTTGTTGTTGTAGTTACGGTAGGCGTTCATCGCCATAATGTTGTGCTGAATACGCATGATAAAAAACTCCTTTTTTTCATTTTGCCGGGCAATTCCTTTTGCCCGTCTGTTTCGGTTTTCTCCCCCGCAGCGCCGCGTCGGCCGACCGCTTTGCCCCGGGTGATTTGCCTTACACTTGTTATATCGGTCTGATTTGCGGGAAATTAACCGCTTTTCCGATTTTTCCCAAAAATTTTTTCTAAAGCCGCTCCATGGCGGGTATGCTTAGCCATAGGGGGTGCGCGATGGAAACGAAATTTTCGCAATTCTGCGGGGCGGAGCCTGCCTTTTACGAGGCGCTTCGCCGCCGCGTGGACCTCTGCGGTCAGTCGGGCCGCAGCTACGAGTTTTCGCCCTGCGAGCTGCCGACGGGCTGTACGCCCCGATACGCGGCGCTCGGCTTTGCCCGCCGCGAGGACGGGGCCTATCTTCTCTACTGGCGGCCCGCCGTGCGCTACACAGGCGGGGACGGTGTGCTCCGCGCGCTCTTTGCCCGCAGCGCGTGGCGGTTCGATACCTACGAGCTGTTGTCCGCCCGCCTGCGAACGCTCCATCCCGCGCGGGAGGTGTCCGCGGCGGTGTTCCCGGCGTTGGAGCCATCCCCCGCCCCAAAAGCGGCCCCAAGGCCGGAACCGGCTCCCGCTCCGCAGCAAATGGGGGCGCTGTTCCCCCGCCTTGTCCGGGAATTGGGGGCGCGGGTCCTGGGGCAGGAGCGTGCGGTGGAGGCGGCAGCGTTCCGTCTCTGCGCCCACGTCGGCAAAAGTGCCCCCGCGCGGCCCCTGTCCCTCATTCTCTACGGGCCCACCGGCGTTGGGAAGTCGGAGCTGGCGAAAGCCGTGGCCCCGGCGCTGGAGCGGTGCGGCGCGCCGCGCTATCAAACGGTCTGGACGGAGCTGAACACCTTTACACAGCCCCATTCCGTCCATCGGCTCATCGGCGCGCCGCCGGGGTATGTGGGCTACGACGACCCGCCCATTTTCGAGGCGGTGCGGGAAAACCCCCGGACGGTGTTCCTCTTTGACGAATTGGATAAGGCCCACCCGGAGATTTTGAAGATGTTTCTCTCGGTTTTGGACGAGGGGCGCGTCACCGCCCGCCGCCCCGCCGAGGACGGCCAGCGGGAGTTGGATTTCCGTCAGTGCGTGTTCATCTTTACCACCAACGCCGACCTCTCCGACCATGGCGGGCGGAGCGTGGGCTTTTCCACAGACGGCCCAAAACAGGAAACAGCCGCCCCGGCCACGCTGGCGGAGCGGCTGTATCAGGAAAACGAATCGGCCCGCCGCGCCATGGTGCGGCAGGGGGTCTTGTCAGAGATCGCGGGGCGCTTCACGGGGCTGATCGGCTTTCAGCCCCTCACGCTCGCGGCCCGGCGGGACATCACCCGCAAGCAGCTCCGCGCCCTTGGGCGGGAATACGGCGTGGTCATAGCCGATGCCGACCCGGACACCGTCGCCGCCCTGACCCCGGAGGCCGGGGGGCTGTCCGTCCGCTCGTCGGTGGCGGTTTTGGAGGGCCTGCTGGCCCCGCTGCTCTCTCAGTGGGCGGGCTCCGGGGCCGCGCTTCGACTCTCAGGCCGTCCCGACGCCCTGCGGCTCACGCCGGTTCAGGGCGCGGAGAGATCGACTTCCTCCACCGCGTTGGTCTCCACGTCCAGCCGGTAGATGTGCCGCCGGTCGGAGGAGAGGTAGTAGTCGCCGCTGTTCTCGTTGCCGCCGGTCTGCGGGTTCTCGCGGCAGATCTTGAAGCGGAGACAGGGCGTGCCGTTGATGATGACCTTGCCGTCCTCCACGTAGATGCGGTAGTTCTGGACATCGTCCGCGCTGACGCCCAGCAGGCTGGGGATGCGGTAGCGCATATAGCTGGTGGCATCGGAGAGGGTCATTTCCACCGGCTGCGGCGGCTCGGGCAGAGAGCCCTCCACCTTTTCGGGGATGAGGGTCACGCCGTCCTCCGACCATTCCACGCGGAAGGAGTAGAAGAAGCCGTCCTCCTCCGCCTTCATCACCAGCTGGACGCTGCCCGCGTCGGTGTCGAATTCCGGCAGCTTCGCGGGCTGCAACGTGCTGTCCACGGGGTAAAAGCCCACCGCCGAGTCGGTCAGCAACGTGGTGTACGCTGAGGCGACGGAGGCCGCGCTCCGCAGGCCCTCGTAATGGAAGGCGTTCGCCACGGGGATCACCGGCTCCGGCTTTTCCTCCGGTTCTTCATCCGATTTTTCGTCCGATCCCTCGTCCGGCTTCTCCTGGTCGGCGGTCTCCAGCACCACGGGCTGTTCTTCCTCCGCCGGGACCAGGCCGGGGACCTCCTCCTTCGTCACGACGATGTCCGCGTTCAGCACCGGCAGCGCCGGGAGCTTCAAGTCGCCCAGCTCGTAGAGCATGGGGGCCTCGATGACCTCCGGCTCGATGATCTCTTCCTTTTTTTCACCTTCTTCGCCCTTGCCGCCCAGCAGCTTGAAGGCGATCAGCGCCGCGACCGCCACCAGAAGGACCGCCGCGATGATGATAATTTTCTTTTTCCCCTTTACGGGTGCGCTTTTCTGTTTGCGCTCTTTCTTCTTACGCATAGCAGATCGTCACGCGGTCCCGCGGCTTGATAACATAGCGGAACCCACACTCCTCTCCGTTGACCTCCAAGCGCACCGGCCCGTCCAGATGCTCCAGATCCAGACCGGAAAATTGCAGCAGGTCCATCATGTAATAGGGCAGACCATTGCCCTTGCCGGGCAGGGACAGCGGCTCGCCGTTGAGCTCCACCTCGATCGCCCCACTGCTCGGCATCATCCTCTCCGCGTCTTGGTCGTCCGTGAAGCCCGGCGTCATCCCCACCGCATCCTGGTCATCTGCGCGGCTCTCCGCCGCGCGCTCGAGCGTGAGGATCACATCTCCGCTGTGAAGGACGGTATCCGGCGACGCGTCCTGATTGTTCACAAGCACACGGCCGGTAAATTCGGGCAGCAGCTCTCCGAGCGTCCGCTGCGCGTCCGCGCCGCCGCGGGCAGGGACAAAGCTCACGCTGTCTCCCGCATGAACGACGGCACTCAGCGCCGCCTCCCGCTCGTTCACGGTCAGCGCTGCGGGCACAGACGGCTCGCCGCGCAGAATGATGCGCTGCCCGTTCAGCGTGACAACAAGGCTCTTCCCGTTCCTGCCGAGTATGTCGGAATAGGTGTAGCCGTTCATCAGCAGAATGTCGCGCAGCGTCAGCACGCCGCTGCGGAACAGCTTCGCGGGTTTCCCGTTGAGCAGGACGACATAGCTGTCATTCAGCAGCCCCAGCCCCGCTGAGACCGCGATGCCCAGCGGCGTGGCGTACTCAGGGTCGTCTAACTTGATGCTGTCGGCATAGACGCTCTTGGCAAAGTTGTTGCCCGCGATGGCCACCCGCTTTTCGTCCATATTCAGCTTCTCAGACACCTTTCCTTTCAGCCCGCTCAGCTTACTGCCGCCGCCGGCAAGAAACAGCGCCGAGGGCGCCGCGCCGTTGGTCTCGAGCACCTGCTCGGCAATGGCCGTGGCCAGTTTATCCATCGGCTCGTCGATCGCCGCCATCACCGATTCATAGGAGACCTCATTTTCCAGTCCCATGATGTCGGTGTAGCGAACGGACTCGCCCTCACTCAGCGCGCGCTTGACCTCCTCCGCTGTCTGGAAGTCAATCAGAAAGGCGCGCATCAGCGCCTCGGTGATCTCGTCGCCCGCGATCGTTGCCATGGTATAGCCTGTAATGCTGCCGTCGCGGCAGACGGCAATATCCGTGGTTCCTGCGCCGATGTCCACCAGCGCGAGGTTCAAAAGCCGCAGCTCCGCCGGAATGGCGGCATTCATCGCCGCAATGGGCTCCAGCGTCATGCTGGAAACCTGAAGCCCCGCCGTGCGCATCACGGTATACAGGCTCTCGACCACCTCACCGGGCAAAAAGGTCGCCACCACATCAGCCTCAACCTCGACGCCGCTGTGATCGAGCAAGGTCACCATGGGGTAATGGTCAAGACGGTACTGCGTGACCGTGTAGCCCACCAGAAAAAGCCGACGGCGCTCATCGCCCTCCGTCTGCAGCGTCTCCTCCGCCGCCGACACCGCTCCCGTTTCGAGCTGGCTGACCTGCTCGACCGTGATCACGTTATTCTCCGGCAGGGAAAGTGAAAAGGTGCCCGCTTTCGTTTGCAGCGCGCGTCCCGCCGCCGCAACGCACACGCGCTCCAGAGAAACATTGAGCCGCTCCTCCAGCCGCTGCGTCACCTGCCGCACCAACCCCGCTACTTGGCGGATATTATCGATCTGACCGTCTATCATGGCGCGCTTTTTGTGCTCCGCCACCTCCACGTCGAGTACCTTGAAGCGGTCACCGTCGGTCTGTCCGACCATACCGATCACGCTGCGAGTGCCAATGTCAAGCGCATAAATCAGATCGTTTTCCTGTGCTTTGTATTCACTCATGCGATCCTCGCTCCTCTTTACTCTTTCTCTCTTCTGCTCTCAATGGCCTTAAAGGCTCCCTGAAGCCCCTCAAGCAGTGCATCCTTGGTAAAGGGCTTGAACAAAAAGCCCTTTGCGCCCAGCTCCACCGCCCTGTCGATCATATCGTCGTAGGCCATGGAGGAAACCATGAACACATTCGCCTCGGGATAGCGCTGGCGGAGCTTTTCGCAGGTCTCCATGCCATCCATTCCCGGCATCACAATGTCCATCGTGACAAGGTCCGGCTTGGCCTCCTCGAATTTTTCAAGAGCTTCCTCGCCGCTGCGGCAGAACTGGCAGATCTCCATATCGCTGCCTTCCAGCATTTTCTCCATCTCCGCGCGAACCACGCGGGAATCATCCACCACCATAATACGCTTAGCCATCCGTATTCCTCCTCAAAATCGTATCCACCGGTGCCGCCGTCCATGAAAACGCCGCCAGCTCCTGTTGTTCACTGATCAGATAAACCGTTTTGTCCTCCGCATTCTGCCCCGGCATCCCGCGATCCGGTGTGCGGTCGTACTCCGTGGGGAAAAAGCGCGCCGAGGTCTTGGACGCCTTATACAGCTCAGAAATGAAGCGGCCGCAAAGGATATTGAAAAACTCCATGGCGTACTCCTGCGCCTCCTCCTCGTCCGGCTCGTAGCCCACCATGTTCTTCGTCAGGCGCATGAACAGCGCCCGCTGTGCGAAGAAATGCAGCTCGATCTGAAAGTCACCGGAAACATGCCCTGTGATCATGTCGATCTCCATGCCCTCGCTCAGCCGCTCCCACGGCTCGCTCCGCCGCAGAACGATGCCGGACATCTGCTCCACGATCTCATAGACCAGCGACTCCGCCATTTGCTCTACCCAGTCCATCGGATATTCCTTCTCCAAACGCATTCCCCTCTTTCCGCTTATTCTCTCAGGAAAGCTCCCGCAGCGTTCCGCTCTGTGCGTCGTATATGACCTTGCACTGTCTGTGGATCTGCTCCGCGACCCACTTGAGAGAGCCGAGCTGCACAACTGTCACGGGATATACCGTGGCACATTCAAGCCGGCATTTCGCCGGATCGACCTCCTGCGCCTTCAGCTCCTCGGCCTTTTTCGCAAGGCGGCTCGCTTTGAGCTGCAGCAGCGGCAGACGCGCACGCCTCTCCTCCGCCTTTGCCTTGTCTCCCATTACCTCCATGTGCCTGCGCTCTCCCTCGATCGTCTCGATCTCCTGTTCTATCTCGTTGACGCTCTTGCGGAGCATTTCACGCTCATTTTCCGTGTAGGGCAGAACGCCGAGCGTCAGCTCCGTCTTGCGGCCGGACTGTGCGCCGATCATATTGGCGCGAATCAGCTCTCCGGCTGTAAGCGTTCCGCCGATGATGCTCCCTCGCCCCTCAACGACCTCAATGGATTGGTCGCTATATACCTCCGAGGTCATAATGCAGTCGGCATAGACGCTGCCGCCGGCATAGACCCGGCTATTCTCCAAATATTTTACGCGGAAAACGCCGCCGCACTTGAGCACGGCGCGATTGTCGCCCACCACGCCGCGCGTGATGATCATATCGCCGCCCGATTCCACGCTCGCCGCCTCCACGATCCCGTCCACGGTGATCGAGCCGGTCGCGCGCACGGAGAAGTTCTCGCGCACATCGCCGGTGATCTGCACGTCGCCGATGAAATCTATATTTCCCGTGGAGTAGTCCACATCGCCGCGGATCTCCAGCACCGGCCGCACATGAAACGCACCGTTGGAATACTCAAGGTGTCCGTCCATCGTGGCGATGAGCTGGAGGCCATCCTCCGTCAGCGTGGTGTTCAGACCGCACGGCGCCTTTGCCGCCTGCACGGCGCGCGGCATGATGGGCTTTCCATCCAGCCGCATTCCCGGCGTTCCCTTGACAGGCGGCGTGATCTCACAGATCACATCGTCCTTCTTGATGAGCTGCACATAGTTCATCGCCCGATAGTCCGCGACGCCGTGCTCGTCGATCACGACCTCGCGCGACAGCTCGCGCGGATACTTCTCGGTCACATAGCCGTCCTTGCCCTCGGTCTCCGGCTGGCCGAATGCCACGGGGATCAAGCGCAGATAATGCACCTGCCGAAAAATCTCCACCATGCTCTGTGGATCGATCCCCGTCTTGACGCCCGCTTTCTCCAGCGCACAGGCAAGCATCGTGCTGCCCATCTCCTCGCCGCCCGCATAGGGCGGAAAGGCAAAGCACCATGCCACGAGCTTATCCTTGGACACGTAGACATGGCAGACCGCGTCGAGCGGTCTCTCTCCGTTCTCGCCCTCCCGTGCGCGGCGAAGCTCCTCGAGCCGCTTCTTCGCGTCCTTCTCAAGCTGCGCGGTAAGGCGGACTCGCTCAAACTCCAGCTTCTTTCCTGTCAGATGAAGCATCTCTGTCTTTTCCTCGTCCAGCAGCCGCACACGCGGCGGCGTCAACTCACCGTCGCTGAACTCCTTCCAAAGCTCCAGCAGCGAGCCATGCATCTCAAGGTACTGCGTTTCCGTCAGCTCCGGCGCGGGCTTCTCCTCCGCGACGGCGGGCGAGGGCGCAGGATCCGCTTCCCCTGGAGCATCCGCTTCGCCCCGCGGAGCAGAGCCTTCCTCCGTGATCAGGTTCTTGATCAGCTCTCCTACCTTCCATTTTTTCGCCATGTTCTATCCCTCCAAACCCGCTGCTCTCCCAAGCGGCTTACCGCCTGTATCGCTCCACTCTCCGCGAAGCCTAAAAAAAGCGTGCCGGAGGGCGGATATTCAGCCGCCCTCTGGCACGCAAAAAGAAAAATTTACCAGTTTCAGACAGCCCATTGCTATATCGCAGGGGGGCATAGCGCTCCGCCGCAGAGCGGAAAGCGCCATGCCCTGAGATCCCCTTTGGGTTGGGGCGGTCGATTGCGCCCCTCCACGACCTTAATACTTGCTGAACGAATTGGCAGCAGCGCGGTGCGCCGAAGCGCTGTCCGCAGCATAGCTCTCGGTCGAAGCATCGGCGGGAGCATCGGCATGAGAGCTCGTGGTGCCGTAGCCCTTGTCGCTGCGGAGCTTGAACTTCGCCATCAGCTCCTTCATCAGGGACGCCTGGCTGGACAGCTCCTCGCTGGCGGCGGCAGACTCCTCGCTGGTGGCGGAGTTGGTCTGGACGACGGAGGAGATCTGGTCGATGCCCTCGGTCACCTGCGCGATGGACTCGGCCTCGGCCTCAACAGCCTTTGTGATCTCCTTCAGAGAGTTCATAGCAAGGCCGGCTGCGTCAACGGTCCTGGACAGAGCGTCAGAGACCTTCTTAACGATCTCGTTACCGCCCTGAACGGACTCGATGGAGTGGTCGATCAGCTCCTTGGTAGCCTTGGCGGCCTGATCGGACTTGGTAGCCAGGTTACGGACCTCGTCAGCGACCACGGCAAAGCCCTTGCCGGCGCTGCCGGCGCGAGCGGCCTCGACGGCGGCGTTCAGCGCCAGAATGTTGGTCTGGAAGGCGATGTTCTCGATGGTGGAAATGATGCGGCCGATCTCCTGAGAGGACTGGGAAATGTTGCCCATGGCCTCCACCATTTCCTCCATGTACTTAGAGCTCTCGTTGACCAGACCGCCAGCCTCCAGAGAATGGCGCATGGCCAGCTCAGTACTCTCGGCATTCTTCTTGGCGTTGTTGGAGATCTCGGTGATGGTAGCGGACAGCTCCTCCACGGCGCTCGCCTGCTCGGTGGCGCCCTGTGCCAACGCCTGTGCGCCGGTGGACACCTGCTCGGAGCCGGAGGACACCTGCTCGGCGCTCATATCGATCTGAGCCAGCGTGTCACTCAGGTTGTGGTTGATCTTGCGGATAGACTCCAGCACGACACCCAAAGCGCCCACATACTTATCGGTAGCACGGCTGCGGACATCGAAGTTGCCGACGGCCATCTCGCCCAGCAGGTAGCAGATATCCTCAATCACGGTGGACAGCGTATCCTGGCTGCTGCGCAGCGCGTTGCACATGTCGCCCAGCTCGTTCTTGCTCTCGTAATCCACGGGAATATCCAAATTACCCTCGCTGAAGCCCATGAGCGCCTTGCGGACCTCCTCGGTCGGCTCCATGATGCCCTTGACCAGCTTGAAGGCGGTGCCCAGAACGAGGAAGGTCGCCACGACCATCACTGCGATGATGACGCCGATGGAAATCAGGCTGCTGCGCTTCTGAGCGTCCACCGCGTCGTTCTGCGCCTGCGTCAACAGATTGTCGATCTCTTTTGCCTTGGTCGCCATCTCATTGAGCTGGGGGGTGCAGCTATTCTTGATCAGGTTTGTCGCAGTCTCACCGTCGCCGCGGTTGATGGCGTCAAGAATGGCGGGCAGCTCCTTGCCCCACTTGTTGACGGAGGTGATATAGTCCTGCAGCTTGGCCTCATCCAGCGGATAGATCTCCTCCAGCGCCTTGATATTGGCATCCATATCTGAAAGGACCTCGTTGATACGAGTCTCCAGCTCGGCATTGCTGCGGTCGCCGGGCTTCAGCGCCATGTCGCGGACGTTTCGTGCAGCAATGTTGGCATCCAAACGGATTTCCGTGAGGAGGTCATTTGCGCCGACCTGATACTTCAGGATGTCATTGTAAGCTTCTCTCTGGGAATTCATTTGCAGCAGCGCCGCAATGATGATCGCCGCAGAAATGCCGATGACCAGCAGGAAACCTCCGATCAGTCTTTTCTTGATCTTCATGTCTTTCATCTCGAACTTCTCTCCTTGTGGTATGTAATGAATGGATTTTCTATCTATCTTTATCGGCGATGTGTTTTTTCTATATCACATCGCCGTACTTTCCCTTCTGCACGTCACCGAGAATCTGCCCATCCACGAGCGTCACAACGCGGCGGCGCATGATGTTGACATATCGGCTCGCATGTGTTGCCATGATAACGGTGGTCCCCCTCCGATTGATCTCGGTAAGCAGGTGAAAAATGTCCCATATACTGTCATCATCCAGATTGGCGGTAATCTCATCGAGCACAAGGATCGGTGGGCTGTTGATCAGCGCCCGCGCCAGCTCAACACAGCGGCATTCCCCGACGGACATTTCCACGGGATAGCGCTTTTCCATGCCGGAAAGTCCCACGAGACCAAGCACCTTTTTAAGGCGCTCCTTCATCTCTTTCTCGCTCTCAAGGCGTCTTCGTCCCACGCGGGCCGCCCTTATCAGGTTTTCCTCCACCGTCATTTTTCGGATCAGCGTATGCTCCTGCACCACATTTCCGAACAGCAGCGCGACACGCTCGCGGCGCCACGGTAAAATACGTGCCGCGTTTACGCCGTCGAGCAGAACTCTGCCGCGGTCGGGCTTGAGCCGCCCCGATATCAGGTCGAGCAGGGTGCTCTTCCCCGCTCCGCTGCTGCCGGTGATGAAAACGAACTCGCCCTGCCCGATGGTGAGATTTACATTCTCAACACCGACCTCATAACGATTTCCGGCGCCGCTGCGCCGGCTGTTTTTGTAGTATTTTGATACATTTTCCAATGTGATCGTGGGCATAGGCTGCGTTCCTGTTCCTCTCACTTTCTCACCGCTTGCAATGCCGACAGGATATGCTATAATAATCATATCTCATTTCTGCGTTTTTACAAGAGGTGAAACGGTGAAAAAGCAAAAAATCTCCACTCATAGGGGGCGCATGGTTTTTCTGCTTTCCATGCTCGCAGTTCTTTGCATCGGCGGTGCCGAGCTCACTGCCAGCTATTTTCTCGCGCCCGAGCTGTTCGCTCGTGTCACAGCCCCGCTTCGCAGCGGGGCAAGGGCGGCCGCGGACTGGTTTGACCGCACCGCCGAGCAATGGTCGGCACTGACCGCCAAGGCGGAGGAGCTTTCCGACGCAGACAAGCAGACAGCCGACGAGCCGATGCTCTCTGACAGCGATATGCTCATCGACCCCTCGCTCACAGAGCTCCGGTCGGTCAACGGCGAGGAGATCCTCACCGGCGGCACGATCCCGCTCGTTTACTTCAACCAAAGCGACCCCGAATGGGCGGATAAGCCCTACGGCAGCGACACCATCGGCCGCTACGGCTGCGGGCCGACTGCCATGGCAATGGTCGTCTCCAGCCTGTGCGGCGAGCCCGTCGCCCCCTCCGAGATGGCGGCCCTCGCCGCCAAGCAGGGCTACTGCGCCAAGGGGCGCGGCTCGTATCTCTCCATCGTCAACGGCATCGCGCGCGCTTACGGCCTCGAGTCCAAGGCGATCGGTGAGCTGACGGTCGATGCAGTCTATGACGCGCTGCTCACGGGCGATATGCTCGTAGCGCTTGTCGGTCCCGGACACTTCACCGGCGGCGGGCACTTCATCGTGCTCCGAGGCGTTACGCTGACGGGCAAGCTCCTCGTCGCCGACCCCGTCAGCGATGAGCGCAGTCTCATGGAATGGGACCCTCAGCTCATCCTTGACGAGCTGTCCGCCAGTCGGAACAACGGCGCACCCCTATGGGTGATCTCGCCGCCGACGGAAAAATAAAAGGCTTTGCATGGGTGCGCTCCACAAGGAGGCGCACCCATGTTCCCTATTGATAAACCGACTTCTCGCGCGTCACTCTTTTGTTGACGCGCTTGTCCAATTCCACAAGCTGGCCGAGTAAGCGGCGGTTCGTTCCCACCTGCTCGCTCAGGGCGTTTTCCTCCGCCTGCCGGGCTGGAGCACCGGAGAGCAGCTCTCCCAGCCGCCGGCCATCCTCCTCCGTGAGAGACATCCGCTGCCGGGTCAGGTTTTCCTCCACCTGACGCATTTGGGCCAGCGGGCCCTCCCGCATGGAGAGCAGCATTTGTATCGTGATCTCGTCGCTCCGATCCACAGCCTCGGCTAACTGCTTTGTGAGGTCAAACAGCTCGCTGAGCAGCGCGTAGCGCCGTTTTTCCTGCACCTGCGCATCCAAAAGCTGCGCCCCGGTCATTCGGACGCCTGCTTTCCCGCGCCGCTGGTCTTCTGCGCCTCACGGAAAGATTCCCGCAGCTCGCCGGCCATGCTCTTCACATGGGTCAGCGGCTCCAAATGCCGTCCGATCTTCGCCCGGCCAAGCTCGTAGATCATGTACTCATAGAGCCGGTCAAGCTCGTGGCTGATCTCGTATTGCGGGTCCAGGGTGTCGCTGAGGTACTGCGTAATGTCGATCCCGCGCTGAACGGAGGCTTCAAAAAGCTCGTAATTCTCCTTATTCAGCGCCAGCTCCGCCTGCGTGAGACGCTTGACAAGCTCATCGTAAAGCAGCAGCAGCAGCTCCCCTTGGGTCATGGTGTTGATGCTTTGCTCCTTATACTGCTGAAAGCCGCGCATATCCATTGTTTTCCGTCACCGCCTTTTAGCCATTGGTGCCTAAGAAGCTGGCAAGGGCAGAACTCTGAGAGTTCATCTGCGCGATCAGCTTTTCCAGCGCCGTGAACTTAGAGGTATAGCGGTCGACCTGATCCGCCATCTTATCCTGCCACTTTTCGATCTGTGTGTCAATATCATCCAGCTTATTTTGCAAAGTATTTTTGTAAAGCGTGCTGGGCGCTAAGGTCGAACCGGCCTTCTGCACCAAAATACCCTTGGTGCCCTGCACCTTGCTGTACATATCCAGCGGGCTCTTGAGTGCCTGCATCAGTCCGTTGGAGGACGCGCCGCTGTCCATGCTCTTGGAGAACACATCCCGCACCTTGTCCGCATCGGTCTCCAGCGCGGCGCGGAGCTTTTCCTCGTTCAGGCTCAGGGTGGTCAGGCCGTTGCTGTAATTGCTGGTAATGCCGATGGCCTTGAGGTCCGCGCCGTCCTTTCCGCTCATGGAAATGGCGCTGGTGAGCTGGCTGTAAAGGGACGAGAGATCCCGATCCGCGAACAGGAGGCCCTGCTTGGCCTTTTCCTCGTAGGCCTTGATGCTGCTCTCGGACATATCCGCCTTGTCCTCCTCGGTCAGCGGCTCGTAGTACTTGCCGTTGGACTTCTGCTGAGGCAGGGTGGAATAGGCGTTCTTGATCTCCGTGACCATGGCGTTGTAGTCCTCCACCATGGACTTGATGGCGTCTATGATCTTGTCCGCGTCGGAGCTGGCGGTAAAGCTGACGGCGTCGGCCTCCGCGGCCGTCTGGTCGATCGTGCCGTCCGCTTTGTACGTCCCGAAGGTGCCCTTCAGGCTGACGCTCATGCCGTCCACATCAAAGGTATTGCTGCTGCGCTTTACGCCGTCCAGCAGTCTTTCGTTGACCTTCATGGAGAAGATGGCGTCCTCACCGGCGGTGTAGCTGGCGCCGGTGGCCTTGGTGTCTCCGAACAGGGTCTTGGCAAGACCGTCGCCCATCTCGATCCGGCTGGCCGCGCCGGTTTCCCTGGCGGTGAACTGGAACTGATTGGTGGTCTTGGAGTAATTCACCGTCACGCCCGCGTCGGCGTTGCCGTTGATGGAGGTCAGCACGGTCTCCAGGGCGGTATTCTTGCTGAACTCGCCCACGACCGTGTCGTTGATCTTGAACTCGTACAGATACTCGTCTTTCCCATCCACCCGGTAGTACTTTTCGCCATCCTTCTTCAAGCGGTTGCCCTTGGCGTCAGTGTAATAGACGCTGCCGTCCTCGTTCTTCACTTTCTTGACGTCGCCCACATACTCAATGCGGTTGAAGGTGTTCCATTTCTGACCGTCCAGCAGCTCGCCGAGGGTCTTGGAGGTGTTGACATAGGTGGTCGCCTTATCCAGGCCAAGCGCCTTGGCGGCGTCGCCGGAGACGGCCATCGTGGAGCCGGCCTGGGTGGAGAACTTCAAGGCGAAGCTGTTTCCATTCTGGTTTTCCGCCGTGACCGTGACCTTGCCCGCGCCGAAAGCACCCTTGATCGCCTCCTGAAGTTTATCCTTATAGCCTGCCACATTCAAAGTCAAAGTCCCGTTTTCGGTCTTATACTCCGGCTCCGGCAGCGTGATCTTCTTGGTCACACCGTCAAGGGTCAGCGTAAGCTCCTTGCCGGAGAGATATTCGCCCAGAGTGGCGTCCTTGTTGCTGAGCGTCTTACCGGCGGTTTTCAGCGTCCCGCCATCGACATCCAAATTCTCCTTGAGCTTGCCGGTGGTGCCGCTGATGGTCACGGCGTTGCCGGCGCTGGTCTTGTCGGAAAACTCGATGTTGCCTTCGCCGTTCACCTTCACGTCGATCCTCTCGCTGACCTTTACGGAGGTGCCGTCGCTGAGGGTCATGGTCTGCTCGCCCAGCTTGCTTCGGATGGCATCGGCCAGCTTGTCGGCGCTCTCGTAAATGTCCAGCTCGCCAAAGTCGATGGTGTAGGAGCGGTCGCCGCCGTATTTGATGGTCAGGGAGCCGGAGACGTTGCTCAGCTCCTTCTTCTCGCTCAGATCCACCGTGCTGCCGGTAAATTCCGGTTTGTCCGCGGTCTTGCCGCCGATGCCGGAGACGGTGTAGGTGGCCGCCCTCGCCAACTGCTTGACACCGAGGATCTGCACGCTGCTGCTGGTCTTGCCGCTGGCGCTGACCATATCGGCGTACTTGCCCGCAGCGGTGACCTTCACGGCCTGATTGAAAAAGCTGCTGGAGAGCAGGTTCGTGGAGGACGCATAGGAGGTATATTTGTCCGAAAAGGACGACATTTTGCCGATGATGCTGCGGTAGACCTCCTGCTGCCACTCCACCTTGGTGCGCTTTTGCTGAAGCGTGGAGATCTTGGTCTTGTAGCCGGATACCGCGTTTTCGATCATGGACTCGGTGTCCATGCCGCTGGCAAGACCGCTGATCACATTCTTATTGCCGTAAATGCTGCTGGAGCTGCTGCTCACACTGCTGACAGATGCCATAATTGATTACTCCTTTCACAGGTAATTGCTCTTCCGACGGGCAAGACCTGTCGGGGCGTCAAATTCCGCAGAAAAAATGTTCATTCCTCTATCTTTTTTTATCGACATATAGTATAATAAAAATAAGAGGTCACTTTCTCATTTTTTGCCGGAGGAGGAATTTTTTTGTCACAGATCATTACCGTCACAAATCAAAAGGGCGGTGTTGGAAAAACCACGGTAGCCGCCGCTCTGGTCTGCGGGCTGCGCCAGCGCGGCGCCCGCGTGCTTGGTGTGGACATTGACCCCCAAGGCAACCTCGGCTTTACACTGGGCCTTGACATTGGCAGCGGCCACACCGTTTATGATGTGCTCAAGGGCGCATGCTCCATCGAGTCGGCCATTGTTCCCACGGAATACGGGGACGTGCTGCCGTCGGACATTATGCTCTCCACCGCCGATGTGGAATTTACCGCGCCCCAGCGGGAGTTTATGCTGGCCCGACAGCTGAGCTTTCTGGGCGACCGCTATGATTTCATCATCATTGACACGCCGCCCTCTCTCAACCTGCTGACCATCAACGCCTATGTCGCCTCGACGGGCCTGATCATCCCGATGGAGGCGGAGGTACTCAGTCTCGTCGGCATTTCCCAAATTCAGGATACGATCGACACCGTGCGCAATTCGTTCAACGCGGAGCTGAAGGTCCTCGGCATCCTGCTCAACAAGTTCAATCCCCGTCTGACCCTCTCAAGGGACATTCTGGATCTTGCCGAGCAGATCGCCGAGCAGCTTGACAGCCATGTTTTCCCCACCAAGATCCGCCGCGGCGTCAGCGTGGCCATGGCCCCGGCCCACGGGCAGAGTGTACTGACATACAGTCCGTCCTCCAAGCCCGCGCTCGATCTTCAAGACATTGTCAGCATCGTGGCAGGCGACCGCTTTCCCCGCCCCAAGCAAGCATAAGGCGCAGCGCCTTGTTCAAGACAGTTAAGGAGATTTTTTATGTCCGCATCCAAAGAGTCCAATTCCAGTAAAACTGCCCATGTAATGAACCTGCTCAGCCGGACCCGCGCCAACCCGGCGGCGGAACCGGCAGCGCAAGAGGCTGCTGCCCAACCAGCGGAGGCTGCCGTTCCGCCGACACCGACAGTGGCTGCTCCCGCCCCGGCGCCCGCGCCGGCAGAGAGCGCGCCTCAGTCTGTGCCGCCCACCTCGCCGATCATCGCCTCTCTCAGCAGCGACCACGCCATTTCCTCCCAGATCAAGGACGCTCTGGCGTCCTCGTTAGAGGAGCTTGCGGAAGCGGAGCCCGTGGCGGAGACGCCTCCCGCCCCCGTGGTCGAGGAAGTCCCCCAGCCGGAGCCGGTGGCGGAAACGCCTCCCGCCCCGGTGGTTGAGGAAGTCCCCCAGCCGGAGCCGGTGGCGGAGATGCCCCCCGTGCCGGTGGTCGAGGAAGTCCCTCAGCCGGAGCCCGTGGCAGAGACGCCTTCCGCTCCTATCGCGGAGGAACCCGCCGCTGAGAAGCCCGACGAGGAGGAGGTCATCTGCGCCAACATCATGGAGATCCTTGTGGAGCGCAAGGCCGAGACCTACATGGAGCTCTTCGGCCTGTGCTGCTGCGACCGCTGCAAGATGGATGTGCAGGCCCTCGCCCTGACGGAGCTTCCCGCCAAATATGTCGTCATGGCAAAAAATGAGCTGCCGCTGCGCCTCTCTCTTTATGAGGGACGGATGAACACCGCCGTCACCGCGCAGATCCTGCGGGCGTGTAAGGTGGTTTTAGCGGAGCCCCGCCACAAACTGTTCCCGCTTTGATCCCGTTTTGCACAGAAAGCATGGCATTAAACGCCATGCTTTCTGCTTTTTATGCAGTTATTTGCTCTCTTCGCTGGCTTCGCCATTCTCCGCGGGAGCGGGGGCAGACGCGTCCTGTTCGCCGTAAGCGTTGGTCAGCTGCTCCCAGAGCACATTGACATTCTCCATACAGATGAAGTACACGCTGGTGAGGATCTGGTTGGGGATCCCCAGCTCCTCCGCCAGACGGGTGATCTCGTTCCAGTTGCCCGCCTCGTAGCTGAGCACCAGCTCGTAGAGCTGACCGCAGCGGCCTTCCTTGCGCAGCAGCGCCGCCTTGATCTCGTCGGAAACGGGGACTTCCTCTAAAATTTCCTCCAGCGGCGCATCGATCAGATGATTCAGCGTGGAGAACATACCCATCAAATACGCCTCGGACTTGGAGATGGGCATATCCTTGGCATAGTTCATCAGCTCGCTGCAGAAATTGGCCCGCATGAAGGAAAGCTTGAGAAATTCCTCTGTGCTGGCGTCGATCTCCTGTCCCGCATTGCTGGCGCTGAGCAGGTAGATCCACTGCTTGAGCTGGCCGAGGCCAAGGGTCACGATGGCCTGATGGATCGTCGTGGCGCGGTGGCGCAGGGCAAAATAGACGGAGTTGGCCATTTTCAGCACACCGTAGCTCAAGCTGGCGTCCATGGAGATCAGCCGCTCGATCTCGTCGATGTCCGGCTCGTCCTGCGTCACAGCCACCATCAAGCGGAAGAAGTTGCTCTGGAGATAGGCGCCGGAATGGGCCTTCGTCATCAGACGCTCCGCCACAAAGGTTCCCTCCATCGCGTCGGCGCCCAGCGCTATTGCTTTCTGATAGTCCGCCTCGCTGTCGATGTTGGTGATGATGCACTTTTTATTCATGCTGTGACCAATTTCGATGGTATTCTTCATGGCGGTATCCGCCGTAGTCTTGATGTTCAGCTTGATGTAATCAATGGTATCCAGCAGGGCCAGATAGCGGGGGGCGAACTGGAACTCATTGACGGCGATCCGATAGCCCTCCTTCACATACTGCTTAACGAAGTGCATGGAAAGTGGGTGGATGATGACGCTGTCGTCGATCTGGATGACCAGCTCCGAGCGGTCAAACAGGCGGGGTGTCTTTTTCATCAGCAAAATCGTGGTGAAGGTCATGAAATTCAGAGACCCGCGCAGAGCCTTGGTGCTGTTCTGTGTCAGGAAGCTGTAAATCGTGTCCGCGGCGGCGTATTCGTTCTGAGAGGCCACGTCGCCGGTGAAGGCCTGATTCTCACCGTGGTAGAGGATCTCATGGCCCCAAATTTTTCCCTGCGCATCCTTAATAGGCTGGCGCACGATATATTTATTGCTCATACTCCCCTCCGTTCCGTATTTATCCGTTTCCCTGCCCGAGCAGATGGTCGATCACCTGCACGAGATGGCCGATCTCCGGCTTGCTCATCTGCTCGTCCGCGCCCAGCTCCTTGCCCTTGCGGCGCATTTCCTCGGTGATGAGGGACGAGAAGATGATGACAGGCAGCTGCTTTAGCTCCTTATCGTCCTTGATGAGCTTGGTCAGGCGGTGGCCGTCCATCTGGGGCATCTCAATATCCGTGATGACCAGCGCCACCTTGCTGCGCAGGTCGTCGCTCCCCCGCAGGCCAGAAAGATAGTTCCAAAGCTCCTGTCCGTTGGGGAACATCTTCGTGTTCACATAGCCGGACTTATGGAGGGCCTCCTCGATCATCTTGCTCAGGAGCACAGAGTCCTCCGCCACGGCGATGACCGACTCGTTGCGCTCCCGCTTACCCAGACGGTCGATCTCGGACATCTGAATGGATGTCTCGGGGGCGATCTCCGCCACGATCTTCTCAAAGTCGAGAATCGTGACCAAATCGTCGCCGCACTGAGCAATGCCCGTGGCGATGCCCTCGTCGCCGCTGGAAACGGTCTTGTCAGGCTTCTGAATGGCACCCCAGGAGATGCGGCTGATGCCGACCACCGTGTGAACACGGAAGGCAATGTTCATTTTATTGAAGCTGGTGATGATGAAAAGGTCCTTCGGCCCCTTCTCCCCGGACTGCCCAAAGAGGTATTTGGGCAGATCCACCACAGTGATGACCGTATCACGGGGCTTGAAAATACCCTCCACGGCCGGGTGGGCATGGGGCATGGGCTTGACCGGCTCAGAAACCAGAATTTCCTTGACCTTTGCCACATTGATGCCGTAAAGGCTGTCGAAGATCGTAAATTCCATGACCTCGATCTCATTTGTGCCGGATTCCAGCAAGATCCCGCGCTTATCTTCCTCCAACATAATTCAGGGTCTCCTTTCCTTCATTCAAAATCAAATTATCAAATAATCAGCTCGGGTCTACCGTAGCAGCGGACGCAGGCCATCCCGTTTGAAGGGTCAAACAGCAGCGTGCGGGCCACCGAGCCGCCCACATCCTCCTTCAAAAGACGGATGCCCTCTTTTTTCAAGTTCAAGTGAACGCTTTCGATGTTCCGCTGGCCGATGTTGCCGAGCGAGCCGCCATTGACCTCGAACATCTTTGCGCCGCCGGCGATCTTCGCCACGATGCGGGCACGGGAGGCGCCCTTGGCCTCCATCTGCTTGAGGGTCTCACGGATGCCGGTGTCAGCGTACTTCATGGTGTTCTGCCGGCCGGCCTCCATATTCAGCGGGAGCATAATGTGGATCATTGCTGCCAGCTTGATCAAGGGATCGTACAGGCAGATACCGATACAGGAGCCAAGCGCGTAGGTGACGAGCATTCCGCTGCCCTTGGCCATTTTCATATCCGCGATGCCGATGGTCTGTTTAGTCTCCACTGCTGACACCCAGCTTTCTCAGCAGCGTATTCAAAGAGCGGATGTCCGGGGAGAGCAGCAGCCGGCAGGGTACCGCCTTCCCATCGTGGACAAAGTTGCCGCCGATGGTCATGATGTAGTCCGACTGACCGCCGTAGGCCGCCATCGGCACCGCCATAATGGCGCCCTGCATATCCACAGTGAAGGCAGGGACCGTCAGGTCGATCTTGATGTCGGCCAGACCGCTGAGGGCGTTGATGAAGGTGGAGATCATAATGTTGCCAACCTCGATGAGGGCGGAGCACTCCATTTCGTGCAGGCCCATATAGTCCTCGACCGTTTTGCCAAGCATACTCTTGAGAATAAGATTCACAAAATCGAGCTGCTGCACGGAGAGCATGATGCCGTCGATCTGACCGCTCATCTTCACCAGCACGCCGGCCGTGATCTCCTCCGGGCCGCCGATCCACTCGATGGCCTCGTTATATTCCATGATGCGAACCTCCGGCAGCTCGATGCGCACCTCCTCCCCGATCAAAGCGGAGAGCGCTGTGGCTGCGTTGCCGGTGCCGATGCTGCCAACCTCCCGAAGCGTGTCCAGCTCCAGAGAGTTCAGTTCGTTATAATTCTTGATCCTCATTGCTCGCTATCCTCCCGTTCATCCTCTCAGATTATTGATGGTGGTCTCGATCTCATCTGAAGTCTGCACCATTTTAAGCGCCATGCCGTAGGCCCGTTGAGACTCGATCACCTTGGTCATTTCCTCCGCCAAGTCCACATTGGACATTTCCAGCATACCGCTCATCGCGGTGCCTGTGCCCAGACGAAGGTCGCCGTTTTTCTCCGCGGCGAGGAAGCGTGTGCCCTCCACATGCTCCATGCCGTTATAGCTGATGTGGTCGAACACGCCCACAGGCTGCTGTACATTGCGGTCTGTGACCTCGATCATGCCGCCGGTGGTGCTCAGCACGAAACGGCCCTGACCGTCCGACAGGTACGGCACCGTCTCCATGATGGGCTGGCCGTCCTCGTCCACTTCCTCCGTGGGCCGCTGCAATTCGGAAACCTGAAACGCGCCGTTGCGGGTGAGGGATATCTCTCCTGTCTTCAGATCGGCCAGCGCGAAAAAGCCCTCGCCCGAGATGGCGTAGTCCTGCACCCGCCCCGTCTGCGCCGTGGCGCCGGAGGCGAAATCCGTATCCGTCATCCACATGGCCGCCCCCGTGCCCACGGGGAGCTGCCGGTCACCGATGGCACGGATGTCCGTATGCATCAGGGATGCGAAGCGCCCCCGCTCGGCCTTGAAGCCGTAGGTGTTGACATTGGCGATGTTGTTGCCCTGCACATTCAGGTTCTTCATCTGCTGGTGCGCGCCAACCGCGCCGATAAAAAAGGATTGGTTCATCCTGTTTCTCCCTCCCCCTTACATCCTGCCGATGTCCGTGGTGGCCTTGGTCATCAGCTGATCGTACATCTTTGAGGTCTGGGCGGCGCTTTGCAGCGCTCGCTGATAGGTGATCATTTCCGTCATTTGCTTGATAATATCCGTGTTGGAGCGCTCCACATAGCCGTTGAGCACCTTGGGCGTATCCATCAGCGCAGGCTGACCGCCTGTGAACAGGCCGCGGTCGTTCCGCTCCAACGCCTCCAGATCCGCAAAGGAGAAGATGCCCAGTCGGGCCAAGGGCGTGCCGTCGTAATAGAGGATGCCCGCCTCGTCACCGGTGATCTTGTCCGTGCCAAGCTGAATGGGCCGGTTTTGGCTGTCGAGCACCTGTCCGAAGCCGGGCAGGCAGAGATAACCCTCGTCGTCGAGGGAGAAATTTCCCTCCCGGGTATAGCCGGTGGTTCCGTCTGCAAGCCGCACGGCAAAGAAGCCGTCGCCGTTGATGGCGAAGTCCAACGGCAGTCCGGTAGGCTCCATGGTCCCCTGGGTATAGTCCGTGTAGATGTCGCTGGCAGCCCGGATGTAGCTCTGGCGGCCGATCTCCTCGCCGGTGTTGTATTTGTTGCCCACGCGGCTGTACATCACCTCGTCAAAGGTGCTGGCCGTATACCGGTCCTGCTTGTAGCCCGCTGTGGAAACATTTGTCATATTGTTCGCTATAACATTCAGATTCTGCTGGTGCGTCAGCATAGCAGACGTCAAATTGTAAAAGCCCTTGAACATGACTCCTCACCCCTTCTTTCTATTGGCAGGGGGGATATCCCCCCGATAATACTGCTCCATATGGTTTTTCAGCTTTTGGATCGCGCGCGCGTGGATCTGCGAGATGCGCGGGCCGCTGAGGTTCATGACCTGTGCGATCTCCTTCATGTGCAAATTCTTCTCATAGTAGAGCGAGAGAACGATCTGCTCGTTTTTTTGCAGCGAGGCGATGCCGTCCGCCAGCGTTTTTTGCAGCTCCTGCCGCTCCAGCGTGGCCTCCGGCTGTGTGCTCACGTCGCTCGACGGCACCTCGATGCGGTAATCGTCCGATTCCCGCACATCCATGAGCATATCCAGCGAGAGCAGGTCGCTCAGCGCGATGCTCGCCATATCCTTTTGATACCGCTCCCTGCTCACGCCCATGCGCTCAATGACCTCGTCATCCGTTGGGTAGCGCCCGAGATCGGTGGACAGCTCGACCACCGTATTGTCGATTTCCTTCGCGCGCTGGCGGAGATTGCGGGGGATCCAGTCCTGCTTGCGCGCCAGATCAACCACCATGCCGCGGATACGCTTGGAAATATATGTCTCGAACTTTACGCCCTTATCAGGATCAAAGCGGTCGATGGCCTTGAGCAGCGTCAAAATGCCCTCGTTGACGATGTCATCCACTTGAGCAAAGCCGCTGTAAACACTGCGGACCTGCAGTGCCACACTTTTGATCAGTCCCTCGTAACGCAGGACGATTGCCCACTTGAGCGCCTCGTCCCCGTCTTTTTTATAACGCTCCAAAAGCTCCTGTGTGCTGAGGCTCTGAATGTCCTCTCCCAAGCCGAGGTCGCTTAGCTCTGCCGCTGTGCTCATGTCCCCACCGCCTTTCGCACGGGTGCCTCCTGCGTAATGTTGCCGATGGCCTGAATCTGCACGGAGCTTGTGACCTCATTGAAGGAGAGCACATACACATTGGGATAGAACTGCGTGATCATGCGGCTGAAATAGCCGCGGATGACCTGACTGACCAGAAGAATGGGGGGCTGGGAAAGCTCGTTGAACTTACGGACGTAGTCCGCGACCTGCGTGATGATCTGCTGCATCAGGTCTGAGCCAAGGGCCAGATACACACCCTGCTCGCTGCGGGTGAGGGACGAGATGATCTTCCGCTCCACCTCCGCGTCCAGCGTGACGACACGAAGCTGTCCGTCCTCGCAGAAACGGCGGGTGATGGTTCGGGCCAGCGCCCCGCGCACCTGCTCGGTGGCGGCGTCGATGTCTCGATTCTGTCCCAGCGCGTCGGCCAGCGTTTCGAGGATGATGCCCAGATCCCGGATGGGGACTCCCTCCTTCAGAAGGTTTCGCAGCACCTTTTCCAGCGTGGCGTAGCTGACCACATTGGGCACCACCTCCTCCACCAGCTCGGGGGAGGTGTGCTTGAGGTTCTCCACCAGCTGCATGGTCTCGGCGCGGTTGAGCAGCTCGTAAGCGTAGCGCTTGACGGTTTCGGAGAGATGCGTCAGCATCACCGACAGAGGGTCGATGACATTGTAGCCGTAGATCTCCGCCATTTCCTTGTTTTCCGGCAAAATCCAGCGGGAGGGGATGCCGTAAGCCGGCTCCACCGTCTCGATACCGTCGATCTCGCCCAGCGGATTGCTGGGCTCCAGCGCAAGGTAATAGTCCACAAGGATCTCGCCGCGGGCGACCTCCTCTCCGCGAATGCGGATCACATACTGATTTGTCCCCAGAGAGGACGCATCGTGCAGGCGGATGGACGGGATGACGAAGCCCATATCCTGCGCGTACTGGCGGCGGAAAATGACGATGCGATTGATCAGCTTGCCGCCGCGGTTCTCGTCCACCAGCGGAATGAGGCTGTATCCAAACTCCATTTCGATCGGTTCGACCGTTAGGAGAGAGTACACATTGTTGATGTCCTTGTAGTAATCGCTTTCGCTCGGTGCGGTCTCCTCGGCAGGCTTTTGCTCCTCCGCCACGGCGGCCGCCGCAGCCTCGCTTTTCATGCGGCGCTCAATAAGATAGCCGCCGCCGATGAGCGCGCCGCCGCCCGCAAAGAGGGCCAGATGGGGCGTGTTGGGGATCAGCGCAAGGAAAATGAGGATGATGCCGGTGGTCAGGATCGCTCTCGGCTGGGCCTTGAACTGGGCCACCACATCCTTATTGAGGCTCCCCTCGGAAACGGAGCGGGTGACGATCATACCCGTAGCGGTGGAGATCATCAGCGCGGGAAGCTGGGAAACGAGGCCGTCACCGATGGTGACGATGGAATACTTCTGAAGCACGGTGGAGAAGTCTCCCCCGCCCATGACCATACCGATGATGACGCCGCCCACGAAGTTGATAAGCGTAATGAGCAAGGACATCACCGCGTCGCCCTTGACGATCTTGGTGGCGCCGTCCATAGCGCCGTAGAAGTCGGCCTCCTTCTGGATCTTGCCACGGCGGAGGCGGGCCGTCTGCTCGTCGATCAGTCCCGAGGAGAGATCCGCGTCAATGGCCATCTGCTTGCCGGGCATGGCGTCCAGCGTAAAGCGGGCGGCCACCTCGGCCACGCGCTCGGCGCCCTTGGTGATGACGATGAACTGCACCAGCACGATGATGAGGAAGATCACCACGCCAACGACGATGTTGCCGCCAGTGATGAGGTTTCCGAAGTTCTGAATGACCTCACCGGCGTAGCCCTTGGAGAGGATCGCCCGGGTACTGGATACGTTCAGTCCCAATCGGAACAACGTGGTGACCAGCAATAGCGATGGGAAAATGGAAAATTCCAGCGTTTCGGAAATGTTCATCGTGATCATCAGGATCATGATGGAAAGACCGATGTTGATGATGAGCAGGAAGTCCAGCAGTTCCGTCCTGATGGGGATAATGAGAAAGAGGACGATGATCACAACGCCCAGCGATATTGCATTGTCGAGGGCCTTGCCTAAAAGTCTCTTCACACCTGCTTCTCCTTCTCCGCTCTGTATCTGAAACGCTCTCCGCCGCCGTCACAGGCGGCTCAAAGCTGCTTTTTTGACAATTTGAAAATGTAGACGAGAACCTCCGCCACCGCGCCGTACAGCTCCGGCGGGATCTCCCGATCCAACTCGGCCTGGGCGTAGAGCGCCCGGGCCAGCGGCACGTTCTCCACGACCTCCACCTTGTTTTCCTCCGCCACCCGGACGATCCGCAGCGCCAGCTCGTCCTGTCCCTTGGCCAGAACGATGGGCGCGTTGTCGCGGTTTGGGTCGTAGCGCAGGGCTACGGCGAAGTGGGTCGGGTTTCGGATGACCACATCGGCCTTGGGCACCTGCTGCATCATGCGCCGCTGTGCCATCTTCCGCTGGTTCTCCTTGATCTTGCCCTTGATCTGAGGATCGCCCTCAGTCTGCTTGTATTCCTCCTTGATCTCCTGCTTGCTCATGCGAAGCTGACGCTCGTAGTCCCACCACTGGTAGAAGTAGTCCAGCGCGGCCACCACGGCGAAGGCCAGCACGATACGCAGCACCATGCTCTTTCCGCTCTCGAAAATGTGGCGGCTGGCCATGTCAAGGTCTGTGTAGAGATACTTGGAGCTTTCCAAAAACCGATCACGCAGACAGCTGAAGATAATGATTATCAGCAGCGTGATCTTGAGGATCCCCTTGAACGCGTCCACCACGCTCTTGAGGGAAAAGAGCCGCTTGACGCCCTGAAGGGGGTTGATGCGGCTGAATTTCGGCTTGAGCAGCTCACCGCTGACAAGGAGCCTTGTCTGGGCGAAGGTCACGGCGATGGCGCACAGCGCCGTCACCGCCAGCAGCGGGAGGGCTGTTTTCACCAGCACAACGCCAGCCTGCCGTCCGATCTCCATCCACGCGTCGGCGGCTGTGCCGACTGGACGCGCGCAGGAGCGGACGCAAAATACGATGAACTCCCCAAGCCGCGCCGCGATGAAGTCTGCCATGGCGATGAGCAAACAGGCGGAGGTCAGCAGCGTCGCTACGGAAACAGCGTCCTGACTGAGGAAAACATTACCCTTCTTTCGCTCGTCCCGTCGCTTTTTGGGGGTTGCTTTTTCGGTTTTCGATCCGTCCGCCACGCTTCATCCCCCCTTTTGGCAGCCGCGAGGCGCGGCGTATTATGCGGACAACGCCAGAAGGTCCCGCAGGCGGTCAAACATGGTCAGCTCCGCTTGCAGCAGAAACTCGCTGAACGGGGAGATCAGCAGCAGCAATAAGATCAGTCCGATCAGCACCTTCAATTCGATGTTGATGGAAAAAACATTGATCTGCGGGATGGCCTTCATCAAAACGCCCATGCCCACCTGCCCCAGCAGCTCTGCCGCCAGGATCGGCATACACAGCTTGATCCCCAGCACCGTACATTCCACGAACAGGGACAGCATGGCGTTGGCCGCCGCGCTGCTCAACGCGGCCTCCCCGAAGGGGACCACCTCGCCGGAGGTCATCACGATCCGCAGCAGCGTATGGTGGCCGTTTCCCGCGAAAAAGAGCAGCAGCATCAGCACGTTCAGCACGCCGCCCGTCACCGACAGGTTGGCCTGCGCCCCCGCGTCGTAGATCTGGTTCATGGTCATACCCATCTGGGTATCCACCACAAGGCCCGCCAGCTGCGGGATGTAGAGAAAGCAGCTCACCGCCATGCCCAGCAGAAACCCCACCGACAGCTCCAGCAGCAGCCGCACGGCCAGCTCCGCCGTCCCCACCGGGACGGAGGCGCGCTGTCCGCTCATTTCAAAGATAAAAACCGCCAGCACCAGCGCCAGACCCGCCCGGAAGATGCCCGGGATGCTGCGCCGGCCGAAAATGGGGTCGAAAAGCACGAAACCGCTCATGCGGGCCGTGATATAGAGGAAAAGCGTCAAAGCCTGCCAGTCGATCATAGCCGCTCTCCGTTACGCCGCGATCAGCGCGAAGATCTCTTTTGTGTAATCCTGCAAGGTCGCCAGCATCCATGCCCCGCCGATGAGCAGGATCAGGATGACGACGATCAGCTTGAGCATAAAGGAGATCGTCTGCTCGTGGATCTGGGTGACCGCCTGAAAAATGGCGATCACCACGCCCACCAGCATACTTAAGATCAGCATGGGGCCGCCCAGCTTCAGCGCGACGCTTACCGCCTCCCGCAGAACGCCGGTCACAGTCGTTATGTCCATTTCTCACAGCCCCCCCTGTCACTTGAAACTCTGCACGAGGCTGGAAAAGAGCAGCTCCCAGCCGTTTACCGTGACGAACAGCAGCAGCTTGAAGGGCATGGAGATCATCGACGGCGGCAGCATGATCATACCCATCGACATCAGCGTGGAGGATACCACAATGTCGATCAGCATGAAGGGAATGTAGAGCAGCAGACCGATCTCAAAGGCCCGCTGCAGCTCGCAGGTCATAAACGAGGGCACCACCACCCGCAGCGGCAGCTTCATGGCCTCCTCCATGTTCACATTCTCCGGCAGATCCACCTTCGCCAGATCGCAGAACATATTCAGCGTGCTGGTTTTCGTGTTGCGGAGCATGAATTCCTTGAGGGGAACCTGCGCCCGGTCCAGAAATTCCTCCTGCGAAATTTCCTCCTGTTTGTACGGCTCGTAGGCCTCCTTTTGGATCTGCGTCACCACCGGCGCCATGGTAAACAGCGTCAGAAACAGCGCCATGCCCACCAAAACCATGTTGGGCGGGGTCTGCTGGGTGCCGATGGCGGAGCGGAGAAAGGAAAAGGAGATGATGTAGCGGGTAAAGGAGGTCATCATCACCAGCAGCGAGGGCAGGAGGGTGATCATGGTGGTGAGGAATAAGATCTCCAGCGCCTGCACATTTTCGCCGTTGACATTGATCAGGCTTTCAGTCACGATGCTCTCCCCTCTGTACCTTCTGCTTTAAAAGCTCGCTCATAGCGTCCTGAAAGGGCCTTTGCTCTGTGGAGTTCTTCTCCTCCCGGCGTGTCGTCCACGCCGCCGCTTCCTCCTCCGTCAGCTCCGTCAGCAGAGAGACGCTCCCCGCCGCGCAGCCGAGAAGAAAGCAGCGCTTTCCCACCGCGGCCACCACTAAGGATTGGTCCTTGCCCAGCGGGACGCGGGATAGCACCTCAAGCCGTCCCTCACGGGGAATCCCCCCGGCATAGCGGCTGAACGCCGGCAGACGGTTGAGCCGCCGCGTCACATAGTAGCACAGCGCCAGCACCGCTACGGTGCATACCAGCACCCACAGCACGGAGAGGATCTCTTCTCCCGGCATCCTTGCTTAACCGCCGAGGATCGTGGTGACGGTCTTGAGCACACGGTCGGGCTTAAAGGGCTTGACAATGAAGTCCTTCGCGCCGGAGCGCACTGCGTCCATGACCATGCTCTCCTGACCCATGGCGGAGCACATGACCACATTGGCGCTGCCGTCCTTGCCGCGGATGGCCTTGAGGGCCTCCAGCCCGTCCATGTTGGGCATGGTGATGTCCATGATGACCAGATCGGGCTTCAGCTCGTCGTACTTCTCTACGGCATCGGCACCGTCCACCGCCTCATAAAGATCGGTGTAGCCGTTTTTGCTCAGGGTATCCTTGAGCATCTTTCGCATGAACGCGGCGTCGTCAACCAGTAAAATCTTCTTAGCCATAATCGTTTTCCATCCTTTTCATACTGTTATTGATGATTGCAGTTTTTTCATTTATTGATCCGTCTCTCGCTCGGAGAGCCTGTGGATCACTCGCCGGTCTGTTCTTCCAGACCGGGCTTTTGCACGATCTCGGTAATGCGGACACCGAAGTTATCGTCGATGACCACCACATCGCCCTTGGCAATGCACTTGCCGTTGACGAACAGATCCACCTGATCGCCTGCCAGCTTGTCCAGCACCAGCAGCGAACCCTTGGAGAACTCAAGGATCTCCTGTACCTTGCGCTGCGTGCGGCCGATCTCGACCGTCACCTGCAGCGGCACGCCCAAAATAAGCTCGAGGTTCTGTGCCTGCTCCTTACCCAGAGCATTGACAGGGTCCATCTCCTGCAGCGACACGGGCTTGGTATTGATGACCTTCGGCTCAGGCGGCGTAGGCATCCCCTGTGGCGGATAACCGTAGGGATAGGGGTAATTGGGATAGTACATGGGCGGCGGATACCCCATATAGCCGCCTGCGGGCATCCCCTCCGGCGTGGGCGCCGCCACGGGAGGCTGCTGCGGCATCGCCGCCGCGGCAGGCTGTGCCTGCGGCTGCGGCGCGGCGGCCGGAGCCGGTGCAGCAGCAGGGTCGGGAGCCGGCTCTGCTGCGGGCGCGCCTCCTGCGTTTCCCGCCATCAGTGCTTCGATCTCTGCCTGTGAAAGCTGTCTGCCGCCGCCGCTTTCCGCGGCGGGAGCAGGCTCCGGTGCGGGAGCGGACGCGGCATCTCCGCCGCCTGCGTTCCCGGCCATCAGCGCCTCGATCTCCGCCTGTGAGAGCATCCGTCCGCCGCCGCTGCCCTCGTCGGACGCAGGGGCAGGCGCGGGTTCGGGAGCCGGTGCGGGAGGCGCTTCCTCCTCGTCCTCGTCTCCGAGGCCCAGTCCGCGCAGCAGCTCCTTGGCAAGCGATACGCTCATCACATTCATAAACTCGCTCTCAAGGGCGTTCTCGATCTTGAGGGAGAAGCGCACGACCACGACATTATCCACACCCTGCGGCAGATGCGTCCTCTTGAATTCCTCAAGATCCTCCAGCTCGAAGGGCTCCGGCGTGGAGATATTGACGGGGTAGCCGAGGAAATCCGACAGGGCGGTCGCCGCCGCGCCCATCATCTGATTCATCACCTCGCACACGGCGCTGATGGTCAGATCATCAAGCTCAAACTCCTCCTCCGGCGTCTCGGTGCCCATGAGGATATCAACGATGACCTTGATGTCGCTCTTGCGCAGCAGCATGATGTTGCTGCCCTCAAGCCCCTCTACATACTTGATCTCCACGCCCATCGCGGGCTCGAGCTTGCCGATGGTGAAATCCTTGACCGCCACGACGGAAACCTTCGGTGTCGTGATGTCCACACGGTGATCGAGCATATTCGATACGGCCGTTGCCGAGGAGCCAAGGCTGATGTTCATCATTTCCCCAATGGCGTCTATTTCCATTGGGCTAAACAGTTCTTTCTCCATTCGCCTATTCACTCCTTTGTTCGGCCTGATAGCACACGTTGTCTATCTTCACAGCCATATTTTTCTTATGTGTTCCGATTTTTCCGGTAAACCAGTGATAACCGCCGATATCGAGGTAGATCGACGAATCCTTCGTGCAGCCGAGGTCGATCACATCTCCGACATTGAGGTGGTATACGTCGTTGAGCGAGAGCCTCGTCTCTCCGAGGATCGAGACGATCTCAAGGCTGGAATCGCGGAGCTTATCAAAGATCTCCTCCGATTTGTCCTCCGTGGTCAGCTTGCGGACGGGATTCTCCCGGCTGATCTCCGCAAAGATGTTCGTCAGCATCTCACCCGGCAGACAAATGCTCATGCGTCCCGCGATATTGGGGAACTGCATTTTCATGTCCACGATAACGACGATCTCGTCCAAACCGATGATCTGGCTGAGCGTCGGGTTGACGTCGGTTTTGCTATATACGAACTCAATGGGAATGTAATTCTCCCAGCTGCTGCCCATTACGGAAACCATATCGCTCACGAGGTCCTCGTAAAGCTGAAGCTCCAGATCTGTGTAGGTATAATCCACCGGAAGCGATTCGTCCGATGTGCCCTCGCCGCCCATCAGCCGGTCCATCATGCTCAGGGCCGTCGGCGTGGAGAGATAGAATAGGAGCGGAACGTCCTGCTCCTTATTCTTCACCGTCACCTTCACCAGCGCCAGCACGTCGCTCTCCGTCAAGGCGTTGGAAAATTCATAGTATCGCTGCTCCTCGATACTCTCCACGGTAATTTCGCAGTTGGCGCGCAGCCGCGCATTGAGGCGCGAGTTGATGATGCGCGAATAGTTGTCGAAAATGCCGTTGAGCATTTTGATGCGGTCCTTGGTGAATTTCCTCGGACTGCTGAAGTCATATTTTCGGTATTTCTTTTCCTGCTCCGCCGCAGGCTCGTTCAGATCCTTCTCTCCGCTTTGCACCGCGTGGAGCAAGGCGTCGATCTGACTTTGTGATAATACTTCTGCCATGCAAATCCCTCATACTCTGCCGGGAGGATCTACCCATACCCTCCCAACATCTTCAAAGCGCCATTGTGTGGCTGTATGTTCAAGTTTCAAACTGCTGGATGCCGTTTTTCAGTTCCTCTTCAATGTTCCGCCCGCTGACGATCATCTCCACGCGGCGGTTTTTCGCCCGTCCCTCGCTCGTGCTGTTGTCCGCAATGGGCCGCCACTGGCCGATGCCCTCGCTCACGAGCCGCGCGGGGTCAAGGGTGGAGTGCTCCTGCACATAAATAACAACATTGGTGGCACGCTGACTGGAAAGGGTTCGATCCTTTTTCGGATTGTTGATGGCGTTTGGGCTGGCTTGGGCCGTGTGGCCCAGCACCCGCACCTCGTCGATGGCATCGGACGCTGCACTGAGCATTTCGCTCACCGCGTCCAGCACCGGGAGGCTCTCCTCGCGCAGCACGGGGCTGTCTCCGTCGAAAAATACAGACTGGTTGAAGGCGATGAACACCTTGCCGTCGCCGCGGGTGACGGAGATCTCACCCTGCGTCCCCTGCTGCGAGGAGACATATTCCTTCAGCTTCTCGTAAAGGTCGTCGATCTGCGCGTCCACCTGCGCCTGATCCATCTCCAGCATACCCTCGCCCTGCTCGGGGTCGGCGCTGGGACCGTCTCCGCCCGGCGTTACCGTGGGCGTTTCCACCGCGTTGGGGTTGAAGCTCAGCACGATGGCCTTATATTTTTCCTCGCTGATGGTGGACATAGAATAGAGCAGCACGAAAAAGCAAAGCAGGAGCGTCACCATGTCGCCATAGGTGTCCATCCAGTTTGCGCCGCCACCACCCTTTGACTTTTTTTTCAAGCTACTTCCTCCATTCCCCGAAGTGTGCTTCGGGTATGTGTTATTCCTCTTCGCCGCCCTTGTCGGCGCCCTTGCCCTTGCCCTTGCCGGAGCCTTCCCGCTGCTTCTGCGCCATGTAGGTCAGCAGACGGTCACGCAGGAACTTGGGGTTCTCGCCCGCCTGAATGGACATGATGCCCTCCACAATGATCATCTTGCAGAGGACCTCCTCCTCGTCGCGGTTGCGCAGCAGCGTTGCGATGGGGCCGAAGACCATGTGGGCGAGGATACAGCCGTAGAGCGTGGTGATCAGCGCCGTGCCCATGTCCGAGCCGATGTTCGAGGCGCCGTCGCCGTCCAAACTCATGCCCTTGAGCATATTGATGAGGCCCACGAGCGTACCCACCATGCCGAAGGCCGGGGCCACGGCGGAGGCTTTATCGTACATGGCCGCCGCATCCTCGTGGCGGGCAGACATACACTCGATGTCGTTTTCCAAAATGCTCCGCACCTTGTCCTGATCGTAGGCGTCCACGATGAGCATGATGGCCTGCTTGAAGAAGGGGTCCTCTTGACTGTTGGCCTTCTCCTCCAGCGCCAGCAGACCGTTTTTACGGGCGATCTGGGCGAGATCAACCAGCTGGTCGATGTACTTGCCGGGGTCGTAGAGCTTGTTGTTCAGGATGATCTTGAAGTGCTTGGGCATCGCCTTGAGCATCTTCCCCGGGAAGCTGGCCACAACGATGAAGATCGTGCATCCAATGACGATGAGGATACTGGCCGGGTCAAAGAAGTTTATGATATTGTCGAAATTGATGCTGATTGACGGCTGGGCGCCCAGCTTGACGCTGGTGACCATACCGAAGATACAGACCACAACGGCACCAACCAGACCGATAATATAATTTAGGTTCATATTCTCTCGCTCCCCTTGACCGGAGCACTCTTCCCTCCTGTTGTTCTTTTCTTTTTATCTGTTCAACGCTTGTCCGTCACCGTGATCTCACGGTGAATGTCCTGAACCTTGGCGTTGTAATTCGCAATTTTATCAATGATCTCCTCCACACTCTCGCGCACAAGGAAGAAATCGTGGTTCATCATGGTGATCTTCACCTCGGGAATGCTCTCGATGCACTCGATCTGCGTGTGGTTCAGCAGAAATTTCTCTTGATTTCTTTTTGTTAAAAGGATCATGGCACTCTCGCTTTCCCGCGGGGCGGCGGGACGGCTGCGCGTCCCGTCGCCCGCGTATCGTTATAAATTAGGTTCGCTGCTTACCGCTTCATGTTCACCAGCTCTTCGAGCATGGAGTCCGTCACGGTGATGATGCGGGTGTTGGCCTGATAGCCGCGCTGGGTGGTGATCATTTCGGAGATCTCGGTGGCAAGATCCACGTTGGAGCCTTCCAGACCGCCGGTGTAGAGGGTGGTGGAACCGGCGGAGCCGATGGCGGCCTTGGTGTTGGGGGTAAAGTCCGCGTCCGTCTTATCCCCCTTGTCCAGATGACCGTTGACATGGGTGATGCCCAGATCCGCGGCCACGCCGCCCAGCATGGTGATCTTCAGATCGCCGGCGCCGTCGCTGCAAGAGTAATAGGACTCGCCCTCGTGGGTCACGCCGTCGGGGTTGGTGGGGTTGCCCACGGCCAGATAGCCGATGGTGACAACGCTGTCCGTATCCTTCACGGTGCCGGAAATACGGCCGCTCTTGGTGTCGATGCTGATGCTGTCCAAAGAGGCGAAGGGCAGCTCCACCGGGTCACTGGCAGGGTCACCGGGGTCCTTGAGGCCCGTGGCATCCTTCAGCGCGATGTACTTGTCGTCATTATCCTTTTCCACCGCGTACTTGATCGTCTTGCCGTCCACCTTGGGCAGGCGGATGGGCACCAGCTGGTCGCTGATCTGCGGGTTGCCCTTCGCGTCCACGCCTGTGTTCATAAAGCCGTAGACGGGGTTGCCCTTGCCGTCCACCAGATAGCCGTCCGCGCCGAAGCGGAAGTCACCCACACGGGTGAGCTTCAAAGCCTTAAAGCTGGCGGGGTCCATGCCCGTGATGGTCGCGGCTGTGGTCTTGTTGCCCACCAGGAAGAAGCCGTCGCCATAGAGCATACAGTCCATAGCGTTGCCGGGAGAATAGTTGCCCGTGGTCATGTTCAGATCGATGCTGGACACCTGAGAGCCATAGCCGATCTGAGAGGGGTTCTTACTGCCGGTGGTGGTGGTGCCGTCCGAGCCGCCGCTGTACATGGTGTACAGCGCGTCACGGAAAACCGTGCGCTGGGATTTATAGCCGTTTGTGTTGACATTGGCGATGTTGTTGCCTACCACATTCAGCTTGCTCATGTGGGTCTTCAGGCCCGCGATCGCCGCATACATTGCTCCGGTCATTTGTTTTGCTGATCTCCTTTCGGTTCTGACGCCGCGCCGCGCGCCGTCAATCGGACAGTGCGCGACAGCCTCCGTAAACCGGTCCTGCTGTCTGTTATATTATTACAGGAACACGGCGCCGTCAATATTGGTGAATACGCTTTCTTTCATTTCCTCTTGTGTAATGGCGGTGATGACCTTGGCGTTGGGCACATTGATGATAAACGCCTTTTCCGCGTCCATAGCCAAAATGTTCGTCGCGCCCTTGGCCTGCGCCCGGATCATACTGCCCTTGAGCTGGTCGATCAGGTTGGGGGTGATCTCAATGCCCCGCTGCTCGGCCCGCGAGATCGCGTGCTTGGAGAATGCGACCTCCCTCGTCTGCTCGCTCCGCTGCAGCTCCTGTTGCAGCGCCTCGTGGAAATCGCCGCTCTGCCGCGTTTGCTGCCCGGACCGTACCGGCTCCTGTGGGGCGATCACGCCGCCATATATCCGGTTGACCATAGGTTCCTTCCTTTCTTACAGTTCCGGTTCCTCCGGCCTGTCCACCTTCGGCGGCGTCTCGCCCGGCTTGGTCTCCTCCGGCTTTTCCACCTTGGGAGGCAGGGTGCCTACCGCCAGAATTTCGCTGAGGGGGTAGTATTTGTCGCCCACGAACACCACCTGACTGCCGTTGTAGGTGCCGGTGCCGGTGACGGTGCCCACGACCTCCTGGAGCTTGCCCTCGCTGTCGTACTGGCCCACGGTGACCTGCTTGCCCACCAGAGACGCGGCGTAGCTCATCACGGAGGCGTCCGTCATGTTCACCAGTGCCTGCACCATCTGCATCTGCACCATCTGGTTGAGCATATCCGAGGTGTCCGCCGTCTGGTCGATGCTCTGGTTGGTCAGCTCCGCCACCATCAGCTTGAGGAAATCGGTCATATCCAGCCCCATGCTGTCGCTTTTCGACTTCACTTTCAGATCCGCGGGAAGCTGATTCCCGGAGCCGATGGAGCCGATGCTGGAAATATCGCCCATATAGCTGCCCATTGTTTCACTTCCTTTCTCTTACGAGGCTTCTTCCGCCGGGATCAGTCCCAGCCGAAGCTGATGCAGGAAATCCTGTCCGCTGTGGCGGCTGCTCTGCCGCTGTTCCTGCTGGTGCTGCTGTCCGCCGTTCTGACGGCCATCGTCAAAGCTCTGACGGGGAGCCTCCTGCTCACGGGGCAGTTCAACCTTGACCTCCTGCTGGGTCTCCCGGCCAAGAAGTGTCTGCAAGCTGGCCATGTCCTTTTCCAGAAGGTTCTGGGTACGGGTGCTTTCGGCGTGAAGGATCACGTGCAGCGCGCCCTCGTCGCTCCAGCGCATTTCCACCCGGATGCGGCCCAACTCGGCGGGCTGTAATTGCAGCTCCAGCCGGTTCTCGCCCCGGTCAATGGCCTGGGTCAGCGTGTCGCCAAGATCCTTGAGCTCCACCCCGTTCTCCACGGTCGGTTCCGCCTGGTACACCTCGCCTACCTTGACGGGTACGGCCTTGATGTCCCGGAATACCGGCTGAGGCTCCACGTCGGCCTGCTCGGTGCGGCTCTCCGTGTGCAGTTCCTCCATCGGCAGTTCGCTGCCACGGCTCTCGCCGCTGTCAGCCTTGCCCGTTTCGGTCTGGGGCGCGACAGTCTGCGGTGTTTCCACGGCCTGAAGCTGCGGGGCCTCCGTTTCCGCATCAAGGGTCGGGGCCATGCTCTGCTGGGGCGTCTGCTCCGTTTGAAGTGGCATAAGCTCCACCGCCGCGCCGCTCTCCTGAACCTCCGGCTGGACGTCCTGCACGATCACGACGGGATTCTGGGCCAGTGCCATCGCCGCCAGCAGCATTTGCTGTTCCAGTCCGTCCGTATCGACGGCCGGTGCGCTCTTCGCCGTGCCGGTGGGTACTTTCACCGTATCCTGTGCCGTTTCTGCGGCGTTGTCCGCTGTCTGACGGTCGCGCAGCATAGCGCCGAAGTCCTTGGCGTTTTCGTCCTTCCCGGTTCGATTCCCGGACTCGGTTCGCTGGGACTTCCCCGCCGTGACCATCTGCATCATGCCAAGCACCGCCTGATTCATCTGTTCCATGTTCGTTTCCCTCCTTTCTATTTGAGAATGTATATTCCAAAACGGCGGTCACCCGCCGGATCGGACTCGTTTTTATCACGCCTGCTGCCGCGCCCGGACGGCGCTGATGAATTCCTCCACCGCAAGCTCCTCGCTTTTGGAGAACGCCTTGTTGTACTCGCCCAGCTTTTTCTCCTTCAGCTTTTCAAGGGAGGCCGTTTCCTTCCGGGCCTCCACCACTGCCTGACGCTTTTCCTCCGCCTGTTCCTGAAGCTGCTGGAGCTGCTTTTCGCCTTCCTCGATCTCCCGCTCGAAGGCCCGCAGGCGGCCCTGATAGGCCAGCGCCTCAAGGATGGCAAGGCCCGCCCCGCAGGCCGCCGTGTACTCCGCGCCGCAGCCCCGGTACGCCTGCCGGAGCGCCTCAAGGGTCTCCTCCTGCTCCCGCACACGGGCCAGTGCCGCGCTGTATTCACTTTGCAGGGAATCCTCGATCTGCTGCTTGTAGGCCAGCACGGTATTCAGGGAAAATCGGAATTTCTGCATAGCTTTCCTTCCTATTCAGTCTCTCAGGCAAGGATGGCGCGCATCTGCTCGATGCACTGGTCATAGGTGAACGACTCGTCCACCTCCTGGGTCAGAAAGCCGTTGACCGCGTCGATTTTAGAAAGGGCGAAGTCCAGCTTTCGGTTGCTGCCCGGCTTGTAAGCGCCGATGGCGATCAAGTCCGCGTTCTTTTCATAAACGCTCAGAATATCCCGGATACGGGAAGCCAGCTGCCGGTGCTCCGGTGAAACGATCTCGTTCATCAGACGGGAAATGCTGGCGCTCACGTCGATGGCGGGGTAATGGTTGCTGTTGGCCAACGCGCGGGAGAGGACGATGTGTCCGTCCAAAATGCCGCGCACGGTGTCGGCGATGGGCTCGTTGGTATCGTCGCCCTCCACCAGCACGGTATAGACGCCGGTGATGGAACCCCGCTCGAAGTTGCCGCTGCGCTCAAGGAGCTTGGGCAGCTCCGCGTAGATGGAGGGCGTGTAGCCTCGCGCCACCGGCGGCTCTCCCACCGCCAGGCCGATCTCCCGCTGGGCCATGGCGAAACGGGTCAGGGAGTCCATCATCAGCAAAACGTGGTAGCCCTGATCCCGGAAGTATTCCGCGATGCCGGTGGCCACGCCGGGGCACTTCATCCGCAGCATGGCGGGCTGGTCTGAGGTGGCTACCACCAGAACGGAGCGGCGCATACCCTCCTCGCCCAGATCCTTCTGCACGAATTCCAGCACCTCTCGGCCTCGCTCGCCCACCAGCGCGATGACATTGATGTCCGCCTGCACGTTCTTGGCGATCATGCCCATGAGGGTGCTCTTGCCCACGCCGGAACCGGCGAAGATGCCGATACGCTGGCCCTTGCCGATGGTCAGCATCCCGTCGATGGCCTTCACGCCAAAGTCCATCCGCTCCCGGATGGGGGGGCGGTCAAGGGGGTTGATCTGCTTGCCGCTGACGCAGAAAAGCTCTCCGTCGGAAAAGTCCCCCCGGCCGTCAATGGGCTGGCCCAAGGCGTTGATGATCCGGCCCCGCAGGAACTCGCCCATTTTCAGCGTCAGCTGGCGGCCGGTGTTGCGCACGAAGTTACCAGCGGAAATGCCGCTCATGTCGGCGTAGGGCATCAGCAGGATGCGGTCGTTCTTAAAGCCCACCACCTCGGCGTTGATCTGCTTGCCGGTCTCGCCGTTGTAAATACGGCAGATGTCGCCCACGGCGGCGTGGCCGCCGGAGGCCTCGATGGACATACCCACGATGTTTTCGATCTTGCCGGTGAGGCTGTAGGTCTGCGCGTTATAAACCTGTCGAATCATATTGCGGAACACGACCCGGCCCGCCTCCTCTGATTTCAAACTCCTGCCGCGGCGCGTCCGCCGGAATGTCGGCGACTATGCCGCGGATATTGCTTAACTGGGTAGACGCGCTGGCGTCAATGATCTCGTCGGGCATTTCGATGATACAGGTCCCCGACTCGTCGTCCGCCACCGGCACGATCCGCACCTGATCGGAGAGGGATGCCAGCGCCACCGCCAAGGGCGGCGAGATGGGCTGGAGCCGCTTGGCGTCACATTCCGCCAGATAGATGCGCACCCATTCCCGGCGCTTGCGCTTGTCGATGGCCGTGTGGATCATCTTTCCAATGACCTCGGAGCTGCTTTTCAGGCTGACGCTGACCACCTTTTCCGCCACCGCGATGGCAAGGTCCCGCATCTCGCCCACATTCCGCTCCATCTGCTGATCCAGCGCGTCGCTGGAGCGCTCCAAAAACCGGCTGACCTCGGCGGACAGGGCGTCACAGCGCTCCTGATAGCGCTGGCGGCCCTCCTCCTCGGCCTTGGCGGCGCCGTCCTTCTCCCCTTCGGAGAAGCCTGCGTCGTAGCCCTCCTTGCGGGCCTGCTCCCGCAGCTCCGCGAGCTGCTGCTCCGCCTCCCGCTCCGCCTGCTCCCGAATGGCCTCCGCCTGACGCTTGGCGTCCCGCAGGAGCCGGTCGGCCTGTACCTCGGCGTAGCGGAGGGTATCTGTGTTTTCAGACAGCTCCTCCGACAGCGCCGCTTCCTCCTCCGGCAGAGGCGCCGCGTCCTCAGCAGTCTCGGAGGAAGGCATCTGCGGCTCGTCGGTCAAAAGCTCCTCCGCCTCAGTGAACTGATACGGCTCCGCCTTCGGGTGAGCAATGTATTTCCATAGGTTAGGCAATGATATCGTCCTTTCCGCCCTTCATGATGACAATAACGCCCTTTTCCTCCAGGTCGCGGATAATATCCACGATCCTCTGCTGCGCCTCCTCCACGTCGCGCATACGGACATTGGTGGTGATCTCCAGATCGTCCTTGATGTTCTGCGCCATACGGGTAGACATATTGCTGAACAGCTTGTTGGCCACATCGGAATTGGCGGACTTGAGGGAGAGCACCACGTCTCTCGGGTCGCAATCCCGCAGGAAGCGCTGCACGGAGCGGTCGTCCATGGTGATGATGTCCTCGAACACGAACATCCGCTTGCGGATCTCGTCCGCGAGAACCTGATCGCGCTCAGAGAGCGCCGTCGAAGATGTTCTTCTCGCTGGCGCGGTCGATGTTGTTCATAATGGCGGCCACATAGTCGATGCCGCCCACCTTGACATTAGCACTGGTGAGAATGCTGGAGAACTTCTTGCTCATCTCTGCCTCAACGATTTTGATCGCGGCAGGCGAGACGCTTTCGATCCTCGCAATATTCTCAACCACCTGAACCTGCTTGCTCTCTTCAAGCTGGGCCACCACGCCGGCAGCCTTTTCCGCCTCCACATAGGAGAGCACCAGCGCAATGGTCTGGGGCCGCTCGTTTTGCAGCGCGGAATAGAGGGACTTGACATCGGCCTTGTTCATGAAGGCAAATTCACGGTTTTTGAGCGTCCTTGTCACCTTGTTCAAGAGGTCGTCGGCCGCCTGCTCACCGTAGGCCTTTTCCAAAACAGAGCGCGCATACTCCAGCCCGCCCTCGGTGACGGCCTTATTGGTCATGCACATTTGGGTAAACTCGGTGAGTACGCTCTCGGTCTGCTCGGAGTTAAGGTAGCCGAGCCGCGCGACCTCAAGCGTGAGCTGCTCCACATCCTCGGGGTCCATGTACTTATAGAGGTTGGACGCCTTTTCCGCGCCCAGCGCGATGACCACCGCCGCCGCCTTCTGCGGGCCGGTCAGCTCCGGCAGGGGCTTCTTGGGACTCTTCTGCTGTACCGCCTGCGCGGGTGCCGCTGCCTCACTCATTGTCATCGCCCCCTCTCATCCAACCGCGAATCAGCTGTGCGGCAAGTTCGGGATTGTCGCTCGCGAACTGCCGTACCTCCTTACGCAGCTCCATGCTCTTTTCGGTCTGGAGGGCCATCACATCGGCGCCCACAGCCGGTGCCGCTGCCTGCGGGAAGCCGGCAGAGGCAAGCAGCTCGTCGAGCTCCCTGTCCTTCTCGGCCTTCTTTTTCCGCTTCTTGCGGACCCGCAAAATCACGATCAGCAGGATCAGGAACAGCAGCAGTCCGCCCGCCGCCGCGTAGAGCATCCACAGCGGCACCGGGATGCCGGTATTCGGCAGGATGACCTCCGGCGAATAGAACTTCATGGTGACAACGGAGATCTTGTCGGCAAGATATTCCTCGCCGGTAGTGGGGTCTACGGTGCCGACAATGCCGGCGGCCCGCGCCACATGGGTGCGGATGGTGTCCGCGTCCATGCCGCCGGCGGCATCCGCGTTAACGCTGACGGCCACGGTGCAGTCCTTCAGATAGCCCGCCGTGTAGATGACGGAGGTCTCCGTCCAGGGGTTATCGTAGTCGGTCTGTCCGCTGCCGCTGATCTCTACCTCCGTACCGTCGGTATCTGTCTTTTTCTCCACATATTCCGGCAGGTCGCTGTTGGTGGTGGTGCCCACCACGCCGCCAACGCCGTCCTCATTGGGACGACCCACATAATACTCGTAAATTCGAGAGCCGATGATGCCCTTGCCGTCGGTGCTGCCGTCCTGCGCCCACTCCGGGAGCTGCACATCACGGGAGTTCACCGTGCGCTGGCTGACCTCCACCTGACAGTTCACGCTCACCCGGACATTGTCCTCGCCGAAAAACGGTATGAGCGCCTGCAAGACGTCAGTACGGGTCTTATTCTGGTACGCCTCCTCCAGCTGCAGCTTGAGGGCGGAGGAATCGCTGTTGGAATGCTCGTCGGTGGCGGTGTAGGTGTTGCCCATCGTGTCCGTGATGATCACAGAGCCGATCTTCAGCCCCTGTACGGCGTGGGAGACCAGATTTCGGATGGCCTCGGCCTGCTGGTTCGACAGCTTCGCCGCGCCGTTCATCGTCACCTGCACCGCGGCCGTGGCGTCCACCACGTTGCCGCTGTCGAGCACATAGCCCCGATCCTCGCCCCGGGTGATGAACACCTTGGCGTCCTTCACATTGTCAAAATTGCGAATGACGTTGCTGATGCTCTCCTGTAAAAACAGGAGATAGGCGTTGTTGCGCTCCGACTCTGTGGAGAGAGAGCCGACATGGTCATAATAGGTCGAATAGGCATAGCCGGACTGAGGGTACCCCTCCATCACCAGCCGTGCCTTCAGCGCGCCCTCCTTCCCCTTGGGGACCAGAATGGTATCGTTATTCTCAACCTTATAATCCGTGACGCCCTGCCCCTCCAAAAAGGACAGAATGGACGACGCCTCGCTGGGGCTCACGCCCGTAAACAGCACGCTGTAAGGCTTATTGTTCAGCGCGAAAGTCAGCGCGGCAGCCAGCACGACCACAACAACAGCGGTGATGATATATGCTTTTTTCGACACCTTTTTCAGGCGTTCCTTGATCGTTTCCCAAAGCTTTTTTATCTTCTCGCTCAACCGGGGTTGCCTCCTCCATCAATGCTCACGACGGACGCGGCGGGGTTCCGTCGCGTCCGTCGTATCCTGTTACAGGCTGATCCTCGTCAGCTCGGAATAGGCGTCCAGCGCCTTATTGCGTAGCTGTACCAGCAGGCTCACCGCGATCTCGTTCTTGGTCGAGGCGATGGTCAGCGCGGCGGGATTGTCCAGCTGACCAGTGGCAAGGAGATACTGCGCCTGTGTTTTTTCCGCGTCCGTCTGGCGGACATTTTCAATGGCAGAACGGAAGATGTCGCCGAAGGCGCCCTGCTCCCCCGACGCTCCGACTTTTTCCGCGCTCCGCGCCTCAGGGACAATACTCGTGATCTGTTCAATAGGCGTGATCATACGCTAATTCCTCCCATTCCGGCGTCAGCCGCCGATCTCAAGGCCCTTGGCAATCACGCTTTTGAGCGTGTTGAACGCCGTGACATTGGCCGAATACGCCTGCGTTGCCGCCATGGCGTCCGTGATCTCCTTGACCGTATCCACATTGGGCATTTCCACATAGCCCTCCTCGTTGGCGTCGGGGTGGGTCGGGTCGTAGACCAGCTTCAAGGGGGAGGGATCGTCCACGATCTGCGTCACCCGGACGCCGCCGGCGTTTGCGCCGTTATCCCGGTTCGCCACCGCTTTGCCCGCCGCCTTCGCCATGGCGCTGCGGAAGCTCTCCCTGCCGGACTGGGCCTCAAACACCACCATCTTGCGGCGGTAGGCCCCGCCGTCGTTCTCCGTTCTGGTGGTGGTGGAATTGGTAATATTCTCGGACACCACGTCCAGCCGAAGCTGCTGGGCGGTCAGTCCGGAGCCGATGATATTGATCGAGCTTAAAAAGGCCATTGTGTCTCTCTCCTTTTATTCTCCGTTACGCGCGCATCATCCCTGAATCGCGGCTTTGAGCACCGTCAGGTCGCTGTTGATGGACTTCATCACATATTGTAACTGATAAGCGTTGCGGATCATTTCCACGCTCTGCTCGGTGACATTCACGCCGTTGTCGTCCATGCGGGTGGACACCGGCTTCTCCTTCACGGAATATTCCGCGGAGCGGATCGCCGCGCGGGTCTCCTTTCGGGGACGATCCTTTTCCTGCGCCCGCTGGAGCTTTTCCCGCAGGGTCTCCTCAAAGGTGACCACCTTGGGCTTATAGTTGGGGGTCTCCGCGTTGCTGATATTGTCTAAAATGGCCGCCTGCTTAGCCCACAGGAAGTCCATGGACTTCTCCATCATCAGGAACGAGTTGCTTGACAAAAGTTCCATCCGTTTCCCCTCCGTTTTTGGTACTTTTACCCTGTATTTCCCCAAAATATCTCAGAAATCTACACAGTTCGCCAAAATATCTTATATTATACATTGCGATTGCGGGGATTTCAAGTAGCATTTTCTCTTCCACATCGTCTTTCAGCCTCCCTTATTTCAAAATTGCGGCAAAAAAATTCTTAATTTTAGGAAAATTTGGGCTCATCCCGCATTTTCTTCCCCCGCCATGTTTTTCTCCCTAAAAAAAGAAAGAAAGAGCCTTTGCCGTGTGCCGATAAGACAGTAATTTGAGAAAACTACACAATCGGCATCTGCTAAACAGGATTGGACAACAAAACAGGCGGCACCCAGCCGAAGCTGAGTGCCGCCTGTTTTGCACATCTAAGGGTCGAAAATCGCTTGTTTTTCTCTCTATGGGGCATTGTTCAAAAGCAAGCATATCAGACTTCACCTATACGTGCGTTCTGGTGTAGAAGCGCAAAAATAGCTACTGCTCAGCACATGGGAAACACAGATTTAAGAAGCACCACGTAGTAAAATCTGTTTGCGCTATAATGAACTTTTTTGCTGGAATCACAATGCTTGTTTTGCTACCGTGGAAAAAGGTACAAATATTCGCTGTACTTACTGCCACTCGCACAAAATATATCTCAATATGCAATAATTTGTTGCATATTGAGAGATTCTGTGCTAAGATTATAAAAGCAAAATGCAAAGAGAGGGCACCATGATGATTTACAGCTACGACAAGTTATGGAAATTGTTGATAGATAGAAAAATCACGAAAACCGAGATGCGGCAGCAAACAGGCATTAGTACAAATATGCTCGCAAAAATGGGAAAACAGATGCCAGTTTCCATGGAAGCCCTTGCAAAGATTTGCAACTATCTCGGATGTGGGCTTGATGATGTTGTGGAAATATTTTCTTCTACCGAAGAAGGTGGTGACAGATAATGGCGGGAAATAGCAATCTACATGATTCTGCAAGGAACAAACAGGACGAGTTCTACACGCAACTTTCGCTGATTGAAAAGGAACTCAAGCATTACCGGAGTTTCTTTGCTGGCAAAACAGTTTTGTGCAACTGCGATGATCCCTACGAGAGTAACTTCTTTAAGTACTTTGCCATGAATTTCAACACTTTGGGGTTGAAGAAATTGGTAACAACTTGCTATGCAACATCACCCGTGGTCGGAGACGAATTTGAGTACTATGTTGACAATGCTGGACAGCTTGCATTTGTTCCAGACACCGACACAACTCCATTGGTTTGTAGCACTCGGAGACCCTATCGAGTAGAAATCACCGAGGTGACAGACGAAAACAACGATGGGCGGGCAGATCTTGCGGATGTCGAATATCTTATGCGAAACAGAAAGAATACTATGACACTTCTTAATGGTGACGGAGATTTCCGAAGCCCAGAGTGTGTAGAGTTGCTAAGAGAAGCTGACGTGGTGGTAACAAACCCGCCGTTCTCCCTGTTCCGCGAGTATATTGCGTTACTTGAAGAATACAGAAAATACTTTATAATCATTGGAAATATGAATGCTGTCACATACAAAGAGATTTTTCCGATGATTGCTGAAAACAGATTATGGCTGGGGTATAATAGTGGACATTTTTGGTTCAAAGTACCCGATTCTTACGAGATTAAGAAAACTGATTTTAAGATTGATGAGCATGGACAGAAATGGCGGCGGATGGGAAACATTTGCTGGTTCACAAATGTTGATATCGAAAAAAGGCACGAAAATATGCCCCTATTCAGGAACTACTCGCCAGAGTTATATCCCAAATACGATAACTACGACGCTATCAATGTTGACAGAACAGTAGATATTCCCTGTGATTATTATGGCGTCATGGGTGTTCCAATCACGTTCTTGTCGCAATATAACCCTGACCAATTTGAAATCGTAGCGTTCAGAAAAGGTACTGACGGCAAAGACCTTGTTTACTCTTTTCCTGATTGTTCACATTCTGTTAATGTAGAGAGAGAGAGAGAGAGAGAGAGAGAGAGAGAGAGAGAGAGAGAGAGAGAGAGAGAACGGGACGGCGGACGGTGCAGCCGTACTTCCGTATCCTCGTCAGACGCAAGCCGACAACTCACACGACGACGTGATTCGTCCGGTTCTGAACGGCAGGAAATTATATCGACGGATCACAATTCGTATGCAACGGCAATCCCAGGGTTGATCAAAAATGCCGAGGGGAAGATCGACGGAAAAATCACTTATGTGCGATTGACTATTCGCAGAAAGTAGAGAGTATGTATGAAAATCAAACTACATGAGATTCCTGTGCGAGAAGTAGTTGCAGGATACAAGGACAGTGCTGAGAACGGTGTCGTGGGATACGATGGAAGGCTGAATATCCGCCCAGCTTTTCAGCGGGAATTTATCTATAAAGACAAACAACGTGACGAAGTTATCCGTACCATCACAAAGAATTTTCCTTTGAACGTGATGTACTGGGTTAAAAATGATGATGGCAATTTTGAAGTGCTTGATGGTCAGCAGAGAACAATAAGCATCTGCCAATATGTTCAAGGTGACTTCTCTATCAACCATCTTACATTTGCCAATCTGACGCATACGGAACAGCAGCAGATCATGGACTATCCTCTGATGATTTATATTTGTGAGGGTACGGATAAGGAAAAGTTAGACTGGTTCAAAATCATCAACATTGCAGGAGAACAACTGACAACGCAGGAATTACGAAATGCGATTTACACGGGCGAATGGCTGACCGAAGCAAAAAAATATTTTAGCAAAACCATGTGCCCGGCTTACCAAATTGCCGGTGACTATTTGAATGGCTCCGCAATCCGTCAAGACTATCTTGAAACCGCCTTGAAGTGGATTTCTGCCCGTGAAGGTATTGAAATCGAAGATTATATGTCACAGCACCAGCATGACACGAACTGTAATGAACTGTGGCTGTATTTCCAGACCGTTATAAATTGGGTAAAAGCTACATTCCCCAAATATCGCAGCAAGCTGATGAAGGGACTCGAATGGGGTATCTTTTACAATAAATACGGCACAGGTAAATATGATCCCAAAGCACTTGAATCTCGTATCATTGAACTGATCGAAGACTACCGCAATGGATATATTTCAAATCAAAAGGGCATTTATGAATATCTCTTTGATGGACAGGAACGGCACCTAAATATTCGTGCTTTCTCTCCTGAAATGGCACGGGCAGCTTATGAGCGGCAAAAAGGTATCTGCCCCAAATGCGGAAAACATTTTGAAATTGAAGAAATGCAAGCTGACCATATCACGCCGTGGAGTAAGGGTGGAAAGACAACTGCGGAAAACTGTCAGATGCTTTGCGCAGACTGTAACCGCCGTAAGAGTAACATATAAAATTTCTCCGTTCAGCTCCTCAGGAGCGTAGCCGATTTCTTTGAAATCGTTCAGGGGTTTGGGGTATTTCCCCAACAAGATTGCACGGGTGTATAAACACGCGCATTGCTTGCCAGAATGGCAAGCTCCGGTGTGGGTACTCACCGGATTTGCTTGCTATTCTGCAAGGAAATCCCGGTCGTGCCACGCCGGTTTTCGCAAGTGTAGCTACACTTGCTGTGCTTGCTATTCTCCGTTTCCCATGTTAGCAAGCGCCATTTCCTTAAATGGAAATCGGCGGCAAACGCCGCCTTGTTTGTCAAAAAGCGAAACAGACGGACGGAAGTCAATGGCGGCGCAGCCGTTCATCTTGACCATTGACGGCGTTCGTCCGTTTTGCTACTCCGACTATAATTTTGAATGAAATGAATCGAAGCGAAGGAGGCTTGACGAAGTGAATCCGAAAGAAAAAGGCAATGAGATCATCGAACTGACTGACGAGGAACTGAATGAGATTTTTGCCGATGATGATTTTGATAACGGCGGGGAGGACGGCGAAATCCGTTCGTTCTATTTCTCCAATCCTGACCCGTATGCCAAGGTCAAGCTACGCCCCGACGATGCCCCAAAGAGGGAGTTTTCTTTCGATGAGAAGGGCAACATTGTTGTGAAAAATCCGTCTGCCTTTTGGCTGCCTGACGTCAAAATCGTGGAGGAACACGGCGGCACGGAATACACAGTAACCGGCAGCTATGAGGGTACGGAAACCCTCGACAGGAAGCTCAGACGCATCATGGAACAGAACACTGCCGATGATAAAAACGGTATCACGGAGGACGCCGATGAGTAACGACGTTTCTCTTGATATAAACCAAAAATCCAATCCTGTTCAGACAGTTGCCCCACCGAAGGAGGATAACAATATGTTAAGGGCAACCGACAAAATCACAGCGCTTTATTGCAGACTGTCCGTGGAGGACACCAAAGAAAAAGGCGGCAAGGATGACCCGTCGAACTCCATCCAGCATCAGCAGCTTATGTTAATGGAGTATGCAAAATCTCAGCACTTTCCGAACCCGACGTTCTTTATTGACGACGGGTACAGCGGCGTGGATTTTTCCAACCGCCCCGGCTTTCAAAAGATGCTTGCGGAAATTGAAGCCGGTCATGTGGAAGTGGTGATTACGAAAGACCTTTCAAGACTCGGTCGTAATTCCTCGCTGACAGGGCTTTATATCAACTACACGTTTCCTCAGTACGGCGTGCGGTATATTGCCATCAACGACCACTTCGACACCATTGACCCCAACAGCACCGACAGCGACATGGCAGGTATCAAGAACTGGTTCAATGAGTGGTATTCCAAGGATACCAGCCGCAAAATCCGTGCCGTCAACAAAGCGAAGGGTGAGCGTGGAGAGCGCTTGACCACCAACGTTCCCTACGGCTATAAACGTGACTCTGACGATCCTAAGAAATGGGTGATTGACGAGGAATCTGCACAGGTCGTCAAGCGGATCTTTGCGCTCTGCATGGAGGGAAAAGGGCCGAGCCAGATCGCCGCCTTGCTGGAAAAGGAAAAGGTGCTGAATCCCACCGCCTATAAACAGCGGGAGGGCAGAAAAACACCGCATCAGACCCCGGAGAACGAGTATCGCTGGCACGAAAGCACCGTTGCTTACATCCTCGAATACATGGAGTACACGGGCTGCACGGTCAATTTCAAGACCTACACCAACTCCATTTGGGACAAGAAGCAACGGGAAAATCCAATGGAAAATCGCAAGATTTTCTATAACACCCACCCGGCGATCATCTCTCTGGAAGTCTTTGATAAGGTGCAGGAGATTCGGCAGCAGCGGCACCGCAGAACGGCAACGGGCAAGAGCAATATGTTCTCCGGTCTGGTGTTCTGCAACGACTGCAAGCAGAAGCTCTACTACTCCACCACCAGCTATTTTGAAAAGCGGCAGGACTTCTTCATCTGCTCCACCCATCGTGTCAACAAGGACAAGTGCAGCGGACATTATATCCGTGCCGTTGTGCTGGAACAGATCGTCTGGAAGCATATTCAGGAGGTCATATCGGTAGTCACTCGCTACGAGGCCTATTTCCGTTCCGAGATGGAGCAAAAGCTCCGTATGCAGAGCGAAGAATCGCTGCGGCTGCATCAGAAGCGGCTGACACAGGCTGAGAAGCGGATCGGAGAGCTTGACCGTCTTTTCATCCGCATTTACGAGGACAATGTAGCCGGTCGGCTGGACGATGAACGCTTCGCCATGATGAGCAAGAACTACACCGAGGAACAGAGAGAACTCAAAGCCGAGGTCAAAGGTCTGCAACAGCAACTTCATGAACAGGAACAACAGGCAGAGAATATAGAGCAGTTTGTTCAGCGGGTAAAGAGGAACAGCACCTTAACGGAGCTGACCCCCTATGCCCTCAGAGAGCTTGTCAAGGTGGTCTATGTGGATGCACCTGACAAATCCAGCGGCAAGCGCAGGCAGAAGGTACATATCGAGTACGACCTTGTGGGCTACATTCCCGTGGATGAGCTGCTAAAAGCGGAACAGGCATGACCGAGATCATGCCTGTTCCAAGAAATTTGAGTTTTACTGTCTTACCAGCAGAGAGCCTTTCGGCTCCTTCTTTTCAAGCGTAGGTATCAATGAGCTGTCCCTTTTGGATGACCGGTGGTGTGGCCGGCAGCATATTGAGCAGCTCCTGTGCAGCAAGTTCCTGGGTATCCATGACCTTTTTGGTCACTGCAATCGAATATTCCGCGGCAAGCTGCGCGGACTTCATATCCATCGCAGCGCCGGCGATCGCTTCCATCATACCGATCTCTCCTTTTCTGTCTCACCGTTTGGTTTCATAAAAAGCGCTCCGTGCTCCGTCATGCCGTCCAGCAGCGCCAGCAGCGCCTTGGGATCGGATTCCTCCTTGGCGGAATCCCGATTGGCCGCTCTGGCGGCCACCAGCTCGCTTCTCAGAATGGACACCTCCGGCGGAGCCGAGATGGCCAGCCGCACACGCTCGCCGTCCACCGACACCACCGTGACGGAAATGTCCTCGCCAATGAGCAGCGACTCTCCGCGCTTGCGTTGCAGGATCAGCATTTCTCCGCCCCCTCGCGCTTAAACTCCGAGAGCGGATGGCGCATCCCGTAGCGGTCTGTTTCCAGAATGATCTGACGGGCCTCGCCGCTCCGGGGATCCACCACCACGGGGCACTTGAGATTGACCGTGCTGGTGGAGACGGGGTTCTTCACCGCGCAGAGCACATAAAAGCACAGCTTTGAGATGTCCTCCGCGCCGAACTGCTCCAGCTCCGCCGCGCTCAGCTCCGGGCTGTACTCTCCGTCCAGAGAGAAGGGGTCCAGCAGCACAAAGGCCAGCGGGCCGGTGGCGGTGCTTTGCAGGCAGAGCATCGTGCCGCCGCTCCCCTCGAAGGGAAGGAGCAAAAAGCTCCGCTCCTCCTCAAAGCCGAACAACCCGTTGGGGAAGGCCAGCGCTTGGGACGGCTCATAGTCGATCTCGCCGAAATACTTGGTCTGAAGCTTCATGTTGCTCCTCTTCTCAATCAGGCGTGTACGTCCACCGGCTCATAATCCGGGTCGGAGGACGGCGGAACATAGATCGGCCCGCCGATGTACTTGATGACCACGTCGGGACGCTGCTTCACGGAGATCTCAATGTCGCCGGGGATGAACTCAAAGCTCCCCTTAGACTGTCTCCAGTCGAAATTCAGCTTGTCCATCTCAAAGCGGATGTTCATCTCGCCGGGATCGCAGGTGATCTCCGGGCCGACCTTGGGCAGGAAGTCGATGCCCACGTTGGTCTTCAGGTTTTTGTTCACCGCGTCCTGAGCGAACTGCGTCACCAGCTCCTCGCCCACCTGCGCCTTGAGCAGAAGCTGACCCTGCTGGGCATAGGTGGCCGTGGCCTGATAGGCCGACTCCTGTCCCCGCTGGGCGTTTTGCTTGGTGGCCCGCATGGGTGATGGTACGATGGAATTGCGGGCCTCAAAGGTGTCGATGTTCAAATGAATGGGTCTGCTTTTGATGCTCAGTCCGCCCTTGGCGCGGGAAATTTCCAGATCCGCCGTGGCGCGGGTGTACTCCAGTCGAGCGTGAGAGACCTTCATTTCGATCTCGATGGGTACGCTCTGTATCTCGATCAGGGGCATCATAGCCGTCACGCATCTCCTTCCGGTCGTCAAAATTACTTATTCTTCATCCCGGCGCTCCGCCGGGAAAAGAAGTCAAAAACAGGGAAATCAGGTATTGATATAATCCATCAGGCTCTGAGAGAGGATACTGTTGCCCACCTTGATGGACACGTTATAGCAGTACTGCGCCCAGGAGAAGGAGGTGATGGCGTCCGCCAGATCCACATCCTCGATGCCAAGGAACTGCTCCTGCAGGGTGTCGGTGTTGGCCTTGAGCTGATCCTGATTGCTCTTGATAAAAGCGGCCTGCGTGTCCATCTCCGTGTGCTTATCGGTCAGCTCCGAGGCGGCATCCTCGAATTTTTTGGCCAAACGGGAAAACTCCTCTTTGTCTGCCGCGCTGGCCCAATCGCCGCTGTTGGTATCGCAGCGGCGGAGCAGCGTGCCGAGCCGGTCGGCGATGGAGACGATGTTCTTGGGATCGCCGTCTGCATCCTTACCGTAGCCGAGGTACGTGATGCCCTGAAGGCCCACGTTGGCCACGCTGGAGCTGATGACATTGCCCTTCTCATCCTCCTGCATACCAAAGCCGAGGTCGGCGTTCTTTCGCTCATTTTTCGCCATATATTCCAGTGCCTTGAGCTGATCGGCGTCGTCGGTATCCACGGGGATGCCCCGGTAGCAGAGCTTGCGGTCATCGCCCTCGCCCTGCCATTCAAAGGGAACGTTCAGACCGTCCGCCCCGGCAAAGACGAAGTTCTCGCCGTACCGGCAGTTCATGCTCTGGACGATGCCTGTGGCCAGCGTCCGCATGGACTGACCAAGCGCCACGGCGCCGGAGCCGATGGTGTCGCTCTTGCCCTGTAAGATCATGGCGAAGGCGGAGTCGCTCTTGCGGTTGTTCACATCCTGCACCACGGATTCCAGCGTGTTCCATGCGACCTCATACTTGTGCTTGACGGAATCGCCCACGTCATACTGGCTGTTGGTGCGCAGGAGGGATCGGCGCAGCTGGAAGGCCTTGGCCGCAGCGGCGGGGTCCTCGGCGAAGGAGTTGAACTTCCGCTGGGTCTGCAAGGTCTCCTGAGCCTTGTTCTTAGTGTAGCTCGAGCGCTGCAAATTGTAGCGATAGGTTTTCAAAGTTCCGTTAGTGGTTGAACGGATCATGGGAGCGTTCCTCCTTCTTTATCAAGCGCCCGTGCCGTTGATGAGCTTATCCAGCACCGAATCGATGGTGGTCATCAGGCGGCAGGCGGCGCTATAAGATTTGGAATATTGCATGAGGTTCATGGCCTCGTCGTTGAAGTCCACGCTGGAAACGGAATCCCGGCTGGTGTCCAGCGAGACGGAGGAGGCGTAGTAAGCGTCCAGCAGCGTGGAGGTCACCTTCATATCGTTGCCCAGCACCGAGCCGATGTTGGACCACATCTCCTGAAAGGAGCCGGTGAACATGGTGACATCCTTGCCCTTGGCATCGTCCTGAACGGTGCCGGGCTTATAGTCCTGCTTCTTTTCAAAGAGGTAGATCATGTGGTCGATGTTGCTGCTCTCCGTGGAGGGGATCTTGTCCATGGCGCTGGGCAGTTGGAAGGAACGCACGATCTGCGGGCCTTCGGCCCATTTCGCGGAGATGGAGATGTTGGCGGCGGTGATGTCCTTCGTTTCGTTTCCGTCGCCCCGGTTGCTGAACAGAGGCTCGCCCAGCTTGATGCCGCCGTTATTTTCGAGATATTTCCCCAGCTTCTGCTGAAATTCCTCCTCGGTGGCCTTTTGGGGGTCAGCTATGCCCAGCTCCTTCGTTACCCATTCTGGAGCATTCTTCAGCGTGTCGGTTCGCTTGAGGGTGTGGGTCTTGGTCGGATCGGTAGGATCCTTCAGCTCAAAAAAGCTGGGGTTGCCTCTTGTGATCTTGCCGTCGGCATCCATCGTACCCTTGACATAATTGCCCTTCTCATCGTAAACATAGCCCTGATTGGCCGCGTTCAGCGTCTGGGCAAACTGCCGTGCCAGCAGATCCAGAGACTTCTGGTAATAGGGGATGCCCCGCTGACTGGCGGCGTTGGGGTCACTCTGGATGGCGGCATCCGTGGAGAACTCGCCGGATCTGGTCAGCAGCTCTCGCTGGGACTGGAGCGCACCATAGAGGTCGTTGTCCCTCAGATCCACCGGCTGGGTGGTGGGGGTGTGGGTGTATACCGTGGCGAAATAGCTGATCGTGCCGTCCTTCTGCTTCTCCTTGCGGAATACCGTTTCCGTGACAACACCGGTATCCGCATTCTTTTCGATGGTCTTTCTCTTGCCGTCGATGACCGTGGCGGCGTTGTACGCAATGTCGTCACTCGGCTGTTCCGCCCCTACCTTCGTGGTGTACTGCGGCTCACCTCGTCCGTCGACCAAGGTAAAAACGGTCAGTCCGAGGTTGGGGTCGTCGATCTTGGCGGCCTTTTTCTCATCGTTGGTCTTGTTGCCATCTACATCAAGATAGCGCTGATTATCAGTAGCGTTATCGGGTTTCGTTTTGTCAAAGTCCGGGTTGGGCTTGGGCACCTGCGTGGTGGAAAGCTGCGCGCCGTACACGCCGTCGATCAGCGTGGTGGTGTCCGTTCCGCCCGGCTTGCCGTCGGGGTTGGCGTCTCCCAGCTTGATGATGAGCTTCTCCACGGTCTGACCGCCGCCGAGCTCCTCGGTGGTGTAGGTCACATCGATCTTCATGTACTGGGAAAGCTGGTCGATCAGCACGTTCCGCTCGTCCCGCAGCTCCAGAGAGTTGTCGCCGTGGATCTCGTTCTTGCGGATGGTGGCGTTCAGGTCTCGGATGTTGGTGAGGATGCCGTTGACCTTGGAAACGTCCTGCTGATAGGACGCCATGTTATTCTTATAGACCTCCTGCAAGCGGCTGGCGTAGGCGTTGAGCTGCTTGGTCAAGGTGTCCGCCGAAGCACGCACCTGAATGTCGTACAGGCTGTGGCCGGTCTGGTCGGAAAGCTGGCGCAGCTTGGCCACAAGGTCGGAGAGCTGGGCCTCGATGATGCCGAAGGCGTCGTCGCCGTCGCCCACCTCGTCCAGCACCGCCTGAATGTTCTCCAAGCCGCCTAATTTGGCATCCATGCTGCCCACGTTGGCCATCTCACCCCGATAGCGGATGTCCAAATAGGGGTCGCGGAGCTGCGTGAGGCCGGTGCACAGAACACCGTTGCCCACCCGCGAATCAAAGCTGGAATAATACCGATCCGCGCCGCTGGCGCCGAAGCTGGACTGCTCCAGCCGCTGGCGGGTGTAGCCAGTGGTATTGACGTTTGCGATATTGTTGCCCGTCACGCTCAGGCCCTTATGCGCCGCGTAGATCGCAAGGCGTGCCTGTGTGAACGAACCGAATGTACCGATGGAACCCATATCGTATCTCCTTTGTCTCTCAGGCGCGGAAGTCTGTTTTCATCGTCTCGGGCGGCTCGGCCTCCGGCGGGGCATAGCCCGGTCCGGAAATATCCTCCTGAGTACCGCCCAGCATATCGAGCACATGCTCGACCTCCCGCAGGTTGCTCTCCAGCGCGTTCCGCGCCACGGCACTGTTGGCCTGATAAACGCGGTAACTGTCCTTCACGCCGTCCACGGCCCTTTGGGCAGCCTCCCGCCGCTCAGGCGGGAAATGCCTTGGGAGGTCGGACAGGGGCACGGCGCTCAGTCCCAGAGCAGCAAGAAGCTGGCCCCGCTTCTGCTCCAATCCACGGAATTGAAGAGCGATGGCCTGTTCCTGCCGCATGACGCCATCCAGAGCCATCAGGTCGTCGCCGCACACGGCCTCGTTTTTCTTCCGCGCAAGGGCAGCGAGGCGATCCAGCTCTTCCTTCAGTGTCTCCAGAAGGGCGATATATTCTTCAAATTGGTCTTTCATACTCGTTTGCTCCTTACGGGCGCTTATTCCCCGGCCATGTAAAGGAGCCGTCCGGCAATGGCCATGCAGTCGGGCGTATAGGTGCCCGCGCTCACCTGCGCCCGCAGCGCCTGAATATCGCCGGTCGAGTTGGCTGTGCGAACCTCGTTTGCCAGTCGGCTGACAAGGCAGCGGCGAAAATCGCTTTCACCGCCCTCGGTGGTAAATTCTGCGCTGTCATAGCTGCGTCCATCCGTTTCCCTGGCTGGTGCGCCGTGCTTTACCTCTACATAATAGGAACCCGGTGCCCTCGCAGAAGAAACGCCGCCGGTCAAAAAAGTCAGCATGAAGCCTCACATCCTTCTCTACTTGGAAATCAGAAAACAATCCATATGTTTTCTACTATACTACATTATTTATATCGGCAGTCCACCTATTAAAAATAAGAACTTTCTCCGCACTTTTCTTACAAAAAAGAAAAAAACGCTGCCACGAGGCTTTTCGCGTCTCGTGGCAGCAGCTTTATCCATGTGGTTATCCGTTCTCACGCAAGCCCCTTCAAATGTCGGATGAGAACACCTGCGATGTCTTCGCAGGATGCCTGCGTACAGACTGCACCGATGTCGTGAGCCACCATGGGCATCCCGTAGACTACGCTGGAAGCCTTGTCCTGTCCGATGGTGTAGGCGCCCTTTTTCCGCATGGCCAGCAGTCCGGCGGCGCCGTCCTGCCCCATGCCGGTCATGATAATGCCCACCATTTTGCACCGCACGGTCTCCGACATGGATTGGAACAGGGCGTCTACCGACGGGCGGTGTCCGCTGACCTTCTCCCCCGGCACGCAGGAGAGCGTGTACCGATTGCCGATCCGCACCACCCGCGCCTGTAAGTCCGCGGGAGCCACCAGTGCAAGACCGCGGCGGATCTCGTCGCCGTTTCGCGCCTCCCGCACCTCCATTTTGCAAAGGCGGTTCAAGCGCTCGGCATACATCTTCGTAAAGCCCGGCGGCATGTGCTGCACGATGACCATACCTGGGATGTCCTCCGGCAGGCGCTTCATCACCTCCAGCGTGGCCTCGGTACCGCCGGTGGAGGCGCCCAGTCCGATCAGGACATTGTTCAGCGCGGGGTTGGCGCCCAAGGGCGGAAAGGGCTTCGCGCCGGCTGCGTCCACAGCAGTCGGGGCGGCGGGCTGTGCCATCCGCACCTTGGCGGTGGCGGCAATGAGCACCTTCTGAGCCAACGCCGTGATGAAGGCATCCCGATCTCCATGGTTCTGTGGTTTTTGGACGAAGTCCACCGCGCCGGCGTCCAGCGCGTCGAACACCCGAAGGTTCAAAGAGGAAACCAAAATCACGGGGACCGGATGCTGGGGGATGTATTCCCGCAAAAACTCCGGGCCGCTCTTGCCCGGCATCTCCACATCCATAGTGACGACATCCGGCTTGAGGGCCGCGATCTTCGCCTTGGCATCCATGGTGTTGATGGCGCAGCCGATGATCTCAATGCGGGGATGGGTCGAAAGGCCCTGCATGATCATGCTGCGAGCCACCATGGAATCATCCACCACCAGCACGCGGATCTTTTGATTGATAATAGGCATAACTTGCCTCCAGCCTCCTTTGGCTATTTCTGGAATGTTGCCGTAGCCAGTCTGCGATAGGGCGTATTGGGGCTCAGGTTCTCCGAGTAGCTGATGAGCAGATAGCCCCCGGGTACCGTAGCGTCGTAAAAACGGCGAACCAAAGCGTCCTTGGTCGGCTGGTCGAAGTAGATCATCACATTTCGGCAGAAGATCAGGTCGAACTTCCGGCGGAACGCGATGGGGTCCATCAGGTTAAAGGGCCGGAAGATCACATTGTTCCGCACGGCGGGGGCAACGGTGTAGCTGCCGTCCTTGTTGGCGGTAAAATACTTCTTCTTCCAGTCCGAAGGGATCGTGTCGGGCAGGTCGTAAACGCCCTTCTGCGCCTTAGAGAGAGCCTGAGCGGAAATATCCGTGGCCAAAATCCTCGTGTCCCAGTCCTTAGCCTGCGCGCCGAGGTAATCGAACAGCAGCATGGAGATGTTGTACGGCTCCTCGCCGCTCGAGCAGCCCGCGGACCAGATAGAGAGCACCTTGTCCCGCTGATGACGGCGGACCAGCTCTGGAATGATGCTCTTATAGAAATAGTCCAGATGCTCCTGCTCGCGCATGAAAAACGTATAGTTGGTGGTCAGCTTGTTGATGACCAGCGTGACCTCGGATTCGTCCCGCTTTTCCAGCAGATGATTGACAAATTCGGAAAAGCTCTTATAGCCAAGCTTGCGGATGGCGGGGGAAAGCCGTCCCGTGATAAGCTGCTTTTTCTGCGACAGGTCGATGCCGTAAGAGGATTTGATGAAATCCACCATGCGGCGGAAATCCGCGTCGGAGATCGACATGGGGCTGAACGCCGCGCTCACGCCCGTCTCCTCAAGCACCTTATCTTTGTTCTTGTTCAGTTCGATCATACGCCGCTTCACTCGTTCCGCAAAAGCTGTCCGCAATCCAGCACCAGCATGGTGCCGGAGCCGTCGGGAATGGTGCACATTCCAGACACGAACCGCTGCATACTCTGTGCCGGCATCGGAAGAATGACCTCATCGTTGATCTCAACCATTTGGTCGACCGCATCCACCAAAACGCCGATCTGCGTATTGTCGTAATTGAGCACAATGAGCAGATTGTCCCCCTCGTTGTCGCTCTTGCCAAGGCGGCGGCGGATATCCAGCACGGGGATGATCTGGCCGCGCATATTGAAGATGCCCCGGACATAGTTGGGTACCAGGGGCAGCGCCGTGGCGGTATGGCTGCTGAGGATCTCCACCACGAATTCAGCGTCCACGCCCAGCTTAAGATCGTCAATGACGAAAATAAGATACCGTCTTCCCTTATCTTCCATCTCCTGGGTGGAAATGTCGCCCGTCCCGCTTTCCAGGCCGGTCATAACAGCAGTCTCGTTTTCGGTGTTCAAGTTCTTCACCTCATTCATTTATCTAATCAGTTTTGCATCGCGGAATACAGATTTCCCACATCGAGGATCAGGCTGATGTTGCCGTCGCCCCGGATGCTGCATCCGGCGATACCGTTCTTCTTCATGTCAAAATTGTTCACGTAGGACGGCAGAGGCTTCACCACGATCTGCTGCTCGCCGAGCAGCTCGTCGACAAACAGGCAGAAAGAATTGCCGCTGGACTCCAGCCAGAGCATGATGCCGTCGTCGATGGTGTCCGTTCCGCCCTCGATCTGGTAGAAACGCCGCGCGCGGATGACCGGATAATAGTTGTCCATCACCTTGATCATCTCGCCCTCCACGGAGTCGTGCAGGATGTCGCTGGCAGAGACCTTGAAGCTCTGGTTGATGTTCTTGATGGGGATGGTGAAGATGGACTCGCCCACGGAGACCTCCATGCCGTCCATGATGGCCATGGTCAGGGGGATGTGGATGGTGGTGGTCATGCCCTTGCCCAGTTCGCTGGTGATGGACACGTTGCCGCCCAGATCCTCGATGCTCTTTTTCACCACGTCCATGCCCACGCCGCGGCCGGAGAACTCCGTCACCTCGGTGTTGGTGGAGAAGCCGGGCATCATCAGGAAGTTCAGGATGTCCCGGTGGGAATACTCCACATCGGGAGAGGCAATGCCGCTTTTGATGGCCTTCTTGAGCACCTTTTCATCGTTCACGCCCTGGCCGTCGTCCTGAATGACGATGATGACCTCGCTGCCGGTGTCCTGCGCGGAGAGGATGATCTCACCCACCGCAGGCTTGCCGGCGGCAATGCGCTCCGCCTCGGTCTCCTCGATGCCGTGGTCCATGGAGTTGCGGATCATGTGCATGATGGGGTCGCCGATGCTGTCCACGATGGTCTTGTCCACCTCGGTGTCCTCTCCGATCAGGGTGAGCTTGGCCTGCTTGTTGAGCTTCTTGCTCATGTCGCGGACGATGCGGTTCATCTTCTGGAAGGTGCTGGACACGGGGATCATCCGCAGGGACATGGAGATGTCCTGCAATTCGTCCGTCAGCTTGCGGAGCTGGCGGGCATTCTTGGAGAACGCGTCCAAATGCAGCCCCTTGAGATCTGGAGAGGACGTGACCATCGACTCGGTGATGACGATCTCGCCCACAATAGCGGAGAGCTGATCCAGCTTGCTGAGGTTGACGCTGATGAGGCTCTCCTTCTGGTGCTGCTGTGCTGCCGCCGCGGCCACAGGCGCGGACGCGCTGGGAGCGGACACCGCCGCCGAGGCGGCGGGAGCTGCGGATTGAGGCTCTTCTTCCTCCTCCACCTGCTTCGGCGGCTCATAGTCGTGTGGCTGATACGACCGCACGGAGCCGGACGAGCGCACGGCCGGGATCGCCTTCTCACGATCCTCCGCGTGCTTGAACATCAGCAGGAAGCCGTTTTCGATCACCTGCTCGGCGGTGGATGCGTCATTTTCAATGCCCGCGGGCACAAAGAGGAAGTCGGATTCCGCACAGAAGTCGCGAATTGCGGTGACAAGCATGAAGGCGCGGAGATTTTCCATGCCGCAGCCCTCGTCGAAAAAGACGCGCAGGGCATAGGGGAAGTCCGCGTTCCCATCCTCCGTCGAGCCCGCCGACACAGCCGCGTCCTTCTTTTCGGCAGGCGCGGCAGCCGCAGGAGCGGGCGACTGCCCAGCCCCCTCCGGCTCGCCCTTAATTTTGGCGATCAGGCTATTAATATTTGCAAGAAAGCTGTCGATATTTTTATCAAGGGGCTGTCCCGCCTCGATCTTATCGATCTCCGACCGGAAGTAGTCGATGGACTGGAACATCAGGTCGAACAGCGCGGGACGGTTTTCCTCCGACACGACGGACATCGTGTTCTCTCTTATAATAAAGAAAAGATCCTCGATGCGGTGAGAGATCGTCGTGAGCGTATCAAACTCCATCATGGCCGAGGAGCCCTTGATGGTGTGCATGATGCGGAAGATCTCGTTCACATCGTCCTGAGAAAAGGTGTCCGCCTTTTCCGCTTCGAGAACAATGCTCTCGAGCTGCTCAAGCAGCGTATTGGTTTCGTAGATATAAGTATCGAGGATTTCGTTTCCACTACCCATGGTCTATATAGCACCGCCTTTTTGACTTTTTTATTTATATCGACCAGAAAAGGCAAAAAGATAAGTGCCGTCGTCAACTTTTTTTGCGAGGTGAAGAAAAATGCCCGATCTCTTGGGCGCGACCAACCCCGTGCCCGGTTATGATAAATCCCTGAACAACAACCGTATGCCCCAAACAGCGCCGGAAAACCCCCATATTCAAAACGCGCCGGACCTGAGCAAGGTCAACCGCGCCGATCGGCGGACCGACCGGCAGGACAGCAATTTGCAGGGCGACGGTCCCATTCGCTACGACTCGAATTTCCAAGCCTTCCTCCAGCGGCTTCGCGCCGCTCCATCCATGTCCGAAAGCCTCTCCCGCCTGTTCGCCGGCGAGCGGACGGTGGTGCTCTCCGGCATGAGCGAGGGCGTGGCCACCGAGATGGCCAAGGCTTTTGAGCTGTTGGAGATGGACGAGGGGCAGCTGCTTGAGTTCCTCAAGGGGCAGATGCGCGCGGGCACCCGCTTCGGCGGCGCCCTGTTCGCGCTGCTGCGGGGGGCCTACGCCCGCGCCTCATCCGATGCCGTGCAGACCGACATCCTCAAGTTTCTCAAAAGCTACGCCGACTTTTCCTCCACCGTCCATATCGAGGGCAACCTCCTGCGGGAGCTGCGGGGCATGGCCGACACCATGCCCGCCAGCTGGGGCGCCAAGCTCTACGAGCTGCTGGCTCAGCTGGAAAACGGCATTGCCGCAGGCGACCGCGAGGGGAATTTGGCGCTGCTGCAAAAGGGCGCGATCCCCTATATGTCGGAATATGTAGAGCGCACCCACGATATGGGAACGCCCCGTGAGCTTCTGACCATGCTGACGCTGAACGTGGCCCGCTACCAGAACGGCTCCGTGGAAAATCTTCTGGAGCTGTTCCACCAGCTGGGCGGCTACGGTACGCTGAAGGGCCAGCTTGAAGGCATCGACGACCAGTCCCTTCTCACGCTGCTGAAGGACGGCGCGGGCCGGGACGCCCGGGCCGTGCAGTTCGCGGATCATCTCTCCGCCGCCGCGGCTGCCGCCCTCCGGGGCGAGGGCAGCGCCGACGTGCAGCAGATCTTCCGCAACCTCGTCAGCGCCATGTTGGTCAACGAGAGCGTGTATATGCCCATCAACCACTACCTGCTCCCCTTGGAATGGAACGGGCGGATGCTCTTTTCCGAGCTGTGGGTGGACCCTGACGCGGAAAACGACCGGGGGGACGGCTCCGGCCGGAAGGACCACGGCATGAAGCTGCTCTTTAAAATAGATGTGCAGTCTCTCGGCTTTTTCGACGTGATCCTCACCACTCGGGGCAGCGAGGTGGAGGTGCAGGTGGGCTGTCCCGCCCAGGCGCTGCCCTTCGCCCAGCGCATTGAGCAGTCCCTGACCGACATCGTCCGCCGCAACGACCTGACCCCCGCCAAGGTTACGGTGCGGCGCATGGATAAGCCCGTCACGCTGACGGAGGTATTCCCCAAGATTTTTGAGAAAAGGAGCGGTGTGAATGTCAGAGCGTGATCCTGCCTCCAGACCGGCCAAGCGGGCCGTCGCCCTGCATTACGGCGAGAGCGACACCGCGCCGGTCATTGTGGCCTCCGGCATGGGCTATCTTGCCGAAAAGATCGTGGAGACCGCCGCCGACAGCGGCGTACCCATTTACGAGGACAATTCTCTTGCCACCATCCTCTCCCAGCTCCAGCTGGGGCAGGAGATCCCAGAGAGCTTATATCAGGTGATCGTCGAGATCTACGTCTACTTCCTCCAGTTCGACCCGGAGAAGCCGGACGGGGACGGCGCGCCGCCGCAGACTTGATCACAGGAGGGATACAGCCTATGGAAGCCCTATATAAAAACAACATAATCCTTCTGCTCGACAGCGGAAGCAATCCGCTCGGCAGCGCAAAGCTTCTCACCCCTACAAGCGGTCAGACGCTTGAGATTCAGGTGCTTGACGGGAAGGAGGACGATGTCGCCCGCCACGAGGTGATCAATCTGGTCGAGGTCGCCGGCGGGAAGGTCTCTTTGCAATGCAGGCTGCTGCGCCGCAGGGACGACCGTTTCGTGCTGGAGCGCATCGCCCTGCTGGACAGCTCCTTTTGGCGCAACCTGCGCGTCCCGGTCCGCTTCTCCAGCTTTATCTATCCCCTTCGCAGTGCCCAGTGGCAGGGACGGCGGGCCATCAGCTCCATCGACCTCAGCTGCGGCGGCGTGGCCTTTTACTGCGCCCCCGTGCTTCAGGTGGGGGAGTGCTGCGAGATCGTCATTCCCGTAACGGTTCGGCCCGTTATTCTCAAATGTCAGGTCCTGCGCAGAAACGAGCTGAGCGGAGAGCGCTGTCTCTACGCCGCAAAATTCATCGAAATGTGCGACGACGAGGAAACCGTTGTGCGCGAGGCCGTCTTTCGCGTGCAGCTCAAAAGTCGTCCCCACAAGGATACCGTCAACGAAAACACGAAGGGAGAACAGGTATGAAAAGACCCCATATCCTCACCTGCATCACCAACGCCGCACGGCGCGCGGCAAGCCTTTGGCTGTGCCTCGCCGTTCTCTTTGGCGTTTCACTGACGCTCACCCAAACGGCGGAGGCCGCCTCATGGATGGACCCCTACCTCAATCAGATGCAGGAATGGGGCGTGATGAAGGGCGACGCCAACGGCGAGCTGAACGGTGAGCGAGCGATCACCCGCGCGGAATTTGTCGCCATGCTCAACCGCGCTTTCGGCTATCAGGAGATGGGCGCAAATCCCTTCACCGATGTGCCGAACAACGCATGGTACGCCGATGACATCCGCATTGCCTATAAGGCGGGCTACTTTCAAGGAAGCTCCGCTACCACCGCCTCCCCGAATGCCCTTGTGACCCGTGAGCAGGCCGTCGCCCTTGTCGGGCGCAGCCTGCGTCTGAAAAACACGCCCGGCTCCACGCAGGATTATCAAGACGGCAAGCGCATCAGCACATGGAGCCGAGGCATCGTCAGTCAGGCAACCGACATGGGCATCATCAACGGCTATGCGGACGGCACCTTCCGCCCGCAGGAGCCTATTACGCGCGGGCAGGCCGCGAGCGTTCTCTCGCGCGCTATCGGAACGCTGGTGAACCGCTCCGGTGAGCAGAATGTCGGTAACGTTTACGGCAACCTCACCATCACCGCTCCCGGCGTCACCCTGAGCAACACCATTGTCACCGGCAACCTCTACCTCACCGGCGGCATCGGTCTTGACGACGTGGTGCTCAACAACGTCACCGTGGGCGGCAAGATCGTGGTCTGCGGCACCGGCGCCAGTCAGAAGGGCGAGAGCAGCGTGATCCTGCGGAACGTGACGGCCAACGGTCTGGAGATCGACAGCATGACCAACCAGTACCTCAGCGTCCGGGCCGAGGGCCTCACCAGCATCAAGGACACCGTCGCCCGCACCTCCGGCTATATCGAGGATCTGACGGCAGACGGCAAGGGCCTGTCCCTCATCAAGCTGGACGGCGCCGATGGCGCTCAGTTCCAGCTTGCCGGCAACATCAAGGAGGTCATCAACCGCTCCCCCGCTTCCTTCCTGGGCATCGGCGGCGGCGTGGCCAATAAGGTGACGGTAGACGAGCGGGCCGCCGGCTCCACGCTGGACATCGGCGCCAACGGCACCGTTCGGGATCTGAATTTGGACACCGCCGCCACCGTGACCGGCAAGGGCGACATCACCAACGCCACGGTCAACGCCAGCGGCTCCACCATCCCCATGCTGCCCGACACCGTCGTGGTGCGCCCCGGCGTGACCGGCAGCATCAGCGGCACGGTGATGGACTCCGCCGCCGCCATCGAATCCTCTGAGGATCCCCGCCTGCTGGCGGGCTATCCCGCCGCGCGGAACGTGGCTCCCACCTCGGCGGACGCCGTGTTCAGCGCCAACAAGAGCGGCACGATCTACTGGGCCGTCACCGCCCTGACGGACGGCTCCGTGAACGAGACCGTCCTGCTGAACCCCGCCACCTCTCATTCCGTGGTCAAGAGCGGCAATATCAAGGTCGCGGCCTCCAAAACGGAGCTGACCGCCAAGCTCTCCGGTCTCACCAAGGACGGCTCCTACTACATCTCCGCCATGCTGGTGGACGCCCGCGGACGGCACAGCCCCGTGAAAGTCACGGCCTTCACCACCCCGGATGACACGGTCCCCGCTTTCGCCGCCGGTTATCCCTACACCAACATGACCTTCTCCAAAACGGACGCCGCCGGCAAGGAGCAGATCGTGCAGGCCATGGTCATGCCCACCAAGGACTGCCGCCTCTATTACGCGCTGCTGCCCAAGGGCTCCGTCGCGCCCACGGCGGCCAACTTCAAAACCGGCTCCATCACCGGCAACCTGGGCTACGGCGTGGTGGACGTGAAGAAGAACACGCCGCTGCTGATCCCCCGGGTGAACACCGCCTATTTGAAGGAGGAAACCACCTACGACCTCTACCTCTGGCTCAACGACGCCGACAACGGCAAGAGCTCCGCGGTGAAGAAGCTCAGCGTCACCACGCTGGATATGACGCCCCCCGTGCTGCAAAGCATCCGGGTGTCCGATGTGGCGGCCCGCTCCGTCTCCGTGACCTTCTCGGTGAACGAGCCTGCCACCCTCTATTGGGCCGTGGTCAAGCACGGCGCGGACTTCTTTGCCAACGGCATCACGGACAAGGAAACTCTGGCCGCAAAAATTCAGATCGAGTCCGGCGTGGGCGCGCTGAAAAAGGGCAGCGCCAACGCCGCCAAGGCCGCTGCCGATGTGAAATTCACCGTCAGCGGCCTGGAAGGACAGACCCGCTACGACCTCTACTATGTGGTCAAGGACAAGGCGGGCAACTACAACGTCTACACCGGGGAATTTGAATTCCCCCTGGTGCTGAACACGCTGGACAGCGAGCCGCCCACCGTCAAGCAGGAGTTCACCCACGACGGCACGGACAGCGGCAAACTCCCCACTCCCTATCCCGACACGTCCATCCGCCTTGTGTTCTCCGAAAGCGTAAAGGGCAAGACGCAGGACGGCACCGGCAAGCCGGTCTACAACGATTTCAAGACGCTCTATGATAAGATATTCTCGGCTCCCGCAGATAAAAAGGGCGCCGCGCGGGAGGCGCTGGCAAACGCCCTGAGATCTCACATCAAGCTCTACTATCGGCCCGCCAGCGGCCAGCCCACCCTTGTAGCGGAAAAAACCGCCACCAGCGTCGGCGACTGGGTCATCGACTACCGCTACGCCACCGTCACGCTGGACGCGGACAGCGGCGAGATGATCGTCACCTTCCCTTACAACAAGGATAAGCCCATCGAGAGCGCCATCAACCTCTCCAGCGGCGTGACATACTACTTCGAGCTCAGCGGCATTGTAGATACCTCCGTGGCGGAGAACGCCATGGTAGGCAGCCGCGGCGTGACCAAGCTGCCGGAATTCACCACCATCGACGCGCAGCTGGTGTTCTCCGCCGTGGAAAACAGCGGAACACTCACGAGTGGTGCCGCCCCGGATATGACCTTCCGCATCTCTCCCGTCACCGCCTCCAGTGTCAGCGACAGCATTCTCTGGGACATGGTGATCTGGTCGGATAAGACCCTCTCCTTTGAGATCTACCAGCGGGAGGTGGGTGAACCCACTTGGACGCAGATTGGCAAGCAAGCGATCACGATCAGCACCACCAGCGATGAACCCCGGACAGGCGTCACCCTTGCCGGTGCGCTGGGGAAAACACCGGAGCAGCTCAAGCAGTTTGGCGCTGACCGGGAATACGCCATCAAGGTCACCTCGCTGGGCGGGTCCGCAACGGAAAAAGACTGGAGCGGCAAGGTGGAGCTGACCCTTCTTCCCGTATCCGGAACCGATGGAACCCTAAAAAATCTGGCGAATCTCTCCCTGACCCCGGGCAACTACAAGGAATTGCAGACCAGCAATTACGCTGTGAAGGAGATCGGCGTGCCCAGGGAGTACACGGTCTCCCGCACCTTCCGTGACCAGAATCCGCCCACCTTCAGCGGCGGCAGGCCCACCTTCACCGTGGGCGATTCCAGCGCCAACATCGACATCATGCTCAACCGCCCCAACACGAAGTTCTACTATGTGGTCACGCAGGTAGGAAACATTACCACCACCCTGAATGATACCGCTAACACCCAAATCACCGACGCCAACTGGGATAAACTGCCGGAAAACGGTGTTGGTCTGACGGCAGTAGACAACGGCAACGTTTCCGCGCCGCTTGCCAGCACCATTACCAGCGGCACCTATCAGAATCAGGCTCCCCGTTTCCTTGCGGGCACCGGCCGCTACGACGGCAGCATGAAAACCGTTAAGCTCACCGGACTGGAGGCCAGCACCAAGTACATCGCCTACATTGTCCTTCAGGGCGAGTCCCCGGAATCCACCTCCGGCGTTTACGCTTTCCGTTTCCAGACTGAAAATGTGGTGCGGCCGACCTTGAGCGTATCGCTGAACAACCCTGAGGCCATCGTTCAGTCTGTTCCGCGGAGCCACAACACCACTGCAAAGGACGCGAGCGTAAAGTATCTGCTGATCGTCTCCGGTCAGGAGAGCGACACGCTCAAGCAGACGATGGATACCTGCTGGGACGAGGGCGTGGCCAAGGCCGCCGGACTGACAGATAAGGATATTGCGAATTGTCAGCAATACAGGAGTTTGACGCTGATTCAGGCGATGGCGCAGTCCTATTCGGTAGGCGGCTATAATCAAGGCTCTATCTTTGACCTTTTTGCCAAGCAGACCGTACAGAACGAGATCGCCAACTCCCTGAACGCGGCCAGCACAAACGGCACCAGCATCATGGCCAGCGGAACGATGAATCTGGACACACGGAACAACTGGACGCAGACCTCGACAAACTGTAAAAACGGCATGAATCCGAACAACCCCAACATGACGTACTGGTTTGTCGCCATCGGCAAGAGCCCCCTTGGTTCCGGCTACGCGTTCAGCGCCGGCGGTTTCCTCTACTACCCGGATAACACGCCGCCGCAGGTGATCTCGATCTCAACGAGCACGACGGCCACCACCCCCCCCGAAACGGATCCGCTGAAGGCTGAAAAACCGTACAGCGGCGAAGTCACCATCGCCTTCAGTACGCCGCTCTACTATAAGGATAAGGACACAACCGGCGGCAGTCCGAAGTATTATCAGGTCGTTGATAAAAGTCTCATAGATTTGGGTGTGGATTCCAACTTCAAGAGCTCCACGCTCCTTCTTACGGGTACCAATCCCTATGTCGTTCCCGGGTTGAAAAAGAACGACCCGAACGCTCCCTGCGAATCTCTGAAGATTAAATACAAGAATATCACCTTTGGAACCGCGATCACCTTCTCCTCCTCCATCTCCAACAGCCGCGGCATCACCGGCACAGAGGCTCTGTCTATTGTCATGAGCAAGTTCAAGGACAAGGACGGCCTGTATCGTCCCCGGTTCGACATAGCCAACGCCGGCTCGGAATGGGGCAAGCCCACCATCTATCCCAAATGATTTTCCCCAACGGGGGCGGGCGTCACCGCCCGCCCCCACGCTTTATTTCTGAAAGGAGTGCAGCCCTTCCTATGAGACAAACCACGCTCCCGCGTCTGCGCGCCCTTGTTCTCGCGCTGGCGCTGCTTTGCGCCCTGACCCTGCCGGTGTATGCCGACGAGGGCGAAACTGCCCCCACGCCCGCACCCACGGTCTCCGCCGTGACGATCGACCCGTCCACGCCCGCTGCGCTGGATGTTGGCAAGAACCTGACGCTCACGGCGTCCGTGGCCTACGACACAGACGCCCCCGATTCCTATAATACCACGCTGGATCGCACCGTCACCTGGACGAGCGCCAGCCCCTCCATCGCCACGGTGACCTCGGTGGACGGCAAGGGCGTTGTCACCGCCGTGGCCCCGGGCGAGGCCAAGATCACCGCCGCCTCAAAGGCGGATCCCACAAAGACGGCCGAGTGCACCGTGGCGGTTTCCGGCGTCACCCTCAGCAAAACCTCCGTCACGCTGCTGGTAGGCCGCACCGAAAGCCTGACCTACTCCACCTTCGGCACCGCCGCTGGCAAGAGCATCGTGTGGACGACCAGCAATCCCTCCGTGGCGGAGGTGTTCGGCGGCAGCATTTCCGCCCACTATGAGGGCACCGCCACCATCACCGCCACCGCCAACGCCACCGGCTACACCGCCGAGTGCAGCGTCACCGTGAAAAAGGACGAGGCCGAGGCCATCCGCTCCTCTGTGGACGGTGCCAGCCCCCTTGCCTTTTCCTCCTTCCTCTCCACCCTGCGCAGCCGCTGCACCGAAAAGACCGGCGGCTCGCTCAGCTATCTCAGCAGCATTTCCGTCTCCCCCAAGCAGGGTGTTTTGTACTATGGCTATGTCTCCGCCGACGCACCGGGCCACGGCGTAGGCGGCTCGGAGAAGTACTATTACGCCCCCGGCAGCGGGCAGGAGGGCATTTCCGACATTTCCTTCGTGGCCGCGTCAGATTTCAGCGGCACAGCGGAGATCGCCTACACCGGCTACGCCTCCAACGGCGGCTCCTTCCACGGCACGATCCTCGTGAATGTCAGCGGCGACAGCGACGTGACCTACACCGCCTCCGCAGGTCGGGCGCTGACCTTCACCAGCGAGGAATTTATCGCCGTGTGCCAATCCCGGACGGGCCGCAGCATCAGCTATCTCACCTTTGACCAGCCCAACGCCTATCAGGGCACGCTGTATTACGATTACAGCGCCGCCGCGCCCTTTTCTCAGCAGGTACGCGGCGACACCCGCTACTATATCACCAGCAATCCCTCTCTCGACCGCATCAGCTTTGTCCCCGCCGACGGGTTTACCGGCACCGTGACGATACCCTACCGCTGCACGGACAGCTCCGGCGGCACCTACAACGGCAAGGTGACCATTCAGGTCTCCGCCGCCAACGGCTCCACCGGCAGCACCGATGTGAGCTACGCTGCCACCGTTGGCCGCGGCGTTTCCTTCAAGCCAGAGGACTTCAATGCCGCCAGTATTGACTATAACGGCACAAGCCTCAATTATGTCAAATTCGATCTGCCCGCCGCCTCAGAGGGTGTCCTCTATTATAACTACACGGGCTCGGGCAGCTACACGAGCCGCGTGGACAGCTCTGCGCGCTATTACCGCAGCGGTTCCTCGCCGCGCATTTCGGGCATTACCTTTGTTCCCGCTGCCGGCTTCTCCGGCACCGTGACCATCCCCTATACCGGTTATCAATACTCCGGCAGCTTTACCGGCCGCGTGGTCATCCGCGTTTTCGGTGACGACGGCGTTGTCAGCTACACCACCACGCGCGGCAAGGCAGTATACTTTGAGGCCGCGGACTTCAATGAGCTTTGCCTCCGCGATCGCGGGCGCAGCTTCAGCCGCGTCAGCTTTGAGCTGCCCGCCTCCTCGCAGGGCACGCTGTATTATAATTACGCAAGCTCTTACAGCAGTTCAAAGGTCTCTGCATCGACCAGCTATTACCGCAGCGGCAGTCCCGGCGTCTCCAATGTGTGCTTTGTCCCCGCCGGCGGCTTTACCGGCGTGGTGTCCATCCCCTTCAGCGGCTATGACGATGGCGGCTCCCGTTGGTCCGGCACGGTGCGCATTGTGGTGGACAACGCTTACGGTGCGGAGGTCGTGCGCTATTCGATCCCGCAGAACGGCTATATCCGCTTTGACGCGGACGACTTCAACGATGCCTGCCTTTCTATCATCGGTGAACGCCTGAGCTATGTCCGCTTTGAGCAGCCCTCCGCGCGCCGCGGCACGCTGTACTCCCAATACAGTGTCTCCGGCAAAAGCAATATCGAGCTCTCATCCTCGGCAAACTGCTATCGCAGCGGAAGCAGCCGCCTGATCGACGATGTGACCTTTGCCGCAGCCACCGGCTTTTCCGGAACGGTCACGATCGACTATACCGGCCGCAGCACAAACGGCAAGACCTATACCGGAACGGTGGAGATCTCCGTCGGCATCAGTGCCGCAGCGCCGGACTTTCTTCTCCCCTTCAGCGATGTCAACCCAACAGCCTATTACTACGAGCCCATTCGTTGGGCCGTCTATAACGGCATTGCCGAGGGCGTGAGCCAAACACGCTTCGGCGTAAACGAGCCCTGCTCACGGGCGCGGATCGTGACCTTCCTCTGGCGCGCCGCCGGCAGTCCGATGCCGCGCAGCACACTCACCCCCTTTGTTGATGTGCTCCCGGGCAGCTACTACTATCAAGCCGTGCTCTGGGCTGTCGAAAATGGGATCACAAACGGCACCGGCGCCGCCACCTTCTCCCCTGAGATGACTGTCAGCCGCGCGCAGGCCATGACCTACCTGCACCGCAGCGCCGGCCTCGTTTCCTCAAGCTATTACGCACCCTTTACCGATGTGAGCGACAACGCCTACTACGCCTCTGCGGTCCGCTGGGCGCTCTCCCGCGGCATCACGAACGGGACCAGCGCCACCACCTTCTCTCCCGATGAGCCGTGTACCCGTTCGCAGATCGTCACCTTCCTTTACCGTGCGCAAGCTGTCTGAGCAAATGCTCGGTTTCATCCACTTGCTTCCGCGCTTTTACCGTGTTATATTGATAAGGTCAACAAACCGTTTCGCAAAGAGGCCGGTATCCACCGGCGAAAGGAAGTCGAATAGCAGCCATGTCTGTAAAAGAAAACTATTTGATCGGCGTTGAGCAGCTGGACGCTCAGCACCGGGCGCTCTTCTCCGCGATCTCCCGCTTGAAGAGCATTTTGCTGGAGGAGGACTTTGAGCGCAACAAGCGCGTATGTAAGGAGCTCGTCCGTTTCCTCGAGGATCATGTGACCCGCCACTTCTCGGATGAGGAAGCCTATATGCGTAAGATCGGCTACTCGCATTATGCCCGCCATAAGGAGCTGCATGACGCTATGGTGCAAATGGTCGCCGCAATGAAGGCGGAGATGGTCGCCAGCGATTACAGTCCCCGCTCCATCAAGCATCTGGTCGGCACTCTGCTCCCCGCGCTCATTTATCACACGGAGAGCGTTGACCGCTTTATCGGTAAGGAGGACCCACCCAGCGAGACTGCAAACAATGCCGCCCTCGCCATGCAAAAGACGGTCATTTCCGTAGTGAATGAGCTCTTCGGTCAGTCCGCCGAGTTAAGCCTTGAGGCCATGAGCCCCGACACACTTCCCGACGGCGACAGAACCTACACGCTCATTGATTGCCGGATCCCGCAGGGCGAACGCTTCCGCATCATGACGGCGGTGGACGAATCAGCAGCCGTTTGGGCTATGAACGGTCTCTTTTGTGCGCAGCTGGAGCCGGAGGACGAACTCGTCCGCTCCGCGTTGGAGGAGCTCAACCGCTTGATCACCATTCACTTTGTCAGAAATTACGCTGACGGCGTATTCGCACAGGTCGAAAAAAACATCGTTCTCACGCGGGAACAGTTTTGGGCGCTTCGACCGACCTACGCGCCGTTGTGCAGTCTTATTTTTGAGGATACCCACGGCACCTACGCGGTCTCGGCGTGGAAGCTCTAAGCAGAAATATATGATTACAGCATTGTAACCACCGGAATGACTGGTGGTTACAATGCTGTTTATTTCACTTCCAAATTGATCCGTTTTACCTGAAAATCTGCGGAGGCCATCGTGGTGTCCTTGTCCTCCCGGTTTATGATCTGAAAGCTGACTGTAAAGGTATTACCCGCAAAATTTATGGAAAAATCCTTGATCTTCAACCCCTGCGGGTAGGCGGCCTTTCCCAGAAAGCGCTTTCCGCCCAGCTCCAGCTGGCCGTCGGTATTCACGGAAAAAACGCTGTCAACGGTGCCATCTACATAGCCGACATCCTGAAAGAAGATCCGCTTTTTGTCGTTCTCCACGGTGCAGTAGCGCAGCTTATCGCTGAGGGCGGTGGTCAACGTGGAGCAAAGCTCCTGCGCCTGCGCGTCCGCCATGGAGGTGCGAAAGCTCCGCACACCGGCGTCGGCCCCCACCGCCACAAGGCCGCTGAACAGCAGCACGATGACCACCGTCACAAGCAGCTCCACCATGGTCAGGCCCTTTTGATCTCGCAGCTTGTTCATGACCCGACCCCCGGTTTCTTGTAATTGTAATAGTAATAGCCTTTGCTTTCATAAAGCGACACCGTGCCGGTGACTTTTTTGCCGCTGTTGCCGTTTTTGCCGGTCAGCGTAACCTCCCCGATGCTTGGCGGAGCGTCCGTATAGGAAAACATTCCGTTGTTTGCCCGTTCCTGCCGGGTCTTTGCGTTGATCTTCTCCGCCGTGACCACAGAGGTTGCCAGCACCGCGAAGGCCAGCACCGCGATCAGAACGGAGACCAGCGATTCGATCAGCGTTTCGCCCCGGTTGTCTCTCAGCTTGTTCATGTGCCCGCCTCCTTGGTTCCAATGCCCTTTTTGATTATTGGAGAGCCCCATTTGACCGTGGTGGTAAACGGGTAACTCTCCTTGTTCGGTTCAGGGGGAACCGGATCTCCCTTCATTTCCAGCTTCCCCTGCATGGTCAGGGTCATGCGGCAGTCGTCTGCTTTGCCGTTCTCCGGCGCCAAGGACAGCTCCACCTGAATGATGCTGATGTAGAGCACCTTCCCCTCCATGGTGATGGTACTCGGCTCCGCGGAAAATTTCGCCTGCACCGTCCGCAGGCTGGTGCCTTTGCCGACCTCCAGATCTACATTGATAGTATCGCTGAAAGCCTTGAAACTGGCGTAGCGGTCTTTTTCTCCACCATCTTCAATGCAGGCGGACAGCCACTCCTTCATGATCCCCGTGGGGGATTTTACATCAGTGCTGTATGTGACCGTATATGTTATATTCCCGTCATCATCTTCGTGCTTGGTATAGGTCTCCGTCATGGTCCGTGTATACTCGTCCCCCGCAATGCTGTCCCGGATCAGCTCCGCGGCGGAGCTGACCGTCAGGTAGTTCTGCTGGGCCTCCCGGTCGCTGCGCAGATGGCGGGCGGCACTGACAGCGGCGGTCAACACCGCCGCGCCTACCGCCGTGGCCAGCAAAATGAGCAGGAGGGCCATCAGGATGGTGGCTCCGCTGTTGTTTTTCACCTTTTTCATCCTGATCGTCCTCCTGCTTTCTCATTTTTTGGAAATCTCCACGGCAAACGCCGTCCCATTGTGTTGTTCAGCCTCCGCCGCTTATTTCCTTGACCGTCACCGGCAGGAGCGTCGTGGGTGTGTATTCCTTGCCGTTCAGCTTATAGGTCGCCGTGATGCTGATTCGCGTTTCGTCCTGTTTCAGACCCGTGACCGTGATGGTGTTGTTCGTCTTGACCTCACACGTCGCCACATCCGTGTTAGCGCTGACGGCCTCCCAAGAAGTGACCGTAAGCACCTTGCCGTTTTTGTCAACGAGCGTCGGCGTGACCGTGGCCGATTTACTGGGGCCGCCGGTCGGCGGTGTAGGCGGATTTAGCGTAAGTTCTACCGAGGCGGGCTCCAAGACCACCGTCAACTTATCTGTGACCGTGACCATCAAGCGGGCGGTATAGTCGTCGAAGGTGGCTGTCACCTCAGACGCGCCGGAGTGCAACCCCTCCAGCGTAACCTCAAAGCCCACCAGCTTGCCATCCGCTGTCTTGAGTTCTTTCGATTCCGCTACCTTGACCACCTGATTCTCGCTGCCCTCGTCGCTGTAAGTAAAGGTCGGCTCGCCCGTCGGCGTACCGGGTATGTTGCTCAGGTTCAGCTCCAGCTTGATGGCGGATTTGCCGGTGTCAACCGTGCCGTAGTCCGCGATCAGATCCATGGAGACAATGCCCTGGCTCCAGAACATACCCACCTTGGGCCACGCGCCGTAGTGGAGGTTCACCGGCTCTCCCAAGCTGTTCGTTTGGGTCAGCACCGTGGGGAAGGGGTAATCCTGCCCTTGCAGAGCCGTGTCGCCGCCGGGGAAGCTGTACTTGCCGTGGATCGTAGAGCCGTTTTCCGCATTGGTGACCCAGCCGAAGGCACCGTCTTCCTCGTTTTTATTCAGTGCCAGCCGGAAGGTCTTGTACGCCGCCGTGCTTCCGTTTTGGGTGTTTTGGGTTATGATAAAGTTCTCCTGACCGAGCCGGTTCGACATCTGCTCGTAGGTCAGCGGCGTCAGGCTCTCAATGTTCCACATGGGCATGTTGGCATTATTGTTCGCCCCTGTCCTATTCCATAAGTGTTGAGACAGGAACCGAAGGTCTCCTCGCAGCATGGCTTCCCGGTTGCTCCGATTTTCGTCCCCATAAAGCAGGTTATGGAGAGATTTTTTTCTTTTCGCATGGTACTTGGCGGCGTACTCAAAGGAGATATTCGCCGTGCTGTCCAGATAATAGCAGTTTTTTACGGTCAGCGCCGCCGCCGATTTTATGCCGTGACGATCCGCCACGCTGCCGATGATGGAGATGCCGGTGATGGTTCCCTCCATGTCGGGCAGGTCGATATAGGTGTAGCAGTTCTCGTAGTAGGGCTGGCCGTCGCTGCTGTTTTCGGCGTTGGTAAAATTGGTGAAGTTGGCGGAGAAGCCGCTGCCGCCCACGCCGCCTACGAACACATAGGTCGCGGGATTCTCATCTTTTTTCCCGTTCGTGTCCGCCAGCTTTACGGTCACATCCCGGTTGCCGTGATCCTCCTGCGTCCGATCCACCCGCACCAGCTTTGTCAATGTGCTGTCGTCAGCGAGGACCTGCTCGGACAGGGTATCGTCGCTGACGCGGATGGAGCCGCCGGTATAGCAGTTGGCCGCCCGGTAACGCAGGCCGCCCACCAAACCGCCTACGCGGACATAGTTGCCATAGGCGGCGGCGTTCAGTACATTCGTCCTATCCCAGAAGTGGGTGCAGTTGATGGCAATGTCCACCACGGCGGAGCAGTTCCGCAGGTTCACGCTGGAAACGCCGATCAGACCGCCTACCGCCGCCTCGCCCAAGGCCTGCTTATTCTTGCTGTTATCCTGCACGGAATAGCCCGCGATGGCGCAGTTTTCAATGGTACTCGTGCCAAGCTTATTATCCTGATAATCATAGGCAATGCCCACCAGACCGCCCAAGGCGTAGGACGTGGCGTATTTTTGGGGGTCGGTCTCCACTTGGTTATTCTTGTAGAGATCCTTTGCGGTAGGCTTGCTGGTGCGCTGAATAACAGAATCGTTGTCGCTGTAAAGCACGATGTTTTTGATCGTCGCGCCCGCCGTGGTGCCGAACAGGCCCACATTATAGCAGTAGGAGTTGATGGCGATGTTTTTGATGTAGTAGCTCTGCCCATCGTAGACGCCGCCGAACCAGTTGTACAGTGTGAGATTATATTTATCCCAATCCTTTTGGGTCTTGGCCTCCACGGCCCCGGCAATGGGTTGGAACGAAACGTTCTTTTCGCCGTTGAGGTCGTGGGTCTGCGTCCAGCTCCGCTGGGGGCGGTGTTTCTCCGCGTCGGCTCGTTCCTGCTGCCCCTTGCCTGTGACGGTGGCATATTGCAGATAGGGGAAGTTTTGGTAAGTATCCTTCGTGACGTCGGTGCTCACGCTGCCCGTGCCTTTGAAATAGCTCCAGTTGATGAATTGCAGCTGCTCCACGGAGCGGATCTGGTACTGCTTTTCCGTCCCCGCTTTGCCAAGGTCCTCCGCGTCAGCCACATCCTGACCCGTGCCGACTGTGCAGAAGGAGTCTCCGAAGAAGGGGCAGACGGCGTAGGTGTATGTATTGCTCCCCTGTGTCAGTTTCCATGTGCCGTTGGCGTCAATGGAGGATTCCAGCCGCAGACCCGCCTCGCCGGTCCGATAGCAGGTGAAGGTATAGCCGGACACCTGCTTGGCCAGCGCCTCCGCCACATCCTTATTCTCATCCTTATTCTCATCCTTATTCTCATCGCCCAGCTGGAAGGTGCCGTTTTCCATAGTGGCATCCGGCTTGACCTTCTCGGTATTCTCGGTATCCTTTTTCCGATAGCAGCCGTAGCCGTAGGCGGTGATCCTGCCGCCGTCGTCGTGGGCGGTGCAGAGGCTGCTGCCCTCCTTGCGGGTAGTTCCGGTGAAACCGATGTAGGAGAAGTGATAGCCGCTGTTGGCGCCGCCCTCCTCATACTCCCAATAGAGCATACCCACGGTCCCCATGTCCGCCGGGGTCGGCCAATCGCCGTAATGGACAGTCCTGCCCTGCCCGCTGACGCTGCCAACGTAGGGATACACGGCCTTTGTCCCCTCGGCCACCTCGGTATTGGGATGGTTTTTGGTTTCGGTTTCATCCACCTTGCTAAAGCCGGACAGCTTCAACTCCTTCATTTCCTCGTGGGTCTTGGGGAGAGCGCCAGAGGCTCCCGCCTCGTAATCGTACAGGCGCACCGTTCCCGCGAAGGTATAGGTGCCGCCGCTGAGGTAATAGCAGTTGGAAACGCTGCCGTGGGCCGACGCGAAGCCGTTGACCTCCGCACCCGTCACGGCGCTCAGGGCCGTGGCGCAGTAGCTGTTGCGGATGGTGCCCTGATTGTCGCCCACAAAGCCGGAGATCACAGCGCTGCCGCGGATCTCCCGCAGCTCGATGCTGCCGAGGGCGTAGCTTTGGCGGATGTAGCCGCCGCCCGCGTTCACGCCCGCCAGCGCGCCGGCATAGTAGCCCCGGGCGTTGGTGGTGTTGCCGGAAATGCTGGGAATGGCGGCGCTGCAAGCGCTGACCGTTCCTTCATTGTAACCCGCCAGACCGCCGATATAGCAGGTACTTCCGCTGTAAGCGTAGCAGGAGAGCTTGTAGCCGGAAACGGCGCAGTTTCTGATCGTGCCGCTGTTTTTTCCCGCCAGCACGCCGATATACACCGTTCTCCGCTGGACGCTGCCGCCCAATCTGGAAGTGGGGGCGGTTTTCAGCGCCTGATCCGTTGTCACGACGATGTTCTCCAGCGTTCCCGTCACAAAACCGAACAGGCCGACGGCGGTGCTGCTCTCTGTGCCGACCTCGCCGACAAACGAGAGGCCATCCGTACCTGTGCGAGTGATGATATGCTCGCCGCCGTCATAGCTGTGCTTAAAGGGAGCGTCTTTCGTCTGTCCGATGGGCTTCTGCTCCGTGACCGCTTTCCCGCCCTTACCGTAGGTTGCCCAGTCATAGGTCGCGTAATCAATGTCGCACTCCTGTTGGAAGTCTACGCTATCAGGCAGGATCTTCACATATTCGTCGTAATATTCACTCAGGGCGTACAGCTGCCGCGCCGTGCGAATATGGATCTGCGTGGGCTTTTCCGTGCCGTCTGTCACGGCGGTGCTGGCGAAATGGGGATTGTAATAATAGTCTTTTCCATCCACCGTCAGCTTTGTGTAAAAGCCCGGTTTGCCATCGACCTGCGGCACCCCATCGACCTCCTGCACCAGCTCTTTGGGCAGGGGCAGCAGGTAGTAGTCCTTCCGTGCACCGTTCTTGTCAGTGACGCTGATTTTCTTTGCCCCGCCGACTGGCAGGGGATACTTCGTTTTGCCAACCGTCACCGTCACATCGGTCTCCGGCAGCTTCTCGTAGATCATGCCGTAGCCGTCGCCCACCGCACCGGTTTTGGACAGGGCGGAAATGTTGGCGCCGAAGAAACCGTAGTCAGTCTCGCCGTACCGCTCGTAGTACACCAGCGCTTTGTCCTCAAACTTCGCCTGCCAGTCGCCGTAATGGGGCAGCTCCTTCAGCTTGGGATAGGAATACTGGCTCAGACCCAGACCGCTCATCAGGTTGTAGGCATGGGTATCGCCGTTCTGCTTGGTGAAATCGGCAGAGAGCAGTTTTACCGGGTCTGCGGTGCTCAATTTCTGATAGTCCATCCTCGTACCGATGGTGTCGGTTTCATTCTCTGTTTCGCTGAGGTAGTACACCTTCTTTATGTCATCGTTTCCCGAAGTGCCGCTTGTTTTGTGTGCCGTTCCGTATGTCAGGCTTTCTCCCTTCAGCGTCGCGCAGGCGCTGTATACATTTTCCAGCGTATTGCTGGACAGATCACACACCGCAAGGCCCGCCGTGGTCTTGCCCTCCAGAAATCCGGCGGTATAGCAGTTTTTAACAGCAAGTTCGAGGGTGGCCCCTAATCTGCTGCCAATCAGTCCGCCGGTTTTTCCGTTGCTGGAAATATAGCAGTCCGCGTAGGAACCCTCCACGGTAAGCTTTCCTTCTCCGTTGCCGATCAAACCGCCGGCATAAGCCCCGCCCCGGATGACCGTGGCGGCCAGACTGTTTTGGATCTTCAGCGTTTTTCCCTCTGTGCTGCCCACCAGACCGCCGGCCACGGTGCCGCCGATCCGCGTGTGCTCATCAAAGATTTTGTCCTTATCCAGTCCTTTTTTGACATTCTTCAGATACACCTGACAGCCGTCGATCGTTGTCTCACCGGTCAGCTTTCCAACCAGACCACCAACAGTTCCCTTGCCGGTGATCTTGGCGTCGACCAGACGGATATTTTTCAGTTCACCGGCAAAGGTCTTGAACAGGCCCGCGTCGCCGGTTGTGTCGCCGGTTGTATTGACCGTCAGATCGTAGATCACCGGGTGATATGTCCCGCTGGTGCTGTCATAGCTTTTGAGTTGAGTGTTTTCGATGGGCGTAAATTTCCGGTCATCGTACTCATGGGCCCAGCTTGAGCTTGCGCCAAAGGAAATATCCCGCTCCTGCACCGCGGCGGTGATGATTTTGTTGGTGTCTTCTTCCTTTTTCAACCCGGAGTTTTCCAGCTCCAGATTTTGCAGATGCCGCCCGTATTTGATCACCGCCGTCCGGCCAGTCCCGTTTTCACGAACCTCCGCGAACAGGCTGTTGATATTGGAAACGGTTTCTTCCGCGCCCAAAATCAAATTGCCGGAAACATCTGCCCGGATCTTCACCGTTAAGTTTTCGCCGGGGATCAAATTCGCAAAACGATCCTGCTCACCGAAGCGCTTTCCCTCGCTGAGATCATCCAGCGTCAGCGTCACCGTATAGGTCCTCAGGTTTTGCCGCAGGTCGTCGGCAAACGCAAATTCGGCGGTATGGCCGGACTCGTCGCTCACCGTGGCGCGAAATGTCGGTTTCATCTGCCCCACGCTCTTACACACGGCCCGCACCAGCAGCTTCTCCTGATCGATGACCTCCACGGTAAGGCTCAGGCTGTCGGTATCCGCCGCGCCCACGGAATCGCCGCCGTAGTAGCCGATTTTCGCGCCCTCGCTGACGCGGTTGGGGCGATACCGCAGGTTGTTAAGCTCCTGCGCAGAGTAATCACTCATGGACTCTTTGCTGTAAAACACGGCGTACACGCTGCCGCCCGCCGCGTCGTACTCCACCACCCAATGACCGTTCCACAGCTCCGCCTCGGCCTCCGTTTCCGGGTAGAGCCAAGCGGCAGCGGAATCCGTGTCAGCCTTGCTGTCGGAGGTCACATAGACCAGTGTTCTCTGCTCGTTATCCTCCGCGCCCACGGAATCGCTCGTCAGTTCCTTGACGCCCTTCCTGCCGCTTTTATAGACATCGCTCTGGCCCGCCGCCTGGAGCCGGGTCATCCGGTTCTGCACGGCGGTAAAGATCATCTCCGCCCGGCTGTCCAGCTCCGTTTGGCGGATGTCCTTTTGCATTTTGGAAATGGGGATCATGGCCAAGGCAGACAGAACGACGATGACCACGACCGTCACCATCATTTCCAACAGTGTAAAGCCGTTTGTATTGTTCCATTTTGCCCTGTTTTTCATGGAATTCCCTTCTCCTTCCGCCGCTTTTGCGCGGGTCACTTCAAAATGACTTCAAAATAGGTGATGACCAGATCCGTCCGCACGGACGCGCCCTCGCGGCCCTCATCCATGCGGATGCTCAGATCGGAGATCTGGTTCATATTCTCGCTTTCGCTCAGGGCGTCCACAATGGCCCGGGCCTGGGCGTAGGTGCGGGTCTGGAAGCTCATGGTCACAGGCCGCAGGACAACGTAGTTATTCTGGGTCGTGCTCTGGGAAAAGTCCAGAGAGTAGTCCATCGCCGTACCTAAGATCCGGTGGAGATCCAGCATCAGCTTTCCGCTGTTGTCGAACTCGGGGATCGTCCGCTCCTCGCCGGAGGCGCGCACCTCGTCGATCTTCCGCTGCATTTTCTGCATCTGATCCAGCCGGACCAGCTCCAGCTCCAGCTCGCTCTGCTCCTGCACCGTATCGCTCTGATACCGGGCCGTCTGATCCTGAATCGGTTCGAAGATCAGCTTAAAATAGCCCAGCGCGATGACAAGGATCAACAGAAACAGCAGCATGGCCGTTTCCCGCTTTGTCAGTTCCCGATTCATTCCTCCACCGCCCTTTCCGGCCCCAGATAGATCCGCACGGAGAAGTTCAGCTGCGCGGACGCGGTATTTTCCTCCGTGGCGGCCATGTTCAGCTCCACGCTCCGCACGATGGGCTCCGCCTCCATGACCGCGAACATGGTGGAGATCTGATCCAAGCTCATGCCGGACATCTCCACGTCGGCGGTATCATCCAAAATATTCACGGAGATCACCTTGCCCCGGGGCATCATAATGCCCTCCACCAGATCCAGCACCGCCTGACGGGACACCGTGATCAACTGATCCTCGCCCTCCGTCATGCCGTCCAGTGAGCAGCTGCGGTACTCCGTCAGCACCAGCTCGTAATCCGTCAGCTTTTCCTGACACGCCGCAAGCTGGCTATGTACCTCGCCGTAGGCGCTCTGGGCCTCGGAGAGACGCCGGTACTGCTCCATCACGCCGAACCGGGCCACCAGACCCGCCATCAGCAGGATCACCGCCAGACCGATCACCAGCGTCAGCACCTGTCCGGTGCGCTTTTCCCGCTGGTTCATATTGATGCCCGTCTTGCTGGGGCATTTCACCATTTTCCGGGGGGCAGTCTCAACCGGGGCCGCCTCGTTGGACACGCTGTCTGCAAGCTGCTCCGCCTCGGAGGTGACTTCCTCCCGCTCTTTTTCCAAAATCATTTCAATCCTCCCTCACAGACGCCGCCGATGGGCCGCAGATACAGCCACGGCTCCTCGGCGGGACGCATCCCGTCGGCCAGCAGCTCCTCGCCGCCCTTGACCTTCAGCTTTACCGTCGCGGCGATGGTCTCCCGCAGGGGCCGGATGGCCGCGCCGCCGCCGCAGAGATACAGCTCCTCCAATTCCCGCTCCCGGTTGTTGTAGTGGTAGAAGTTGACGGCCTTCATGATCTCCACCGCCAGACGGCTGTAAAACTCCTTGGCATACTCCGTATCCAGCACGCCGTTGAAGTTGCTCTGCTTATAGTCCCGGACGGCATGGATCTCCACGCCCATTTCCTCCGCGATGCGCTGATCCAGCTCCGCAAGGCCCAGATCGATCTCCCGGACGCCCACGCACTCGCCGCCTTGCAGGAAGTGCATCAGGGTTCCGCGATGGCCCAGGTCCACCACGCAGCGGCCGATCTCCGGTGCGCCGGTGCGGCGGGTGTATTCCGTCAGTAGCGCGCCGTAGGCGGTCTCCAGCGGCGTGAGCACCTTGAGCTTAAAGCCCGCCCGGCGGAACATGGCCCGGTAGGCCTCCACCCGCTCCTTCAGCATGGCGCAGGCGAACAGATCCATCTCCAGGGGGTAGCCGTCCGGGTCTCTGCGCACCTCCCGCACGGAATAGTCGAAGAAATACTTGCTCTTTTCCTCCGTCAGAAAGTCGTGGAACTCAAAGGGCAGGTTGTACGCCAGCTGCTGCTCCGTCATGGCGGGCACCGTCACGTCTCTGGTGAAGGCGTCCGCGGCGGAGAGGGTCAGCGCCGCGCCCCCCGAGGGGATGCCGTTGGCCTTTGCCGCCTCCCGCAGAAAATCCGCCATGGCGTCCATGGACAAAATGCGCCCGTTGGACACCATCGCGTCCGGCAGCGCCACGCTCACCGCCTTTTTCAGTTCCTTTCCGGCAAAATATACCAGCTTGACACTGTGATCGCCAATTTCAAAGCCTACGATCTTCCCCATGTCATGTCCTCTCTTTCTCAATATAAAAGGATCAGGCGAAAAAACCCAGATACCAGTCGATAAACATTTGCCCCGCCAAGGCGGTGATCCACGCGCCGACGGCGATGGACGGCCCCCACGGGATGGCCTCGCCCCGCCGTTTTCCGGCAAGGCCCCACACGATCCCCGCCACGCAGGCGAGGGTCAGGCACAGCAGGTTCCCTTTCCAGCCGAAGAAAAGCCCGGTGAGAAACAGCAGCTTGACGTCGCCGCCGCCCAGCGTCTCCCGTTTCAGCCGTTTGTCCATGTAAAGGGACAGCAGCAGCAGTCCGCCGCCCACGCCCACGCCGCCCAGCAGCCCGTCCGTCAGACGGTGAAAAGGCTCCGGCTCGATCAGCAGCGTCACGGCGAACAGCACGACGCCCGCCGCGAGAAAGCGGTCGGGTATGATGTACCCCTCCAGATCCGCGAAGGCGCAGGCCAGCAGCACACAGGCCAGCAGCCACCCTTCAAGGGTTTGGAGCGAAATATCATATCGGAGCAGCAGCGTCACAAACACCGCGCCGGAAACCAGCTCCCCCCACACATGGCGGGTGGAGAGCTTCGCGCCGCAGTAGCGGCATTTGCCCCCGGAGAACAGATAGCTGAACACCGGAACTAAATCCCGGACGCCCAGCGTATGGCCGCAGACGTCGCAGTGGGAGCGGCCCCGGAGAACGGACTCCCCGTGGACAGTCCGCCACGCCAGACAGCCCAAAAAGCTGCCCGTGCAGGCGCCCAGCAGGGCCGCCACCGTGCAGCAGTAAACGGTGATGAACGGAGACAGGCGCGGCATTTTGGTTTCCTCCTTCTTGGAATATATTCCTTCGCTGGGGATGGCCGCCAACCCTCGGCCACCCCCTTTTCTCTATCTTATGGGTGAGGGATAAGCCCTCTGCAGAAACGGCTTATCCAAGAAGGAAGGGGGCGTTCCCCCGCCGGAGCGGCAGACGCTCCGGCGAAGGCTCGGAAAATTACAAATTAGGGAGTAGTTATCTTGCCATCCTCGCCAACCGTAATGGTCAAAACAGCGTCCTTCGTCTTCGTGATGGCAGTAATATTCTTACCGCCAATTTTTATTGTCTTGTCGACTTTATCCCAGCTGTCACTTTGCATCTTCGGAGTTGTTGCCGTAGGCGTTTCCCCGTTGAGCTGTTTTACGACCGCCTCTGAATAGGCCGCACGAACGTTGGCAAGGTCAGCGGACTGACGGGACTTCTCAAGCTGGTTATTGAAGGTGGGGATGGCAATGGCGACCAGCACCGCGATGATGGCGACCACGATCAGCATTTCCATTAGGGTAAAGCCCTTTTTGTTGGTGAACTTCTTGAGCATTGTAATGCTCCTCCTTTTCATCATTTTTATTTATATCGTCCCGGATGGGGTGGCATCCGGGAAAATACCGAATTTACATTGCGCCGTACATACCGAACATGGGCAGGTAGACGGACAGCAGCAGAACGACCACCACCACCGCCAGCACGAGGGTGATGACCGGCTCCATGACCGACAGCAGGCGGGTGGTAATGACGGCGGCCTCGTTGTCGAAGTAGTCGCCTACCACGTCCAGCGTGTCCTCCATAGAGCCGGAGCGCTCGCCCACGCCCACCATTTCCGTCAGCATCTGGGGGAAGCAGCCCACCTCCGCCATGCTCTCGGAAATGCCGCGGCCCCGCTCCACGCCCTCCTTCACCTTGCGGACGCCAAGGGAGAAGATGTAGTTATCGGAGATCTGGCTCACCACCTCCAGCGCCTTGGGCACCGGGAGACCGGCGGAGAGCATGGTCGCCATGGCCGAGGCGAACTGGCCGGAGATCTGCATGGTGTGGAGCCGCCGCAGGGGCGCCCGCCGCAGAATGTAGGTGGAAATGACCACCTTGCCCCGCTCCGTCTGCTTGAACAGCAGATAGGCGATATACAGCAGGGCGATCACGCTGAGGAGCAGCCACCACCATTTCGTCAGAAACGCGCTGGTGTTCATCAGCCACTTCGTCACGGCGGGCAGCTCCGTGCCCATTTCCGCGAACACGGAGGTAAAGGCGGGGACTGCCACCACCATAATGATGGTGAACACCACGATGGCCGTGACAATGACCATGATGGGATAGGTCATGGCGCTGGCAACCTTGGCCCTGGTCTTGGCGGACTTGTCGTAATACTTGTAAAGACGCTTGAAGCACGGCTCCAGCGTACCGGACTGCTCACCGGCACGAACGGTCTCCACAAAGGTCTTAGGCAGGCCGGGGATGTTGCTCTCAAAGCTCTGGGCCATGGAATGGCCCGCGCCGATGTCCTCGGCTACCTTCCGCAGCATCCGCGCCAGCTGCTTGTTGCGGTTCTGGGCGGCTACCATTTCCACGCAGCGCATCACGGGCAGGCCCGTAGCCAGAATGATGGAAAACTGGGAGCAGATCAGCGCCAGCTCCTTTTCCTTGATCCTGGTCTGGAGCGGACGGGTGAGGACGCTGTCCTTCTTCTCCCGCACCGCCTCCAGCTTGGTCACGAAGGCGCAGGTCGCCCGCAGCTTTGCCGCCGCGTCGTATTCATCGTATGCGCGGATGACGCCGGAAACCTTCGTGCCCTCCGGCGTCTGTCCTTTATAGCGATAGGTCGTCACGCTCTTTCACCTGCTTTGTCATTCATCCAATGTGGAGTTGATGGTTCGGGAGGCCTCCTCCGCCGTGGTCACGCCCCGGAGGACCAGCTCCCGGCAGCTGTCCCGCATGGTGCGGTAGCCGTTTTTCTTAGCGGCGGCCAGCAGCTCGTCATAGGGCGCGTCGCTGTTGACAAGGCGGCGCACCTCGCCGTTGACCATCAAGATCTCAAAGGCGGCCCGGCGGCCGGTATAGCCGGTATGATGGCACTCCGGGCAGCCGGTGCCCTTATAAAAGGTAGCCTTGGCGTCCTCGGGCATACCCAGCAGGGCCAGCTCCTCCCCGCTGGGCTGGTAGGCCGTCTTGCAGTGAGGGCATACCTTTCGCACCAGACGCTGGGAAATGACGCCCCGGAGGGCGCTGGCGATGAGCCACGGCTCCACGCCGATGTCCCGCAGACGGTAGACGGCGGAGACGGCGTCGTTGGTATGTAAGGTGGACATGACCAAGTGGCCCGTGATGGCGGAGCGCATGGCGATACCGGCGGTCTCGCCGTCCCGGATCTCGCCCACGGAGATAATGTCCGGGTCCTGACGGAGGATGGAGCGGAGACCGTTGGCAAAGGTCATACCTGTTTTTTCGTTGATCTGGCACTGGCTGACGCCGGGAATGTGGTACTCCACGGGGTCCTCCAGCGTGACGATGTTGACCTCCTCACGGGCCAGATCGCGGATCATGGCGTACAGCGTGGTGGATTTACCCGAACCGGTGGGGCCCACCAGCAAAATCACGCCGCTGGTGTTTTTCAAAAGGGCGTTGTACAGCTCCAAGTCCCGGCCCTCGATGCCAAGGCTCTCCTTGTCGAGGTTCCGGTTGGACTTATCCAGCAGACGGAGCACGATCTTCTCGCCGTAAATCGTGGGCAGAGAGGAGATACGCAGATCGACCTCGTGGCCCTTGAGCTGCATGACCACCTGACCGTCCTGCGGGATCTTATGCTCGGCGATATTCATGCCGCCCATGATCTTCAGTCGGGAAATGACGGTGCCCTGCAGCTCCGTGGGGACGGTAAACATCCGGTGCAGCAGGCCGTCCACACGCATCCGCACCACCATTTCGGTCTCCTGCGGCTCCAGGTGGATGTCGCTGGCCCGCTCCTGAAACGCCCGCTCGATGAGGCTGTTGACAAAGCGGATGGTGGGGGCGGAATCGGAGGCGTCCTGTACCATCTGCGCGGGAACGATGTCCGGCGCGGTGGTCCCGGCCTCCCGCTTCATCTCCTCGATGACCCTCGCCGTGCCCTCGTTGCCGTAGAGCCGGGCGATGGCCTGCTCCGTGGCTTGACGGGTGGCGATCATGGGGATCACCTTCCGCCGGGATGCGGCCTTGACCTGCTCCTGCGCCACGAAGTCCAGAGGGTCGCTCATGGCAAGATACAGGGTGTCCTGCACCAGCTTCACCGGCACCACGCAGAACTTCCGCGCCAGATTGCGGGGAACGTACTTCGCCAGCTCCACGGGGATGGAAACCGCCGTCAGATCCACGAACTCCACGCCCAACTGAATTTGCAGCGCGTCGATCAGGTTCTGCTCCGTGATGAAGTTGTTCTGGATCAGCACGTCGCCCAAGCGCTGGTGGGTCTCCTTTTGAATTTTCAGGGCTTCCTCGATCTGCTCCGGTGTGATCACGCCGGAGGCTGCCAGCAGGTCGCCCAACCGCATATAAGCCATATCATCACTCCAAATCGGTACTGCTCTGTCCTCCCGCGTCGGGACACAAAAAAATCGTTCCTCCGGGACGCGCGGCCGCTCAGCGGTTTCGCGGAAATTCGAGGGGGAGCGGCAGCACTTTTTTCTAAATATAGACGGAATTCCACTATTATACAATGTATATCGTACAGGAAAAGCCTTGAGAAGTCAAGGAAATTCATTCGTCAATCTGCCCAATACGCCCTTGGTCAAATGCCGGTATATGCACAAATTTGAGGGTAGCCCCTTGACATATCCGCGCTTCACTGCTATATATATATATATATATATAGCGTAATGTGCAGTGGCCAACGCTGCCCATTTTTTTGCGTTTTTTACACTTTTTTACGGCGAAGGCGGACGGTTCGCTTGACGCCGAACGGTATGACAGGACTGTCATTTTTAGAGGTCAAAAGAGGAGACGGAACGGAAATGGACAATATGAAGAATGTCTGGCAATTTTTTCATAATTTAGACGAATCCGTGTACGCGGCGGATGTTGAGACTCACGAGCTTGTCTATCTGAACCGCAAGGCTCTGGATACCTTGGGTCTAAAGTCCTTGGACGAGGTCAAGGGCAAAAAGTGCTATGAGGTGCTGCAGGGCCTCACCGCCCCCTGCGGGATCTGCAACAACGACAGTCTCAGCGTCGGACAGTTCAAGTCGTGGCGTTACTATAACTCCGTCATCGACAAATACTTCATCCTGAAGGACACGCTGCTCGAGGACCCGGAAACGAAGCGGAAGTATCGTCTTGAGATCACGGTCGACATTACGGAGGAGCGTGTGCAGGACGAGCTCATTCAGACATATCGTGATATGGAGGCCTTGGCCAACGAGGGTCTGAGAAAGGCCATTGCCGTAGAGTCGCCGGACGAGAGCATCAATATCATCTTAGAGCATCTGGGAGCCGCCCTCAGCGCCGAGCGGACCTACATTTTCGAGGAAAACGAAAACGGTGGCGACGACAACACCTACGAGTGGTGCGCGCCGGGCATCCACCCCGAGAAGGATAACCTGCAAAATTTGCCGCCCGAGGTCTGCGCCAACTGGTACAGCATCTTCGAGGAGGGGCACAACATCATCATTCCCGACTTGGAGGAAACAAAGGAAACCGACCCGCTGCAATACGAAAACCTCAAGCGGCAGGGCATCCATTCTATTGTGATCGTTCCCCTGTACGACAAGGGCAAGGTCATCGGCTTCTGCGGCGCAGACAATCCGCCGCCGACGTTTTTGGAATACACCCACGATATGCTTCAGATCGCAGCGACCTTCCTGATCTCCTGCATCAGGCGGAGAAAGCTGCTGAATAAGCTGCTGGAGCTGAGCTATAAGGACGCCCTCACCAAGCTCGGCAACCGCTTCGCCCTGACCGAGTATGTCCAGCAGATGGATCGGACGCAGAGCGTTGCCGTCGTATACTGCGACGTTACGGGCTTAAAGCATGTGAACGACACGCAGGGACACGAGGCGGGCGACAAGCTGATCCTCGATGCCTGCGAATGTCTCAAGCAGGTTTTCGATGACAGCTGCTTGTTCCGCATTGGCGGCGACGAGCTGCTGGCAGTTTGCCAGAACATTACTCAGGCAGATGCCGACGCACTGGCGGCACAGCTGCGGGAGGTCACGAGGAAGCATTCCGTGAATTTGGCGATTGGCTCGGCCCGGCTGGAGACAATGGGTAACGACCTGTTCCACGCCGTAATGGAAGCGGAAAAGCTGATGTACGCGGACAAATCGGAATACTACCGCACGAGCGGCATCGAGCGCAGGCGGCGCTGACCCCCCTCGAGCGGCCCAACGGAAATAAAGCGGGAGGGAGCAAGGAAATTCCTTGCTCCCTCCCGCTTGCTTTTTGCTTGAGAGAACGGCGCCGTTATCGGCCGTTCCTGCGGCGGATCTCGTCGCGCTGCATCAGGAAGATCTCCCGCACCATCCGCTCCTGCTCCTTCGCGCTGAGGTCGATGAAGCGGCAGCCATGAAAGTGTCTGCCGTCCTGCTCGCTTGTCCGCAGGACCTTGCACCGCAGGACAAAGGGCGGGTGATCCGGGTAAAACCGGATCTCCCCCAGCTGCACATTGGCGTTGACGGGAAAGCGATGGTCGCAGCAGAACAGCACGCCGCCGCTGCTGATGTTCACCACCGCGCACTGCTCCGTGCCGACGGCCACACATTCCTCCCCCGTCTTCTCCTCCGGCTCCTCCCCCGGCCTATGCGGCAGGCGGCGGGCCGTCGTCACGATGGCGACGGGATGGCGGTAATTTTCCCGCTTGTTGAAAATACTGAATTCCGAGATCTGCCCGATCTTCCAGAACTGCGGCGTGCTGCCGAACACCGTGCCGCAGAGCATGAGGATGTTGTCATCCTTCTTGTACCCCTTCAGCCGCACGCGGCTGTTGTAAACGACCGGCGGCACCTCGCTGCCCTCCGCGTGGGAGACCCAAATACATTCATCGTCCTTCTTGCTGATAACGCCTTTGAAAAGTGGCGTTTGGTTCTCTGAAAGCATCTCCAGCCGCATACCGACCTTCAGCTCCGAACTCACCCAATTATGCTCCGCCAGCGCCGAGCACCCCCCTGATCAGTTTGTTTTTACGCGGCGTGAGGGCTCGCTCCGACGCCGCAAAAGCATAAATGCTTATTTTACTGCATATTATACTCCCTTTCGCCCGCTTTTTCAAGAGGGAGCGAAAGGGAGTATGTGTAACGAAACCGCCGTCGGCCAACGCGCTACTTCGTCAGCTCCGACAGGACACGAAATAGGAGTTCCACATCAAGCGGCTTGGCGATGTGGCCGTTCATGCCGGCGCTCATCGCACTCTTCTTGTCCTCCTCAAAGGCGTTTGCCGTCATGGCCACGATGGGAACGCCCGCCTTTTCCTTGTCCGCAAGCGCGCGGATGCGGCGCGTGGCCTCGTAGCCGTCCATCTCCGGCATCTGAATATCCATCAGGACCAGATCGTACCAGCCGGGGGCGGCGGCCTCCACCTTCTCAACGGCGACGCGGCCGTTCTCCGCCGCCTCCACCGTGAAGCCCGCCTCCTCCAAAATGGTCGTGGCGATCTCCAAATTCAGCTCGTTGTCCTCCACCACCAGCAGCCGCTTTCCGCTAAAGTCGCGCTTCGGCTGTGCGGCGTCCTTCTCTTCCGTGCCAAACGGCTTTGCCAGCACATTCCGCAGCTCGGACATGAAAAGCGGCTTGGCACAGAAGGCCGTCACGCCTGCCTCCCTCGCCTCTGCCTCAATATCGGTCCAGTCGTAGGCGGTCAGGATGATGATGGGCGTATTGTCTCCCACGACCCGCCGCACCTGACGCACCACCTCCACGCCGTTCATATCGGGAAGCAGCCAGTCGATGATGTAAACGCTGAAAGCGTCGCCCTGCTCCATCGCGTCTCTCGCACGGATGACCGCCTCCTTGCCGGAGATGGTCCATTCGGGCCGCATCCCGATGGAGCGCAGCATTTTGCTGACATTCAGGCAGGTGTTGGTGCTGTCGTCCGCCACCAGCGCGCGAAGGCCCTCCAGCTGAGCGATCTGCCTCGGCTCCCACTTCTCCCCGCTGATGGGGAAGCGCAGAGTGACCACAAATTCCGTTCCCTTGTCCGGCTCGCTCTCTACGGTGATGGCGCCATCCATCATCTCCACAAGGCTCTTGGTGATGGACATACCCAGACCGGTGCCCTGAATTTTGCTGACCGTCGGGGATTTCTCTCTGGCAAACTGCTCGAAAATGTGCCGGCGGAATTCCTCGCTCATGCCGATACCGTTGTCGCAAACGTGGAACTCATAGTCCGCAAAGCCCTTGGGCGAGGCGGGCGTCTGCACGATCCGCAGGCTGACGACGCCGCCGGCGGGCGTGAATTTCACAGCGTTGGACAACAGGTTCAGCAGGATTTGGTTGAGCCGCATGGGGTCCGCGATCACATCCTCGTCCACAACGTCAACGGTGTCGATGAACAGAGACAGCCGCTTGGCGGACGCATTTGCCTGCACGATATCGCGAATATCGCGTACCAGATTCGGCAGATGCACCGGCTTCGTTTCCAGCATGACACGGCCGCTCTCGATGCGGCTCATATCCAGCACATCATTGATGAGGGAGAGCAAATGCTGGCTGGCGGTGGAGATCTTTTTCAAGTGCTCCATCACCTGCTCCTTGTTGTCGATGTGCGTGGCGGCCAGCGAGGTAAAGCCGATGATGGCATTCATTGGCGTTCGGATGTCGTGCGACATATTGAGCAGAAATTCCCGCTTGGCCTGATTTGCCGCCGTCTCGTGCTGGACAGCCAGCTCCAGCTCGGCGTTCTTTTGCTCTAAAGACAGTCGGTAGGCCCGCTCGGCGTTTGCCTGCTGCATTTGGTACTTTCTTGCGGAGCGCCATTGCAGCAGATAGACCATCGCCAGCACCACAAGGTAGGCAAGGAGGGTCACTGTCACACTGGAGGGCGTGATCTTATAAATCTGGTCCATGGGCAGATAGACATAGAGATAATAGTCCCGCCCGTGGCTGTACATTCCGTAATAGTGGGTGCCGTCCTCGCCAAACCCTGCGTCCACCATCTCGTCCGGCCTTCCGCTTTCTCGGATGGTGCAAAGCATCAGATTGTCCGACAGCTCCGTATTGAGCATCTTCGGGTCGTTGGCGGCCACCACGCGGTTTCCCTCCGCCAGCACCACCGCTCCCGCCAGCTGGTGCTGATAGCCCCGCAGCAGGGTCTGCACGGCGATCGTAGACTTATCCGCAAACTCTGCCTTGGTGCGGCGGTAGGCGACGACGATGCCGTGCTCGTCCGAGGAGCGGTGGATGGCAGTATCGGCATAGGAGCCGTCCGCCAGATAAATTCGCTTGATGTAGGTGTTCTGCGGATAGGCCAGCACATTCGCCAGCCGCTCCGGCGCGATACCGGCGCGAAGCGCCTCGTAGCCCACGCCGTCGGTGGTGTACTCGCACAGTATCTCGCTCCGCTCATTGAGCACCGAAATGCCTGTGACCCACACATCCTCGGCGAGCCGGCGAAGCGTCTCCTCGTCGCAGTCTATGGAGATGTCCGCCAGCCGCGGAACAGCGGTGGTTTCCCGCACGAGCGCCTTTGCCATAGCAATTTTATTGTATTTCGAGTAGCTGCCGGTCTGCTCCTTGATAAACTCCACAGTCACGCTCATCCGCCGCTCGCAGCTGTGCAGATCCTCCCGTCGGGAAAAGAAGCACACGATGCCCAAAAGAAGAACGCCCACCGCGATGCAGATCAGCCAAAATCCCTCTCCGAAAACAGGCTGGTACTTCTTAGCGTCCAAGGGTCTCCACCTCCAAATAGATCTCTGGATGCTCTATATATTTGCTCACGATCGCAAGCATTGTACCGTCCTGCCGCATTTCCGCCAGCGTTTTGGTCAGCTCCCCCGCCAGTCCGCGGGTATCGTTGTCAGAAAACGCCACACCGATCCCTGAGAGCAGCAGCGGCGGGTCCAAAAAGCGGAACTCCGCGCCGTAATCCTCCATGTACTGCGTGATCGCCTCCTCATGGGCGGCGATGGCGTCCACATAGCCGCTCTCCAGCGCGGCGTACTGCACACTGCGGTCCTCCAGACTGAACACCACCTTCACCTCAGGAATATCGTCGGTGGAGCGGGTGAGAAAAAGCTCCTCCGGCTTGGTGGTGGCCTGCACGGCAATGCTCCTGCCCGCAAGGTCTCCGAGGGTTTGGATGTCGCTGTGCCGGTTGACCGCGACCACCTGGCGGCTGACCATATAGGGTCCGGCCCACAGGTAGTCCTCCTCCCTTCCATTCATGGAAAAGCAGCCCCAAATGCAGTCAATGTCGCCATTGTCCACCAGCGCTTTCTTGCGCTCCCAGTCGATAGAGGTAAATTCCGCCTCATACCCCATGCGGCGGAAGGCCTCTCGGGCAAGCTCCACATCAAGACCGGTAATGTCGCCGTTGTTGTCCATATAGACATAGGGCGGATAGGTATCGCTGCCGATGATGAGCTTGGGCAGCGAGGTGTCCGGCTGCTGCGCGCCGCAGCCGCAAAGCACTCCCACGGCTATCAAGCAAGCTAAAATCCATACTGCACAGCGTTTCATTCGTATCCCGCCCCCGATCTTATGATTTATCCTTACTCCTTCCGCTCAGGTCGGATCAAATTTTCCGATGCGCCCATCCCACTCGAAGCCGCTTTCAGCTCCGCAGGGCGCCCGCTTTCGCGTGGTATTTCTCTTTGTTCTCATACATCAGGCAGTCCGCCTGTCGGATGGCCTCTCCGATGGGGCGCACGCCGCTGACGCCGCCGAAGCTGACGGACAGATGCAGCCCCGGATACTCCGGCATCGCAATATGCTTGACCGCTTCCTGAATTTCGGACTTCTTTCTCGCCAAAACCTGCTCATTCATCTGAGAGAACAGGAGCAAAAATTCATCGTCGTTATACCGGATCAGAACATCCGTACTGCGGATGCAGGCATGGATCGTCGCGGCGATCTCCTTCAGCGCGGCGTCTCCCGCCTGATGGCCGAAGGTGTCGCTCACCTGCTTAAAGTTGTTCACATCCAAGATGGCCACACACTCCATGCCCTCCAGTTGGGCGCGGTAGGTGTCAAAGTACCGCCTGGAATAGGCCCTCGTAAGGGGATCTATAAACTGCTCCAGATTTTCTCCCCGTCCGCTGTCTAACAAAAGCCTGCTGCCGTTGGCATCGATCCAGCGCCCGTCCCGCAATTTCGACAGCATCTCCAACACGCAGGGGACGCCATTCAGGCTCAGATACTTGGAAATAACAAAGTACACATTCGTGTCGGTAAACTCCAGCTTGTTCAAGGTGGTCTTTTGTGCGAACGCCCGATTGGAAATGCAGTTTGCGCAGCCGACGCCGCAGTTGCCCCAAAATGCCGCGCAGTTGCCGCCCGTCGGATGGAGCCTGTCCTGCTTGTCCACTTCCAGCACGGAATGGGAGATGGGGTCCACCAGTCGGACGACATCGAAAATCGTTTTCAGCCGCCGCATCTCCTCCGCAATGCGCGATGCTCCCTTTGCCGCCGCGCCCGCGCTTGCAGCGTTCACCATCAGCGGCTGCTTTGCGGAAAGCTGCGGATCGGTCAGTTGTCCCACGGCGCCCACATAGTGGTCTGGACGGCGCTCGGACCACAATGTCCGCACCCGCAGATCGCACCAGTGCTTCTCCTCTCCGCAGGGCAGGAACATACTCATGGTGAACTCCGGGTTTTCCTTCGTCGTTTTGTCCATAGCCTCCCGCAGGCGGCCGATGTCCTTTCTGCTCATGATCTGGAACGCCTCTAAATGAGAGGTGTTCTTCACAGAACGGCGGTACTGGGGCGGCTTGTCCCAGTCGGTAATATCCACCAGTCCGGAAATCGCATCATATTCAAACCCGATCCCGCCGTTGCACGAAGCGAAAAAGTCGATGCGCTCCTGCATGGATTCCAGCAGGCGCTGCATCCGCTCGTTTTTCGGCATATCGGCCTGAGAGAGGACCTCGTCGGACAGACGGTTGACCTCAGACCAGTAGGGATACGCCTCCCCGGGACGATGCGCGGTCGTGCGAAGCTGCGGCGCGATCTCCGTCAGGCATTCCAGCAGCAGCGGGTTGAACGCGCCGCACTCGCCGTTGAGGATCATCTTGATCGCCGTATCCTGCTCGATGGCTTTTTTGTAGCACCGCTCGTTTGTCAGGGCGTCGTAGACATCCGCCAGCGACACCACCTGCGCGGCAATGGGGATCTGCTCTCCCCACAGCCCGTCAGGATAGCCGTGTCCGTCCCAGCGCTCATGGTGCCAGTGGCAGATCTCCAGCGCGTAGCGGAAGAGCGGCTTGTCCTGCCCATAGGGCATATCCTCCAGTATCCGCGCGCCGGCGGCCGCGTGATCCTTCATGATCTCAAATTCCTCTGCCGTCAGCTTGCCGGGCTTGTTCAAAATCTCCTCGGGCGTGGTGATCTTGCCGATGTCATGCAGGGCGGCAGCCGTCTTGATCATGGTGATATTCTCCTCGGAGAGAGGATAAATATCGGTCTTCTGCACCAGCTTATGAAGCAGCAGCTCCGTAATGGTGCGGACATTGCGAACATGCTCTCCGCTCTCGTGGTTGCGAAATTCCACCACGCGGCTGAGGATTTCGATCATCAGATCGTTGCTTTCCTCTTTTTCATAGATCTGCGCGGAAACCAAATTCATCAGCCGCTTCTGGTTGGCGTAGAGCCTGAGCGTGTTTTCTACTCGGTGGCGCACGATAAAGGCGTCAAAGGGTCTGCGGATAAAATCCGTGACCCCTAACATATATGCCCGCTCGGTAGCCTCCTTGCGCTCCTCCGCGGAGATCATGATGACAGGGACCTCCTTGATCCAGCGGAAGCGGTCCATCTGCTCGAGCACCTGAAAGCCGTCCATCTCTGGCATGTGGATATCCAGCAGCATCAGATCGACCGTCAGATCCTTTTCCAGCAGTCGGATCGCTTGCCGCCCGTCGGCAGCCTCAATGTAATGATACTGATCCCCCAAAATGTCCATCAGCATCATTCGATTGAGCTCTGAATCATCAACGATCATTAGCGTCTGCTGTTCCATGCTGCTATCCCCTCCTGCTATTTCCGCCTGTAACGAAAATGCATCTTTTATTTCCCCGCTTCCCGCTTCTCTCTGCCGCATTCGGAAAGCGGCGTCTGTCGCGGCGCGGGACCAAACATTATTTTGCTTCTTATTATACTCCCTCTCATTCCTTTTTTCAAGAGGAAACGAAAGGTGGTCGGTAAGTGAACGAATTCCTACCCTTGCTCAATTCATAGAACATTCTCAATAGAAATGATAAATCCGAACACATGACCCACTCGGATCATGTAGTTCGGATTATCATTCTTTGGTCCGAGTGGCGGGATTTGAACCCACGGCCTCATGGTCCCGAACCATGCGCGCTACCAACTGCGCTACACCCGGATGTGCAACACGGCTATTATAAGGACTTTTTCCCGCGCTGTCAAGTGCTGGCGTTCAGTTTTTTTGTTTTCGAGGGAATAAGCCGGTCGCGCCCGTTCCATTTATGACCCGCTCCGCCGCGCCGCCCTGCCAAAACCGCCGGTGCCGCCCAAAATGCGGTATTCCCCCCCGTCCGCATCGCCCGGACGAAACGCGCCGTTTCTCAAAGCGGCGCGTTTCGTCACTTTGAAGTTAAACCACCCTAACTATTTGCAGAATCTTAGCGCAGCCGACTATTGACAAGGTCGGCAGGCGCTTTTATAATATATGACACATTGTCACTTTGCGACACCCTGTCATATAGGAGGTACCCCATGCCGACCGATACCTTTTTCCGATTACCCGAGGAAAAGCGCGCGCGCATTTTGGAGAGCGCCTGGCGCGAATTCACCGCCGTCCCCTACGCCGAAGCGTCCATCAACCGCATCGTGCGCGCGTCGTGTATTCCACGCGGCAGCTTCTACCAGTATTTTGCGGACAAGAACGACCTCTTTCTCACCCTCATCGACGAGATCCGCGACCAATTTCTCGGCCTCTTCCACGCCACACTCAAGCGCGTCGGCGGCGATCTTTACGCCATGCCGCTCGCGCTGCTCGACGCGATGGTTGCCCCGAACGGCCGCATCGTTCCAGAATTTTCGCGCGCCTTCGCGCTTTTGTGCCTGAATGTCAACATGGACGTCCAGCAGCTTTTCTTTGAGCGCGCGGCGAGCGAGCTTTGCCCGCAAAAGCTCCTCGAGCGCATCGATCCCTCGTTTCTGCGTTCGCAGGAGGAGAGCTTTGTAGACGACGTATTCACCCTGCTCGTCGGTGCGCTGGCCTGCGCCATCGGGCGCACGATGAAAGCTCCGCAGACCTTCGCGCTTGAGCGCGAGCGCCTGCGCCGATGCATTGAGATCATCCAACACGGCAGCGCTGCCGTACCCGAAGGAGAGGAAGTAAAATGAAGAAAAAACTGACCGCTCTGCTGCTGACGCTCACCCTGCTCTCCACACTGGGGATCGGTGTGCTGGCGGATGAACAGGAAAAAGAGGAGACCGCACCCGATACCACACAGACCGTGTCGGACGCGGCGGGCACGCTGAGCTTTGAAAATCTCGGCGCGCGCATGAAGTCGAACTACTACACCGTCATGTCGCTCGAGGAAAACATCGCCGCGATCGAGTGTCTGGACTACGAGAAAATGTATGAGGACCTGCGCCGCAGCCTCAACAAGATCGCCTCCGCTCAGTGGACGATGATCCAGATGATCCCGGGCTCGAGCGAGACCTATACTTACAAGAGTCTGGAAAGCCAGTACGATACCCTGCGAAAGACCTTTGACGACATCAAGGACGGCAAGCTCCAGCAGGACAACGCCGACCTCGTCCGCCAGCTCCGTGATGCGGAGAACCGCGTTTTGATGGCGGGGCAGACGCTCTACATCTCCCTGCTGGGGCTGGAGGAGCAGTCCGCCGCGCTTGACCGGCAGACCGCCTCGCTCGAGCGCACGCTTGAGGAGCTGTCGCTGCGCTATGACCTCGGGCAGATCAGCGCGATGGCGCTCCGACAGGCCGAGGCGGGCAAGGTGCAGGCCGAGAGCGGCAAGGCGCAGCTCGATGCAGGCATCGCACAGGCGCGCCGCCAGCTCAACGCCATGGCAGGCGAGGCGCTGACCGCCGTGCCCTCACTTCAGGCGCTGCCCGCTGTCACGGCGGAGCAGCTCGCCGCGATGGACGTGGAAAAGGACCTCGAACGGGCAAAGTCGCTCAGCTACGACCTCTACGACGCCAGGCTCACGCTCAACGACGCCGACGAGGATTACAAGGACGAGGCGGGCGCGCACGGCTACAACGAAGAGAAATACGAATACCAGAAGGCAAAGCACCTCTGGCAGTCGGCGCAATACACCTACAACGCCGCCGTGCAAAGCTTCGAGCTGAGCTTCCGCACGCTCTATGACAGCGTGCAAAGCTACGCAAGCGCACTCGAGGCGGCGAAGGTCTCGCTCGAATGCAGGCGCGGCGACCTCGCGGCGGCGCAGCTCAGATACGAGCAGGGCACGATCTCCGAAAACGCGCTGCACACGGCGGAGGATGACCTCTATGCCGCGCAGGACACCGTCTCCGGCGCGGAGCGCGACCTTTTCACCGCGTACAACAACTACCGCTGGGCCGCGGACTTCGGCCTGCTGGCCGGCTGATGGGAGGCTAAGAAAATGGAGAAGAAAACACTTTGCCTCGCGCTTGCTCTCGCGCTCTCGCTGAGCCTTGCGGGCTGTAAAAAGGAAGATGCCCCCACCGCGCCCGCCGGCGTCGCCGTGCAGGTGCAGACGGTCGAGGCGCAGGACATCGCCTCGGAGAGCACGGTTTCCGGTCAGGTGGTCGCGGGCAGTGAAACGAGCGTCTATGTCACCTCAACGGCCAAATGCACAGCCGTCTATGTGCAGGCGGGCGACGCGGTCACAGCTGGCGAGAAGATCTGCACACTCGACATGGGCAGCTCCCTCGCGCAGTACCGCGCAGCGGAGATCGGCTACACGAGCGCCGCGTCGAGCTATTCGAGCCAAAAGGGCATCCTCGACCGCCAGCTCGCCCTGTACGAAAAGACCTGGAACGACACCAAGGCGCTCCTTGCCATCGGCGCGGCCTCCCAGCTCGAGGTCGATCAGGCGGAGCTTCAATACCTCTCCGCCAAGGCGCAGCGGGATTCCACGCTCGCCCAGCTCGAGGCGGCGATGCAGAACGCGAAGTCAGGCTACGAGCAGCTCGCCCTCGCCATGGAGAACATCGACAGCAGCGGCAATGTCATCGCACCCGCGGACGGCGTGCTCGCCTCGCTCAATGTGAGCGAGGGCAGCCTCGTCACACCCGACTACGCTGTTGCCGTCATCACCGGCGCGGAGCAGATGAAGGTCACGGTCATGGTCTCCGAGGCGCTGGTGCCCAAGCTCAGCATCGGCGAGGCCGTCTCGGTCCGCGTCAGCGCGGCACAGGCGGAATTCGAGGGTACCGTCCGCTCCGTCGATAAGACCGCCAACCAAATGACCAAGCTCTACACCGTCACCGTCGCCGTTCCCGCGGAGGTCGAGGGCCTGCTCTCCGGTATGTTCGCCGAGGTCACCTTCCACACCGCCGTTTCCGCCGGCGCGGTCGTCGTGCCGAGTGAGGCGATCCTCACGAGCAACGACAAGCAGTATGTCTACATCGTGGACGGCGGTACCGCCAAGCGCGTGGACATCACCACGGGCCTCACCGGCAGCGGCATGACCGAGGTCACGAGCGGCCTTACGGCGGGCGCGCAGCTTGTCACCGTGGGCCAGCAGTACCTCTCCGACGGCGAAGCCGTGCGCATCGTGGAGGGATAAGCCCCATGAACATTGCCAAATTCTGCATCAGGCACAGGGTCACAACGCTCCTTGCGGTCATCATGATCGCGGTGTTCGGCGTGGTTTACACCACGCAGCTCCAGATGGCGCTGCTGCCGAACATCGAGTACCCCGCGGCCTATGTCTACTGCTACTATAACGGCGCAGGCCCCGAGGACATCGAGCAGCTCGTCACGCGCCCGCTCGAGTCCGCCATCCTGTCGGTCCCGGGCGTGGAGGAGGTCACCTCGTCGAGCGCCGACAGCATCTCGAGCATTCAGATCATGTATGTCGAGGGCACCGATGTCGACATCGCCGCGACCAAGCTGCGCGAGAAGTTCGACGCGCTCAGCCTGCCCGAGGGCTGCAGCTCCCCCGTCATTCTCAACATCAATGTCTCCGAGCTGCTGCCGAGCGCCATCGTCGGCCTTCTCGGCGACGATCTCGCCGCGCTCCAGCAGCAGGCGGAGAATGTGGTCGCCCCCGCCCTCGAGCGCATCGACGGCGTGGCGTCCGTCTCCGTCTCCGGCGGCGTCGAGCGGCGCATCGGCGTCACGCTCGACGCGCAGCGCGCGGCGGGCTACGGGCTCTCCACCTCCTACATCACTCAGATCTTGCAGGCGGAAAACCTGCTCTACCCCGCCGGCGAGGTCTACAACGGCAGCCAGAAGCTCTCCGTCTCCACCGACGCGCAGCTCTCCTCGGTCGAGGCGGTGGCGAATATCAATATCCCGCTCCAAAGCGGCGGCACGGTGCGCCTCGGCGAGGTCGCGGCCGTTGCCTATGAGACCTCCGACCGCGACGCCATCGCCGCGATGGACGGCACACCGGGCATCATTTTGCAGGTCAGCAAGCGCTCGGGCGCGAACGAGGTCAAGACCGCCGAGGCGGTGGTCGAGGCCATGGCGGAGCTCGCCGCGAAGGACGACTCCATTCACTACGCCATCCCCTATGTCGCGAGCGAATACATCAATGTCGCCGTCGACGCCGCGCTTGAGGGCATCGTCCTCGGCGTCGTGCTCGCGGCGGTCGTGGTGTGGCTGTTCCTGTGCCGCGGCGGCGCGACCATGACCATCGCGGTCTCCATGCCCGTTTGCATCCTCGCGGTGTTCGTGCTGATGTACGCCTGCGACCTGACGCTCAACATGATGAGCCTCGGCGGCATCGCCATGGGCGTCGGCATGATCGTCGATAACTCCATCATCGTGCTTGAAAACATCTACCGCTGGGCGTCCGAGGGACACGACCGCATGACCAGCTGCGTCGAGGGCACGAAGGAGGTCACGCTCTCGCTCACCGCCTCCACGCTCACCACCGTGGCTGTCTTTCTGCCGCTGGGCCTCACCGGCGGCATCGCAGGCCAGATCTTCAAGGACTTCTGCCTGACCATCGTCTTCCTCATTTTCTGCTCGCTGGCCATCGCCGTCACGCTCGTGCCGCTGCTGTGCTACTTCCTGCTCGACGAGGGCAGGGTGCAGCTCGACGCGCTGCAAAGGGCGCAGAAGGGCGGCCGCTGCGCGCAGAAATTTATGGCATGGTATGTTAAGAAGCTCGATTACTATGTCCATCACCTCAAGCGCGGCGTGCTGGTGTCCGTCGCGCTCGTGGCGGTCTTTCTCGCCGCCTGCCTGAACACCAAAATGGTGCTCCTGCCCGAGATGGACGAGGGCATGGTCACCGTATCCATCTCCATGCCCATCGGCTCGAAGGTCGAGCAGGCCGCAGCCATGGCGGAGCGCGTCGCCGCCATCGCCGAAGAGTCCGTACCCGAGCTTGACAACTGGTATTACACCGCCGACAGCGGACAGAGCGCCAGCCTCGTGCTCAACCTGATCGACAAAGGCGAGCGAGCGCGCAGCGCGACGGACATCGCCAACGCCATGCGCACGGCGACGCAGGATGTCGCCGGCTGCGAGCTCACCTGCTCGGCCTATGACATGGGCGCAATGATGGGCGGCAGCGGCGTGAGCGTCGACATCACGGGCGAGGACTACGCCACGCTGCGCATGATCGCGGGCGACCTCACCGCGCAGATCGCGTCGATCCCCGGCGCGGTGGATGTCACCTCCACGGTCGCCGAGCAGGTGCCGCAGGTCAAGGTGACGGCGGACCGTCAGGCCTGCTCGCAGTACGGCCTGACCGCTTACAGCGTCGCCGCGGCAGTGCGCTCCGGCTTGACAGGAACGACCGCCACCACCGTCACCGTCGACAACAGGGAGGTCGATGTGGTCGTGCGCGGCGACGGCCGCGCGGAGGAGAGTCTCGACGCCCTGCGCTCCATGTCTATCGCCACGCCCACCGGCGGCAGCGTGCCGCTCGGCAGCATCGCTTCGGTCAGCGTCGTCATGAGCCCGCAGACCATCACGCGCTGCAACCAGTCCCGTCAGGTCACCATCTCCGGCAACGCCGCCGACGGCGACACGAGCGCCATGGCAAAGAGCATCCGCGCCATTCTCGCGTCCTATCCCCTCCCGGGCGGCTACACCGCCGAGCTTGCAGGCGGCTACACAGAGATGATGAAGAATTTCTCCGACCTCGGCCTCGCGCTCATCGTCGCCGTCGGCCTCGTCTACTTCGTGCTGGCCTCGCAGTTCGAGTCCTTCCTCATGCCTGTCATCATCATGATGATCCTCCCCATTGCCTTCTCCGGCGCACTCTTCGCGCTGCCGCTCACGGGCAAGGATCTCTCGATGATCTCGCTCGTCGCGCTCATCATGCTCGCAGGCACGGTGGTCAACGCCTCCATCGTCCTCGTCGACTACATCAAGCAGCGCCGCGACCGCGGCGAAACGCGCGAGGAAGCCATCCTCCACGCCTGCCCGCTGCGTATCCGCCCCGTGCTGATGACCACGCTCACCACCATCCTCGCCCTCGTGCCGACCGCGCTCGGCCTGACGGGCAAGATGAACGAGATGATGAGCGACATGGGCACGGCGATGATCTCAGGTATGCTCATCTCCACCGTCATCACCCTGCTCTTCACCCCCGTTTACTACTGCGTCATCGACGACCTCGCGCACCACAAGGAGCGCAGGCGCGCAAAAAAGCTCGCCGCCGCCACGCACGAGGAATGAGAAAAAGCGAAGGACCGCTCCCCGCGGTCCTTCGCTTTTTCTATGCGTTTTTAAGCCCCCGTTTCCTTGCTGGCCTCCTCCGACGGCTCGTCCGCGACGGGGCGTCCCTCGCCTGTCTCCGGCAGCGCAGCCGCCTCGGCGGCCTTACGCTTGACGAGCATCCTTTGGGGGTCGGCGCTGCGGTTTTTGATCAGAATGACCGCCGTCACAACGACCATCACCAGACTCAGCGCCTGCGACACGCGCACGCGCTCGCCAAAGAGCGTCAGATCGAAGAGATACAGGCTGTCGGTCCGCAGCCCCTCGATCCAAAAGCGCCCGATGCCGTACCAGAGAAAGTAAAAGCAGGTGTTCTCGCCGTCGAAGCGCCGCGCCTTATCGATCACAAGGCAGAGGAGCAGCAGCCCCGCGGCATTCCACAGGCTCTCGTAGAGAAAGGTCGGGTGAACGTCGATATAGTAGCTGCCGTCGATCCACAGCCGCATCCGCCACGGCAGGTCTGTCATGCTGCCGAAGGCCTCGCGGTTGAAGAAGTTGCCCCAGCGCCCGATGGCCTGCCCAATGAAAAAGCCCGCCACGCAGCAGTCAGCAATCGCCCAAAGGCTGAGCCGCTTGCGGCGGCAGACCAGAAAGGCCGTCAGAAAGGCGGCGATGACCGCCCCATAGATGGCAAGCCCACCGTCCCAGATGCGGTAGGTCTCCGACCATTTGATGCCGCCGTCCGCCGTGCGAAACAGGTCAAGGTAGAAGATCACATAGTAAACGCGCGCGCCAATAATGGAAAAGGGGATGGCCCATAGCACGGTGTCGAGCACATCGTCCTCGCTCAGGCCGTAGCGCGGGGCGCGCCTCGTGCAGAACCACAGAGCGAGCAGCAGCCCCGCGGCGATGAGCACGCCGTACCAGTAGATGCCGTTGCCGATGTCGAGCAGCTTGGGCGAGAGCGTAAAGCGCCAGTCGCCCAAAAGCCCCGGAAAGCTGATGTCTGCGTTGGGATAGCTCATTGGGAAGCTCCTTCCTTCTTGGGAATGAGAATGGACAGCGCACTGCGCTCCTCGACCACGCACTCGCGCAAGAATGCCTCCACATCCGCGCGGGTAACGGCGTCGTACACCTCGGGGAAACGGAAGGGGTCAAAGCCGCGGAACGCGCCGTCGGCGACCGACACGGCGATGTTCTCAAAGCTGTTGAGCGCGCGCAGCGTCGAGCCAAAGCTTGCGCGGCGGATCTGCTGATAGAACTCCTCGTCCACGCCCTCGCGCGCGAGCCGCCGCGCCTCGTCCAAAATGGCGCGCGCCACGGTCTCGGGTTCGTTGCTGTCGCCGCCCGCGTAGAGATAGGCAATGCCGGGCAGCTGGTCGAAGCCGCCGCCGAAGCTGCCGTTGATGAGCCCCTTGTCGTAGAGCCGCTGATAGAGCGGCGAGGAGTCGCCGAGCAGCACCTCGCAGGCAATGTCCGCGATGACGTCCTGACGCATCAGCGCCTCGCCCTCCGCCGCGGCAGGGCACTTGAAGCCGAGCAGAAACTGCGGCATCGAGACCTCCATCGCCTCGCGGCGGCACCGCTCCACCACGCGCATATCCTCCTGCCCATAATCGCGCTCGATGACCTCGCCGCGGCTGAGGGGCAGAATTTCCTCCGCGATGGCGGCGATCTCGTCGGGGTCCACATCGCCGACGACGCACAGCAGCATATTGGCGGGATCGTAGAACGCCTTGTGGCAGGCATAGAGCGTTTCGGGCGTGATCTCCGCGATGCTCTCCACCGTGCCGGCGATGGCGACGCGCGCGGGCGAGGAGTGGTAGAGGCACTCGAGCAGGTTGGTGTACACCCTCCAGTCGGGCGTATCCTCGACCATGCGGATCTCCTGACCGATGATGCCGCGCTCCTTATCCACGCTCTCCTGCGTGAAATACGGAACGGAGACGAACGATAGCAGAATTTTGAGGTTGTCCTCAAAGTGCTCCGTACAGTCAAAGTAATAGGCGGTGATCGCGTTGGAGGTGAAGGCGTTCGGCTCCGCGCCGTTCTGGCTCAGCTCCTGCAGCGCATTGCCCTCCTTGGTGTCGAACATCTTATGCTCCAGATAGTGCGCGATGCCCGCGGGCGTGTCGTGCCACGCGCCGTCGAGCCGAAAGCGCATATCCATGCCGCCGTAGCGCGTGGTAAAAAAGGCATAGCGCTTACGGTAGAGGGGCTTGGGCACAACGGCGATGGGCAGGCCGTTGGGCAGCGTCGCGCGCAGCACCGTTTCGCCGATGCGCGGATAGCTTGTCTCATTCCACTTCATGCGCCGTTCCCTCCTTTCCGGTGAGGAAGTAGACCGTATCGAGACGGATGGTCTGCGCCGCGGCGGCGACGCGCTCCGGCGTCACGGCCTCAAGCTGCGCGATCAGCTCGTCGGTATCCTCCCAGATGCCTGTCGCGGCCTGTCCAAGATAGTATTCCTCCAGCCGCCCCGCGCTGTCCTCGCGTGCGCGGAGGGAGGAGAGCATACAGCTCCTTGCGCCCTCCAGCTCCCACGGCGCAAAATCGCCGTTTTGCACGGCGCGCAGCTGCGCGTCGATCTCGCGGCGGGCAATGTCGTAATTTCCCGCCTCGATGCCGCTCGACACCGTGAAGATGCCCTTCGAGCGGTGATAGCTCGACGAGGCGTAGTAGCACAGCGAGAGCTTCTCGCGCACATTCAGAAAGAGCTTGGAGTTGGAGTAGCCGCCGAAGATGAGGTTCGCCAGCAGCAGCGCGGGCGCGTCCTCGCTCGCGGCGCGATAGCCGAGGGCGAGCTTCGACTGCGTGATGTCCATCGTCTCGGTGATCTCGCGCACCGATTCGGGCGCGCCCACGCGCTCGGCGGCGGCAGGCTCGATGACGCGCTCGCGCGGCAAAGCCGCCAGCGCGCGGTCCAATGCCCCCTCCACACGCCCGCTCTCCGCGCTGCCGCAGTAAAACAGCTCCACGCGCGCCGCACCCAGCAGCTCCTGATAGAAGGGGTAGAGCGTTTGGTTTGTCAGCCTCTCCACGCCCTCGACGGTGCCGAGCCGGTCGATGCCGTAGCGTTCGCCGCGGCACATCTCCTGCAAAAGCCGCGCGTCGGCGTAATCACGCTTGTCGTTCAGAATGCTCTCGATGGCGTCGATCAGGTTATCCTTCTCGCTTTCCACATAGTCCGTGAGAAAGCGTCCGTTGTGCGTGAGCGGGTCGAGCAGCAGCTCGCCGACGAGATCGGCCATCGGCTCAAGCAGGCGCTCGCCGGCGGGCACGTAGCGCTCGTCCAGAAAGCTTGCAACAAAACCGAGGCACTGGTTCTCTCCCTTTTTTCGCACCGTGTAGGCGACCGACGCGCCGTAGAGCCGGTCCAGCGCTGCGGCGATCGAGCGCATATCGCGCAGGCGCGTCGTGCCGCGCCGCAGCACGGCGGGCAGCAGAGCGCCCGCGGCGGCGCTCTCCACCTCCAGCGGCGTGATGAGCTGCGCGCTCAGCACGCTGGTCTTGAACTTTTCGGCGGGAACGTAGGTCAGATAAACGCCCTCCGCCAGCTTCTTTCGCAAAGGCTCCATACTTGCGACTCCTTTTCCTCTGTGATTTTAGGATAGCATAGCACGAAATTGTGAACATTACCACTCTATTTCACAAAATCTTTCCCATTCGCCGCTTTTCCCGCGAATAGGACTTGACTTTTCTGCTAAACTCGTGTAAACTGATTTCCGTTGTAAAGTGATATAACTTTACACGGAATACTCAAAGGAGGACGACCCGTGAAAAATCAGACCTTTCGCATGACGATGCTCTTTGACTTCTACGGTGAACTCCTCACCGAGCGGCAAAAGGAATTTTACGAGCTTTACTACGACGAGGACCTCTCCCTCTCCGAGATCGCCGAGAACTACGGCATCTCCCGTCAGGGCGTGCGCGACGTCATCGTCCGCGCCGAGGCGTACATGACCGAGATCGAGGATAAAACGGGCCTTGTCAAGCGCTTTCTGCAAAAAACGCCCCACCTCGAGCGCATCGAGGCGGCGGCGGACGAACTGCGCAGGCTCAACTACCGCCGGTATGAGGATTCCCGCATCGAAGAGCTTGTGACCGTGATCGAGACCGAGACCGCGGCACTCAAGGAGTAAAAGGAGCGTCCCATGGCATTTGAGGGCTTGAGCGAAAAGCTCAACAATGTATTCAAGGGCCTGCGCGGCAAGGGCCGGCTGACCGAGGCGGACATCAAGACCGCCATGCGCGAGGTGCGCATGGCGCTGCTCGAGGCGGACGTGAGCTACAAGGTCGTCAAGGACTTTGTCGCCCGTGTCTCCGAGCGCGCCGTCGACGCCGAGGTGCTCGACAGCCTCACCCCCGCCCAGCAGGTCATCAAGATCGTCAACGAAGAGCTGACCGCGCTCATGGGCGGCGCGAACGCGCGCCTGACCTTTGCCAACACCCCACCGACGGTCGTGATGATGGTCGGCCTTCAGGGCGCGGGCAAGACGACGAATGTCGCCAAGCTCGCCGGCCTTCTGCGCCGGCAGGGGCGGCGGCCCCTGCTCGTCGCCTGCGACGTTTACCGCCCCGCCGCCATCACGCAGCTGCAAGTCGTCGGCGGTCAGCTTGAGCTCCCCGTCTTTGAGATGGGGCAGATCGACCCCGTCACCATCGCCACCGAGGCCGTGCGCTACGCCAGGGACCACGGCAACGATGTCGTCTTTCTCGATACCGCAGGCCGCCTGCACATCGACGAGCAGCTCATGGACGAGCTCAAGCGCGTCAAGGCGGCGGTCAGGCCGAACGAGATATTGCTGGTCGTGGACGCCATGACAGGACAGGACGCTGTGAACGCGGCTACCGCGTTCGACGAGGCCCTTGGTATCGACGGCGTCGTGCTCACCAAGCTCGACGGCGACGCCCGCGGCGGCGCGGCGCTCTCCATCCGCGCGGCGACCGGAAAGCCCATCAAGTATATCGGCACGGGCGAAAAGCTCGACATGATCGAGCCCTTCCACCCCGACCGTATGGCCTCCCGCATTCTCGGCATGGGCGATGTGCTCAGCCTCATCGAAAAGGCAGAGCAGACGGTCGACGAAGAAAAGGCGAAAAAGCTCGAGGAAAAGCTCCGCAAAAACCGCTTCACTCTCACCGACTACTACGACCAGCTCGTGCAGCTGCGCGGCATGGGCGACCTCAGCCAGATCGCCGAGCTGATGCCAGGCGGCATGGGCAAGCAGTTAGCGGGTGCCGAGATCGACCCGAAGGTCATGGCGCACACCGAGGCCATCATCCTCTCCATGACGCCCGAGGAGCGTGAGAACCCCAAGCTCCTCGGCGCGAGCCGCAAAAAGCGTATCGCCGCCGGCTGCGGGCTTGAGGTCGTGGATGTCAACCGCCTTCTAAAGCAGTTTGAGCTGATGCAGGACTTGGTCAAGCAGATGACGCGCGGCAAAATGCCCAAGGGGCTCGGCGGCTTCGGCGGCAAGGGCGGCGGCATGGGCCGGATGCACGGCTTCGGCCGCAAAAAGCGCTTCAAATAACACCCCGTTGATTCATGCCATGTGCATACGATCATACAACAAAAATCTATTTTACATTTTGGAGGAAAAAACATCATGGTCAAAATTCGTCTGCGCCGTATGGGCGCCAAGAAGGCTCCCTTCTATCGTGTCGTCGTCGCCGATTCCCGCTATCCCCGCGACGGCCGCTTCATCGAAGAGATCGGCACCTACAACCCCTGCGTCAGCCCCGCTGAGATCAAGATCGACGCCGAGCGCGCGCAGGAGTGGATCAAGACCGGCGCTCAGCCCACCGAGACCGTCCGCGCGCTGCTCAAGAGAATCAACGCGATTTGAGCTGCGGAGGGCCACGCATGAAGGACTTGCTGCTCTACATCGCCAAAAATCTGGTCGAGCATCCAGATGAGGTCACGGTGACGGAGAAGCAGGGAGCGGACGAGCTGACGTTGGAGCTGCACGTCGCGCCCGACGACATGGGTAAGGTGATCGGCCGTCAGGGCCGCATCGCCAAGGAGATCCGCACGGTCATTCGCTCCTATGCGCAGCGCACCGGAGAAAAGGTATCGGTCGACATCGTTGACTGACAACAGAAAAAGAGCTTCGGACCCAGTGGTCCGAAGCTCTTTTTTATGCTCGCCGCCCCCTGTGTGCGTTCAGGAGAGCAGCAGCTTGTCGTTCGCCTCGCTCGAGCCGCTCGCGCGTGAGAAGAGCGCGAGCAGGTCAGGCACGGTGAGCTTTTTCTTCTCTTCGCCGGCAATGTCCACCACCACGCGCCCTGCGTCCATCATGATGAGACGGTTGCCGTGGGCGATGGCGTCCTTCATGTTGTGCGTGATCATCAGCGTCGTGAGGTGGTTTTCCTGCACGATCTGCTCGGAGAGCTCGAGCACCTTTGCCGCCGTCTTGGGGTCGAGCGCCGCGGTGTGCTCGTCCAAAAGCAGCAGCTTGGGCTGCTTGAGCGCCGCCATCAGCAGCGTCAGCGCCTGCCGCTGACCGCCGGAGAGCAGGCCGACCTTGCTCGTCAGCCGATCCTCCAGCCCGAGGTCGAGCGTGCGCAGCAGCTCGCGGTAGTCCGCGCGCTCAAGCGGTGTGATGCCCCACTTGAGGCCGCGCTTTTGCCCGCGCCGCGCGGCGAGGGCAAGGTTCTCCTCGATCATCATGGTCGGGGCGGTGCCCATCATGGGGTCCTGAAACACGCGCCCGAGCAGCGCCGCGCGTCTGTGCTCGGAGAGCCTGGTGACATTCTGCCCGTCGATGACGATCGAGCCCTCGTCCACCGGAAACACGCCCGCAATGGCGTTGAGCATCGTGGACTTGCCCGCGCCGTTGCCGCCGATGACGGTGACGAAATCGCCGTCCGCGAGCGTCAGGTTCAGCTCGTTGAGCGCGGTCTTGGCGTTGATGGTGCCGGGGTTGAAGGTCTTGCAGATATTCTTCAGTTCAAGCATGGTGCGCGCCTCCCTTCTGCGCCTTGCCGTGGAACGCCCTGCCCTTCCAGTACGGAATGGCGAGGAACACCGCCACGATCAGCGCCGTGACAAGCTTGAGGTCGTTGGTGTTGAGGCCGAGCTGCAGCACGATCTGCAAAACGATGTAGTAGATGATCGCGCCGACGGAAACGGCGAGCAGCTTGAGGCCGAAGTTGACGAACAGCTTGCCGAACACGACCTCACCGATGATGACGGCGGCAAGGCCGATGACGATGGCGCCGCGTCCCATGCTCACATCGCTCGCGCCCTGATACTGCGCGAGCAGCGCGCCGGAGAGCGCGACAAGACCGTTGGAGAGCATCAGACCGAGCACCACATTGGCGTTGGTGTCGATGCCCTGCGCGCGTGCCATGTGCTGATTCGCGCCGGTGGCGCGGATGGAGCAGCCCTTCTCGGTACCGAAGAACCAGTAGAGCAGCGCGATCAGCGCGGCGGTGAAGAGCAGCAGCAGCGGCAGGGGATTTTTGGCCACCAGCTCGCCGAGCGGCGCGAAGCTGCGCACATAGCGCTGGGAAATGAGCAGCGGGTACTTATCCACGCTGACCGCCTGGTTGGCCTTGCTCGCCATGATGCGCAGGTTGATCGAGTAGAGCGCGAGCTACGTGAGGATGCCCGCAAGAATGGCGGGGATACCGCACTTCGTATGAAAAAGCCCCGTCACAAGCCCCGCGAGCATCCCCGCAAGCATGGCGCACAGCAGCGCGAGCCACGGGTTCCAGCCCGCGCGCAGCAGCATGACGCACACCGCGCCGCCGGTGGCGAGCGAGCCGTCCACCGTCAGGTCGGCCACATCAAGGATGCGGAAGGTGATATATACGCCGATCGCCATGATGCCCCAGATCAGCCCTTGGGCGACCGCACCGGGCAGCGCGTTGAACAGCGACATCAGGAAACTCATCGTTCTTTTCCTCCAGACACTTCGTTATGGGAGAGGGGCGCGCCCCCTCTCCCATCGGGGATGCTTCTCTCAGCCCTCCAGCATTTCGTAACCCTCGGGCACCGTGATGCCGAGCGCCTCGCAGTTGGCGGCGTTGGCCATCTTAGTCACGTTGGGCGCGAACTCAATGGGCATGGTGGCGATGTCGGCCTCGCCGGTGAGGATCTTCGCGGCCATCCGCCCGGTGATGGTGCCAAGCTCATAGTAGTCAATGGAGAGCGTCGCAATGCCGCAGCCCTTGCAGATGCCCTGCTCGCCGGCGATAACGGGTGTCTTGGACGGCAGAACAACATTCGCGATGGCTTCAGTGTTGATGGCGGCGGTGTTGTCGGTCGGGATAAAGATAACATCGGAGGCGTCACAGGCGGCCTGCGTGACGGAGGCGACATCGTTGCTGTCGGTGAAGGCGAACTCGGTGCAATTGAGTCCCTTGGCCTCGAGCAGCTTGATCATCTCATCGACCTGATACTTGCTGTTCGCCTCGGCGGAGCAGTAGATGAGACCCACATTCTTCGCGTCGGGGCACAGCTCGACGAGCATATCGGCCTGCCCGTCCAGCGGCGCGAGGTCGGAGGTACCGGAGATATTGCCGCCGACCGTACCGGTCCAGTTATCCAGCTCCAGCGCGGAGGCGTAGTCCGTCACAGAGGTGCCGAGGATGGGGATGTCCGCCGTGGCGGAGGCCGCCGCCTGCAAGGGCGAGGTCGCGTTGGCGAGGATCAGGTCCACGCCCTCGGACACAAAGCCGTTGACGATCGTCGAGCAGGTGTTGGGGTCGCCGGAGGCGTTCTTTTCCTTAAACTCCACCTGACCGGGCAGCGCCTCGCTCAGTGCGTCGATAAAGCCCTTGGTCGCGGCGTCGAGCGCCTCGTGCTGCGCAAGCTGGCAGATGCCGACGGTATAGGCCGCCTTGTCGCCGCCGCTGGGCGTATCGGGAGTATCGGGGGTATCGGGGGTATCGGCCTTCTCGCCGCAGGCGGCAAGGCTCAGGCACATTGCTGCGCCAAGCAGCAGAGCAAGCAGTTTCTTTTTCATCGTTTTATCTCCTTTTTTGAACAAATAAAATCAGCGGCTCCGCCCGTCGGGCGAAACCGCTTTGCTCACTTCTTCATGCAAATGCGTTTTCTTTTCACCGGCGGCGCTAAAAGGACATGGCAAAATAGCGGCCCGCAAAGCGGGACGCGGTATAGCGAAAGTAAAAGCGGCTCATCATTGCAGGCTCCCTTCCGTCCGCCCTTGCGGGCCGAACTCCTTTGATGTTCGCAGTATATTCCTTTAAAGCTTTAAAGTCAAGATGTGATTTTCCGCAAACTCTCAAAAAATACACAGCTTATTTTGTGCATTGTGCCAAAACGCCCTCCCTCCTGCCCCCTCCCCGCGGCGAAAAGGGCTTGCATCTCCCGCCGCCGCTGCGTATACTATAAAAAACAGCTGCGGGAGGTGAGGGCGTGAAAAAGTGCATCGTGATCTCCGATTCCTTCAAGGGCTCGCTGCCGAGCCGCGACATCTGCGCCCTCGCGCGCGAGCGCATCGCGCACTTCTTCCCGCACTGCACCGTCGCCGCCCTTCCGGTCGCCGACGGCGGCGAGGGCACGGTGGACTGCTTTCTCGATGCCTGCGGCGGCGAGCGCGTACTTGTTTCCGGCGTGCAGGACCCCTACGGTGCGCCGCTCGAGGCGGCCTACGCCCTGCTGCCGGACGGCACGGCGGTCGTTGAGATGGCCGCGGCGGCGGGCCTGCCCCTCGTCGCCGGACGCAAAGACCCCCGCCTCACCACCACCTACGGCGTGGGACAGCTCATCGCCCACGCGCTCTCGCGCGGCGCAAAGCGCGTCGTGCTCGGGCTTGGCGGCAGCGCCACGAACGACGGCGGCTGCGGCTGCGCCGCCGCGCTGGGCGTGCGCTTCACCGACGCCGGCGGCAAGCCTTTCGTCCCCGTCGGCGCGACGCTCGAGCGCATCGCGCACATCGACGTCTCCGCCGCGCGCGAGAAGCTGCGCGGCGTCCCCCTGACCGCCATGTGCGACATCACCAACCCCATGCACGGCCCCAACGGCGCGGCGCACATCTTCGCGCCGCAAAAGGGCGCGGACGCGGCGGCGGTCGCCCTGCTCGACCGTCAGCTCCGCGCGCTCGACAGCGCCTTTTCGCGTGAGCTGGGCGCCTCGGTCGCCGCGCTCCCCGGCGCGGGCGCGGCGGGCGGCTTCGGCGCAGGCTGTGTCGCCCTGCTGGGCGCGGAGCTGCGCTCCGGCATTGAGGTCGTGCTCGATGTGGTCGGCTTCGACGCGCTGCTCGCGGACGCCGACCTCGTCCTCACCGGCGAGGGCCGCATCGACGCGCAGAGCACTCAGGGCAAGGTCGTCGGCGGCGTGGCACGCCGCGCGAGAGCGCGGGGCGTGCCGGTCTTCGCCCTCGTCGGCGATGTCGCGGACGACGCCTACGGCGCCTACGACGCGGGCGTGAGCGCCATGCTCAGCATCAACCGACTGGCCATTCCGCGCGCCGAGGCCAAGGCGCGCAGCCGCATCGACTACGCCCACACGCTCGACGATCTTCTGCGCTGCATCTGCGCCGCCGAGCAGTTCAGACACTAAGGAGGAATTATTTATGCGCATCGCCATTCCCGTCATCGGCGGCCGGACCGCCGACACCCTCTCCGGCATCGAGGGCTTTCAGTTCTTTGAGGATGATCACGGCAGGATCGTCCGCAGCTTCCTTGTCCCCCGCGAGGGCGCGGACGCCGCTGCCGCCGTCGCGCAGCTCGAGCCCTACGGTGTGGACGCGCTCGTGTGCGGCGCGCTGCCGGGCGAAGAAAGGCTCGAGACCGCCGCCGTGGGCATCCCGCTCTTCCCCGCCTTCTCCGGCGCGCCGGAGGAAGCCGCGCTCGCCTTTCTCGGCGGCGCAGTCACGCGCGATCCGAACAACAAGTGCAACGCCTGCGGCTTTCAGTCCTCCTGCTCGCTCAGCGGCAAGGGCGGCTGCGGCAAGCCTTGACAAAAAAAGCGTTCCGCTCGCGCGGAACGCTTTTTATCGCTGTCTTCAGACTCTTTTCAGGCTCCCCGACGAGCCCTCGGCGGGCGGCGTGGCGGAGAGATAGTCCGATCGGATCCAGCCGAACTTCCCGTCTGCGTTGACAAAGGTCCAGTTGCCGCTCTTCGCCGCGGCCTTGACCTTCGTGCCTCTGTTGACGAGCGTGACCTTGTTGTAGCTGGTGCTCGGGCCGCTGCGCAGGTTGACGCCGGCGGTGGTATAGTTGGTCGCATACTGGTCAAACACCTTCTCCGGCAGCACTGTGACCTCGTTGTGCCCCGTGAGGTCCAGCCAGCCGATCTTCCGCTTGCTGTCGGTCTTGTCCGTATTGGTGTTCACGCTCGGCTCGATGGCGGGCTTATTCTCCCCCTCGAGCTTGTCGTCGGGCTCGGCCTCGAGCGCCGCCTTCTCCTCCTCCAGCTTCTTGACCTGCTCCTCCAGCTTTTCGGCCTGCTTTTGCAGCTCCTCCACCTTCGTTTCGGCAGACTTCACCGCCTTCTGCGCCGCGCCGAGCTTTGCGCCCAGCACGGCCACCACGATCAGCAGCACGAAAACGGCCGCGACCAGACACAAAAACATCACATACAGCGGGTTGCGCTTCGGCGCGCTGCGATTCACACGACGACCTTCCATGGAAAAGCCCTCCTTTATTCTCTTTCTTTTTTCATTGTACCCAACCATACCGTGTTATGTCAAGCACTTACTTCCTAAGACGCAAAAAATTGACAAAAAGTTCCCGAAAACCTATACTGAAGAAAAAAAGTGATGAGCAAAACAGGCAGAAGGAGCAGCCCACAAACAAGGGAAACGGGAATCAAAAGAGCTTAGGGC